>NC_012590.1:697547-1395094 GCF_000022905.1 Corynebacterium aurimucosum ATCC 700975 | reverse complement strand
CACTGGCGCATGAACTCGCGCTCGGCCTCGGTATCGCTCCAGAAGAGGTTGAGCGCGACCACTGGCTGAAGCCCGAACTTGCGCAAATTCTCCACGTGGCGCTCTAGGTTCACCACGCCCTTCTTCAGGGCTTCCAGGTTCTCCGTGGTGAGCTCCTCGCGCGGCTGCCCACCGTTGTACTTCTGCGAACGGATCGTGGCCACGACGACCGCGCCGGCCACATCAAGGTCACCGAAGCGGGACTTGATGTCCATGAATTTCTCGCCACCGAGGTCCGCCCCGAAACCTGCTTCCGTGAGGACGATATCGCCGAAGCGCATAGCAGTCTGGGTGGCCAACAGTGTGTTGCAGCCATGAGCGATGTTGGCGAAGGGGCCGCCGTGGACAAAGGCGGGAGTACCGCCAAGGGTCTGGACTAGGTTGGGGTTGAGTGCATCGCGCATCAGCGCGGTGAGTGCGCCTTCTGCCCCCAACTCGCGGGCAGTGACCGGCTTTTGGTCATAGGTGTAACCCACAGTGATATCACCGAGGCGCTTCTTCAGGTCTGCCAAATCGGTAGCGAGACCGAGAATGGCCATGATTTCCGATGCCGCGGTAATGGTGAAACCGGTCTCTCCCGGTACACCGTGAGCCGGGCCGCCAAGACCGGTGACGACATTGCGTAGCGCGCGGTCATTGACGTCGATACAGCGCTGCCAGGTGATGCGGCGCGGATCGATGTTGAGCGCGTTGCCTTGGTGGATGTGGTTATCGATGATGGCGGCCAAGGTATTGGTGGCCGCAGAGATGGCGTGGAAGTCACCCGTGAAGTGGAGGTTGATGTCCTCCATGGGGACAACCTGGGAGTAGCCGCCTCCCGCGGCACCGCCCTTGATACCCATGACGGGGCCTTGAGAAGGCTCGCGCAGCGCCACGATAGCCTTCTTCCCCAGCTGCGTGAGGGCATCGGTCAAACCGATAAGAACGGTGGACTTGCCCTCACCTGCCGGAGTCGGCGAGACACCAGTAACGAGGACGAGTTTGCCGTTGGCGGGGGTATCCCCAACTTGGGTGATATCTACCTTGGCTTTGTGCTGCCCATAAGGGATAAGGGCGGGCGCCGGGATGCCGGCGCGGGCGGCAATATCAGTGATGGGTTCGAGCTGGTGGGCTTGGGCGATCTCAACATCGGAAGGTTGCGTAGTCATGCCCACCAGCTTAGCGCGCTAAAGAAGTGTCTTGAGCAACATCAAATAATATTTTGATAATGCTAAAGAATGACTGCGCCGATGGCGTAGCACAGGAGGACCGACAAGACGATGCTCACAGTGCCAGGAATGATGAACGGGTGGTTGAAGACAGCCTTGCCAATGCGGGTCGAGCCAGTGTCATCCATTTCAACGGCCGCCAACAGGGTCGGGTACGTCGGCAGAATGAACAGCGCGGATACCGCAGGGAAGGCAGCGACAGCGGTCAGCGGGTTGACACCAAGGGCCAGGGCCGCAGGCATGAGAGCCTTGGTGGTGGCTGCCTGGGAGTACAGCAGCGCCGCAGCAAAGAACAGCACGATGGCCAGCAACCATGGAGCGGACTCGATGACGGAGCCGGAGATGGCCTGGATGTCCTCCATGTAGTGGTTAATCAGCGTGGTGCCCAGCCAGGCCACACCCAGCACACAGATACAGGCAGACATGCCAGACTTGAACACTGGGGTATTGAGTACGTCGCCAGCGGAGATCTTGGTGATCATCACGATGAGGGTTGCAGCAGTGAGCATCACCGTCATAATGGCTTCGTTACGGGGCAGAGTCGGCTCTTCGATGAGTCCTACCTGGGATGAGGTTAGGGTGGCCCACAGCATAACGATGACGATGGCAACCAGGAAGATGATCACGGAGGTCTTGGCGCCCTGCATCGGGCTGTAATTGTGGGAGCCCTGTGGCATCTTCACCAGGCCTTGGGCCTTGCGTTCTTGGTAAACGGGATCCTCTTCTAGCTCCGCGCCGGAACGGTTGGCAATCCACGCGGCAGGGAAAATGGAGAGGAACGTCGCAGGAATGAGCACGGCGAGGATCTGCAAATAGCCCACGCCCATGGGCTCCAACAGGCCGGCGAGCAAGACGACGGCCGCAGAGATAGGCGAGGCACAGATGGCCATCTGCGAGGCAACAACCGCGATGGACAACGGGCGCGAGGGGCGGACCTTGCCTTCCTTGGCCACCTCGACAATAACCGGGAGCGTGGAAAATGCGGTGTGTCCAGTACCTGCCAGAACGGTCATCAGCCACGTGACGACCGGGGCATAGAACGTGATCTTCTTCGGGTTTTTACGAAGGAACTTCTCTGCCAGGTAGACCAGATAGTCCATGCCGCCGGCGCGCTGCATGGCAGCGATCGCCGCGATAACGGTCATGATGATGCCAATGACATCGAAAGGGATATCTTCGCGGGTGACGGGGACGCCGGTGAGGCCTAAAAGTAGAACGCCCAAGCCGCCGGCCATACCAATGCCGATTGAACCGATTCGGGCACCAAGATAAATCGCCGCAAGGACGATGAGGATGTGCACTACAACCATTGTGTAACTCCAATATGTGCAGTTGAACTGCAGTATGGGTGGTAATTCGCGCGGCGGTCAGAACACGACCATGGCGCGAGAACTGACAGTTTTTATTCTTCCCTATTTGTGTGGCTTTAGCGAGTATTCAGGCCCGATTGTGTCCGTTTCCACAAAAGCGCGCACCAGCGGCTGGGTCTTGAAAGAGGGCGTGATACTTGGTCAGGTTTAAAACGGGCACACGCCCGCACCGCCATCATTGAGGCAGCGCGGGCGTGTGCTGTACAGCATGAGCGACTCGCTCTCGCTAGTGCTGGGCGACGATTTATTCGTCGATGTACAGCTGACCGCGGAACTCCGGGTGCATGAGGTTCTCTACAGAGAGAACCTTATTGAGGGTTTCCTCGTCGAGCAGGCCCTTCTCCAGAACCAGTTCCTTGACGCCCTTGCCGGTCTTGAGAGACTCCTTGGCAATCATGTCACCGTTGTGGTGGCCGATGAATGGGTTCAGGTAGGTGACGATACCGATGGAGTTCTCCACATAAGCGCGGCAGACGTCAGCGTTGGCAGTGATGCCCACGACGCACTTCTCACGCAGGGTGTCGACGGCGTTGCCCATGATGCGGATGGACTGGAACAGCGCCTCACCGATAACCGGCTCCATGACGTTGAGCTGCAGCTGGCCAGCCTCAGCCGCCATGGTAACGACGTGGTCATTACCGAAGATCTTGAAGCAGACCTGGTTAACAACCTCCGGGATAACCGGGTTGACCTTACCCGGCATGATGGAGGAACCAGCCTGACGCGGCGGCAGGTTGATCTCTGCCAGGCCAGCGCGCGGACCAGAGGACAGCAGGCGCAGGTCGTTACAGATCTTGGCCAGCTTCATTGCCGCACGCTTGATGGTGGAGTGCAACAGTACGTAAGCACCACAGTCAGAGGTTGCTTCGATGAGATCGCGGGCGGTCTTAATCTCCAGACCAGTGACCTCGGACAGTGCGGCGGTGACCTGGTGGCGGTAGCCGGCCGGGGTGTTCACGCCGGTACCGATAGCGGTTGCGCCGAGGTTGATCTCCAGTAGACGCTTCTGGGCGTCACGCAGGATGGCCTGCTCTTCCGCAAGGTTGTGCGCGAAGGCCTTGAATTCATCACCAAGGGTCATCGGAACGGCATCCTGCAGCTGGGTGCGGCCCATCTTCAGGATGTCAACGAACTCATTGCCCTTGGCGTGGAATGCTGCCTGCAGGGTATCGATGCGCTCGATGAGGTCTTCCATGGCGTAGTAGATGCCCAAGCGGAAGCCGGTGGGGTACGCGTCATTGGTGGACTGGGACATGTTGACATCATCGTTCGGGTTGATGACGTCGTAGGAACCCTTTTCCTCACCGAGGTACTCGAGGGCCAGGTTGGCTACAACCTCGTTGGTGTTCATGTTGAGGGAGGTACCAGCACCACCCTGGAAGACATCCAGCGGGAATTGGTCCATGCAGCGGCCCTCTTCCAGGATCTGGTCACAAGCCCAGATGATTGCCTCTGCCTTTTTCTTAGGAAGGACGTGCAGACGGCGGTTAGCCATCGCGGTGGCCTTCTTGACCTGCACCATACCGCGGATGAAGTCCGGGATGGTGTTGATGGTCACGTAGGAAATCTGGAAGTTCTCGATAGCGCGCAGCGTGTGAACGCCATAGTACGCATCGCTAGGTACCTCCACGGAGCCGAGAAGATCAGTCTCAGTACGCGTCTTCTTGCTAGACGTGGACTTTGAAGACTTGTTGGTGGCCTTTTCCTCAACCTGGGCCTTTACATCCTTGGTCTCCTTGGCCTCTGCCTGAGCATCCTTCTTAGTTGTCTTTGCCATCGGGGCTGACTCCTTGCATAAAAATCGAAGAACGATGATGGTCAGTCCCTATCGTAGCTAGGCGCGCGAATAAAATGTTTGGAATCTCCCCCTAAAAGCGGGCAATACGGAGATCCGAGGCAAGAATCGCTTCTGCCCCAAGTTCTTCAAGGCTGTCCATGACCTGATTGGCCAGCTTGCGGGGCACCATGACGCGCACGGCAACCCACCCTTCACGGGCCAAAGGAGAAATGGTCGGCCCCGTCAGACCGGGTGTCACTGCCTCGACGTTAGGCAGCTTTTCTTCCGCCACGTTGTAATCGAGCATGACGTAGTGGCGTGCATTGAGGATTCCGCGAATACGGCTGAGCACAACGTTCTCGTCGGCGGTGACGTCCTCACCCTCGCGCTTAATCACGACGGCCTCCGAAGTCACGATGGGCTCACCGAAGGGCTCAAGGCCTTGTTGGCGCAGGGTGGTACCTGTGGAGACAACATCGGCGATCACATCGGCGACACCAAGGTGAATCGAAATCTCGACCGCACCGTCAAGGCGGATAACCTCTGCGTCGATCCCATTGGCTGCGAGGTGATCGCGGACCACGTTGGGGTACGAGGTTGCAATGCGCTTGCCCTGCAGTTTGGCGACGTCCCACTCCTCCCCCGCCGGTGCGGCATAGCGGAAGGTGGAGCCTCCAAAATTCAGAGCCAGAACCTCATTGAACTTTGCGCGGGAATCCAGTGCCAAATCGCGGCCGGTAATCCCCAAATCCAGGACGCCTTGGGCCACGTAGATGGCGATATCCTTTGGGCGCAGGAAGAAGAACTCGACTCCGTTTTCCTCATCCACGACGTTGAGTGACTTGTTGTGTCCACGGCCTTTGTATCCGGCTTCCTTCAAGATTTCGAGGGCGGCCTCGGACAGGGACCCCTTGTTGGGGACGGCAATTTTGATCATTGGTGTGCGGTTCTTTCTACGCTGAATGCGGTGTTGGCTGTGTACTGGGACGGCTTCGGGCCGACTATAGGTAGGAGTAAATATCCTCAAGCTTCAGGCCGCGCTTATGTGCCATAACCTGGAGCCAGTACAGCAGTTGCGACATCTCCTCAGCGAGCTCCTCATCAGACTGGTACTCGGCCGCAATCCACACTTCGCCAGCCTCTTCGATGATTTTCTTGCCCAAGTGGTGGATACCTTTATCGAAGGCTTCCACGGTGCCGGAGCCTTCGGGGCGTTCGGCGATCTTCTGGGACAGTTCCTCAAACAGGCTTTCAAAATTCTTCACAAAGTAATATTCTTCCACACCGCTGCATAAAATTCTGCACCCCGGCCGAAATTCTCCGCCTACAGTGAGTGCAAGCGCTGAAACCACTCATACACATCGCGCGCCGTTGTGCCTTCTAGGTGGTGGTGCCCACTGCCTCGTAGTTCGGAGATGACAGTGACCTCCTCGGGGACTGTAACGTGCTCCCCTTCCGGCAAACCAATGACGGAGCAGCCGGCGGCGACCGCCGCGCGCATACCTGCCGCCGAGTCTTCGAATACGAGGCAATCCTGGGGTCGAGCGCCCACTCGGCGGGCGGCCTCGGCATACATATCAGGAGCTGGTTTGCCGTGGGGAACCTCGTCGCCACAGAGAGTGTCAACGAAATAGTCTCGGCCCAAAGCCGCGATCGCGGAATCCGCCACGTAGCGCTCGGTGTTCGTGGTCACCATCATCGGCATTCCCGCATCCTTGAGCTCACCAAGGAGCTCCGAAATTCCCGGGAAGATTTCGAGGCGCTCGGCAAATAGCGACTTCACGTAGTCGAACATGAGCATGTGGTAGCGTTCGCTATCGCCAGGCTGGAGCTCGACGCCGGCTTTATCGGCGCAGATGGCGAGCGTGTCCTCGAAGGTCGCGCCGACCGTCGCCAAACGCTCAGTAGGTGTCAGCCGGCGCCCCAACGTTTCGGAGAGGTAAAAGGTGGCCTCTTCCCATAGAGGTTCAGAGTTGGTGAGTGTGCCGTCCATGTCCCAGAAGATCGCGGCGGGACGGCGGATACGTGCTGTCTGATCGGTATCAGTCAATTAGAAATCCAGCTCCGGTAGCTGCGCGAGGGCTTCATCATCTGCACCAGTTGCTGCAGAGGCGGAGTGAATAAGCTCGGTTAGCTCCTCCTTCTCTTCCGGCTCAAGTACAGCATCGGCATTCTTTCGGTTGAAAGCTGCGAGCTTCTCGACGGAAGGCCGCACCGCAGCTCCCAGGAGACCACCATCTGGATCATCTGGGAGTTTATCCAGAGCCTCGAGGAAGGACTCCAAGATGAAGCGGAGGTCTGGGAGCACCGCAGCATCAAACGGCGCCTCCCAGAACTCCTTCTCCTCTTCCTTGAGGTAATCCCCGGTAGCGAAGGACTGCAGGTTGGACATGAACTCATCAACGGTGGGCTGGAATTCTGCACGAATCGTCATGAGCTAAATCATGCCTGAAGTTTCCTAGAGGCGCACGCCCAGCAATGAATTAACTGCAGTCCGGAGCACATCAGATGCTTCTTCGGAAGCTTCCGCTGCCCCTAAAGCCTGCTCAGCCCACTGATCAAGAACCGCAATAGCGCGCTGGGTATCCAAATCCTCCGCCAACGCTAGGCGCACGTTGTGGACAACTTCCTTGATCTCTTCCACCGTGCCAGGGTTTCGGGAGGCCGCGCGCCAGCGCTCCAAACGCTCCTGCGCGGTGTGCAGGACCTCGTCAGACCAGTCCCGGTCCTCACGGTAGTGGCCGGAGAATACTCCAAGGCGAATCGCCGAGGGATCAACGCCTGCCTCCACAAGCTTGTGGACGAAGACCAGGTTGCCCAAGGACTTGGACATCTTGGTGCCCTCCAAGCCAATCATGCCGGTGTGCACATAGGACTGGGCCATGCGCTCTACCCCAAGAGCGGCCTCCGCATGGGCGGCAGAGAATTCGTGGTGCGGAAACTTAAGATCCGAACCGCCACCCTGGATATCGAAGCTGGAGCCGAGCCGGTTGGTCGCGATGGCTGAGCACTCAATGTGCCAGCCGGGACGGCCCGGCCCGAAAGGAGATTCCCATGCGGGCTCGCCTTCGCGGTGAGCACGCCAAATGAGCGCATCCAAAGGATCGCGCTTACCAGGGCGTTCTGGGTCACCGCCGCGCTCGGCAAAGAAGGTCTCCATCTGCTCGCGGGAATAATTCGATTCATAGCCGAAGTTCTTTGTGGCCTCGATGGATGCGTAGACGTCCGGATAGTCGGGGTCATCGACGACATAGGCCGCACCTGCGTCGAGAAGCGCCTGCACCATTTCCGTGATCTCATCGATGGCTTCCATCGCCCCAACGAAGTGCTGCGGAGGAAACACGGAGAGTAGCTCCATATCTGAGCGGAAAAGGTTGATTTGGGAGGTACCCAGCTCTCGCCAATCCACACCATCGCGCTCGGCGCGCTCGAAGAGCGGATCATCCACATCGGTGATGTTCTGGGCGTAATTCACCTTGTAGCCGTTATCCAGCAACTGGCGGTAAATCAGATCAAAGGTGAGGTAGGTCGCTGCATGGCCCAGGTGGGTGGAATCATAAGGGGTAATGCCACAGACATACATGGTGGCGGTCTCCCCCTTGATGTTGAGCCTCTTTACCTCTCCATCAGCGGAATCATAGAGGTGAAGCGGCGACGGGGTGCCAGGGACGGAATCGATGTGCGGGACAGGCCAAGATTGCATGGGGACCATCCTAACGCGTACTGACTCCGCAACTGGCGCATACCCGGTTGTTATGGGGCGAGTACTCCGAGGCCCAGCAAGAGCATGACGAGGAGCCCGACAGGAATGCGGTAGGCCGCAAACCACTCGAAGGAATGGCTACCCACGAACTTCAGCAGCCACGCAATAGACGCATAGCCGACGACGAACGCGATGAGCGTGCCGACGAGCAGTTGGGCGCCGGTGGCAGACTGCCCCACGGTGGGGCCGAAGGCGTCGCCAAGCGAAAACAGGCCCGAAGCCATCACCGCAGGAATGGCCAGGAGGAAGCTAAAGCGCGTCGCCACCTCGCGATCCAAGCCCAAAAAGAGGCCGCCCGAAATCGTGCCTCCCGAGCGCGAGACACCTGGGATGAGAGCCAAGCACTGGCACAGGCCCATGACGATGGCATCGCGCATCGTCAGTTCCTCGAAGCTGCGCTCCTTTTTGCCCACCCTCTCGGCGATGATGAAGACAAAGGAGAAAAGCACGAGCATGGACGCTGTAACCCACAGGTTGCGCAAGTTATCCCTGATCAGGTCCTTACCCAGGACGCCTAGGATGCCAATCGGGATTGAGCCGACGATGACCATCCATCCCATGCGGTAGTCCTGGCCACGCTGCTCCTTGTGCACGAGACCTACGAACCACCCTTTGAGGATCTGCCAAATCATTCCCGCGAAGTACACAATCACTGCCAGCTCAGTGCCGAGCTGGATGACGGCAGTGAAGGAGGCACCGGCGTCCTGTCCCCAAAAGAGCGTGGAGACGATGCGTAGGTGCCCCGAAGAGCTCACGGGCAGGAATTCGGTGAGCCCTTGGACAAGAGACAAGACGATGACCTGTACCCATGTCATGGCGTCGGTTGTAGCTGTTGTAGTCACCCGCGACAGCCTACTAGCGCGGTCCATGGCTTCCGGTTTCCACCACGCTGACTGCTAGGATGAGGGATCGTGAAAATGCGTCGAGTCCTGCTTTCTTCTGCCCTTCTTGCCAGCACATGCGCTCTTGCCGCCTGCAATCCCACGGAAGGGGTTGGCGGGGACCCCAACTCGGCGGTCTATGGCAAAGCCGAACCCGCTCCTTCCCCAGAGTCATCGAAGCCAGTGGGCACCATCGTCCCGTTTGATGCAGTGTCTGATCTCGCAGCTGTCGGCGATATTCTCGCCGTGCGCACCGAAGATTCCCTCTCAGTAGGTTCGGCCGCGGACTTTGAGGAAGACAAGGCAACAAAGCTCTCCGTGGATCAGAAGTGCGGCGACCTCACCGCATCTGAAAAGCACTTCCTCCTTGCCTGTGGGCAGAAGGTAATGCTCATCGATCCTCATAAGCCGGATTCCCCTCAGGAATTGGCAGTGGATGAGGAGCAACCAGTAACGGTGGTCGCGGAGGCTTCCAGCGGTGAAGTATTCGTTGGTTCGAAGGACTCGACCACCGTCGGCGTGTACCGCGACGGGGAACGCAGCACCGGCATCACCGTGGAGGCTGGTTCGGATCAGCTCATTTCCGTTCCCGTTTCTGATGGTGCGGACGGCATCGTCCGCGTCTTAAGGGAAGACTCGACGATTCAATCTCTAGATTGGGAAAAGGACCGTGCGGGCGGGCGTCTGCGCGTAGGTCAGGGCGTCGGCCAGATCTCCGGCGGCGACGGGGCCGTAGTCGTGGCATCTGACACCGTGGGCAAGCGCGTGGCAATCTACACCGCCAGCGATGTTATTCGCCTGCACCAGTACGGCAACACCGGCGGCACGCCGTGGGGCGTGGCTTGGGATGCCGGCCGCAAGCTAGCGTGGGTAACCACCACCGATAACAACCTCCTCCACGCCTTTACCGTTTCTGCGGGCGTCCCAGAAAATGTTGGCACCATGGACACTGTGGCTGATGCACGCACTATTGCCGTGCTTGGCGACGGCACCCTCGTCACCGCCTCTGCATCCGGTGAAGGCCTCCAGTTCATCACCGATCCGGAACTCGACACGACATCGCGCTAGTTTCCGGCCCAAAGACCTCATCCGTAACCTCAGCTAAGGACACTTCATGCAGTACTCCGCTCTTGACCGCGCCCGCCATGCTGCCTACCAGGCAGCATTGAAGGGAATGTTTAAACTCGACCCGGAGCGTATCCACGGAATCATCAACGGCGGGCTGGCCATCTTCCAAGCCGGCGGCCCGCTCAATCGTGCGCTGGGAAAGGTAGTACCGGTCAATGATCCGGTACTGGAACAGGAAGTGTTTGGGGTGCGCTTCCCACGCCCGCTAGGGTTGGCGGCCGGCTTCGACAAGAACGCGGCGGCTGCTGATGTCTGGACCCCCTTTGGCTTCGGTTATGCCGAGCTGGGTACCATCACCCCGAAGGCGCAGCCCGGAAACCCTGCTCCCCGACTGTTCCGGCTCAAGGCGGACAAGGCAATCCTGAACCGCATGGGCTTTAACAATGAGGGTGCGCTGGCTGCCGCGCGCAATCTGCGCAAGCGCCGCTACAACGATGTCGTCGGCATCAACATTGGCAAGAACAAGGTCACCGACGCTGAGCATGCGGTGGATGACTACCGTCAGTGCGCCTCTGTGCTGGGGGATCTGGCCGATTATGTCGTGGTCAATGTATCCTCCCCAAACACTCCAGGTTTGCGTGACCTACAGGCAGTGGAGTCCCTCCGCCCCATCATGGAGGCCGTGGTGGAATCGACATCCTCGCCGGTCTTGGTCAAGATTGCTCCCGATCTCAGCGATGAAGATATTGATGCCGTGGCGGATATGGCCGTGGAGGTGGGCTTGGCTGGAATCGTGGCTACCAACACCACTATTTCCCGTGAGGGATTGAGCACCCCGGCCGACGAGGTCGCGGCCATGGGCGCGGGTGGCGTATCGGGTCCCCCAGTGGCTGAGCGTTCGCTGGAGGTGCTTAAGCGCCTCCACGCCCGCGTGGGCGAGAAACTTGTGCTGGTTTCGGCGGGCGGAATTTCCACGCCGGAGCAGGCGTGGGAGCGTATCACTGCCGGCGCCTCGCTGCTGCAGGGCTACACCGGACTGATTTACGGTGGACCGGATTGGATTCGCGATATCCACCGCGGCATTGCCCAGCAGATTCACGCGCACGGCCTCAGCACTATCTCGGAGGCCGTTGGCTCCGGTCTGGGATGGATCGACTAAGACCCCAAAGAGTCTTCGAGGGACTCGGCTCTGTCGAAGAAAAGAAGCGCGAATGGGCTTCCGGTCCGCGCTTCAAGCCTTTCGTTTAACGCAGCGTGCGGCGGATAATGACCGCGCACAACCCTGCGGCCACGGCGTAGAGGAAGACCACGTATTGCCCCATCGTGGTGAGGACCGTGCCGGGCAGTGCGCGGCTAGCGATGATGAGCACCAGCGCTAGGACTAGCGCAATGATTTGCTCGCGGCTGCCGCGCTGATCGCGGCGTTGGGTGCTGAATGCGCCGACAAGCAGCGCCGCACCAACGATGGCGAGGCGGCGCCACGTCCACTCAAAGGTGGCGCCCCGCCATCGGTGAAAATCGATACGAGCCCGAATAGTGCTAACACGGCGGCCAGCAACATGAAAGCGCCACCCACGCGCAGGGCGGCGGGGATATCTACTCCGTCAGTGGTGGGGTTGGTATCCGAATTCCTAGTCATTGTGCCGAGTTTAATGGGCCGTATTAGTGGGCCTCGTACCAGCCCCACGTAATCGCACGGCCGAGGGTGTGGAAGAAAAGGTTGAACCCAAGGACTGTTGGTGTTGCGTCCGGGTCGATATCGAGGCGGTCAACGTCGACTGCGTGGACCGCAAAAAGGTAGCGGTGTGGGGCATGACCGGCTGGTGGCTGGGGCCCGTAATAGACGCGCTGGCCGGAGTCTCCGCGCAAGCTGATGACGCCTTCATGCCCAAGGTCTTCCGCGGAGCCTGCTCCCGTAGGCAGCTCACGTACGTCAGCCGGAATATTGAACGCAGCCCAGTGCCAGAAACCGGAGCCCGTCGGAGCATCCGGGTCAAAACATGTGACAGCGAAGGACTTGGTTCCCTCGGGTACGTCCGACCACGAGAGTTGCGGTGAGATGTTCGCAGGAGCGCGGAAGCGCTCTGTGATCTCTGCTCCCTCATCGATATCGGAGGACGTGACGGTAAACGCGGGGACATCTCCCAGTGGTGCATAAGGGTCCGGACCCGGGAATCGGGAATCGGTGGCGTAGCTCTCAACGGAATCTGAAGTGTTCTTAGTCATAGATTCATTTGTATCGGAAAGCTAAACCCTGTGCCGGCGAATGTTCTTCTGCCCAAGATAGCGGCAGTGGGCGCCCAGTAGGGGCCAGTAAGTTTCATCGTTGTGTTTTCAGCGCTCTATATGAGCCTAAAAACACTGCGTGAGGTGCTGATTTGTGTAGTTGCGTCAATTCGGGATACAGTATGCGAGTGCCCAGCCGAGAGGCTGAACAAACACCCTAGCCCGGGTGGCGGAATGGCAGACGCGCTAGCTTGAGGTGCTAGTGTCCTATTAACGGACGTGGGGGTTCAAGTCCCCCCTCGGGCACGGAACTAAGCCCCGTGCTTCACACCGTCGAGAATGATGATGTGGAGCACGGGGCTTTCTTATACCCACTGGTTGGTTCCGGCTTAGGCCCTCGCCTCGGCTTAAGGGACATTTCGTGTGGATTTGCGGCGTGTCGCGCTAAGGGACATTTCGTGTGGATTTAGGAGCGTCCGGCCCAGCCTTTTCTTATGCCTAAGCTGGGGTTCCATTCGTTGTCGATGTGGGTGTCGTATGTGGCTGGTCGTCCGTCTGGGTGGCCACGTCGTGTGAGTTCTTCTTTTGCCCAGGCTGCGCGTGCTGCTTTTTCTCCTTGGCGTCCGAAGTCTTGTTGCTTGGTTAACTCCAGTGGCGCTACCGGGTCTTCGGTGTGGGTGTAGAGCCACCAGTCCATGGTGATGCGCTGATGCTCATCGAACATGCCCCGATGGTTTCCTGCTAAGTCTTTGAGTTGTTTGTTGATGCCGCCTTCCAGCAGGTTTGTGGTGGCTTTTAAGTCCTGTGTGACACCTTCAGGCGGGTCAAGGAAAGTAAATAATTGTCCAGCGTGAATAAGCTTTTCTAGCCGTTTTAGAGCCCTGCGGGCGTTGCGGTGGGTGTACCACCATTTCTGGTTGGGGCTGACCCATTTCGGTACTTGGCCTGCTGGTATAGCACTGCGGTAGGTTCGCTCTTTAAGCCAATCAGCAAAGGTAATGCGGGTGTGGTGGACTGCAGCAGTAAACCGCGCAGCATCTTCACGGTTGTGTACCTGGACGAGCATGTAGCCCAGTTTCCGGATTGCTTTATGCGCTGGGTGAATCGGGTTGCGGCTGATATCAGCAAAAGTGTTGCGCTGGACGTGGACTAAGCAACGCTGGATGGCAACGTCGGGCCATTTAATGCGCAGTGCCTTGAGTGCTCCGCCTGCCCCGTCGGTGGTGACGATGAGTGGTTGCGCGATTTTGTCGAGCAGTTTCAGGTACTCGTAGGAGCTTTCACGCAGGCACCAGTGCCAGGCGATGACGTGTGTTTCGGTGCAGGCTACCAGCAGGCATTTTTTGTGGAAGTAGGTGCCGTCGATAAAGACCTGGTCATAAACCCGATAGGGGTCAGTAGTCGTGGGCACGGTGATAAACCACAGCAGCTTGAACCACCGGGTTAAAGTCCGCCTTGTTACCCCAAGGCGTTTGGCTAAATGGTCTGCGGATTCGCCGGAAAGAATCCAGTCGATAAAGATTTTGAAGTGCCGAATATCGCTGGTGTGTGCGCGGGTATTAATCGATGAAACGTTGCACTGAGGACACAACCAGCGTTGGGTTCCTGCCGCGGTTTTGCCGTTCTTAACCAATCCGTGGCCGCACATGTCACACGACGGCCGATTCCTATTAGCCATAGGAATTGGCCTTACCGCACCAGCAGCAGTCCCCTTATCACAGACCTAGGACTATCCGGTGTTGATTTCACAGATCGGGCCGTTGGAACCGATTCAAAATCAAGATCACCGTATTATCCCAGGCTGCCCCAGGAATCCGTATCGGTTTATCCACACGAAATGTCCCTTAAGCCCTCGCCTCAGTGGTTGCTTCGGCCGTTGGTTCCTTCTCCACCACGACCGTGGACTTTTTCTTCGACACGACATAGCTGTGCACACCCTTGATGACGATGGGCGCCACAGACAGCGCGATGATAAGCAGCATGATCTTCTCAATCGAATCAGCAATACCTGGAATATTTCCCAAGAAGACGCCGACCAGGTTCATGGAGAGCACCCAAGCCACTGCCCCGCTGACGTTCCATCCGATGAACTTCTTATAGGGCATTTCGGCCGTACCAGCGGCCACCGGGATGAAGGTGCGCACGATGGGCACGAAGCGCCCCAGCACCAATGCCAGCGGGCCATGCTTGCGGAAGAAGTTTTCCGCGGTGATGAGGTACTCCAGCTTGAGAAGCCGTGCATCCTGTTTAAACAAGCCACGCCCAAAGCGGTGCCCAATCCAATAGCCCACTTGATCGCCGGCAATGGCAGCCACCATACCCACTGTGATGAGCAGCCAAAGCGAGACGTGAAGCTCATCGCGCAAAATCGCAGCGGTCACTAGGAGTGAATCCCCCGGAAGGAACGGAAAGAGCACTCCTGACTCAATGAACACGACAAGGGCGATACCACCTATGACCCACGGCCCAAAAGCCTCGAGCAAGGTAGCTGCGTCCATATAAGACGTGACGTTATGAAGAAAGTTCATGGTTGTACTCCAATAACTGCAGATGTCACTGCAGACAAGAAAAGGGGATGTAGCAAGCAAAGAAAACGCTCCGCAGGAAACGCGCGCAGATGAGAAAGGCGGCAAAACTAGCTAAAGATCAAGCAGGATAAGTGGACGAAATCAGTTCATGCGGATGCGTGCCTCAGATAAGTATCCACCGTGGAGCGCCGAAACCCTGCATCGAACCGGGGCTTGCCAGCAAGTTGGGGCGCTACTCCCAGTCCCTGCCCAGACACCGCGCATCGCGGGGCGCGCTTGGGACCAATGAGGATTTTGGCCTCACTCGCATTAAGCTTGTAGCCCTATGAAATCTGGTTGGGTGCACAGCGTCGGTGATTTTTGTACGTCTTTGGCGCGCTCGGCTTGGCAGAGCTGCAGGCGGTGGACGTGGAAGCGTTGGGCGGCAGTAATCCTCACCGGCACGGCGCTGGTGTTTCTTGCCGTGCTTGTCGACGTCCCCTCTCTCGCCGCGCTGCGTTCTTGGTCGCAGCACCTCGGGCCATGGTTTCTCATCGCCTTTACCGGCGCCTACATCGTCTTCACGCAGTTTCCCATGCCCCGAACAGTATGGACTTTAGCCGCCGGGCTTCTGTTCGGCCCGTGGCTCGGGTTGGTCATCTCCCTCGTCGCACTGACCATCTCCGCCACTGTTTCCCTGCTTATAGTCCGCAGCTTGCTTGGTGAATGGATTCGCCCGTACCTCACACACCCGGCGGTCTATGCCATCAATGCGCGCCTTGACCGCCGTGGTTGGTTGGCCGTGGCCTCTCTGCGAATGGTCGCGGGAGTTCCGTTTTCCTTATTAAACTATGTTGCGGCGCTCACCCCAATTTCGGTCCTGCAATTTTCCATCGCCACATTCATCGGTTCAATTCCAACGACCGCCATCGGCGTCTTCTTTGGGGATGCACTCACTGGTAAGACAAGCCCCTACACCATCATTGGCTTTGTCCTCGCCGCTGCACTCGGAATCGGCGGACTCATTCTAGACACGCGCTTGCCGCTCGAGCCCGGCATGCAGCGACCGGTCAAGCGCAAGGGGTAGACTAAACGTTGTTTCTCGCTGGAAGGAGTCTCTCAACGTGCTTGCAGTCCATGCCCGCTACCGCGGCCGCTCGGTACGCCGCGCCGATTTGGTCCAACGCTCGGCCGCTGCGCTTTCCACACTGGAAGGCATCGGTGAGTTCGAGGTCCTTGGCGTCGAAGATATTTGCGCCGTTGCCTACTCCTCTTCCGCGGTCTGCGATGTCGTCATGGCGCTTCTTGCAGACGGTGACTGGGCCATCGGTATCGGTGTTGTCCCGGGCGAGGGCGCGGGAGATGCCGAGACGCGCGCCGTCGCTACCGCTGCCGTGAAGGGATCGGCACGCGCGGGGCATGTCTACGCCAAGGTTGATCGGCGCGGGCGAGCGCAGGAAGCGCAGGATATTGCAGCGGCCTTCGCTCTCCTCGGCTTCGTACTGAATAAGCGCACGATGGAGGGCCGCGAGGCTACATCCTTGGTGCGCGGAGGATTGAACCAGAACGAGGCCGCCGAGGAATTGGGTATCTCTAAACAGGCTATGTCTCAGCGACTCCAGGCGGCAGGCTGGGCAGCGGAAACCGCCGGCTGCCAGCTCGCGGTGAATCTCATCGACCGAGCGAACTCGAACTAAAGAAGATCTTCTTTGCGCAGCTCCGGCGTCGTGACGAAGTCTACGAGGCGTTCTACAGCACCGATGAGTGTGGAATCGAGATCCCGGAAGGAATTGACGGCATTATAAACTCGGCTCCATCCTTCCTTGGGATCGGACCATCCTGTTCGCCGGCAGATACCAGTCTTCCAGTCCTCGCCATAGGGAACTTCGGGCCAGGCGCGCAGCCCTAGGCGCTCGGGTTTGACGGCTGCCCAGATATCAATGAAAGGATGTCCGGTCACGAGTACGTGCTCGCCCACCGTTTGCGTCAACCGCGTTTCCTTCGAGCCTTCTACGAGGTGATCTGCTAGAACTCCCACGCGGCGCCCAGGCCCGGGCTGGAATTCAACGAGGCGTTCCTCGAGGTTGTCCAGACCCTCAAGGTATTCGACCACCACTCCCTCTACTCGCAGGTCGTGCCCCCAGACCTTTTCCACGACCGCCGCATCATGGATACCTTCGACCCAAATGCGCGACGGCGCGGCTACTTTCGCCTCGAGGTTCTCAACGCGGCGCGATCCAGAGTTTGACTTTCTGGGCGCTTGCTTCTCGACGTATCTCGTCAGCGTCACAGGCTGCCCCTCCAATAGGAAGCCGCCCTTGACGAGTTTGAAGACTCGCTCGGTACCGTGACGATCTTCGAGGCGCACGACTGGCCCCCACGCGGTCTTATCCACGCCCATCACCGCTCCCACGAAGTCGTCTCCCCGAACCTCGACGACGATCCCTGGTTCTGCAGGCACCTCAGGGTATTCGGTTTTCTTGTTGCGTGCATGTCCGGCGAAAATATCGCCACCGTAAGGGTCCCGGGAATTCAAGCTCATAGCGGTCTACCCTATCGTCTACACTGTCCAGCCATGGATATGCGCGCCGAAGTCTGGTCCCCTGTACAAAACGTCGCCGTTTGGCTTGGCGCGTGGCTCTGGGGACACGAATCCACCGATAATTTCCTTGACGCCCTCCGCGAGTTAGGCGGGGAACATCAGGGAGCGAACGGAGAACCCTTCCTTGATGTTATGTCACTTCTCCGACGCGAAACCATCTCCATTATCGAGGGCGGTGACCGTGAGCCACTCCTGCGGCTCATCCTCTCCGGCCCGGGCGAGGCGCCAGCACTACCGGCGGGCTCGGAATCGGCGCGTGCAGCGGCTAAAAACCCGGCCGGCGCTATCGTGGTGCGGACCAACGATAGAGACCGTCATATAGTACTGGTGCCCTCTTATTCCAACCGCGCCACCCAGTGGATGGTGATTGAGGAAACTGCTGCGCTCCCCTCGCCTGCGTGGCTAAGTCCGGGCGAGGCTGATGCGCTATTGAGCGCCGCGACAAATGAATCCGCAGCGCTCATCGAAGCTCTGGGCTACCGCAGCGATGCCCTACCCAATCCGCGGCTGACGGTAGGAACTCTCAGTGACTTCTATGACACTCCGGGCTTACCCACTGCCGTACCGGGGCGGGCGGCAAAACTTTTTGCGCGCGCCGATCGCGTAGCGGCCATCATCGAGACAGTGACCGACCGCATCCAGGATCACAGTCTCGATCCGCAGCTGCTGCGCCTATGGCACCACATCCGTCAAGCGCGAATGGCTGGCGTGGCCTACGCGCTGACGGATTTCGCGCGTTAATGCTGCTTGTGTAGCGACCAGATATCGCAGCAGCCTTCAGCGCAGGGGGCGCCATTGACGGTGCAGCCTTGGACAGTGACGTCTCCGAGAGAATCGGGCTCAGTTCCCTGCTCGAGCTCATCGATGAGGTCTACAATGAGCGAGGCGAAACGAGTGGTTGGCCCAGCAGTGCGGGTGCGATAGACGCTAACACCCATCTCTTCGGCGGCTTGCTTCAGTTCTGAATCGAGGTCCCAGATGACCTCCATATGATCGGAGATGAATCCGATGGGACATACAACGACACTGTCGACACCGTCCTCCTGGTGGATGACCGTCGTATGGTCGACGATGTCCGGCTCTAGCCACGGAGTAGCCGGGTTGCCGGACCGCGATTGCCATACAAGGTCATAGTCCTTCACCCCTGCTGCCTCGGCGACGAGACGGGAGGCTTCCGCTACTTGGCGGGAGTAAATGTGCTTATCGCCTTCAGCGCCCCCTACTGCATCGTGGGCCGTCGGAACTGAGTGGGCAGTAAACAGCATGCGGGTGCTAGCCAGCTTCTCTTCTGGAACCTGTGCGTAGGCGTCTCGGACGGCGGCAGCCATCTCTTCGACGAACTTGGGATGATCGAAGAACTGACGAAGCTTAGTAAAGGTCATCTCGGGCAAGTTCTTGTCTTCGACGTACTTGCGCAAAGCGACGATGTCCTCGTTATATTGACGGCAGGCGCTGTAGCCGCCCCAGGCCGAGGTAGCAAAGATGGCCACGTTGCGCACTCCGTCGGCAGCCATTTTCTCGACCGCTTCTGTTCCAAAGGGATGCCAGTTACGGTTACCAAAGTAGACCGGTAGATTATGTCCGCGAGCCTTGAGCTCCGCGGCGACGTTGTCAATGATCTCCCGGTTCAATTCATTCAGTGGGCTTTTACCACCGAAGTGAAAGTAGTGCTCACCAACCTCTACGAGGCGCTCGCGTGGAATGCCGCGGCCGCGGGTGACGTTCTCCAAAAACGGGACGACCTCCTCGTTTGCTTCCGGGCCACCGAAAGAAAGAACGAGGAGGGCGTCGAATGAAGAGGGCACCGAATCGGTGCTAAGGGCGTTGCCCTGGGCAGTACGCAGTGTATCAGTCATGCAGCCCAGTCTAGCAACGGGCTGTTCTAGATTAGGCGCACGGCATAGGGAGCCATGCCGCCTTGGCGCACAGGGGTAATGCTGACGTTTTGACCAGACTGCGGGGCTTCAACCATCGTGCCATCGCCGAGGTAGATCGCCACGTGTTGGTTGCCGTTTGGGCCGTAGAAGATTAGGTCACCACGCTCCATCTCGCTCGGTGCGATCTTGGTCCCCTTCTGGTACTGGTAGCCGGTGTAGTGCGGCAGGGAAATGCCCACTCCGGCAAAGGCATAGAGAACTAGGCCCGAGCAATCGAAGCCGACCTTGTTGTAGTCACCGTGAGAATCCGCCACGCCGCCATCACGAATACCCTGGGTGGGACCGTTGGCATCGCCACCGCCCCACGCATAAGGAACACCAACCTGGGACGTCGCACGCTCAATGAGGGTCTCGATCTTTGCCTCACGGGAGGCATCGCCCAGAGACTCGGAGGCCTTATCCGTGACGCTATCGGTTGTGTCAAGCGGGTCCAGCACACCGGAAACCTCGGACTCCAACGTGTCTTCATCCGAAGCCGCGGAAGCAGAATCGCTTGCCTCCGAGGTGCTTGCGCCCTCGCCTTGGAGGGCGAAAAGCTTCGAGGAGCCTTCGACCAAAGCGTCGATCTCGTCCTGGCTCAAGCTATTGTTGTGGCCTGGCTGAGAAGCGGCGACCAAGGAAGCTACGGTTCCTACCGCGCCAATGCCCAATGCAACGGTCTCAGCATCGATCCCACTCGGGTCGAAGGAGCTGCCGCTGCCGCCTGAAGTAGCCCCCTCTTCAGCGGAGCTTGCAGTGCTTGTCGACGACAATTCCTGCACGTTCGGATCGTTGGCTACAGTGCTTGCGGCGCTCGAAAGCGCATCCATATCTTCAGCAGAAACGGAGGGCGCAGAGCGTTGTGATTGCAAAGTAGGGTTCTTCGCCTCAGAGGCTGAAGGGCCAGCGGTCGGGACGGAATCGGCCTCTGGGGTCGGCTCCAAGGAGTCATCGGCTGGGACCGTAGTCGTGTCCTGAGCATTGAACCCTTCCGCCATTGACAAGGCTTCATCGTTGACGTTGTATCTGGTCTCTAGACTTGCCGTCTCGTCTTCGTCAACACCCTTAGCTTGATTTAGGGCCTTGTGGAGAGATGAAAGTTGAGAGAGGAGATCCTCGCGCTCGGCCGCAGATTCTTCAATTGAAGCTTCGGACTCAGAGAGCTGTTCGCGTGCAGCGGACTCGGCATCTGCCGCTTTGTCTGCGCGCTCCTCAGCCAACCGCTGGGTCTTGCGTAGCTGCGACTCCTTGTTGGCCTTCTCCGTGCGCTCCTTTTCCAGATCGCTAACAACGGCCTGTTGCTTCTCTGATTGCAAGCGGAGGTAGGACTGGCGCTCCAACATATCCGAGCGAGCATCCTTGCCGGCCGCATGGGTAACGGCGTCAGAGGTATTTGCGCGGCGATAGGCCGAGCGTGAAACCTCGTCGAGCTTGGCTTGTGCATCGGCGACGTCTGCCTGGGCATCATCAAGCTCCTGGCGAGCGGTCGTGGTGCCCTGGCGAGCCTGGGCTGCCTTGGTCCGAGCGTCATTGAGATCAACGAGCGCCCGGTTGACGGTTTCACGCTGGATGCCGATTTCGGCTTCCGCTTGCGCGATACGTTCCTCAATCTGGGCGATGGCGCCGGCGAGGTCAGCGATGGATGGACTATCAGACGACAGCAGTGACTCAATATTGAGCTGCTCAGGCTCCTCCGCCACTGCAGGAGTGAGCGAAGAAGCGGTAGACAAGGCTGCGGTGGTCGCAATGGCAGCGAAAGCTGCCTTGAAACGCCGGAAGCCAAAAGACGATGTGGTGGCCACGAGAGTTATCTCCTAGGCACCTACCTCATTGGAACTGTCATGCGTGTGATGCAGACATGCGTGCTGGACATCGAGCGGTACAGGCAACGAGTCAGCCAGGCAAGGCCGTAGTTAAGGTACGCAAGGTACGCATAGCTGGCTCGAGCTTCCCACAGAATGTTACGACGATGGTTACGCCCAAAGGATTAGTGGAACTGAAGAGACTGGCGCCCGGTGCTGACCGGGGTATGCCCACGCGGGTTGCCCTAGATGATTACGGCCGACTGCACGACAATATATGTCGAATTAATTTGGCTGAACCATCACTGACACAGAGCAACACGATACTGCGCAGCGCCTCGTGTGTGCACCAACATCAAGTCGGACCGCTTCATAAAAGCAAGTCAGACTGCGCACTCACGGGCCTCGGTTGCTCCGCGTAGAGCGCGCTTAAATATGACTGCGCGATCCGATGATGAGGGGGCACACACCCTAATCTGACGATAGGTCCTATGTCGGTTCCTCCTCGCTCGACGCCGCGCTCATGGAGGGGTCACGCCTCGCGCCAATCGTGGCGCACGCGCAAGCCCTCGTGGCTGGCACCCAACCGGAAACCGATGGAACCCAGGCCGACGCAGCCCACAGTAAAGGCATGCGTATGAAGTGTATGTAGCCTCTTCCACTCGGGAGGTAGGTGTTTCGATATCTAAAAAATTTGAACACTGGTACCGACTGCGCCGAGCAAACTGTATTGCTATGCGCATCAACATAGTGGTGCGACGGTCATCCACCAGGCGGTGAACCTCAACAGTTTCCTTCGCTCGTGGCGTGCTTCCCCACATACCCGTGCGACAAATCAGTTGAGAGTCAAGGCTTGGTCCATGAACGTATGGAGCAATAGTCAACCCGTGAGTCGATACGTGAACCATACGTCACCGACACGCCTTCTCGCACACTTTCCCCATCTTTCACATAAGCCACGCCTGACCACACGGCGTTACAGGCGCACCTAACCTGCAATGACATTGTTACCAAGGTGTGACTGTGATATTGCTCACTGCACCCTTGGCCTCTGCCCGCCCCACCTGTCGGGCACCTCCCCCTTTGTCATGTCCCGAAACTTGTCTCGCGGCGTCAGCTTCGGCCCCAGGATCGCCCGCCCGCCGGCCGAAGGTTCCACCCTCCAGTGGGGAGGGAAAATGTCCGCCCCGCCCCTGACTCAGCTGTCATGGCGCACCTAGCTATGGAGGGATTGCGGGCATAGTCGCAACCACTCCCCCGCTAAAAAATCAAGGCTTAGTGGTTGATTTTCGCCACTTCCCTACTCCACTGCACAGAATGGCGGCGTGTGTTCGCCGGGGTTCTCTCGCCTAGTGCACGGCTGGTTCAACCTTCTTTGTGGCTGCCCGGAAGCTCGCCCATCCGGCAACCGCCGCAACGCCAAACGCGACCGTCAAAATCAACAACCACGGCACGGAAAACTGATCTCCTACGGCATAAAAATCATTAAGCAGGGTTACCTGATCAAGTCCGGCGGGAAGCGAATCTTCGGCTGCCTCTAGAGTTGCCCGGTCATAAGAATTACTGACCGCGGATACCTTCATTGGTGCCTGGAGAATTACTGTGTCAAGTCCCGTTTGTTCTTGAAGTGTTGTGGCCAGATCGCGGAGATCTGGAATCTTCTCCGGAAAAACATCTACGACAGCAATGCCGTGGTTTGGCTGGAGGGAGTCTGCGATGTGGGTCTGGAGGCCGTCGTCAAGCGCCAGTTCCGGATTGGAGAATGCTATGCCATCGGCTGAGAGCTGATCGGCGATGTCATCAACGTCTACTCCCGCAGGAATCATTCACCTCTCCTTAATCTCTAGGCTCTATGAACATTGGGACCTAGGTCGCTTTGCTTAGCGCTACATCTCGCCGCGTTCATTTTTGAGGGGGTGTGTCCCCCTGTTGCTTCCGACTGAGCCTAAACCGTGCAGTGTGGCTGGGGTGGGCGACTCGCCGCTACCCCCGAAATGTAGGAAACAGAACGCCCGTACTGTTATGCTGGTGTCGACCGAGGGTTCTTACATCTACAATAGATACGGAACATTAGCGTTCTGAGGCTGTCGAAATTCCTAGCTCCAGTTGGCTGCTAGGGCATGCCGGCAAGTTCGATGAACCTTCGACCAGTGTTCGATAACCCACAAGCAAAAGCAAGGAATGGAGCTCCTTATGACTGAAAGCCTGAACTCCTTCGGCGCCAAGAAGACTCTTGAGGTCAACGGTAAGTCTTATGACTACTTCGACATCAACGCAGTCGAGGGCCTGGAGAAGCTTCCTTACTCCCTCAAGGTGCTGGCTGAGAACCAGCTACGTTACGAGGACGGGAAGAACGTAACCAAGGATCACATCAACGCTTTGGCGAACTGGGATCCCTCCGCTGAGCCGGATACCGAGATTCAGTTCACCCCGGCCCGTGTTCTTATGCAGGACTTCACCGGTGTCCCCTGCGTGGTGGACTTGGCTACCATGCGTGAGGCTATCTCCGCCCTCGGCGGCAAGCCGGACCAGGTGAACCCGCTCAACCCGGCCGAGATGGTTATTGACCACTCCGTCATTGTCGAGGCCTTCGGCTCCACCGAAGCTCTGGAGAAGAACGTTGAGATCGAGTACGAGCGCAACCAGGAGCGCTACCAGTTCCTGCGCTGGGGTGCTGAGAACTTCTCCAACTTCCGAGTTGTTCCGCCGGGAACCGGTATCGTCCACCAGGTCAACATTGAGTACCTCTCCCGCGTTGTCTTCGACAACGACGGTGTTGCTTACCCGGATACCTGTATCGGTACTGACTCCCACACCACCATGGAGAACGGTCTGGGCATCCTGGGCTGGGGCGTCGGCGGCATCGAGGCCGAGGCTGCAATGCTGGGCCAGCCGGTGTCCATGCTGATCCCGCGCGTCGTGGGCTTCAAGCTCACCGGCGAGATTCCGACCGGCGTGACCGCAACCGACGTGGTTCTGACCATCACCGAGATGCTGCGTCAGCACGGCGTGGTTCAGAAGTTTGTTGAGTTCTACGGCAACGGTGTGAAGTCCGTGCCGCTGGCCAACCGCGCCACCATCGGCAACATGTCCCCCGAGTTCGGTTCTACTGCCGCGATCTTCCCGATCGACGAGGAGACCATCAAGTACCTCGAGCTCACCGGTCGCCCACAGGAGCAGATCGACCGCGTCGAGGCATACGCCAAGGCGCAGGGTATGTGGCTGGAGCAGGACGCTCCGGAAGCAGAGTACTCCGAGTACCTCGAGCTGGACCTGTCCACCGTTAAGCCCTCCATCGCCGGCCCGAAGCGCCCGCAGGACCGCATCCTCCTCTCCGAAGCCAAGGAGCAGTTCCGTAAGGATCTGCCGACCTACGCTTCCGGCGAGGTTGTTGCAGACGAGTCCACCATCGAGGCGAAGCGCATGACCGCTGAGGGCGGCGACGAGAACTCCCTCGTCGACGTGACCGGTGGCCTGAACAAGTCCCGCGCTGGTGAGGGCGAATCCGCAGCCAAGGGTGGCTCCGGACGCCAGTCCAACCCGGTCACCGTCACCTCCCCGAATGGCGGCGAGTACACCCTGGACCACGGTATGGTTGCCATCGCTTCCATCACCTCCTGCACCAACACCTCTAACCCGTCCGTCATGGTCGGTGCAGGCCTCATCGCCCGCAAGGCGGCCGAGAAGGGTCTGAAGTCCAAGCCGTGGGTTAAGACCATTTGTGCTCCTGGTTCCCAGGTTGTGGATGGCTACTTCCAGCGCGCAGACCTCTGGAAGGATCTGGAGGCCCTGGGCTTCTACCTCTCCGGCTTCGGCTGCACCACCTGTATTGGTAACTCCGGCCCGCTGCCGGAGGAAGTCTCCAACGCTATTAACGAGCACGACCTAGCAGCTACCGCCGTGCTGTCCGGTAACCGTAACTTCGAGGGTCGTATCTCCCCGGACGTCAAGATGAACTACTTGGCTTCCCCCATCATGGTCATCGCATACGCTATTGCCGGCACCATGGACTTCGATTTCGAGACCCAGCCGCTGGGCCAGGATCAGGATGGCAACGATGTCTTCCTCAAGGATATTTGGCCTTCCCCGCAGGAAATCGAGGACACCATCCAGCAGGCCATCTCCCGCGAGCTCTACGAGGCTGACTATGCCGACGTGTTCAAGGGCGATGACGCATGGCGCAGCCTGGACGTCCCGGAGGGCGAGACCTTCAAGTGGAATGAGGACTCCACCTACATCCGCAAGGCACCGTACTTCGACGGCATGCCGACTGAGCCGGAACCGGTTCAGGACATCAAGGGCGCTCGCGTTCTGGCTAAGCTCGGCGACTCCGTAACCACCGACCACATCTCCCCCGCTTCCTCCATCAAGCCGGGTACCCCGGCCGCTCAGTACCTGGATGCCAACGGTGTGGAGCGCCAGGACTACAACTCCCTGGGGTCCCGTCGCGGTAACCACGAGGTCATGATGCGCGGTACCTTCGCCAACATCCGCCTCCAGAACCAGCTGGTCGACGTCGCCGGTGGCTACACCCGCGACTTCACCCAGGAGGGCGCACCGCAGGCCTTCATCTTCGATGCTTGCGAGAACTACAAGGCAGCCAACATTCCGCTGGTTGTCCTTGCTGGCAAGGAATACGGCACCGGTTCCTCCCGTGACTGGGCTGCTAAGGGCACCAACCTGCTTGGTGTGAAGGCTGTCATCACCGAATCCTTCGAGCGCATCCACCGCTCGAACCTCATCGGTATGGGCGTCATCCCGCTGCAGTTCCCGGAGGGCGAGTCTCACGAGTCCCTGGGCCTGGACGGCACCGAGACCTTCGATATCGAGGGCATTGAGGCTCTTAACGAGGGCGGTATTCCGAAGACGGTCCACGTGACCGCCACCAAGGAATCCGGCGAGACCGTTGAGTTCGATGCCAAGGTTCGCATCGATACGCCTGGTGAGGCCGACTACTACCGCCACGGCGGCATTCTGCAGTTCGTTCTGCGCCAGATGGTCAAGGCCTAAACCAGCCTTGTCCCGCATGCGGGATCGCCGGCAACGGATAGCCCCGCATAACTAGGCAAAAGGCCAGCTAGCAACAACGAGTGCTGGCTGGCCTTTTCTATTTCCTAACCTTTACGTACTTTCATCACCCGTCTAGCCGCCGCTGTGCTTTAAGGAGCGAGATTCCAACCATGCCGATTATGAGCGACTCCGAACTTCATCGCCGCCGAAACGACATCCTGGTTGGGGCACGAAAATGCTTCGCGGAGCATGGCTATGACGGTGCTACAGTCCGCCGCCTCGAAGAAGCCACGGGAAAATCGCGCGGCGCTATCTTTCACCACTTCGGCGATAAAGAGTCTCTCTTTTTGGCCTTGGCCCGGGAAGACGCGGCCCGCGAGGCCGAGGTGGTGGCAAACAACGGTCTGGTTGAGGTTATGAGCGAGATGCTGCGGCACCCTGAGCGCCACGACTGGTTGGCCACGCGTCTGGCCGTTACCTCGATGCTGCGCACTGATCCGTCTTTCGCCGCTCGGTGGCACGAGGAACAGGAAGTTCTGGATAAGGCAGTCCGCGCCCGATTGGAATCCAACGCCGAAAAAGGCCGCCTGCGCGATGACGTCTCCATCGATACCCTCGTGACGTACCTAGAGACTTTCATGGACGGCTTCATCAATCGCCTTGCACTGGGAGACACGAAGAATCTAGAGCAGGTTTTGGATTTGGTCGAGCAATCGATTCGCGGCTCCCGCGCCGTGCACTAAGCTTTTAACGCTCGGTGACGGAGTGTGATTGAGGCTACACTGTGGCTCATGGACCATACTCCCCTACAGCTTCCGCGGACGCAGTGTGGAATTAGTCTAAACGCCACACCCCAGCTTGCCCCGAAAGAACAACGCGCCCACGATGCTCAGCCAAACCCGCGAATAGATAATTCAGGGCTCCGCGAGGTCATCGAGGAGGCTGGGCCACTGCCTGGGCGCTTGAAGCCCGGCGACGTGGCTACCTGGGTTTTTACCACTATCGTGGTTCTCTTCGCATGCAGCATGGTGTTCGCTTTCATCGACGATTTTCTCGGCCCAGCGCGACATGTCATTTCTCGGTTTCAACTCATATCTTTCATTCCCATCTTCCCTTTATTGATCTTCCTGATCCTCTTGTTGATTGGTGTGAGACGTGTGGCCACGAAAGTTACCCGTGCCCGGCGTCTGCGCACTGCGTGGCGCAACGGCTGGGTAGAATACCGTCCCGCTCTCATCGGTGAGTTGGTTTACCTACGCAGTAAAACCGAAGGGCCCGAAGACCGTGAACGGACCTATTTCTACTACTCGGCACCCCTTTTACTCCTTCAGCCTGACGGCACACTAGCGAAGGCCATGTCCGGTGAGTTCCGCGCTGCCAATCCGAACTGGCTGAGATCACGGGGCGCCGCCCTCGCCGAAGGATCCCGGATAGCGACCGTGGATACCGCAAGCAGTAATGGCTGGACCGTCGCTGCTTACCGCACCGACGGAACAAGCCTAGAGGCGGAACTATCTAACGGCCTCACCGGCCGCCAAGTTGATGCCGTTCTCCAATTCGCTGAACAACGGTGGGTACGTTAAGCCGCCCCTTGATTGGTGGCTCGCCGCCCAACACGGGTCCTACTCCCCATTAGATATGAAAGCGACGAGAAAGGCGGCTCCATGCCTCTTACACTGTGATCCATGACGCAATCTTCTATTCAATTGCCTCGGTCACCGCTGAAATTTGATGCAGCCAGCGCCGGCTCCCTCGCGCCTAAGGAATTAAAGGAGCACGATCAGCAGCCGAACCCTAACGTGGACCGCAGCGGTATACGCGAAGCTATCAATAGTGTCGGGCGACCGATCGGCCATACGAATCTCGGCGCGATCATCTTTGGATTCATCTTCATCTCCATGGGTGTCATGTCCCTATTCTTCACAGTGTTCCATGTGCTATTCCTCTTTGTCCTATTTCCGGGCGCAGACGGAACGAACGGCGGGATACCAATAGCCAGCATTATCAACGGGCTTGCCGCACTGGTATTCATCTTTGTCGGAGTCATGCTCGTGCGGGGTCGCTGGGGAAGGAGAACTAGGTTGCGGACCGCCTGGGCGAATGGGTGGGTTGAGTACCGTCCTGCGTTAATCGGGGAGCTCGTCTACAAGCGCCGCGTCGACTACAACGACAACACCGACTACTATTACACCGCCCCGATACTCATCTTGCAGCCAGACGGCTCGTTGACAAAGGCCATGACAGCGGAGTTCGTCGCTCCGAACCCGAATTGGCTGAAGCTTCGCGGCCGGCTGCTCGCCGATGGTCCCCTCGTCGCCACCGTTGACTTCAACCACAATAACGGCTGGAGTGTGGTGGGATACCGGGCCGACTCGGACAATCCGCGACTAGAACTCCAGCATGGTCTACGCAAGAAGAACATCGAGGCGGCGCTGTCTTTTGCTGAGCAGAACTGGGTAAAAAACTAAAGCTCAACAGCACGTCATCGTGACACCCCACCTTCATCAGGAGCCCACCACAATGTCTCAGCAAGCGATCGCCCCGTTTGACTTTCCGGATCATGAATACTCCGAAAGGCTCATTCCCCGTAGCTCGCAGAAAGTATCATCGCCAAATCCTTCGTTCACAACAGCTGCCGTCGCTCGCGCCATTGCAGCGGCTGGGCCACTGCCGGGCGGATCTATCGCTGGATGGAAGAGCCTGCGAACGAACCTCATCGTGGCGGTAGTGCTCCTCGCTATCGCACTCTCAGCCTTTATCGGCGAGGATATGTCCATCAGTTCGGGGTGGCAGGGACTTGCCGTCGCAGTCTTCGTCCTCGTGCTCGTAGTCGCGGCAGGTAGACAGATCCGGTCCATTCGTAGTTCGACGTGGGGTGCTCGCAGACTACGAACGGCTGCGGAGAATGGCTGGATTGAGTATTATCCTGCGCTGCTCAGTGAGATCTGGCAGACCGATCGACACGTGCCGCATGCCGATCCCACCGAGTACTACTACAAAGCCAAGGTGCGCCTCTTCCTCCCCGACGGCACGGTTCAAGAAATCATTAGCGACGAGTTTGAATCCCACACGTCTCCCCGGGCCTTCCGCGAGCAAGGTATTGCCGTGGTGCGCTTCCAAAGCCAAGCTACCTTCGAGCGCACCACGGGGTGGTACATCGCCGCCCACCTCGCTACTAAGCCTTTTCGCCAGGCAAGCTTGCACAACGGTCTGACCCGCGAGCAAGTAAGTGCCGGGCTTAGCGCCGCGGCATCTCCTGCCTCCTAGATGTTCTTAACGTCGCCGTCGCCATCGATGAACTCCAGAGGCGAGGCCGGGAAGCTATCGCGGCGAGCAACCTCAGCGACAACCTCGGCGACAAGCTCCCGGGAAGTCGTCATATCACTAGTGCGCTCGGCACCGTTATCGAGCACAGTGATGCCCCGGGAAGGCTTTTCTGTGAGCGCCGCGGGCCCCAGAATAAGGTAGTTGAGATCCGTCAAATTCAGCTTATTGTCTACGGCCTTCTTGGACTCCACGTAGGCGTACCACGACTCATCGGAAGGATCGGTCGTGTTCTCCGTAGCGCCGATATAGGAAATCATCACGTAGGCCGGGGTGTGCTTCCCCTCCTCCGCTAGCTTCTCCAAGCCAGCGATGGAGGCAAGTGCCGCATCGCGGTCGACTGCCCACGTCACTTCCGCACCCGCGCGGCCACCGTTTCCAGCGCCCCACACGACGACGTCATAGTCAGCCAAAAGCTCTGCCCAGTCATCAACAGAAAGCTCGGTGAGATCGCGCACTACTGCGGTGGCACCGAGGGCTTCTATATCGGAAACCTGGTCAGGGTTACGGATAAGGGAATGGACGGTGAGGTTGGCGTCGACAAGCTTCGGCGCCGCCAATAGCCCAACCTTTCCGTGGCCGCCGATGTACAAAACCTTCTTGCGTGCAGTTGTTGTCGTATCAGTCATGAGCGCCACCGTACGCGCTATCTGATCTCTCTGCAGGACCCCAGGGCAGCTGGAAAAACGTACAGGCTACAATCTAGTCATGATCGCCATCATGACTGTTACCGGTGTCGATAACACCGGCATTATCTCCGCCGTGTCCACCGCCCTCGCAGAACTGAACGTCAATATCGTTGATGTCTCCCAGACCCTCATGTCTGAATACTTCACCATGATCTTGCGCGTCGAATTCGATGAGAACGAAGTCAGCATCCAGCAGCTCCAGGAGCGGATGAACACCGTCGGTGAGTCCATCAAGCAATCCATTCGCGTGCAGTCGGAAGCGCTGTTCACCGCAATGAACGAAATTTAGGGACGATAACCAGTCATGCTTAACCGCTTCAATACCGCCAGCATTCTCGACACCATCGAGATGATCGAGAAGTACCGTCTCGATATTCGCACCGTCACTATGGGCATTTCGCTGCTCGGCTGCACACGCCCCACCATGGAAGCCACCGCCGAGGCCGTGTACGATCTCGTGACATCCCGCGCCGCACACCTGGTTGAGGTGTGCGAGGGAATCGAGGCCGAGCTCGGCATCCCGATTGTCAACAAGCGCATCTCCGTCACCCCCATCGCACTCATCGTGGCCGGCGTCGAAGGAAACCCCGTGGACGTTGCCCGCGCGCTGGATCGCGCTGCCGCAGCGACAGGCGTCGACTTCGTCGGCGGCTACTCCGCGCTTGTTGAAAAGGGCGCAACGACCGCCGAAAAGGCCCTGATTCGTTCCATCCCGGAAGCCCTGGCAGAGACGAACCTGGTGTGCTCCTCGGTGAACATTGCTTCCTCCCGCGCCGGCATCAACATGAATGCCGCGGCACAGATGGGACGCATCATCAAGGAAGCCGCCGAGCTCACCAAGGATCGCAGCGCCATCGGCTGCGCCAAGCTCGTGATCTTCTCCAACTCCGTGGGCGATAACCCCTTCATGGCCGGTGCCTTCCACGGCATTGAGGAACCGGACTGCGTCGTTTCCGTAGGTGTATCGGGCCCGGGCGTGGTCGATCGCGCGCTCGGCTCCCTTGAGGGCGCCACCCTCAACGAGGTCGCCGAGGAGGTCAAGAAGGCAGCCTTCAAGGTCACCCGCGCCGGCCAGCTCGTGGGTGAAATGGCTTCGGCGCGCCTCGGTGTCCCGTTCGGCATCATTGACCTCTCCCTCGCCCCCACCGCAGAGCTCGGTGACTCCGTCGCCCACATCCTGGAGCACATGGGCCTCGACCAGGTGGGCACGCATGGGACGACGGCGGCGCTGGCGCTGCTCAACGACGCCGTCAAGAAGGGCGGCATGATGGCCTGCTCCCGCGTGGGTGGTCTGTCCGGTTCCTTCATCCCGGTTTCCGAGGACAAGGGCATGATCGATGCGGTGCGCACCGGTGCCATCTCCATCGACAAGCTGGAGGCCATGACCTCGATCTGCTCGGTGGGCTTGGACATGATCGCCATCCCGGGTGATACCTCTGCTGAGACTATCGCCGGCATGATCGCTGATGAAGCCGCCATTGGCGTGATGAACCATAAGACGACCGCCGTGCGTGTTATCCCCGCCCCTGGCACTCAGGCCGGCGACGAGGTCAACTTCGGCGGCCTCTTGGGCTACGCTCCGGTGATCCCGGTCAACCAGGTGGGCAACTCCACCTTCATCAACCGCGGAGGCTTCATCCCGGCGCCGGTGCACGGCTTCCGCAACTAAGGAAAACCCACACGGAGCATTGCGCGCCGAGCACTTGACCCTCACGCTATGTGAGGGTTTAGCTTTATTGTATGAAGATATCGGACGTCGCCGCAGTCGCTGGATGCTCAGTGCGCTCCGTGCGCCATTTACACGAGAAGGGCGCGGTTCCCGAACCCGCACGCACCAGCGGAAACTACCGCGACTATTCTGTCTCTGACTTGGCTTCGGTGCTGCGCGCGCGAGCACTTATCGACGCCGGCGTCCCGATCGCTGATGTCACATCTCCCGATGCGCTCGAGCGTTCGTTTATCATGCTGGATGAGCGCATTGCTCGGGCGCAGCAGCAGCGAGAACGTTTGCGTGCCCTTTCTCAAGCCCCCAAAGGGACACCAGAGGATATCCGCGACTCCCTCCGCCAAGTCATCGGGGATCCGGCAATGCTTCTACTCGAACTAGATTCCTGGGATCTCATGGCACTTACCGGAGTCGCTACATCAGCCACGTGGGAGCAGCTGCGACAGAACCTCGCCGACGACGATTGCCTTGCAGCCCTCCGCGAAGGTGAAGCATTATGGCGAGAGCTTGGCTCGCTGTCTCCGCAAGATCGGGGGGTTGCGAGCATCGTCGACAAGCTGCAGTCCATACTTCCACGGGGCTTGATGCGAGGAATCTACCCAACGCTCCGGCCGGGCAACGCTCCGCTGACCGTGGCTGACACTCCGACAAAAGGTGCGCAAAGTGTAGCACTCGAGGCTTTGGTGGGAGGCTTACGTGGCTAACGTCTGGCGATTTGTGGAGAAACATCCTGGGTTTCGCCTTGCCAAGTATGAAGTGGGACTTTACCAGGACCTGTGGCGTTGGATGCGGGGCCAGACGTTGATCCCCACGGGTGCGGTGGCACTTCCCCACCCTCCGGGCAGGCTACAGATGCTCGGATTCATCACTGCGGTTTTGGTGGTTGAAATGGTCGTTGTGCACCTTCTTCTGCCCGCGGGCGTTCTGCGGATTGCAGCGTTGCTACTGTCGCTCTGGGCCGTAGTCTTTGTGTGGGGCTTAATTGCTGCCGAACGCATTCGACCTAGCTATGTGACCAACGAACTCACGGTTTTGCGGCGCGGAAACACTGTTTTCGTTGAGGTACCGATGGCTCTTGTTCGCAGCAAGCGCGCGGACCGTACCTTCGAATCGGCGATTGTGATAAGAGAAGGTGAACTCACGGTCGGTGGCCCAGCTGGAACCGATACTCTCCTGCTCCTCAGCGAACCGGTCCAGGCATCGCCAGACCGATACCCGTGGCAGCGCGCTCTCCCGACGGAGGTAACGAAGGTGCGCTTCTATGGCACTACTTCCCGGTAATCGCTGGCGTTGCGTAGTTGCTCCTCGAGCTCGGCGATCAACGGCAAGGTCAGCTGCGCACGTTCGTCATCAATTCCCCACTTCTCAGGTTCGCTGCGGATCAAGTTTCCCGTGGTCTTGAGGAAGTGGGTGAAGTTTTCCACCACTGCTCGGTTGCCGTTGCGTACGCCTTCGGCGAGGACGGTATCGCTCAGCCGCTCGATCCAGATTTCCAGAATATGGGGGGAGGTGCTCTTGGCAATCGTGGTGCAGGCGGCGCGCGCTAAGCGCACCCCCTCATCGTCATGCCACACTCCTCCGGGGGCGCGAAGGCGACACGAGATGATTGCTGCCGCTTCGACGGGCGGAATCAGTCCCTTGCGGACGCAGGTTTCTACGTAGTCGGCGCCATATCCAACGGCCATGATAGGACCGATGTCTTTGACAATGCCGCGGGTGTCCTCCTCTGTGACATACCACGCGCGGAAGGTGAGGTAGTCCTCGTAGTGAAAGTGGCCCGCCTCCGCGAGCACGTTGAGCAGCTGGGCGGACAAAGCCTTGGTCCACACTTTGTCTGTACGCAGGTAACCGGTGAGGCGCTCCCGAATCTGGCCGAGATGGCTGTCCCACTGGCCTGACTCAATGCCCTCTTTCAATTCGGTATAGGCCCAGTCCACGCGTACTTCGGGGCGCTTGCTCACTAGTCCGGTGAGCAATGGTTCGATGACGGAATCTAGGGTCGCGGCGGTGCTCATGGTCTCTTCCTCTCCAGCGGCGGCACGATGGGGTTTTACCACTTCTAGACCCTGTGCGTGGGAAGCGGAAGAACCCAAGAGAAGAGTCTTGAGCGGTGTGTGGTTGTGAGCCCGAGTCTAGCGCAGGAAGTCTAGCGCAGGAATGTTATGTCCATAGGGTTTTTGGACATGGAGTCCGGTGTCTTTTTGGACACGGAATCCATGGAGTTCTTGGACACTTCTAGCGGTTTATGGTTGTGGCCTGCGTTTGGGCCGGGGTTTGGATAGTTTCGGGTTCATCCGTGGTGGTTGGCGGTGTTTCATTCCTTCAACGAGGTTGATGTTGATCTGGCCACCTGGTGGCCTGTGGTTCAACGTGATCGGCAGCGGCACGCTGAAGAGGAATTCACCGTCATGGGCCGTGTAGAACTCCGCAACGTTTTCGGCTGTGACTGTGGAGTAGAGTCTGCGGTTTTTAAACCTCAGACCAATGTAGAGACCGAAGCCGCACACGCGTACAACGCCGTCTTTGCTTACGCAGAGCTGGTCTGGGATACCCCAATGGTTTGTTGATTGTGTCGTCGGCGCCGTTAGTGTTGGGGTATCGGTGGGAGGTATGCCTTGCAAAGCTGCCCTGTCATCGGTGCTGGCCTCGTGGGAAGTTGCCGCTTCCGCGGGGCCGTTTAGCTTTTCGGATACAGCTTGTGGATTGTGTGCTTGGTTATAGGCGACTATGCGGGCCCAGACCTGCTCGGGATCGAGTGGATGCTGAGGTGATGGTGCCTTGGGGAAGGGACCTGACCCCTGTTTGGTAGACACCTGATATCCAGCCCAGTTGGGTTGGGAAGAAAGGTAATCTACCACCATGCCTAGGTACTCCGAACAGTTCAAACGTGATGCTGTGGCCCTCTACGAAAACAATGAGGACCTCTCACTTCACGCGGCTTCAGCAGAGCTTGGAGTCAATCGCTCCTCACTTTATTCCTGGATCAAGCAGTACGGCACCGGAAAGCGTGCCCGCACGAAGACCATGCGTGACAAGACTCAGGCGACAACCGATTCTGAGCGGATCCGCCAGCTAGAAAAAGAAAACGCAAAGCTGCGCGAAGAACGCGACATCCTGCGCAAGGCCGCGAAATATTTTGCCGAAGAGACACGCTGGTAATCCGCTTCCAGTTTGTCGATGACCACCGAACCGAATACTCGGTCAAGCGGATGTGCCACGTGTTAAAGCTCAATCGCTCCTCGTTCTACAAATGGGTCAACACCCGCGAAAAACGCAGGTTAAAGACGTGTTCCGATGCCCTTATTGGTGCGAGAATCAAGACCATCTTCGATAATGAGCACGGGCTTTATGGTGCTAAACGCATCGCTGCAAGCCTCAACGACGATACGGACTTTCCTCCGATCAATCACAAGAAGGTCGCACGCATCATGAAATCCATGGGGCTAAAAGGCTTTACTAAACGGCGTCGATGCATCACCACCAGGCGCAAGCCTGGCCGTCGAGTCATGCCAGATTTAATAGGCCGCAAATTCACAGCTGACAGGCCAAACCACGTCTACGTAGGCGATATCACCTACCTGCCGTGTAAGGGCGGCAAGAACATGTACCTAGCCACGGTCATTGACGTTTACTCACGCAAGCTCGTCGGCCATGCACTCGCTGACCACATGCGGGTATCGCTGGTTATCGAAGCTTTATCTCATGCCAGAAAAGTCCGCGGAAGCCTTAAAGGGGCAATTTTCCATTCCGATCACGGCAGTGTGTACACCTCACAAGCATTTAGAGAGCACTGCGCTGTACTTGGTGTTCGCCAATCCATGGGAGCAGTGGGAACGAGTGCCGATAATGCCCTGGCAGAATCATTTAACGCCACCCTAAAGCGTGAAGTTCTGCGTGATCGGAAAGTCTTTGACAATCCCATCATCTGCCGCCAAGAAGTCTTCCGATGGTGCATGCGCTACAACACGCGCAGACGACACTCCTGGTGCAACCTTCTAGCCCCCGATGACTTCGAAGAACTCACATCAGCTACACTGACCCAAGCAGCATAGCTAACCCCCGACGTGTCTACCTTCCGGGGGTCAGGCCCCTGGGTCAACGTGCGGTGAGAGCGTTCGTCTTTTCCCTGGGTTGTCGGGGCGAAACCAGCAATAGCAAGTACACCTTGGCTGGCGAGCCAAGTTTCAGTAGCAGAGAGAAAGCCACGGTGGTAGGTGGCGAACGCATCGCCATTGTCGGAAAGGATTTCTTGAGGTTTGCCGTAGGCAGCGAACGCTGCGGCCAGTACGGCGCGCGCATCAGTACCGTTTTCTGGCAGAGCGAATGCTGTGGTTCCGACATCGAATCTGCTGGCATCATCGATAATCTGGTAAATCGTGACATGTGTGTGGGCATGGTCAAAGAGGCGGTAGACCAGTCCATCGATTTGCCAGAGTTCACCGACGAGATCACGGGCGAAGCGCTTATAGGAGCTGCGTGGCCGTTTGCGGGCATTGGCATCAACAAATCCCAGCTCATGAAGCCACGAGGCGATTGTAGAACGCGACGGTGTGGAATCTGGGCCTACAGTGTCGAACAAGAAGTAGTAGATCGACCAAGGCCCATAATCCAAGCCTTGCTCCATTAACTGTTGCCTGGCGTGGACGACTGCGATTTTGTCGGCTTCGTCAAACTTCTTAATCGGATTCTTCGGGGCAGTCGAATCGGGCACAATACCTGCGCGGCCCTTCTGCGCTATCCGGTGTTTGATGTTGTGGTACGTCTGCCGCGAGATTCCTAATTCTTTGCAAAACTGTGTGACCGTCTTGCCGTCACGAACGGGATCGAAATCTGCGACCTTTCTACGCTTATGCAATGGAATAGCCATCCGGCTATTCCACCGCCGCAAACGTCCAAAAAGCCACTAGACATCCCGTCCAAAAACATCCTGGACTCCGTGTCCAAAAAGTCGCTAGACATCACAAGTCTAGCGCAGGAAGTAGAGCCAGGATAGAGCTATATCTGAGAAGTAGGCTCTAGGCTAGCTCCACGATTTCCATGTACTCGTCGTTCCACAAGTCCTCATCGCCGTCGGGCATGATGATGACGCGCTCTGGGTTGAGAGCCTTGACCGCACCCGGGTCGTGGGTAACCAAGACCACGGCACCGGTGTAGGTACCTAGGGCATCGAGCACCTGCTCGCGGGACTGTGGGTCGAGGTTGTTCGTGGGCTCGTCGAGAAGCAGCACGTTGGCGCGCGAGGACACCAGCGTTGCCAGGGACAGTCGGGTTTTCTCACCGCCGGAGAGCGTGCCGGCGGGTTGCTCCAACTTGTCTCCGGAGAACATGAAGGCGCCCAGCAGTCCACGCAAGTCCTGCTGGCCGGCATCCGGGCAGGCCTCGATGGTGTTTTCCCACACGGTTTTGTCTGGGTCGATGTTGTCGTGCTCCTGAGCAAAGTAACCGATGCGCAGGCCGTGCCCGGAGACGATGCCGCCTTCGCCATCGGTGCGCTCCACGCCCGCCAGAAGCTTGAGCAGAGTCGTCTTGCCCGCACCGTTATAGCCCAGCACAACCACGCGGGAACCCTTGTCGATGGCCAAATCGACACCGGCAAAAACCTCCAGCGAGCCATACATCTTGGTCAGGCCCTTGGCGTTCATCGGAGTCTTGCCGCAGGGAGCGGGTTCGGGGAACTTGATGTGGGCCACCTTGTCGGCCACGCGGACATCATCGAGCTCGTTCATCATGCGCTCGGCGCGGTGCAGCATCTGCTTGGCAGCGGCGGCTTTCGTGGCTTTCGCGCCCAGCTTGGCGGCCTGCTTGTGCAGGGCTGCGGCTTTCTTCTCCGCGTTGGCACGCTCGCGGCGGCGGCGTGCCTCATCGGTGGCGCGGGCATCAAGGTACTTCTTAAAGCCCATGTTGTAGACGTCGGCCTCAGCGCGCACGGCATCGAGGAACCAGACCTTGTTGCACACGGCCTCGAGCAGGTCGACGTCGTGGGAAATCATCACCAGGCCGCCCTCGTGCTTGGACAGGAAGCCTCGCAGCCAGGTAATCGAGTCTGCGTCGAGGTGGTTAGTGGGCTCGTCGAGAAGCAGTGTGGTCTGGGACTTGCCTGACCCAGCTGAAGCTGCGAAGAGAATCTGCGCCAGCTCTACGCGGCGGCGCTGACCGCCGGACAGCGTCTTGAGCTGCTGGTCGAGCACACGCTGCGGCAGACCCAGGTTGTCACAAATCTGGGCGCATTCGGAGTCCGCCTCATAGCCGCCTAAGGTATGGTATTCCTCCTCCAGGCGGGAAAACTTACGAATGGCCTTGTCGCGGAACTTATCATCCGTGGCCGTCTCCATGAGCTCTTGCTGCTTGGCCATGCGGCGCTTGATCTCATCCAAGCCGCGCGCAGAGAGCACGCGCTCACGCGCGGTTTGCTCGATGTTGCCCTCGCGGGAATCCTGCGGCAGGTAACCAATAGGACCCGAGCGCGTCACCGAGCCGCCATAGGGCTCGGTCTCCCCCGCCAGGATGCGCATGGTGGTCGTCTTTCCCGCGCCATTGCGCCCGACCAGGCCGATGCGATCCCCCGGCTGCACGCGAAGGTGCTGGCCGGGGGCGTCGAGAAGCGTGCGTGCGCCCACGCGCACCTCGAAATCATTGGTCACAATCACGTCGAGACAGTCTAGCAATCAGGGTAGTTAAACCCGAACCAGTGGCAAGGCCCAATCAGCATTTATCTGGGTTTACAGGTTGTAGTGCCCTTTGGAAAACCTGGTTCCTGTTCGGCGAGTTTCACATATGCATGAAGTTCGATGTGACTAGATTGGCGTCATGAGCACATCAGACACATCGAAATCTCCATTAATCCTCGCAATTACCGCATGTCCGACCGGAATCGCCCACACCTACATGGCGGCCGAGAACCTGGAGGCTGCTGCCGCTGAACTTGGTTATCGCATCAAGATTGAGACACACGGCTCTATTGGCGTCGAAGGCACTTTTAGCTCTCAGGACATCGAAGAAGCCGATGCCATCGTGATTGGCGCCGACACCGTCATTGCAAAGGACCGCTTCCGTGGAAAGCGCCTAGCAGCGACTGGTGTCGATGAAGCTATTAAGCATCCAAAGGAACTCCTCACTCGCGCTCTGTCAGCAGCGAAGTGGGAAGAAAAGACTTCGAGCGAATCGACCCCAGGAAATCAGCGCGAAGAAACTTCCGGCAGTGCCTCTGGGATTCGTGCTGTGGGAGAGACCCTCTACAAAGCGCTGATGAATGGTGTCTCCCACATGATTCCGTTCGTGGTCACCGGTGGTCTCCTCATCGCGGTAGCACTCTCAATCGGAGGAACACCCACGCCCGAAGGCCTGGCTATCCCCGAAGACTCCTTCTGGAACACCCTGAATGAGCTTGGCGGTCTGGCCTTTTCTCTCATGGTGCCGATTCTTTCCGGCTATATCGCGGTCGGCATTGCGGACCGTCCTGGTTTGGCACCAGGACTCATCACCGGCCTCATCGCCACGACCGGCTCCCTATACGGCTCTGAGGCCGGTGCCGGGTTCTTGGGCGGAATCGTGACAGGCGTTCTGTCCGGCTACGTAGCCCTCGGAATCAAGAAGATTCCCGTCAATAGGTACATCGCCCCGATTTGGCCGATCATCGTTATCCCGATCTTCACCACGCTCATTGTGGGGCTCATCTTTATCTACCTCGTCGGTGCGCCAGTAGCCGGTGCCTTTGAAGCCATGACTGAGTACCTCGCCGAGATGGAAGGTTCCTCTGTCATTGTCCTCGGTCTCGTTATTGGCGCGATGATCGCTTTCGACATGGGCGGCCCTTTCAACAAAACTGCCTTCCTGTTCGGCGGTGGCATGATTGCAGCCGGCAATGCGGCTCCGATGGGCATGGCGGCTACCGCTATCGCTGTACCTCCCCTTGCCGTGGGCGTTGCCACTCTATTCCGCCGTTCTTGGTTCAATAAAGCCGAGAAGGACGCCGGTATCGCCGCGTTTTTCATGGGGTTCTTTGGCATCACTGAAGGCGCTATCCCTCTTGCGGCTGCACGCCCGCTGCAAGTCATTCCGGCAAACGTCATCGGCGGTGCGGTAGCCGGTGCCCTGGCAGGTGCATTTGGAGTCGCGGACCATGTCATGCATGGTGGCCCCATCGTTGCGGTGCTCGGGGCGGTCGACAACGTCGTGGGCTTCTTCATCGCACTTCTTATTGGTGTCGTTGTCTGTGCTTCCGTCATGCTTCTGTTGATTGGACTTACCCACAATAGAAAAGCCCGTAGTAAGGATGAGAGCTCGGGTGAACAGGGTGCAGCGGGCATAGCTAAGGAGGATGCGTCACAATCAACCATCCAGGAAGAACCTCTGCTTTCTGTCGACACGGTGAGCCTTGACCAAGACCTTGGCACCAATCGCAAGGAAACCATCGAGTCGCTGGTTCAGCTTGTCTCTCCTCGCCTTTCTGATCCTTTCGTGGTTATCACTACGGCCCTAGAGCGGGAAGCGAAGCACTCGACCGGCGTGGGGCATGGAGTGGCTATCCCGCATGCTCGTTCCGCGGGAGTGACAGTGCCGACTTTGGCCTTTGCTCGTCTTTCCGAGGGGATTACGTGGGCAGAGGGCGAGGAGCCAACGACGTTGGTCTTCCTCATTGCTGTGCCTGAGGACGCCGGCAAGCAGCACCTCAAGCTGCTCTCCAAGCTGGCGCGGGCGATCATGAAGGATGACTTCCGTACTCGCCTTCAATCCGCTACATCCAAGCAGGACGCGGTGGACATCATCTCCTCGGCCCTGGATCCGGCGACCTCACCCGCCTCGTCATAGCGGTGCGTTCTCAAGCTCTTAGAGCTACTTAAAACACCGCACATTATGGAAAAAGAAACCGCCAGCCCGAGTGCGCAAGGTCATGTTTGGAAGACCTTAAGCGCCTCGGACTGACGGTAATGGGGGGCTTACAGCCGAAGCTAGACCGCGAAGCCGAGGGCCTGGAGCATCTCGCGGCCCTCCTCAGTAATCATGTTCGGGCCCCACGGCGGCATCCAGACCCAGTTGAGCTGGACTGCCTCGGCGAGCTTGTTGCCCACGATGACATCCTCGATCTGCTCGCCAATGACATCGGTGAGCGGGCAGGCCGGAGAGGTCAGCGTCATGTTGATGACGCAGGTGTTCTTGCCGTCAATATCGTCGAGCCAGACGTCATAGACCAAGCCTAGGTCAACGATGTTGATTCCGAGCTCCGGGTCGATGACATCACGAAGGTACTCGGTGATATCGAAGGTCTTCGCGATCTGCTCTTCGGTCTGTTCAGGCTTGACAGCAGCGCCATCGAAGGAGGCATTCTGGTCCTGGTAAGGATCGGTGCTGCCACCGGTGGTCTCAGTGTTATCAGCCATCTACTTCTCCAATTCGTTCAACGCTTCCACGGTAGCGGCTTGAAAAGCCTTCCAACCGAGGAGAGCGCACTTAACACGGGCAGGGAACTTGGCCACGCCGGCAAAGGCGACGCCATCCCCAATGATCTCGTCGTCTCCCTCAACTTCGCCGCGGGAAGTCACCATCCGATCAAACTCCTCGAGCTTGGCGTTGGCCTCCTCCAGCGGAATGCCCACGATTTCTTCCGCCATGACGGAGGTTGAGGCCTGCGAGATGGAGCAGCCCTCGGCGTCGTAGGACACGTCCTCTACAGTGGTGCCATCAGCGGAAAGCTTGACGCGGAGAGTGATTTCGTCACCGCAGGAAGGGTTGACGTGGTGAACCTCTGCTTGGCCTTCACGGAGGCCAGAGAACTTCGGGTTCTTATAGTGATCCAGGATGACGTCCTGGTACATGGAATCGAGGTTCATTCGCTCACTCCAAAGAAGGTGCGGGCAGCCCGCACCGCCTCTATGAGGGCGTCGACCTCGTCCTCAGTGTTGTACAGGTAAAAGCTAGCGCGTGCGGTCGAATTAGCCTGGCACGCGCGGTGCAGCGGCCACGCACAGTGGTGGCCGGTGCGGATGGACACGCCATGAGAATCAAGAACCTGGCCTAGGTCATGCGGATGGATCCCATCCACAATGAAGGAGACCGCTCCCCCGCGATCCTCGGTGTTTTCAGGCCCGATGATACGCACGCCGGGGATCTCAGCAAGCTTCTCCAAGGCCAATGCAGTGAGATTTTGCTCATGAGCGTGGATGGCATCCATGCCTACCTCGCTCAAGAACTTCACTGCTGCGCCTAGGCCCACAACCTGGCTGGTCATTTGGGTTCCGGCCTCGAAGCGGGTGGGTGGCTCGGCAAACGTTGAGCCCTCCATCTTGACTACTTCGATCATGGAACCGCCAGTGAGGAAAGGCGGCAGCTGCGCCAGCAACTCTTGCTTGCCGTAGAGCACGCCCACGCCGGTCGGCCCGCACATCTTGTGCCCAGAGAACGCGGCAAAATCCACATCTAGTTCGTGGAAATCCACGGGCATGTGCGGCACCGACTGGCAGGCGTCGAGGACGACCATGGCGCCCACGGCACGAGCACGACGCACCAACTCCGCGACGGGCGCTACGGCCCCGGTCACGTTGGATTGGTGGGTAAAAGCCACGACCTTGACAGAGTCATCGAGCTCGAGCGAATCGAGATCAATGCGGCCGTCCTCAGTCATGGAGTACCACTTCAACGTCGCGCCAGTGCGCTGGCACAGCTCTTGCCACGGCACCAAGTTCGCGTGGTGCTCCAATTCGGTGACCACGACGGTATCGCCCTCACCGACGAACAGCTCGCCGGCGCGCTCATCACTGAGCACGTAGGCAACTTCGTTCAACGCCTCCGTGGCGTTCTTGGTGAAGGAAATCTCATCGCGGTCGGCACCCACGAAAGCGGCGATGGCCTGACGAGCGGACTCATAGGCGTCATCGGCCTCCTCCGCCAGCTGATAAGAGCCCCGGTGCACCGGTGCGTTGGTGCCGAGCACGAACTCCTCCTCGGCCTTCCATACCGGCAGGGGACGTTGCGAGGTCGCTCCCGAATCCAGGTACACCAGTGGTTTACCGTCGCGCACGGTGCGCGAGAGGATAGGGAATTGTTCCCGAATCGCATTAACGTCTAGTTCAGGCATAGGTCCTTGTGCTCGGTTCTTTTTCTCTAGCGTGTCGTGGTGGTGTCTGTCGTGGTATCGCCGGGGGTCGGCGCTACTGCCTACTTGAGGAACTGCTCGTAGCCGTCCGCCTCAAGCTGGTCAGCCAGCTCAGCGCCGCCGGTCTTGATGATCTGTCCGTCGGCAAAGACGTGGACAAAGTCCGGGATGACGTAGTTGAGGATGCGCTTGTAGTGGGTAATAAGGAGGATGCCGCCCTTGGTCTCCTCCTGGTAGCTGTTGATGCCATCGGAGACCACGCGCAGGGCGTCGACGTCCAGACCGGAGTCGGTCTCATCCATGATGGCGAACTTCGGCTTAAGGATATCCAGCTGCATGACCTCGTGGCGCTTCTTCTCACCACCAGAGAAGCCCTCGTTCACGGAGCGATGTGCAAAGGACTTATCGATGGAGAGTTTCTCACGAGCCTCCGTGAGCTCCTTGTTCCACTCGCGCAGCTTCGGTGCCTCGCCACGGATAGCGGTCACGGCGGAACGCATGAACTGCGACATCTTCACGCCCGGCACCTCAGTCGGGTACTGCATAGCCAGGAAGAGGCCAGCGCGGGCGCGCTCATCGACTTCCATCTCGAGGATGTTCTCGCCGTCGAGAAGCACCTCGCCCTCGGTCACCTCATACTTAGGGTGGCCAGCGATAACGTAGGACAGAGTGGACTTGCCGGAGCCGTTGGGGCCCATGACAGCGTGGGTCTCACCGGAATTGATGGTGAGGTTCACACCCTTGAGGATCGGCGTGGGCTCACCGTCCTCCTCGTGTGGGAGCACCTGCGCGTGGAGATTCTTGATTTCCAGGGTAGACATTGAGTTGGTACCTGCTTTCGGAAAGTTTTAAGCGTTGATCTTGGCGAGCTCGTCGACGACGCGGGATTCCAGATCCTCGCGCAGGGACTCGACCGGGATGCGGGAAATGACTTCAGAGAAGAAGCCGCGGATGATGAGGCGGCGTGCCTCGGCGGCAGGGATACCGCGGGACATGAGGTAGAACAGCTCGAGGTCGTCGAAGCGGCCCACCGTTGCGGCGTGGCCAGCACCGACGATCTCACCGGTCTGGATCTCCAGGTTCGGGATGGCGTCAGCACGCGCACCCTCGGTGAGAATCAGGTTGTTGTTCGTCTCGTAGGTATCCGTGTTGTTCGCGTTCTTGCGGATGAGCACGTCACCGACCCAGCAGGTGCGGGCCTCCGGGGTGCGGGAGCTGGAGCCAGCCTCGGCCTTCTGTGCTGCCGTTGCGCCCTGCAGAGCGCCCTTGTAGAAGACACGAGAACGGCAGTTCGGAACGTCGTGGTCCACCAGCAGGCGGTTCTCAAAGTACTGGCCGGCATCAGCAAAGTAGACGCCGAGCAGTTCGGCATCGCCGCCGGGAGCATCGAAAACCACGCGCGGAGCGAGGCGCACAATTTCGCCGCCAAAGATGGCGGTGTTGTGGCGCAGTACGGCGTCCCGGCCCACCTTTGCAATCTGGTGGGACAGGTGCACTGCATCGTTTTCCCAGTCGGCGTCAACGACGACGGTGACCTGGGAGCCGTCGCCCAGCACGAACTCCACGTTGTCTGCGTGAGTGCCGGAACCGACGTACTTGAGCACGATGGTGGCCTCAGCGTGGTGCCCTACATGGATCGAGGTCGCACCAAAGGAAGTTACGCCCTCGCCGGCACCGGTGATGGTAATCTCCACCGGCTTCTCCAACTGTGCTTCCGCGTCGACCGTAACGACCTGTGCCTCTGGCATGGAGGACCATGCCTGTGCAGCAACGCGGTCAGCAGGTGCGCCAGCGGTGCCCAAGCGCTCGTCGTCAGGCGCAACCGTTTCGGAGGTCACGCCTTCCGGAGCCACGACGTTGATCTTCTGCGCCGTAGCCGGCGCGAACTCGCCGTTATGCAGCCCACGCAGGTTGCGCAGCGCAATGAAGCGCCAGACTTCGTCGCGGCCGTGCGGGACCGGGAAATCCTCCACGTTGAATGAGGTGAACTGGTCACCCTTGGTGACGTCAGCAGGATTAAATTCGTTGGAAGCTACCACTTAGCCCACCGATCCTTCCATCTGCAGCTCGATAAGACGGTTGAGCTCCAGCGCATATTCCATGGGGAGCTCCTTAGCAATCGGCTCGACGAAGCCGCGCACAATCATCGCCATGGCCTCTTCCTCAGCAATACCTCGCGACATGAGGTAGAACAGCTGCTCCTCAGAGACCTGGGAAACCGTCGCCTCATGGCCCAAGGTGACGTGATCATTGCGAATGTCGTTGTACGGATAGGTATCCGAACGCGAGTTGTTATCCACCAGGAGGGCGTCACACTCGACGTTGGCGGTGGAGTTAGTAGCGTTCGCGTTGACCTGCACCAATCCACGGTAAGCCGCGCGGCCGCCGTTGCGGGCCACGGACTTGGACACGATATTGGAGGAGGTATTCGGCGCCATGTGGACCATCTTGGAACCGGTGTCCTGTACCTGGTTGTCAGCGGCAAAAGCCAAGGAGAGAACTTCGCCCTTGGCGTGCTCGCCGGTCAGCCAGCAGGACGGGTACTTCATGGTCACCTTGGAGCCGATGTTGCCATCGACCCATTCCATGGTGCCGCCCTCTTCGACCTTGGCGCGCTGGGTCACCAGGTTGTAAACGTTGGTGGACCAGTTCTGAATGGTGGTGTAGCGGCAGCGGCCACCCTTCTTCACGATGATCTCAATAACACCGGTGTGTAGCGAATCCGAGTTATAGATCGGCGCGGTGCAGCCCTCGATGTAGTGAACGTAGGCGCCCTCCTCCACGATGATGAGGGTGCGCTCGAACTGGCCCATGTTCTCGGTGTTAATACGGAAGTAGGCCTGCAGCGGAATATCCACGTGGACGCCCTTCGGAACGTACACGAAGGAACCACCGGACCAGCAGGCGTTGTTCAGCGCGGAGAACTTGTTATCGCCGGCGGGGATAACGGTGCCGAAGTACTCCTGGAGGATCTCCGGGTACTCGCGCACAGCGGTATCGGTGTCGACGAAGATCACGCCCTGGGCCTCGAGGTCCTCACGGATCTTGTGGTAAACCACCTCGGACTCATACTGCGCGGCAACACCAGAGACCAGACGCTTCTTTTCGGCGTCCGGAATACCCAGCTTGTCGTAGGTCTCCTTAATATCATCCGGCAGGTCATCCCAGGTCTGGGCCTGCTTCTCGGTGGAGCGGACAAAGTACTTAATGTTGTCGAAGTCGATTCCGGAGAGATCCGGGCCCCACGTCGGAACTGGCTTCTTGTTGAATACACGCAGCGCCTTGAGGCGGGACTCGAGCATCCATTCCGGCTCGTTCTTCTTCTTCGAGATATCGCGGACGACATCCTCGCTCAAACCGCGGTGTGCTGCCTGGCCGGCTTCGTCGGAATCACGCCAGCCGTACTCATAGCCACCGATGGAGGAGATGATCTCGTCATCGCTCATCTTGGTCTCAAGCCCGGGTGCTGGTTGTGCCTGTGTCAAAGCCCGCTCCTTTCTAGTTCGATTAGTTCTCCTCCCGTTCCGCCGCGGAAGGCGGGACGGGAGTTAAGGGGATATTCGTGGTGCAGATTCCATGGCCATCCGCGATGGAGGCCAAGGGCTGCACATGTTTGCCTAATAGTGCGGAGAATACTTCTTGTTCAGCTTCACACAACTCCGGGTGCTCGGCGGCCACGTGGGCGACCGGGCAATGGTGCTGGCAAATCTGTACTCCGTTGCCCACCGATGTCACGGTGGCCGCATAGCCGTGCGCATCAAGCACTTCAGCCAAGCGGCGTGCTACCTCCGGGACAGACTCTTCATCCTCTACCAAAGGTGTCACGTCTTCCACGAGACGCTCGAAGCGGGCCTTAGCGAAGTGGCGAACCGCCTCCGGACCACCCGCTTCGCGCAAAGCAGTGAGCGCTTCCGCCGCCAACTGGTCATAGGCGTGCCCGAATTGAGCGCGGCCCTGATCAGTGAGACGGAAATGTTTGGCGGGGCGACCACGGCCTGCTGTCTGCCCGGGACGGGCTGACGGGCGGCGGTGCACCACCTCGGTGAGTCCTTCCTCCACCAGAATGTCTAAGTGCCGACGGATGCCGGCCGCAGAGAGACCGAGACGTTCACCCAAATACGACGCCGTTACTGGGCCGTCCTTGAGAAGCAACAGCATGACGTGTCTGCGGGTATCGCCCTCTGTAGAGCGAGTTTCCCTTGGCAACTCCTTCGTCACGGTGTACACCTCCTTGAATGAAACACTCTCTCTTTAGACAACACTAGTGTTCCTTAATTCATTCCCGATTTCCACTCTTTCATTCGTGTCGCGGGCTCCTAGTCACTTCTCACCACCGAGCGACTAAGGTAAACAGGCATGAATATGGAGCGCGGCTACACCCAATCGGGGCGATTGCACCGAGTCATCTGGGGCGTGCGCGATGAACTCCCCCGCATGGGAGTACCGGGATCCCGCTCCGCGCTCCTCCACCAGGATTTTCCCGGCTCCACCGAAGTCGCGGATCACGCAGCGCTTGGCGACGTTCACCGCCGCACCATTACCCAACTGCGCACGCTTTTTAGCCTGAGATGGCTCGGAACCATTGGAGCGTTACTTATTGCGCTCGGCGGCCTGGGTGCCGGTGCCCTGCCCGTCGTGGGGAATCCTTATGAGTCATTGCCTTTTGGCTCGCTCATGACGCGCATGCTGCAATCAGCATCCGCCCTTGTCTTCATTGGTGTCGGATTCATGGTGACGGCCTGGGTATGCATGGCCCCGTTGGTGGGGGCGCCGCTGCGCCTGCGTAAGAACTCGGCGAGCGCAAGTACAGGCTCGACACCTACCGAAGATCCGCGGTTTAGCCACTCCCCGCGAGTAGTCACCCAAAGTCAGATGTGGCGAACGTGGTTGGGGTGGGTTCTACCCTTGCTCGTCACCGCGCCGCTATTTACCCAAGACATCTACTCTTATCTCGCCAACGGCTCCATCGTGCTTCAAGGGCTCGATCCCTATTCCGCGGGCCCCGTGCAACTTTTGGGCGCGGATAATGACCTTGCCCGGTCCGTCCCCTTCATTTGGGCAAACTCCCCTTCGCCCTATGGCCCCGTGGCCTTAGGCTTGGCAGCTGTCGTAAGCTGGCTGACTAACGATTCCATCATCTGGGGTGTGGTGCTGCACCGCGTGTTTTCTCTTTTCGGCATCATCGCTGCCGGCTGGGCCATTGCACGGCTTGCTACCCGGTGCCGCGTATCCCCCGAAGCGGCGCTGTGGCTGGGCATCCTTAACCCCTTGACCATCCTCCACCTCGTCGGCGGAATCCACAATGAATCCTTCATGCTGGGGTTGGCTCTCGTCGGCGTAGAGCTGGGCCTGCGAGCGGTTAATGATGAGCACGACGCCCGCTGGCGCGTATGGGCTTTGTTTCTGGCCTCGGGTGTCCTTATTTCCTGCGCGGGCATGGTCAAGGTGACCGGCTTCATTGGCCTAGGCTTTGTTGGCATGGCGGCGGCGCGCAGGCGCGTCGACAAGCACGGCATCCCACCAGTGCGGGCGGTGCTTGGCGCTGGCGTGACCCAATTGCTGGTGCTCGCAGCGTCCATCGCCGCTGTCACTGTCATCACGGGGATCGACATAGGCTGGATTTTTGGTCAGGGCGGCGCAGCAACGATCCGTTCTTGGCTGTCCGCGACTACCTCCGTGGGTGTCGGCGCCGGCTCCCTGGGGATGCTGCTGGGTTTGGGTGATCACACCGAGGCCATCCTCAGCGTCACACGTACCGTGGGCGTCATTATCGCCGGGGGTTTCATGATCCGCATGCTGTTTGCCACCTACCGCGGCGCAATCCATCCAGTGGGTGGTCTGGGAGTATCCACCTTTGTGCTCGTGGTGTTTTTCCCCGTTGTCCAGCCCTGGTACATCCTGTGGGCCGTGTTGCCGCTCGCCGCGTGGGCCAACCGCCGTTTTTTCCGCATGGCAGTTATGATCTATTCCGGATTGATGAGCTTCATCGTCCTGCCCCGCGGACTCGGGCTTCCTCCCGGGACGGTATTCGTCATCTACCTTGCTGCCTTGGTGACCTTCCTCGCGCTCGCCGCTGCGGGGTGGGTTGCATTGCGCCGCTCAGGCGTCCGTGTCCTAGACTAAGGCTCCGTGACTACATCAGCTCTTGTATTAGATAACGTCATTAAGACCTATGGCGACGTCAACGCAGTTAACGGGCTGAGTTTCCGCGCCAATTATGGCGAGATCCTGTGTTTGCTGGGGCCTAACGGTGCAGGAAAGACAACCACCATCGAGATGTGTGAAGGCTTCAAAAAGCCCACTTCCGGCCACATTGAAGTCTTAGGCCTTGACCCCGCACGCAACCCTGATGCAGTGCGCTCCCGCATCGGCATCATGCTCCAGGGCGGGGGCTCCTACTCCGGTATAAAGGTCAAGGAGATGCTCGAACTCAGCGCCTCCTATAACGAAAATCCTTTGGACCCGGAGTGGCTTCTGGATACCCTCGGGCTGCGCGGACTGGCGAAGAATAGCTACCGACGTTTGTCCGGTGGGCAACAACAACGTCTCTCTCTCGCCTTGGCCATCATTGGGCGTCCGGAGCTGGTCTTCCTCGATGAGCCCACCGCGGGCATGGACGCCCAATCACGTCTTGCCGTCTGGGACCTTATCCGCTCTTTGCGGGCCGACGGCGTCACCGTCATCTTGACTACTCATCTCATGGACGAGGCGGAAGCGCTCAGCGACCATGTCGTCATCATCGATCACGGTCGGCTCGTCGCCAGCGGCACCGCAGCTTCCCTAACGGAGGCGACCGACATCCCGCAGCTGAACTTTGATACCGCAACCCCGGTGGACCTGGAGGCCTTGCGCGAGGAAGGGATCTCCGCCGAGGCCATTCGGCCCTTGCACTACCGGCTTACCTCTACAGTCAGTCCAGCCGTTATCGCTGATCTCGCCACGGGTTTGGCCGCGCAAAACGTTGTCCTCCGCAACCTGCATACGTCGCACCGCAACCTCGAAGAAGTCTTCTTGGACCTCACCGGCCGCGAGATGCGCAGTTAGAAGCGCTGCTGCTTTCCACCACGATTCTTTCATCACGTTTTTTGATCAAGGAGACGCTCCATGAGCACCTACGCACCCGGCACTTTTAGCCCGCACCCGCAGCGCGTCGGCGTGGCGACCATGGCGCGTGCCCAAGGGGCTATCGAATCCAAGCTGATGCTGCGGCACGGCGAGCAACAGTTGCTGAGCATCATTATTCCACTCGCTATTCTGATCGGCGCTGCGAAGCTGAAGGATACTACCGGGCATGGTGTGGATGAGGTTTTCCCGATGGTGCTCGCCGTGGCCGCTACCTCGTCTGGTTTTACCGGCCAGGCTATTTCTCTAGCCTTCGATCGGCGCTACGGTGCTCTGAAACGCACCGGCGCTTCGGGTGTTCCTGCCTGGGCCATTGTGGTGGGAAAGATTCTCGGTGTGCTCTCCATGGTGGTGCTCCAGGTGCTCGTGCTCGGCACCGTCGCAGCTATCCTCGGTTTGCGAGTTTCTGTTGTGGGCGCTGCCATCGGCGTGCTCACCTTGGTGTTAGGAGTGGCCACGTTTACGGCCCTGGGCCTGCTGCTGGGCGGAACCTTCAGCTCTGAAGTGGTACTGGCGGTAGCCAACCTAATTTGGTTTCTCCTCCTCGGTGCCGTCGGATGGGCAATGTTTTCCCAGGGCCTCGGCGATAACGGGGTCCTCACCCTCGTGCCTACGGTGGCCATGGCTGCCGGACTGGATACCGCCCTGAACGGGTCCTTCCCCGGCATTGAGCTCCTTGTCCTCGTGGGGTGGGCAGCGGTGGCGTCGTTTGCCGCGGTGCGTTGGTTCCGCTTCGAGGGCTAAAAGTGATTCTTCTCCCTTGCACAGTGTGACCCACCCGTCGATATTGGTTCCGGGGCGGGGCCGAACGGTAGGCTGAATAGCCGTGAGTACCGCCAATATTTCCTCTCCTCAACGTTCTACCACGCCCGCTGCGCCGTCCACCGGCCCCTCGGTGAAGACGCAGCGCATCGTCGCGCTCATCCTCCTGCTCTGCCAGGGCGGCATTACAGTGTCGGGCTCCATCGTGCGCGTAACCGGCTCCGGCCTTGGTTGCGTCACCTGGCCCAACTGCCACCCTGGTTCCTTGGTGCCCATCCAGGGCGCGGCTCCCATGCTCCACCAGGCCATTGAGTTTGGTAACCGCCTGCTGACCTTTGTTGTGGCGGCGGCGGCCATCGCCAGCATCGTGGTCGTTCACAAGGCGCAGCGCCGCAAGGAGCTCAAGGTCTATGCCTGGGCAGGGCTCGCAGGTGTTTTCGTGCAGGCACTCATCGGCGCGCTGTCTGTGGTGCTGAAGCTTTCCTGGTGGAGTGTGGCAATACACTTCCTTCCGTCTATGGTCCTGGTGTGGATCGCGGCCATGCTGTTCTCCCGCATTAACGAGCCCGATGACGGCACTCCTACTCGCCTCTTCCCCGCCGCAGTGCGCACCCTCGCGGTGGTGGCCACCATAGCCCTGTCCATCGTTTTGCTGACCGGCACCTTTGTGACTGGCTCGGGTACTCACTCCGGTGATGCCGGCGTTGGTATGGAGGGCCGCCTCGGCGTGGACACCTATGGCATGGCCATCATTCACGCGGTCTGCATGTACGTCTACTTAGCGCTGACACTCATCGTGGTCTTCCTCCTGCACCGTAATGGTGCTCCCAAGGTGGCTAAGAAGGCCGGCTGGGTGCTCATTGCCTGCATCGTCATCCAATGGGCAATTGGCGTCACCCAGTTCTATCTCCACATCCCGCGCTGGACCGTTCCTTTCCACGTGGGCATGTCCTCAGTGGTCACGGCCTTCACCGCCCTGCTGTGGGCGCATGGCTTGCGCCGCGTCGAGAACGAGGATGGCTCTACTGCCAACACTGCCCAGAACGGTGACGAGAACGTCCCCGCCGCCCAAGGCTAAGCAGAGTCAGCGGGCCAGCAAAGCCACTAAAGACAGGTACTCGAAGTGCCGCCGTTCTCACCAGCAAGTGAGGATGGCGGCGCTTTTTGCTGCGCGGAGCCCTCGGCTTCGTTTAGCCTAGACACCATGCATGCTATTCAGGTGACCACGACCGGAGGACCCGAGGTCCTCACCTACGCCGAGGTAGATTCCCCCACGCCGACGAAGGAGCAGCTGCTTGTCGACGTCTCCGTGGCCGGTGTCAACTACATCGACACCTACTACCGCGAAGGCATCTACAACGCCTCCGTGCCCTTCATTATCGGGCTCGAAGGAACCGGCCGCGTTGTGCACGACCCTCAGGGGGAAATCGCTCCAGGCACGATGGTGGCCTGGGATCACGCCTTCGGCTCCTATGCAGAACAAGTCTGCGTGCCGCGCGACCGCGTGGTAGCCGTTCCGGATGAAATCCCCTCCGCCGTCGCTGGGTCCATGCTCTTGCAAGGGATGACGGCACACTACCTCACCCACGGTGTGTATCAGCTTGGAGAAGGCGCGTCCTGCCTTATCACTGCCGGTGCGGGCGGTGTGGGCTTAATCCTCACCCAGATGGCCAAGTCCCTGGGCGCCACCGTCTATTCCGTGGTCTCCACGGATGAGAAGGAAGAGTTGGCCTATGGTGCGGGCGCAGACTGCGTCTTCCGCTACAGCAGCGGCCTGGCCGAGCAGGTGCGCCGACACAATGGCGGGCGCGGCGTCGACGTGGTTTACGACGGCGTCGGCAAAGCCACCTTCAATGAGTCTCTAGAAGTTGTGCGCCCTCGCGGCACGGTCGCGCTTTTCGGCGCCGCGTCGGGCCCCGTCCCGCCGATGGACCCGCAGCTGCTTAATAAGCACGGTTCCATCTTCCTCACCCGCCCCTCACTCGGCGCTTGGACCTCCCAAGAAGGCGAGTTCCAGATGCGCGCCCAGGCAGTCGTGCAGGCGGTCATCGATGGCGACCTCGACTTCCGCATCTCCGCGGAATACCCGCTCGCCGAAGCCGCGCAAGCCCACCGCGACCTCCAGGAGCGCAAAACCACTGGCTCTATCGTTCTGCGCGTAAGAGAAGACTAGTCCAGGGAGTAGCTCCCTGGACTAGATCGAAATAATTGGGGGTTCTCTGCCCCGGCTGGCAGGCCGCCTCGCTAGAAGAGGGCGGCCGACCAGCCCAGCATGCGCCCGATGGGTTCCCAGCCCACGACGGCGTCGATAGACAATCCAATAAAGAGAACTGACAGATAATTATTGGAGTAGATGAAGAGGCGCATGGGCTTGACCTTTGCACCCTTCTTCACCCCTTGGTGGAGGCGGATTGCCATCCACAGGAAGACCGCACCGGAGGCCACCGCGGCCACCAAGTAGATCCAGGAGGCTGCCGGGATAATAAGGAAGGTCACGATAACCGTTCCAATCGTGTACCACACGATCTGGCGGGTTACTTCGACTTCCCCGGCAACGACGGGCAACATCGGCACCCCGGCCTTGCGGTAGTCCTCCTTGTACTTCATCGCCAGCGCCCACGTATGAGGCGGGGTCCAGAAGAAGATGATGAGGAACAACACTACGGCCTGCCACCAGCGGTCAGGCTCCCCTGCCGGGGCGTTATCCCGGATCACTGCCCAGCCCACCATGGCGGGCATGCAGCCTGCTAGGCCGCCCCAGACAATGTTCTGGGAGTTTCGCATCTTGAGGAACTTCGTGTAGACGATGACATAGAAGAAGTTGGTCAACAGCACGAAGAACGCCGCCAGCCAGGAATGCGCCAGGACGCCCAGCCAAAAGACGGATAGTGCGAGCATGACCCAAGCGAAAATGGCGGCATTGCGGCGCGAAATAGTCTTGCGAACCAGGGGCCGAGCACGCGTTCGCTGCATCTTCTGGTCAATCTCATAGTCCACGACGTTGTTGAACGTGTGGGCCGCAGCGGCACCCATCCATCCGCCAAAGATGGTGGATACGATGAGCCAGAAGTTTGAGGACACCGCCTCGAATCCACGCTGGGCCTGGAGCATAGCCGGGATTGCTGCCACGAGGAGGAGTTCAATGATCCTCGGTTTCGTTAGCGCAAAATAGGCCTTGATGGTCTCCAAGGAATAGTCCTCCGTAAATCCGGCACGTGGGTGTATGGCTTATAGGTCTGAAGTAGTGGTCGTCTGCTCACGCTAAAAAGTTCCCGAGACATCCCGGGAGCTGTGTGGCACGGCCGAGGTTTCCTCTTCGAAGCACTCGCCGGCCAGAGCCGATAGCGGGGAGCAACGGCGTCAACCATGCCAGACTACCGCCCGAAACCTGGTTTATATAATCCCCCGCCAAAGATCGAAAAACCTTTACACTGATTAACGGTATATCTGTTTCCAGAAGCGAAGTGAGGTTTTCGCCGTGTCGCACGAAAAGTTGTCCCCGGAACTGCAGGCTATGGTCCAGCGCCGTTATCCTTCGGACTGGAGTGACCTCGATACTCGCGCCGTGGATACCGTCCGCGTGCTTGCTGCCGACGCCGTTCAGAACTGCGGCTCCGGCCACCCCGGTACCGCCATGTCCTTAGCGCCTCTGGCCTACACGCTCTACCAGCGCGTGCTCAACCACGACCCAGCAGATGTTCACTGGGCAGGACGCGACCGCTTTGTCCTCTCCGTCGGGCACTCTTCTCTGACGCAGTACATCCAGCTCTTCCTTGGTGGCTTCGGCCTCGAGATGGAGGATCTCAAGTCTTTGCGCACGTGGGGTTCTAAGACTCCCGGCCACCCGGAGGTTCACCACACCGACGGTGTAGAAATCACCACAGGCCCGCTGGGCCAGGGCCTGGCTTCCGCGGTTGGTATGGCCATGGCCGCGCGCAAGGAGCGTGGATTGTTCGACGCTTCCGCCCCGGCTGGCGACTCTCCCTTCGATCACTACGTTTATGTCATCGCCTCTGATGGTGATCTGCAGGAGGGCGTGACTGCTGAGGCCTCTTCCTTGGCAGGCACTCAGAAGCTGGGCAACCTTATCGTCTTCTGGGATGACAACCGCATCTCCATTGAGGATGACACCAACATTGCCTTCAACGAGGACGTCGCCAAGCGCTATGAGGCTTATGGCTGGCACGTCCAAACCGTTGAGTCCGGTGAAGACGTAGAAGCCATCGAAGCGGCCGCTGCTGCTGCCCGCGCCGAAACCTCCCGCCCCTCCTTCATCCGTGTGAAGACGGTCATCGGTTACCCAGCACCGAACAAGATGAACACCGGTGGCGTCCACGGCGCCGCCCTCGGTGAAGACGAGGTGGCCGCGACCAAGGAAGTCCTTGGCTTCGATCCTGCGCAGTCCTTCCACATCGACGAGGAAGTCCTCGCTCATACCCGCGAGCTGACTGCCCGCGGTGCGCAGAAGCATGCTGAGTGGCAGGAGAAGTTCGACGCGTGGGCCGCAGCCCACCCGGAGGAGAAGAAGCTCTTCGACCGCCTCCAGGCCCGCGAGCTTCCTGCTGACTTCGCCACCGAGCTTCCTACCTGGGAAGCGGGCGAGTCTCTGGCTACCCGAAAGGCTTCGGAAGCCGCCATTCAAGCACTTGCAGCCTCCCTGCCGGAGATGTGGGGCGGCTCTGCCGACCTGGCAGGCTCCAATAACACGGTGATCAAGGGCGCGGAGTCCTTCGGCCCCGAGTCCATCACCACGGACGCTTGGACCGCCACGCCTTATGGCCGTAACCTGCACTTCGGTATTCGTGAGCACGCCATGTCCGCTATCATGAACGGCATCGCGCTGCACGGTAATACCCGCGTCTACGGCGGCACCTTCCTTATCTTCTCTGAGTACCAGTACCCCGCCGTACGCCTCGGTGCGCTCATGTCCACCGATACCTACTACGTGTGGACCCACGATTCCATTGGCTTGGGCGAGGACGGCCCCACCCACCAGCCGGTTGAAACACTCGCTGCCCTGCACGCCATCCCCAACCTCTCCGTCATCCGCCCGGCCGATGCTAACGAGACGGCCCAGGCGTGGGCGGCGGCACTCGAGTACAAGGCCGCGCCGAAGGGACTCGCGCTGTCTCGCCAGAACCTTCCTGTGCTTGAGGGCACCAAGGAAAAGGCGGCCGAAGGCGTACGCCGCGGCGCCTACGTCCTTGTTGAGGCATCGAAGGTAACTCCAGATGTCATCCTCCTTGCCACCGGCTCCGAGGTGCAGCTCGCTGTGGAAGCCGCCAAGCAGCTCGAGGCTGAGGGCACCGCGACCCGGGTCGTTTCCGCACCGTGCCTGGAGTGGTTCGATGAGCAGGACGCTTCCTACCGCGAATCCGTCCTTCCCTCCTCGGTCCGCGCGCGCGTCTCCGTCGAGGCCGGTATCTCCATGCCGTGGCACAAGTACACCGGTTCCTTCGGCCGCACCGTGTCTCTGGAGCACTTCGGTGCCTCCGCACCTGCCGCAGAGCTCTTTGAGAAGTTCGGTTTCACCGCCGAGGCCGTTGCTGAAGCCGCCCGCGAATCACTCAACGCTGCTCAGGCTGACTAGTTTCCCGCTCCGAGTTCCCCTCACGAAAGGACCTACACCACACCATGACGCATATTGATGATCTGGCTCGCCTCGGGACGTCGACGTGGCTCGATGATCTTTCCCGCGAGCGCCTAGACTCCGGCAACCTCCGTGAGCTTTTGGACACCAAGTCCATCGTGGGTGTCACCACGAACCCCGCGATCTTTGCTGCCGCAATGTCCTCCGGTAACTCCTATGACACCGACATCGCAGCGCTGAAGGAAAAGTCCGCTACCGCGGACGAAGCAGTGTACTCACTGGCTATCGACGATGTCCGCAACGCGTGCGACGTCTTTACCGAGATTTACGAGAAGTCAGGCGGCCGCGATGGCCGTGTCTCCATCGAGGTAGATCCCCGCATCTCCGCAGATGCGGAAGCGACCTTGGAGCAGGCGCGTGAACTGTGGGCCAAGGTTGCGCGCCCCAACCTCATGATCAAGATCCCAGCTACCGATGGTTCCCTTCCCGCCATCTCCGACGCCCTCGCAGAGGGCATCTCCGTCAATGTGACCCTCATCTTCTCCGTCGAGCGCTATGCCCAGGTCATTGCAGCTTATAAGGAGGGAATCAAGCGCGCCGCTGCGGCGGGCAAGGAAGTCTCCACGATTCACTCCGTGGCATCCTTCTTTGTCTCCCGTTTGGATACCGAAGTCGACAAGCGCCTGGAACTGACCGGCTCAGACGAGGCTCTTGCCTTGCGTGGAAAGGCTGGCGTGGCCAACGCTCAACGCGCCTACGCCCTGTTCCGCAAAGAGTTCAAGGAGGGCGGCGAAGACCTCCCAGCTGACGCCAACCCGCAGCGTCCCCTGTGGGCGTCTACGGGAGTTAAGAACCCCGACTACCCCGCCACGCTCTATGTTTCTGAGCTTGCCGGACCGGAAACCGTTAACACGATGCCGGAGAAGACCATCGATGCCGTCCTCGAGCAGGGCAACCTGCACGGCGATACTCTCACTGACTCTGCTGCGCAGGCAGAGCAGGTGTGGTCACAGCTAGAAGCAGTTGGCATTGACTTCGCCGATGTCTTCGCAGTGCTGGAGAAGGAGGGCGTCGACAAGTTCGTTGATGCATGGGAAGCTCTGCTTGCTTCTTTGACGGACCGCCTCGCTTAGACAACGGCGAACAGTGATTGCTCGATAGCGACTCGCGCACCGAATATGGCCACGCAACTATGGTCTACGGGGCGCGGGTCGCTATGCTGAGCAGTTGGACTTAACTCACACAGACCGAAAGGATACTTAGTGAGCACTACCAGCGCGTGGGTCAACCCGTTGCGCAACGCGAAGGACAAGCGCCTGCCACGTATCGCCGGCCCCTCTGGCATGGTGATTTTTGGCGTCACGGGTGACTTGGCGCGCAAGAAGCTTCTGCCTGCAATCTATGACCTGGCCAATCGCGGATTGCTTCCGGCGGGCTTTACTTTGGTCGGCTACGGCCGCCGCGACTGGGATAAACAGGCTTTCTGCGACTACGTTCGTGAGGCCGCCGAGGCAGGAGCACGAACCACCTTCAATGAGCATGTGTGGGAGCACCTTGCCAAGGGAATCGAGTTTGTGCAAGGCAACTTCGATAACGAAGGCTTTGACAAGCTGTCTGCCCGGCTCGCTGAGCTCAACGCTTCTCGCGGCACGGGTGGTAACTGGGCCTATTACCTTTCCGTACCCCCGGAGTTCTTCTCCGATATCTGCCATCAGTTGGAGCGCGTCGGCATGGCAGATAGCACGGATAATTCCTGGCGCCGCGTCATCATTGAGAAACCTTTCGGCCACGATCAGAACTCCGCACGCCAGCTCAATGAGATCGTCAACGCCGTTTTCCCAGAGTCCTCGGTCTTCCGCATCGACCACTACCTGGGCAAAGAAACGGTACAGAACATCTTGGCTTTGCGCTTTGCCAACCAGATCTTCGAACCCATGTGGAATGCGCACTACATCGACCACGTGCAAATCACGATGGCCGAAGACATCGGGCTCGGAGGCCGCGCCGGCTACTACGACGGCATCGGCGCTGCCCGCGATGTCATCCAAAACCACCTCCTGCAGCTGCTAGCCCTCGTCGCCATGGAGGAGCCTTCCTCCTTTGACCCTGAGGCGCTCCAGGCGGAAAAGATTAAGGTCCTGCGCGCCACCAACGCGGTGCACCCGCTTAACAAGACCACGGCCCGCGGCCAGTACTCCGCCGGCTGGCAAGGCTCGGAATATGTAAAGGGCCTCCGAGAAGAGGAAGGCTTCGATCCGGAATCCACGACGGAAACCTATGCAGCCTGCACCCTTGAGGTCAATTCCCGTCGCTGGGCGGGCGTTCCTTTCTACCTGCGCACTGGCAAGCGCCTCGGCCGCCGCGTGACGGAGATTGCCCTCGTTTTTAAGACCGCCCCACACCAGCCTTTTGACCAAGGTCAAGCTGATTCACTGGGCCAGAATGCCGTGGTGATCCGCGTCCAGCCAGATGAGGGCGTCACCATGCGCTTCGGCTCCAAGGTCCCCGGCTCCACCATGGAAGTGCGCGACGTGAACATGGACTTCGCCTACGCCGAGGCCTTCACCGAGGAATCACCGGAGGCCTATGAGCGCCTGATTCTCGACGCCCTCTTAGACGAGTCCTCCCTCTTCCCCACCAACGAGGAAGTGGAGCTGTCGTGGTCCATCCTCGACCCCATCATCGAATACTGGTCCAACATCGGTCAGCCAGAACAATACCGCGCTGGCACATGGGGGCCGGAGTCTGCCGATAGAATGCTGCGCCGCCGGGGTCATTCCTGGCGCCGTCCGTAGGCCCCTAGGAGGAATGGCTTTATGATTATCCCCTTGCCAGATACGACCACGCGCAAAATCTCTAAGAAGCTCGTGGAGATGCAGGAACATTACACGCTCACGACCGGCCGCGTTCTCACGCTCATCGTCATGACCGAAGAAGGCGATGATCTTGACAACCTGCTCACTTCGGTCCGCGATGCCTCCCACGAGCACCCCTCCCGCGTGATCGTGATTGCCTCGGGCTCCCTCGAGGAGGAAACCCGCCTCGATGCCGAGCTGCGCGTCGGCGGCGAAGCTGGCGCCTCGGAAATCGTCGTTATGCACCTGCACGGCGCCCTCGCCGACCAAGCAGAAGCAGTGGTTACTCCCCTTCTTCTTCCGGATACACCGATCGTCGCATGGTGGCCCACTGCCTGCCCGCCTGCTCCCGCCGAGGTGCCAATCGGTGCTCTTGCCCAGCGCCGCATCACTAACGTGGCTTTCGGCAGCGGTGTTGACCAATACGACCTGCACGTGCTGTCCTCCGGCTATAAGCCGGGTGATTCCGACATGTCTTGGGGCGCCATCACCCTGTGGCGTGGCATCGTCGCCTCTGCTCTTGACCGCCACCCACACGAGCCTGTCAATTCGGTGGAGATCTCTGGAGCCGAGCACCACGCCGCTGTCGACTTTGCGGCCGGCTGGCTTCTCGACGCCCTTTCCGTCCCCGTCACCCGGAGAATCTCGGAATGCGAGGCCGGCGCCTTCCCGATAACCTCCTTAGTTTTCCGGCGTCCCACCGCGGATATCACTGTCACGGCTGTCGACGCCGCAACGGTTAAGGTCAGCGTCCCCGGTTCCCCGGAATCGCTCGTGAGCCTCGCTGTGCGTTCCGAAGCGGAGGTGCTCTCGGAAGAGCTGCGCCACCTTGATTCGGATAGGACATACGCCCATGCTCTCCGCGCCTTAGCGCGCGTGCACTACAGTGTGTAGGCGTAACCTTTTCATCGTTTCCTAGTCTCATCATTCAGAAGGATCTTTCTGCACCATGGTCACGCTTCGCCGCGTTAGCGACATCGACGAGCTCATATCCTCCGCCGCACTCGCCTTTATTGAGACGGTTGCGGCGATTCAAGCCCCGGGCGGTGGCCTACACAAGGACGGAGTCGCACGCGTAGTCCTCACCGGTGGCGGTGCAGGAATCGGTGTCCTCCGGGAATTAGCCCGCCTCCACGAAGCTGCCCAGCAACAAGGTAGCGACTACCCCGCATTGGCCGTGGACTGGACGCGCGTCCACGTCTTCTTCGGTGATGAGCGCAATGTTCCGGTCAGCGATCCGGATTCCAACGAAGGCCAAGCTCGCGAGGCTCTTCTGAGCAAGGTCGGTATTCCAGAACAGCACATTCATGGCTATGACTTGGGTGCGGTATCCATGGAACACGCAGCCCAAGCCTATGAGGGCGAGATCCGTGATTTTGCCCCAGAGGGCTTCGACATTCACCTCTTGGGCATGGGCCATGAGGGCCACATTAACTCTCTGTTTCCGCACTCGGAGGCAGTCTATGAGGACACGGACCATGCATTTGCTGTCCACGATTCCCCTAAGCCCCCGTCGGAGCGCGTCACGCTGACCTACCCCGCTATCAATCGCTCCCAACGCATTTGGTTCCTCGTCTCCGGCGAGGAGAAGGCCGAAGCTGCGTCCCACCTCGTGGCCGGCGCCGCGGCTGAGGATTGGCCTGCCGCAGGCGCGCGGGGTACCGAAGAGACTCTGCTTTTCGTGAGTGAAGACGCCGCACAGCAGCTTTAACGCTACGGTTCCTCCGGCCGCTGAAGCCTAGGCAAAACATAACGCCGCGTGCCCTCCTCCATGAGAGGAAGCACGCGGCGTTCTGCGTTGTTGTGGCCGTAGACCAGCTAGCGGTTTTAGCCGCTAAATGCCTGCAGCAGATTCAAAGCTACGATGCAAGCGAGCCAGATGACCACCATCACCACAGTATAACGGTCGAGGTTCTTTTCAACCACGGTGGAACCAGACAAGTTGGACTGCACGCCGCCACCAAAGAGGCTGGAAAGACCGCCGCCCTTACCTTTGTGCAGCAGCACGAAGACAGACATCAGGATTGCGGCAATCACGAGGATGATTTCCAGTGCCAAGATCATGAAATAGTTCCTTGTTTTACGCGTTCGTTCGTTTTATGTGGTGGGTGACAGCCTATGCCGCCAGCCCACGGAGAAGAGGGCGCCAAAAGCGGGCGCAATAATCCCCGATAATACACCACGTGGCGGGCCAGAAACCATTCCGACCCGCCACGGTTAATTAGCGTGATGCTAGCTGCTATGAGGGCTATGCGCCCTGGGCAGCATTAGCCGCCAGCTTGGCAAACTCCTCACCCTTGAGAGAAGCACCGCCAACAAGGCCACCGTCAACGTCCGGCTTGCCTACGATCTCCGCGATGGAATCCACCTTGACGGAGCCACCGTAGAGAATGCGGATACCCTCCGCCACCTCATCGCCGCCCAGCTCGCGGACGAGCTCGCGAATAGCTGCGCACACTTCCTGCGCGTCCTCAGCGGAAGCAACCTTACCGGTACCGATTGCCCAGACCGGCTCATAAGCGATGACGGTCTTGGAGAGGGCCTCGGCAGAAAGTCCTTGCAGGGAGTTGCGGGTCTGGGTGACCACGTAATCCACGTGAGTGCCTGCCTCGCGCACGTTAAGCGGCTCGCCCACGCAGACAATCGGACTGATACCGTTAGCCAGGGCTGCAGCGGCCTTCTCTGCAACCAGCTGGTCGGTCTCACCGTGATACTGACGGCGCTCTGAGTGTCCGACGACTGCCCAAGAGCAGCCCAGGGCGGAGAGCATCTTGCCGGACACCTCACCGGTGTATGCACCGGACTCATGCTTGGAAATGTCCTGTGCACCATAGGTGAACTGCAAGTCGTCGCCGTCGACCAGCGTCTGCACGGTGCGGATATCGGTGAACGGGACCATGAAAGCCACGTCAACCTTCTCGTAGTATTCCTTCGGCAAAGAGAAAGCGAACTTCTGCAGGGAGCCAATAGCTTCCTTGTGGTCGAGGTTCATCTTCCAGTTACCTGCGATAAGCGGGGTACGTGCCATGATTAGCCTTTCTAGATCAGACTGAGTTGACGGTTTAAGTGCTTAGGCTTCCAGGACCTTGACGCCCGGCAGCTCCTTGCCTTCAAGGAACTCGAGGGAAGCGCCACCACCAGTAGAGATGTGAGAGAAGCCCTCCTCATCGAGGCCGAGAAGGCGAACGGAAGCCGCGGAGTCACCGCCACCGACGACGGTGAAGGAGCCGTTCTTAGCGGTGGCGTCGATGATCGACTGTGCTACACCTGCGGTGCCCTTGGAGAAGGCCTCCATCTCAAAGACACCCATTGGGCCGTTCCAGAAGACAGTCTTGGAAGAAGCGATGACCTCGTCGAACTTCTTCACCGACTCCGGGCCAATGTCGAGAGACTGCCAACCCTCCGGAATACCGTCCAGAGCGACGACCTTGTTCTCTGCCTGAGCATCAAACTCGGTTGCAGCAACAAGGTCGACCGGCAGGACAATCTTGTCACCGAAGCGCTCGAGCAGCTCCTTGCAGTTGTCAATCTGGTCTTCCTGCAGCAAGGAGTCTTGAACGTTGTAGCCCTGCGCAGCCAAAAGGGTGTAGCACATGCCGCCGCCGATGATGACCTTGTCGGCCTTACCGGCCAGCGCCTCAATCACACCGAGCTTGTCGGAGACCTTGGCGCCGCCAAGGACAACCACGTACGGGTGCTCTGGCTTCTCTGCTACCGCAGCCAGGGTTTCCACTTCCTTCTGCACCAGCTTGCCGGCGTATGCTGGCAGGCGCTTAGCGACGTCGTACACAGAGGCCTGTGCGCGGTGAACGACACCGAAACCGTCAGAGACGAATGCACCGTTGTCCGCAGCCAAGGCGACGAGCTCATCGGCGAAGGTGCCGCGCTCAGCTTCATCCTTAGAGGTCTCGCGCGGATCAAAGCGAACATTCTCCAGGAGGAGAACATCGCCATCGTTGAGGCCGTTGGCGCGCTCATGGGCATCCTCGCCGCTGACGTCGCCGGCCAGGGCAACGTACTGATCCAGTGCCTCGGACAGAGCCTCTGCTACTGGAGCGAGAGAGTACTTCGGGTTTACTTCGCCCTTGGGGCGCCCCAAGTGTGCCGACAGAATGACCTTCGCTCCGCCCTCAATGAGCGCCTTGATAGTGGGCAGCGAGGCGGTGATGCGGCCGGAGTCGGTGATGTTTCCTTCATCATCGAGCGGGACGTTGAAGTCAGAACGAACAAGGACGTGGCGGCCGGAAACGCCTTCTGCGAGCAGATCGTCCAAAGTCTTGAAAGCCATTGTGTTCTCCTTAAAGGTGGGTACTAAAGCTAAAGGTTAATGCTATTCAATTAGAAAGTGTGCCGGAACCTGATTCGCGATGTGTGTGAAAGCGCGTAATCATTCCTTAAAGACGAATACCGGCCCAGCGCACGCCACGTATTCAGAGATAGTAGGCGCGGCGCGTGGGCCGGTTTCTAGCCTGTGGGGCTTCCGCAGGCAATCACAGCTTGCTTCACTGTGCTCACTTCAATGAGGGTGAAACTTTAGAGCTTGGAGGCAACCAGGGAGGTGGTGCGCACGAGCTGGCTGGTGTAGCCCCACTCGTTGTCGTACCAGCCAAGAACCTTGACGAAGTTGCCGTTGGAAACCTTGGTCATGCCAGCATCGAAGATGCAGCCGTGGGAGTCGGTGATGATGTCGGTGGAGACAATCGGGTCCTCGGTGTAGCCCAGGGTCTCGCCGAACTCGCCGGTTGCGGCTTCCTTGATAGCGGCGTTGATTTCCTCAGCGGTGACGTCGCGGGATGCCTGGAAGGTCAGGTCGGTGGCGGAACCGGTGATGGTAGGAACGCGCATTGCGTAACCGTCAAGCTTGCCCTCCAGCTCCGGGAGAACCAAGGAAACAGCCTTTGCTGCACCAGTGGAGGTCGGAACCATGTTGACGGCTGCGGCGCGGGCGCGGCGCAGGTCGCGGTGCGGAGCATCCTGGATGCGCTGGTCACCGGTGTAGGCGTGGATGGTGGTCATCAGGCCCTTCTCGATGCCGAATTTCTCGTGCAGGACCTTGGCCATCGGTGCCAGGCAGTTGGTGGTGCAGGATGCGGCGGAGATGACATTGTGCTTCTCAGCATCGTACTCATCGGAGTTCACACCGTAGACGAAGGTTGCGTCAACGTTCTTGCCCGGTGCAGAGATGATGACCTTCTTGGCGCCGGCCTCGATGTGAGCCTTGGCAGCCTCACCATCGGTGAAGAAGCCGGTGGACTCGATGACGATGTCGACGTTGTGCTCGCCCCAGTTCAGGTTCTTCGGATCGCGCTCTGCGGAGACTGCAATCTTGCGACCGTTGACGGTGATGGACTCGTCGTCGTGCTCGATCTCACCGTCGAAGCGGCCCAGAACCGAGTCGTACTTGAGCAGGTTAGCCAGGGTTGCGTTGTCGGTCAGGTCGTTGACTGCGACGACCTCGAGGTCATTGTTGCCCTGTGCGACTGCACGGAAGAAGTTGCGGCCGATGCGGCCAAAGCCGTTGATACCTACGCGAATGGTCACTGTAATGTCTCCTCAAATAATCGAGTGAAGTTCTATTGTGGGGGCTTCCGAGACTTTGTCTTTATAGGCAGTGCGGTGGACCGTTCTTGCGGCACCGTTGCCCTGCCACTTCCGTGACGTGCTCGGTGGTTTTCCCAACACGGCCGATAGTACCCACGGATTTTGCATCCTGCAGTGCGCGTTCAGGTTCCCATCAAGGGTGCTCGCACGAAAGAGAAAAGAGGCGTACACTAGACGGGCCGCTAGCTACTTAAGGCAATCCCCCAAACCCATACACCTGCAGATACGCCCGTTTATGTGGGATTGTGTTGACCCCGAAGAGGCCAAGGTGGGATATCTCACTAAAGCAAAAAAGAGCGGGTGAATCCAAAAATAAACCTGCTATTACCGGTCATAAATTCACCACCTATAGCCAAAAAATTTCCCCAGACGGTCGATACGATGCCCGAACGGGCACAATTTTCGACTGCGTCTGGGGCAACGGCGAGAGATTAGGATTCCTCAAAAAGTTCCTCTGTCACTGCCTTCGTCGTATCCGGCACGCCAAGTTCCTTCGCGCGCTTATCTGCCATGGAAAGTAGGCGGCGAATACGCCCAGCCACCGCGTCCTTGGTCATCGGCGGATCAGCCAAGCGTCCGAGTTCTTCCAAGGAAGCCTCGCGGTGCTGCACGCGGAGGCGGCCGGCGTCCGCGAGGTGCTCCGGAACGTCATCCCCCAAGATGACCATGGCGCGTTCGACGCGGGCTGCGGCTGTAACTGCTGCACGGGCAGAACGGCGCAAGTTGGCGTCATCGAAGTTGTCTAAGCGGCGGGAGGTGTCGTGGGCTTCGCGTTGGATACGCTTCTTCTCCCACGCCAGGCGGGTCTCTTGGGCACCCATCCTGGTCAGCAACGCACCAATGGCATCGCCATCACGGACCACGACGCGATCAGCCCCGCGGGTCTCCTTAGTTTTCGCCACTACACCCAAACGGCGCGCGCAGCCTACGAGAGCGAGTGCTGCCTCCTGGCAAGGACAGGTTACTTCCAGTGCTGAAGACCGGCCCGGTTCGGTCAGCGAACCTTGGGCCAAAAAGGCCCCACGCCAAGCTGCTTCATTATCCGCAACAGAGCCGGAAATTACTTGCGGTGGCAGGCCCACGACTGGATGACCCGAGCGGGTCACCAACCCCAGACGCCTGGTCAACTCCTTGGCCCCGGTAGTAATGCGCACCTGTACCCTGCTCTTTTTAGAGGATGCGGCGGGGCCTGCTAAGTGGGTGCTCGCAGAAATGGAAAACAACTCGTCGAGTGCGGTGACCAAGCGAGTGGCCACGCTCTTCGATTCCAATTCGACCTCGTACATCACCCGATCTCCGGTGATGTTGAGCTCGCCGGCGAACCTGAGGATCGCGGCAACCTCCGCCGCACGAGCGGACTGGCGCGGTACGGAGACCGCCGTAAGTTCCTCCTTGACCTGATCGGTCAATGACGCAGACACCTCGTGCCTCCCCTTTCAACATCTTGATGTAGCTCACCGCTGAAACCAGCAGTGGTGCAACCGAGCTCAGAAGGACCTTGAGCTCGCGCATACAGCACGTAGTACCGTACCTGTGTAGCGCAGTGACGTCGCAGTGAGCGATGAATGCCACTTAGTCTATCGCGCGCTCAGCTGCGGTGAGTGCCCGGGGCACCCGCCGAAGAATCGCGCTGAGCGGCATAGTCGGTATAAAGCTCAGCCAGTACCTGCGCGAGCTTGTCTGGGCAATGCTTGTTGAGAGAATTTCCGTTCTCATCGGCCTGGCACACATCACGGAAAACCGCCGTAGCACCGAGCACGCTTGCCGCACGCTGCACGAAGACTCGCTCCGACTCATTCGGAAGACCAGAACCATCGACGATTACTTTGTCTACCCGCAGGTTCGGCGCATGCTGCGCTAAGACGTGCAGGTGGCGCTCAGCTGAAAAGCCTTGGGTCTCCCCTGGTTCAGCGGAAAGGTTAAGTACTACAACGCGAAGCGCATCCGAGGACGTAATTGCGTTGACAATCTCCGGCACGAGGACGTGTGGAAGCACGGAGCTAAACCACGATCCCGGCCCCAAGGTGATGAGGTCCGCATCGCGCAAGGCCGCGATGGTTTCCGGATTGGCCTGTGGCTTCTCCGGGATGATGCGGACGCGGCGAACTTGCCCCACGGTGGACGCGACGGCGACTTGGCCGCGGACGGAGCGCATGATGCGGGGGTCGTCGTCAAGCCCGGCCACGTCCGCTTCGATATCTAGCGGCAGATTCACAGCCGGCAGAACGCGGCCCGCAGAGTGCGTTAGCCGTCCGACCGCGTCAAGCGCCGCCTGGAAGTCCCCCAAGACCTCAGTGAGTCCGGCAATGAGAAGATTACCCACCGCATGGCCGGCCATAGCGCCGGTGCTCTGGAAGCGGTGCTGCAGCGTTGAGGCCCACATTTGGCCCTCCTCTGAGTCGCTCGACAATGCAGCGAGCGCCATGCGCAAATCACCCGGTGGAATGATGTCCATCTCGCGGCGCAGCCGTCCAGAAGAACCGCCATCATCAGCCACGGTGACGATGGCAGAAATCGCTTCCGCGCCGGTACGGCGCGCAGCCAGAAGGGTTTGATAAAGACCATGGCCGCCGCCCAGGCTAGCCATGTGGGTAGGGAGAGATGTCACGGAAATACTAGCTTTCGGTCATCCAAGGGGTAGGGAATGAATTCTTATCTTATCGCACCTAATCCCGGGCGATGTCACGGTGCAGTGTGCTCACATCCAGATCCCCACGCTCCCTGAGACGGCGAGCAATCTCCTCCGTAACCGCCACAGATCGGTGATGACCACCGGTGCACCCGATGCCTACGGTGATGAAGTTCTTGCCCTCGTGCCGGTAGCCGGCAAGCATCGAATCAAACATGGTGATGAAGTGATCGATGAAGGGTTCAGCGGCGTCCTGGGAGAGGACGTAGTCCGCCACCGGCTCATCAGTACCGCGGTATCCCCGTAATTCGGGCACCCAATAAGGATTGGGAAGGAAGCGGACATCGACGACTAGATCTGCATCACGCGGGGAACCATGCTTGAAGCCGAAGGACTCTAACGTGACGTGCTGCAGCTCATGGCCCATCTCTCCGAAGGAGGCCTCGATCGCGCGGCGCAGGTCATGGACAGACAGATTGGTGGTGTCGATGATGATATCCGCGCGCTCACGGATGGACTGCACAGCTGCACGCTCACGCTGAATACCCGCCTTAAGGGTTTCCCCATCCTGCAGCGGGTGTGTACGCCGCACAGAATCGAACCGGCGAATCAGAACGTCATCGCGCGCATCGAGGAAGAGCAGCGTCGGCTTCATATCTAGCTGTTCTAGTTCATCAAGGGTTTCTGCCAAGGATCCCGGAAATAAACGGGAGCGCACATCGGTCACCGCGGCGATTTTGCTTACCGGGGACTCCGGGCTCGCACACAGCTTGAGCAAGTCAACGATTGCCTTGGGCGGGATGTTATGGGCTACGTAATAGCCTTTATCCTCCAGCACTTTAGCCGCCGACGTCAGGCCTCCGCCTGACATGCCGGTGATCAAAATGGGTGGGGAATCAAACAGCGTCATGGCTTCCATTCTTACCACCTATTCAGAGTCCTCGGTGGCAATATTTCTCAATAGCCAAGCCTTTTTAGGAGGCGTGAAGATGATCAAATACTGTTTGCGCTAACTTCGGACCGAAACCTTTGACCTCAGCGATCTCTTCCACGCTTGCTTCTTTGAGCTTTTTCACCGAACCGAAGTGCTTGACCAGGTCAGTACGGCGTTGAGGTCCCAGGCCCGGCACGGCATCAAGAACCGATGAGCGCATCCGCTTCGAGCGCTGCTGGCGGTGATAGGAAATGGCTACACGGTGGGCTTCATCACGGAGGTGCTGAAGCAGGAAGAGCGCCTGAGAATTGCGCGGCAAAATCACCGGTTCATCATCACCAGGCACCCACACCTCTTCTAGGCGCTTCGCGAGACCGATCAGGGTTACGTCCACGATGCCGAGTTCATCGAATACTGCCTGCGCCGCAGCCACCTGCGGTGCACCACCATCCACGATGAAGAGCTGCGGTGGGTAGGAGCTGCGTTTGGTCTGGCTCGCAGCCTCTTCGCGCACCATCTCCTCGGCGAAGGTAGTGTTCTCCAGTTCCTCGTCCGGCACCGCGCGCTTGTCATCGTGGTGGTGTTTGAAGCGGCGGCGAGTCACCTCAGCGATGGAACCAACGTCGTTGGAGCGTCCATCACCCGCAGCTTCCTTGATGCGGTAGCGGCGGTAATCAGACTTGCGTGGCAGGCCATCCTCGAAGACCACCAAGGAAGCCACGACATCGGTACCTTGAATGTGCGAGATATCCGTACACTCAATGCGCAGCGGCGCGGAATCCATGCCCAACGCCTCCTGCAGTTCCTGAAGTGCTGCGGACCGGGCGGTCAGATCGCCCACGCGCTTGAGCTTGTGCTGTTTCAGCTGCTCCTTCGCATTCCTTTCGACGGTCTCCAGCAAGGCGCGCTTGTCGCCGCGTTGCGGTACCCGTACATCAATCTGGGCGCCCCGCAGTTCCTCCAGGACTATCTTCACCTCCTCGGCTTCCTCCGGCAGCGCTTGGACCAGAATCTCGCGAGGAATGGCGTTACCCTGCCGCGGCTCGGCATGAGATTCTTGGTCCACTCCCCTGCGCTCCAACTTGGCGTCCTCGGCAGCCTCTTGGCGCTGACGCTCGACGGCATCCGAATAGAACTGGATGAGGAAATTCTGGATCAGTGCCGGCAGTCCGGGATCTGCTTGACCCTCCTCAACCACGTCGGTCGTTGCCTGATCACCAGAGCGCTCGACCACCCAACCACGCTGTCCACGGATTCGGCCCGTACGCACATGGAAGATCTGCACGGCCGCCTCCAACTCATCGGAGCTGAACGCGATGAGGTCTGCATCCGTGCCGTCTGGCAGGACGACGGCCTGCTGCTCCATGAGCTTGTCAATTGCGCCAAGGTCATCGCGCAGGCGCGCTGCCAGCTCGAACTCCAAGTTCTCTGCCGCCTCTTCCATGCGCTGGGTCACCCTCTTGCGCACGGGCGCGGTGTTGCCATTCATGAAGCTGATGAGCTGGTTGACCGTCTCGCGGTGTTCCTCGGGGCTGACTCGGCCAATGCACGGTGCATCGCACTTGCCGATATAGCCCAACAAGCAAGGCCGCCCCAACCGCTCGTGGCGGTTGAAAACACCCTTGGCGCAGGTGCGCATAGGAAAAATTCGAGTGAGAAGATCAAGGGATTCACGCACCGCCCAGGCGTGGGAATAGGGACCGAAATAGCGCACTCCCTTACGCCGTGGGCCCCGGTAGAAGAACGCACGCGGAATGCTCTCCCCCACAGATACCGCGAGCATGGGGTAGGTTTTGTCGTCGCGGTACATGACGTTGAAACGTGGATCGAAGCGCTTGATCCACGTGTACTCCAACTGCAGCGCTTCCACCTCGCTGGCCACCACGGTCCATTCGACTGAGGCCGCGGTCAGAACCATCTGGCGGGTTCGCGGGTGCAGTTGGGTGATGTCCTGGAAGTAATTGGATAGCCGCGCGCGCAGGTTCTTCGCTTTGCCCACGTAGATGACGCGGCGGTTCTCATCGCGGAACTTATAAACGCCCGGATCCGTGGGGATGCTTCCGGGCGCGGGGCGGTACTTCGAGGGATCAGCCACTAGTCATCCTGCGGCATGTAGCGGGCTTCCAGGTCGCGGAAGGAGCGGACCTTGGTGATTACGTCCTGCTTATCACCTGACTGCAGGGCCCATACCGGCACGTATTCGAAGTCAGGCAGCTCGATGCGCGCCATGCGGGATCCTTCGGGGAAGGACAGGCCGTAGATGACCTGCCACGGGTAGAAGCGGGTGCCCAGGATGTTGCGGATCTCTACCCCATCGGAATTCGCGCGCAATCGCGGCCGAGTCAACGCCAACCACGAGAGGATCGAAATCACCACGCCCACACCGGGGAAAGCGAACTTATCAATCGTCGTCACCGTCGCACCGGTAAAGGACAAGCCCACCGTGAAGCCCATAAACAAGTGCGCTGCCATGACGAGGATGATCCAGATGATCGCCACCTTGCGCAAGAAAGGCGAAGTAGCTTCATATTCCCAAGGCTTGGATGAGGTCTGGGCAAAAGGATCAGCGCTGGTGTAAGCCAACAACTGCTCCTCGCTCATGCGCTGTGCGCCCCCCGCAGAGCTCGATGCGGGGGGCCGCAAGGATTGCGAGGACTTATTGGCGTGAGCTGACTGTTCCCGCTCTTCATGGCCCAAGGGCACCTGTGGGTCCGTCATCGAGTTTTCCATCTCCTCATCACTCCGCTGAGGCAGGCCACGGCCCCCGTGCTGATATGCCGGGCACCGTGGTTGCGCGTGGCAGCCTACTTTAGGTTTGACTCGTCCAGTGTACGCAAGGTGTGCACGGTTTCTAAAGCTGCCTGCATGGCCTCCGCACCTTTATCTTCCGCGGAATCCGCAAAGCCGGCGCGATCAACTGCTTGTTCATAGTCGTTGACAGTGAGCACGCCATTAGCCACCGGAGTGGATTCGTCGAGCGCGATGCGGGTCAGGCCCTGGGTGACGGAATCACACACATAATCAAAGTGCGGAGTACCTCCACGGACAACACAGCCCAGTGCCACCACGGCATCGTGCGTGCGCGCCGCGGCCTGCACCACCACGGGGAGCTCCAGAGCGCCCACGACGCGCAGTGGGGTGACAATAGCACCGGCTGCTTCAGCGGTCTCTAGTGCGCGGCGATGCAGCTGATCACAAATCTCGGCGTTCCACGTGGCGGTGACAACGGCGACGCGGAGTCCTTTACCCGAGACATCCTTCGGGGTTGGCAAACCTTCCTTGCTCATTGCGTGCTCCTTTGTTTTGCTTCTGCTCGATTTTCCGGCTTAGTGCTTTAAGAGTGCTTCTGGTCCCACTCAGCGACCTGCGGCAGATCATGCCCCATCCGGTCGCGCTTCGTGCGCAGATAGCTGATGTTCTCCGCCGTGGCCGGGGTAGCCAGCGCGGTGCGTGCGGTCGCATCGATGCCGAAGCCTTGCAGACCCTCGCCCTTGTGCGGATTATTGGTCAAGAGGTTCACGGATTTCACGCCCACGTCCCGCAGGACTTGACCGGCCACGGAATACTCGCGGGCATCTTCCGGCAGGCCCTGCTCTACGTTGGCATCAACAGTATCCATTCCCTCGTCCTGCAGGCGGTAGGCCTTGAGCTTGTTCACTAAGCCAATGCCACGGCCTTCTTGCCCACGCAGGTAGATGACGATGCCGCGTCCCGCTTCCTGCACGGCACGAAGGGATTCCTGCAGCTGCGGCCCACAGTCACAGCGCTGAGAGGCAAAGACGTCACCTGTAAGGCACTCAGAGTGCACACGAACGGGCACATCCTCCGCACCGCTATAGCTCTCCACGTCACCGACGAAGAGGGCGATGTGCTCGCGCTTGTCGACGTCATTCGAATAACCCACCGCGCGGAACTCGCCGTATTCGGTGGGCAGGCGGGTTTCTACCTCGCGGCGAACCTGCTGTTCGTTGTGGCGACGCCACTCGATGAGCTGCTCGATGGAAATCATCGTCAGCCCGTGGGCATCGGCAAAGCGACGCAGCTCCGGCGAGCGGGCCATGTCCGTGGGGTCTTCTTCGGAGACGATTTCACACAGCACGCCGGCTGGGCGCAGACCGGCCAGCCGGGCCAAGTCGATGGCAGCTTCCGTGTGCCCATCGCGTTCGAGCACACCATTCGGGCGCGCAGCGAGCGGAACCACGTGGCCAGGGCGCGTGAACTCCGACGGTTCAGAGGAAGGATCAGCCAAGCGCCGAATGGTGTCGCAGCGCGAGGTGGCGGAGATACCCGTCGAGCCATTAGCCAAGTCCACCGTTACGGTGTAAGCGGTCTGGCGCACGTCCTGGTTTACCGCCAGCATTGGCGGTAGGTTTAACCGCTCACAGTCTTCCGGGAGCAGCGGCGCGCAAATGTAGCCGGAGCTATAGCGCACCATAAAAGCCACGAGCTCCGGGGTGGCGAGCTCGGCGGCGAAGATGAGGTCGCCTTCATTCTCGCGGTCCTCATTGTCCACGACGACGACTGCCTTGCCGGCCGCGATATCGGCGATGGCTTGGTCGACGCTATCTAAACTAAAAGCAGAATCTGCAGCGCTCATAAGGACTAACTCTATCCCTCTGTTCCCACGCGGTGGGCGTTAGGGTGAACCATTTTCTCCACATACTTTGCAACCACGTCTACCTCGAGGTTTACCCGGGCGCCTGGCTTCATAGAACCAAAGACGGTATCGCGCAGTGTGGTGGGAATGAGTGAAACTTCAAAGAAGGCTTCTGCATCAGGCTCTCCTTGCCCATCTGCCAAGGCCGATACCGTCAGGGAGGTTCCCTGCACCGCGATGGATCCCTTTTCCACCACGTAGCGCGCCAGCTCAGCCGGCAGACTAAAGCGCAATACCTCCCAGTGCTCTGAAGGCGTGCGGGACAACAAGGTCCCGGTGCCATCGACGTGTCCCTGCACAATGTGGCCGCCCAAACGCGTCGTCGGGAGCACCGCGCGCTCAAGGTTAACCGGCGCGCCCACTTCGAGTTCGCCGAGGGAACTGCGGTTCAAAGACTCCTTCATGACATCTGCGGTGAAGGTTCCTTCTCCCAACTCAGCAACGGTCAGGCACACGCCGTTGACCGCGATGGAATCACCCAGTTGCGCATCACTCAATACGGTAGATGCCGCAATGCCCAACCGCACGGCATCACCCTGCGGTTCGACACTATCGACGCGACCGATCTCTTCAACGAGTCCGGTAAACATAGACCGCACTCCCCTTCCCTTTGTAAATCTCTAAATCTTCTAGCCCGTGAATCTTCTACCCATTGAAAGCTTTCCAGCTTTCAAAGCTTTTCATCCTTGCGATATTCCACGAGCAGGTCCTCGCCGAGCTCGGTAACCGCGCAACGCCGCCATCTCTGGGCGCCGGCCAAGTTCGAGGACACAGCACTGGTGAGAACGCCCCTGCCTTCGCCGAGGACGACATTTCCTATATACGCCTGGATCCGGTCGACGAAACCTAGCTCCATGAAGCTGGTGGCGAGCCCCGCGCCGCCTTCGACGAGGATGTCCCGGGCGCCCGTGGTATAAAGCTCAGCTAGGGCCTCCTGTGGGGAGGCATAGTGCTCAAAACCTAGTCTCTCGAGGTTGGTTTTTCCTCCGTGTGACACATTCCGGGAGCCGATGACGACACGCCGCGGTTGCTGCGGGCGCAAGGAGCCATCCGGGAAGCGCGCCGTCAAGGATGGGTTATCCGCTAACGCTGTGCCCGTTCCGATCAGGATGGCATCGCGCTGGGTCCGGTCACGATGCACATGCTCGCGGGCTTGCTCTCCCGTGATCCACTGGCTGCTGCCATCTACCGCGGCGGTGAAACCATCCAGGCTCTGTGCGAACTTCAGCGTGACGTGCGGGCGACCGAGTGCGACGGCGCCCAGCCACGGCTCCAGTGCATCTGCTCTCTCTGTCGGTGCCGAGAGCTGTCCCACGGTGATGCCGGCGCGGCGCAGGGTGGTTGACCCTCCCCCGGCTTGCGGGGTGGGGTCCGGGTGGAGGTAGTACACGGCGGCCACAGAGGCATCGATAAGCGCCTGCGCGCAGGGCCCAGTACGGCCAGTGTGATTGCAGGGCTCCAAGGTGACCACCGCGGTTCCACCGCGTGCCTTGTCCCCCGCATCGCGCAGCGCCATGACTTCAGCATGCGGCCCGCCCGGGGGCTGGGTTGCACCAACGCCGACCACCTGCCCAGCGGAATCAAGAATGACTGCTCCCACCGGCGGGTTTGGGCTCGTCGTACCTCGTACCTGCTCGCCGGCCCCCATGGCCACGTGGAGGGCCCGCATTAAGACCGGGTTGTCGTTGCGTGGGTTCACAGCGTAGCCAGTCGGCGCAGCTCCTCAACGGCCGCTGCCTTATCTGCTTGCTTGTAAATGGCCGAACCTGCCACGAAGGCATCGCAACCCGCCTCAGCGGCGGAGCGGATCGTCTCTGCGGAAATGCCGCCATCGATTTCGATGAGGACATTGAGACCGCGCTCGTCAATGGCTGCACGCAAGGTGCGAACCTTGTCCAACTGATCCGGCATGAAGCTCTGACCGCCGAAGCCCGGTTCGACAGACATGACGAGAACTTCGTCGAAGTGCTCCAAGGCATCCAGCCAGGGCTCAATCGGGGTGCCCGGCTTAATGGAGAAGCCCGCGCGCACCCCTAGGTCGCGGATCTTGCGAGCCAAGGCGATGGCCGCATCCTTATCGGCCACGGCCTCGACGTGGAAGATGATGCAATCAGCTCCGGCCTTGGCGTAGGTTTCCACCCACTTCTCCGGATCCTCGATCATGAGGTGAACGTCGAGGGTCTGCGAGGTAATCCCGTCCACCGTCGCGGTGATATCCGGGCCGAAGGACAAGTTGGGCACGAAGTGACCATCCATGATGTCAACGTGGATCCAATCCGCATTGGCCACGGCCTCAACCTCCTCACCCAAGCGGGTGAAATCAGCGGCCAAAATGGATGGGGAAATGATGGGACCAGGTGAGTGTGCAGACATGACACTCAGCCTAGTCCCTCACGCGCCACTAGTCCGCCACTCGGCGAAGGACAGCGAAAAACATTGCATCTGTGCCGTGGCGGTGCGGCCACATTTGGGCGGAGAGCTCGCTGCCGAGGTCCCCCATTTCAGGCAACACATCGCGCGCATCCAGCTCCTCGATACGCACCTCTGCCCCGGCCCCATGGCGCTCCAAGGCCGCATCCACGATGCCCCGGGTCTCACGCAGATCGGGCGAACAGGTGGAGTACACCACGACACCACCGGGGCGCACGAACTCCAATGCGGATTCAAGGAGCTCGCTCTGAAGTTGGTTGAGCTCCGCAATATCGGACTCGGTTTTGCGCCAGCGGGCTTCGGGGCGGCGGCGCAGTGCACCGAGGCCGGAGCAGGGGACGTCGACAAGCACGCGGTCGAAGCCTGCGCTGAGACCCGGAGCACGACCATCCGCACGATGCACGCGGACAGGTAGGTCACCCACCGTCTTTTCCACCAAGGTGGCGCGATGCGGAGAGACTTCTACGGCATCGACTTCCGCCCCCTCTATGCGGGCGATGGCACCCATCAGCGCAGCCTTACCACCGGGGCCCGCGCACAGGTCCAACCAGCGTCCGGTGTCTTCGCCGATGAGTTCAGCTTCCGTCACTGCGCGTGCGATGAGCTGCGATCCTTCGTCCTGGACAGCTGCCAGTTTCTGGCGGACGGGCTCAAGCGAGCCCGGGTCACCCTGCTCAAGATAAACCGCATAAGGCGAATAGTGTCCTTCCTCGCAACCGGTAATGAGAGCAAGCTCTTCGGCAGAGATTTCGCCGGGCCGTGCTACCAGATGCACCAGGGGCCGCTCAGAATCCGCTTCGAGTGCGCGTTCCAGCTCTGTTGTCTGCTCAGCGTTGAGCTTGCTATCACCGGTGTCCAGCAGGCCCAAGGCGCGTCCGAAGGAGCGGGCAATCCACTCCGGGTGAGCGTGACGGAAGGCCACAGCCGCGACCTCTTCCTGTGGAGCAAGCTTGTCTAGCCACTCGTGCGCAGGTGTGCGGGTGATGGTGCGCATAATGCCGTTGGCAAAGCCCTTGGCCTTTTCGTGGCCAGCTGCCTCCACGAGGCGGACGGTGGTATCGACCGCCGCATGCGCTTCAACGCGGGTGTACAGCACTTGGTAGGTTCCCATTCGCAAGGCGGTGAGAACGTCAGGTGCAATGGCCTCTAATCCGCGCGAAGCGCACGTGGCGATAACCGCATCAAGCACGCCTTCGCTGCGCAGCGTACCGTAGGTGAGTTCCGTAGAGAAGGCTGCATCACGGCCGCTCAGGTTGTTCGCGCTCACTGCCTTAGGCAGCGTGAGGTTGGCAAAAGCATCATCGGCCTCCACGCGCTGCAGCACCTCGAAAGCTACCGCGCGTGGAACATCGACTCCGCAGCGCCGCGCTGCGGACATGAAGGACGCTGAGTGTCCGTCCCGACGGTTGTGATGGCGCTGCCCGCCTCGATGCTCTCGCTTTACTTTAGCCTGGCGGTTCGTACCGCCACGTGCGGTTGTGCGTCCACCGCCGCGCTGCTGTTCGCTGCGCTCGGTGCGAGCTGCCGGATCACCGGACTTGCTACGGGATCGGAAACCTCCACTCATGAGAACTTCACCTCAACCTGGCCGCCCTCTGCTGCCTGGGAAGCCTGGCTGGAAAGGCCACGGCCCCAGTCGGCGGCATTCATCATCTTCTTGCCGGGCGGTTGGATCTGGCCTAGGCGCACCGGGGTACTTCCGGTACCGACCATAACCTCCTTCTTCGCCACGTGTACCTCGCCCGGTTGCAACGAAGTCAACGCGGTAGTGTCTGACAGCTCCCCTAGTTCTGCTGGCTCCACGACGCTGACCGGACCTACCTTCAAGCGCGACTCCCCCAGTAGGGTCCACGCGCCCGGCCCTGGAGTATGCGCGCGGATGTGGCGATCGATAACGTCAACCTTCGCGGTCCAATCAATTCGGGCGTCCTCCGTGGCAATCTTGTGCGCGTAGGTGGCCTCACCCTCCTGCGGCTGCGGGATAATGCTGCCATCTTCCAAACCATTCATCGTCTCGACGAGAAGATCACCGCCGGCATACGCCAATCGCGTCAGCAAGTCATCCGCGGTATCAGTGGGCCGGATTGTCTCTTCCATGGTGGCCAAGATGTCCCCGGTGTCCAGACCTTGATCAATCCGGAAGGTTGTAGCACCCGTTCGCTCATCTCCCGCAGCGATAGCGGCCTGCACTGGGGCGGCGCCGCGCCACGTTGGGAGAAGAGAAAAGTGCAGGTTGACCCAGCCGTGCTTGGGAAGGCTCAACAGGTCCTCGGTGATCAGGTTTCCGTAGGCGACCACTGGAATGGCCTCAGGGGCGATCTCTGCTAGCCGTGCACGCAACGCATCACCGTCCTCGGTGCCCTGCTTGAGGGTGGTTGGCGTGAGCACCTCGATACCGTGTTCCTCAGCTAGGGCTTTCACGGGGCTCGGATGCAAGCTGCGTCCGCGACCGCGGCGGGCGTCAGGCCGAGTGATGACTGCAGCTACCTCATGATGGGACTCGATGAGCTTCTGCAAAGCCACAACAGCGGGCTCGGGGGTTCCGGCAAAAATAATGCGCACTGTGAGAGCAGGCCTTTCTTAGTTCACGTTGTTTGGTTCTAGTTTTTAATCGATTTGGGGCCGCACTGTCGGCAGAGCGTGCGTGCTGCTATGAGTTGAACCACTCCGCTTGGCGGATGGTCTTCATGGATTCTTTACGCAGCTCGTCGCTCAGGCGTTGGAGGAACAAGACACCGTCCAGGTGATCTGTTTCGTGCTGTATGCAGCGCGCCATAAGCCCCGAAGCCAGCATCGATACAGGCCGGCCCTGCGGGTCGTAGCCGCGCAGACGCACCGTGGAGAATCTCTCGGTGGGTTGCGAAATACCTGGGATGGACAAGCAGCCCTCAGTTCCTAACTGCATTTCCTCCCCTACCGCTTCCCACTCCGGGTTAATAACCGCACCGCGCAGGCCGTGCTGAAAGTGCGAACAATCGAAGACAAAGATGCGCTTGGTTACGCCGATCTGGTTAGCGGCTAATCCGACTCCCCCTGCATCTTCCATGGTTTCCAGCATGTCCTGGGCCAAGCGTTCCAGGGACGGCCCGAACTCGGTGATCTCCTCGGCACGGGTGGTCAGGACCGGATCGCCATAAAGGCGAACCTCGCGCACGGTCATAGTAGTACTCCTCGAGGGCTAAACAGTGTGTCGGCTACCGAGAATAGTTCACCTCCAGCAGCGCATGCCCGCCAGGGGTGAAAAGGAAGCACCAGTTAACCAATGTTGATTGGGTCTACGGTGATGCGCAGCGGCAACACATCCTTGCGTGCGCTGCGCACAGAATTAGCCCTTCTCAATGCCTGACCAAGCTCTGAACGCGGTCCTAACGGGGTACGAATCAGTAGACGCTGCGGCTCACCGCCGCGCTCATGGTCATAGTCACCTGGCAAGCTCACTCCCGGCGGCAACGGGACGGGTCCGAGAAGCTCCGCATGTTCCGGAAGTTCCGCCAACTCCAAAAATGCATCGAGGGAGGCATCGGCGCCGTCGACGGCCGCCATATGCACGGCAGGTGGGAAGCGCACCTCACGGCGTGCCTGCAATTCCACTGCTGCAGCTCCTACCATGTCCCAGCGGCTCAAGAAGCCCACCAGTGGCAGCTGCTCATCGGCGGCGACGATCACCGCACCGCCGTCGCGAGCCGGCGCGACGAGAGTGGCCGCAGCCGCCCACTTGGCCAAAGTGTCCTCCGTGGCTCGCAGATCCTGGCGGCCCAGCAGCGCCCCGGTTTCCACCAAGAGAGCGGCGCCATAGTACCCACCCTCCGCGATGCGCGGTTCCGCCCCGGGCGTAGCGATAACCAGCGCGGGACCGGCTGGAATCTCATCGAGGATTGTGGCGCCGCCTGACTGAATCACCCTGGTATTAGGAAAAGCGCGGCCCATCTCTTCCGCTGTGCGCTCAGACCCCAGCACGATGGCGCGCAGCCGCGGCGAGCCGCATTCGGAGCACCGATAATGCGCGTCGACGCGCCCACACCACCGGCATGTGGGCAGCGCAGCCGAATCTGTCGATTCATCTCTCGAAGCACCAGCGGAAGGCAGCCCTAAGGGGCCATTGCAATGGCGGCAACGCGCCGGGGACGCGCAGTGCCCACACGCCAAAATCGGCGCGTATCCCTTACGCGGGACCTGCACGAGAACGGGCTCACCGCGATCGAGCGCTGCACGTGTGGCCTGAAATGCCGGGCCGCTGACAGCCGTGGTCCCGCCCTGCATGTGGCGGGCCAGATTAATCCCGTACGCACCCACCGCAAGGATATTGGGGCGCCTCTTCTCCAGCGCCGTATCGCTAGGGAGAAGATCGTGAGCCCACCCCGATTCAACAAGCAACTGGGCTTCCGCAGTGCGCGCATGGCCGGCGAGGATAAGGCTGCAGCCTTCCTGTGCCGAGCGGGTGCTGAGTACCTCCCTCGAATGGGCATAGGGCTTGAGGTTATCTACCAAATTATCGTCGCCGTCATTGAGAACAACGGCCAATTTAAGGTCCTTGACTGGGGCGAATGCTGCGGAGCGAGTACCAATGACGATCCGTGCTTGACCAGTTAAGGCGGAAAGGTAGCGACGATAACGGGCCTGGGGACCAGTGCTGTGTGCGAGGACAGTGATCTGTTTGGCGGAGACGTGGCGGCGAAACGCCGCCTCTAGGCAATCCAAGTCACGCTGATCGGGGACGACCATGAGCACGCCCCCGCCCTGCAGCGCCACGCTCGTCCCAAGGGCGGCCAAAGCACCAGCCCAGTCTTCCCCGGGGGCTATCTGCCAGGCTGCCCGGGCAATGTGCCCCGACAAAACCGAATCTACGAAGGACTCACCGTGCTGATAGCCCGACCACGCAGAGAGATCCGGATGCTCGGCAGTGCCCAGTTCCTCCCACGGCGTATCCACGTCCGCTTCCTCGGCCTTGGCGTGGCGCGCCGGGATCGCGGTACGAATGATGTCGGAGCGCACGCCGCCATAACGAGCCGCGAGGGATTCGATGAGCGCCGACATTGTCGGGGTGTACACCGCGTAGGGAGAAATGACGCGGTCAATATAGCGAAGCGAACCCGCATAGTCGGAATCGCTAGCCCGCGACAACAAGATGGCGTCAACCAGGCGGCCGTTGAAGCGAATGCGCACCCGTACTCCGGGCTGGGCAGCCTGTGAATCCGATTCATCGATGAGGTAGTCGAACTCTCGATCCAGGTGGGCTACCCCTAACAAAGGCAACACCCGCGCGACCGGTTGCTGGGCGGCGGGTGTCTTCTTGGGCATAGGGCCCGATTCTACAGGCCGGCGGCGCGACGCAGGTCGTCGGCGCGCGAGGTGTCCTCCCACGGCAGTTCGACATCAGTGCGCCCGAAGTGTCCGTAGGCTGCAGTCTGGCGATAGATTGGGCGCTGCAGGTCGAGCTCGCGAATAATCGCGGCTGGGCGCAGGTCGAAGACCTTATTCACCGCTGCCTGAATGTCAGCATCGCTCAAGCCCTCGTGGGCAGTGCCGAAGGTCTCCACATACAGACCAACCGGCTTTGCACGTCCAATGGCGTAGGCGACCTGTACCTCGGCGCGGTCTGCCAGGCCAGCGGCCACGATGTTCTTAGCCACCCAGCGCATAGCGTAAGCCGCGGAACGGTCCACCTTGCTTGGGTCCTTACCGGAGAACGCACCGCCGCCGTGGCGGGCCATGCCACCGTAGGTATCCACGATGATCTTGCGGCCGGTCAAGCCCGCATCACCCATTGGCCCGCCCAGAATGAAGGATCCGGATGGGTTGATGAGAAGCTCAGTGTCTTCGGTGTAGTACTGGCTCAAGTCAGCATCGTTCACGACCCACTCGACGACGTGGGTGCGAAGTTGCTCGGCCAACCACTCCTGGGTCACTTCCGGATCATGCTGCGTGGAGATCACGATCGTCTCCAAGCGCGTCGGCACATCATTTTCGTCGTAAGCGAAGGTGACCTGGGTCTTTCCGTCCGGGCGGAGCGAAGGCACAATACCTTCCTTACGGACGTGGGTAAGACGGCGCGAAAGGTGGTGAGCCGTCGAAATCGGCAGCGGCATAAACTCTGGAGTTTCGTTCGTTGCGTAGCCGAACATGAGGCCCTGATCACCAGCGCCATACTGGTCATCATCCTCAAACGTTCCCGAACGCACCTCTGTGGAGGCGTCGACACCGGCCCCAATCTCCTGGGACTGTTCACCGATGGCCACATTGACGCCACAGGTGTGGCCATCAAAGCCCACATCGGAAGAGGTAAAACCGATCTCTACAAGGGTCTTGCGGACGATCTGCGGGATTTCAACATAACCGGAGGTACGCACCTCGCCCACGACGTGGACTTGGCCCGTCGTCACGAGGGTCTCCACAGCGACGTGGGCGTCAGGATCTTCCTCCAGAAGGGCGTCAAGAATGGCGTCCGAGATCGCGTCACAAATCTTATCCGGGTGACCTTCTGTCACGGATTCGCTAGTAAAAAGGCGCACTGCCTGAGCAGCTTTATCAGTCACAAATCTTCCTTAAACTAATTCTGCGCGCCGTGGGTAAGCCATCGCCTCGCCCACGCCTCGGCTGTTAACACCGCCCCATCGTAGACCAAGCGGTCTACAACTGCAAGAACGAGTGCTACTTTTCCAACATTTCATTCACCACATCAAGAATCTGTGCGGCCACAACTTGCTTTGAGCCCGGGGCAACCACCACTGGGTCAGAAGAGCGACGAAGGATCCACCCGGCACTCGTGGCTTGGCCAAAGACCTTGCCCTCCCCAACCTCGTTAGCCATAAGAACATCGCAGCCTTTTTTCTTAAACTTCTGTTGGGCATACTCGAGCACGCTAGTAGTCTCATCACCAGTCTCGGCAGCAAAGCCAACGATGATTGCCTCGCGCTTTATTTCACCATTCTCACGCCGTTGCACCAGCCCCTTGAGTATGTCCGGGTTCTCCACCAGTTCGAGACTAGCCAAGTCATCATCGGCTGCGCCCTTCTTCATCTTCGAATCCGCCACGGACGCGGGACGGTAGTCGGCAACAGCCGCGGCCATGATAATGATGTCCGCATCGGCAGCTTCCCTATTCATCGCCTCCTGCATATCCCGCGTCGATGTCACGCGCACCACGGAAGCGCCTGAGGGGATGGGAAGCGCTTCAGTATTTCCAGCAACAATAGTGACATCCGCCCCGCGTTGCGCAGCGATCTCCGCCAAGGCAAAACCCTGCCGCCCGGAAGAACGGTTGCCAAGGTAGCGCACTGGATCAAGGTTCTCTTGGGTACCTCCGGCAGAGATCACAACCTTCCGACCCTGCCAATTATGGTCCACGCGATGCCCCGCGATAATCGTGCGGGCAAACTCCGCTATCTGCTCCGGATCCGGCAGGCGGCCGGCACCCGTATCGGTGCCGGTGAGTCGGCCATGGGCCGGCTCCATCACGGTGATACCGCGGCGACGCAACGTTGCCACATTGTCCTGGGTTGCTGGATTCAGCCACATCTCCGTGTGCATGGCGGGAGCAATGATGACGGGGCACGTAGCAACGAGCACAGATGCGCACAAAAGATCATCAGCGCGGCCACAGGCCAACCGGGCGATAAGATCCGCGGTGGCAGGGGCTATGACGACCGCATCAGCCTGCTGGCCCAAGGAAACGTGTTGAACCTCGTCCACAGCATCAAAGACGGTTGTGGAAACAGGGTTTCCTGACAAGGCTTCGAAGGTAGCCGCCCCAACGAAGTTCAACGCGGCCTCCGTGGGAACGACGCGAACATCATCGCCGCGTTCTTTAAAATCCCGAATAAGGTGACACGCCTTATAGGCAGCAATTCCGCCTGCCACGCCGATAAGGATTCGGCGGCCCCCTGCGGACTTGGTCGGCGCAGGTCTCAACTCTGAACTATCTGGGATTTTCTGTACGTCCTTCACTCGGCCGATAGTACCCAAGAGACAGCAAACCCACCCAAGCGTCTAGGTAGACACTTGGGCGGGTTTAGATTCAGAATGGCGCCAAGGCACTTGAAGAAGCTGCCCTTTTACCTTCACGATGAAGCGGGCTAGTTGCCTTCCTCGTGGTCCAGCAGGCCAGCGTCAATCTCGCGGAGGGCGATGGACAGCGGCTTCTCACCCGGTTCCGGGGTTACCAGCGGTCCGACGAACTCGAAGACGCCTTCATCCTGTTCCTGGTAGTAGCTGTTGATCTGGCGTGCGCGCTTAGCAGCGAAGATCACCAGAGCGTACTTGGACGAGACCTTGCCCAGCAGTTCATCAATCGGCGGATCGGTAATACCCGTCGGCGGATCGAATACTGGCTCCGGCTTCACGGCCTCAGAATTGGCAGGTGTGGTCACGTTGGTCACATGCACCTTTACTGTTGGTAGATGGTCAAAATCGTGGTCTATCCACGCAGGATAGCACTAATTGCAGCAACGGCCTCATCGAGATCTTCATTCACAACGATGTGGTCGAATTCCTTTTGCGCGGCAAGTTCCGTCTCTGCAGTGTGCAGTCTGCGGTCAATGACATCCTGCGGTTCGGTCCCGCGCCCAGTCAGGCGCTCAACCAGAACTTCCCAGGATGGTGGGGCAAGAAACACGGTTTCCGCCTCCGGCATCGCCGCCTTGACGTTGCGGGCGCCTGCAAGATCAACCTCCACCAACACCGGACGGCCGGCCGCCATTGCTTCCTGCACCGGCTGAGCCGGCGTCCCGGAGCGCTGCAAACCACCATGGATCTCAGCCCATTCGAGCATGTCACCGGCGTCAATGTGTTCTTGGAAAGCCTCCGGGGAGACAAAGAAGTAATCCACCCCGTCAGTCTCGCCGGGACGGGGTTGGCGCGTCGTCATTGAGACGCTGAAGTAGAGGTTGTCAACATCATCACGCAGGCGCGAAACCACAGTGGACTTACCCACAGCGGATGGCCCGGCCAGAACGACCAGGCGCCCGCGTGCAGTTTCGTCGGCCATTGTGCTAATTACTCGCCGTAGCCGAAACGCTCGAGCAGGGCGCGACGCTGACGGTCACCCAGGCCACGCAGACGACGGGTCTGAGCAATCTCCAGGTCCTCCATGATTTCCTTGGCCTTGACCTTGCCAACCTTCGGCAGAGCCTCGAGGAGAGCGGAGACCTTGGTCTTGCCGATGATCTCGTCGGTCTCGGCCTTCTCCAGGACTTCCTGCAGGTTGGTCTCGCCGCGCTTCAGCGCAGCCTTGAGCTCAGCGCGAGCCTTGCGGGCCTCAGCGGCCTTTGCGAGAGCTTCTTTGCGCTGCTCATCTGTCAACTTGGGAAGGGCCACGGGTTTCCTCCGATTTCATTAGTACGAACATTGTCATCTGATGGCTAGCACCAGAATCACGGCTCACGGTGGGAAGATTTCCCCAGCGCGGGATAGCTTTTGCTACCTCCACGAACCGACTTCTGGCAATCCTAGCACTGGTCTGTATGCGGTGACGCAACGCGGCCCCTTTCTTTTAAAGGTTCCTGCACGTCAACGCACATGCCTTAAACAAAATACCAGGTAAACAGCGCTCCTGTTAATCCAGCACGCTGTTAATTACCCGGCGTCTTAGAACCGAAACTCTGAAGCGGTGTCGAGTACGGCTTTGCGCAGGTCAGCAACGTCGGGCCCCACCGAAAGGATGGCCCTGGAGACGTTGGCAAAGCCCAGTTCGGGCGCAGCTGCGGTGAGTTGCCTTACATCTGCGGGCGTTGCGCCTTGGGCGCCGACGCCCGGCAGCAGCACCGGACCATTTAATTGGTCTAATGCAGGCGGAGCCTCCAACGTCGCGCCCACGACCACGCCGAGAGCACCCACGGTGTTGTCTGTCCCAACCGCAGACGCATTGCGCTGAGCAAGCTCGTCGACGACTCGTTGCGCCACGCTGCGTCCGTCCACGCTCAGCGACTGCAACGCCACGGCCTCTGGGTTGGAGGTCGCCGCAAGGACAAACACGCCGCGGCCGGCGGCCTCCGCTAGGTCGAAGACTGGACTCAAAGCACCCACGCCGAGGTAGGGCGAGACCGTCACAGCATCGGAACGCAACGGCGAGTCCTCCCCCAGCCAGGCTTGTGCGTAGCCCGCCATGGTGGAACCGATGTCTCCGCGCTTCGCGTCCGCTAGGCTCAGACAGCCGTGCTCCCGAAGGCCCGCCAGGGCCTCCTCAAGAACTGCGAAGCCGCGCGAACCGAAACGCTCAAAGAAGGCCACCTGCGGCTTCACCACCGCGGCGGTCTCCGCGAAGGCCTCTACGCAGCGCAGCGTAAACGTGCGCAGACCGTCCACATCAACCGACAGCCCCCAGGCCTCCAGCAGGTGCGGGTGCGGGTCGATGCCCACGCACAGGCGCCCGCGCTCTGCACCGGCTGCTACGAGGCGCTCACCGAAAGACGGCGTCTTCCTAGTTGGCTGGGTCATGCTCAAGCTCCTGCAGCGCGCGTACCTTGAGGTCTCCACGGCGCAGGGCTTCAATACCCTGCACGGCCGCGGTCACGCCCTGGACGGTGGTCACAAGCGGAACACCCACGGATACCGCAGCAGCGCGGATGTCATAGCCATCGTGGCGGGCGCCGGCGGAGCCTGCCGGGGTGTTGAGGATGAGGTCAACCTTGCCGCCGAGGATCTGGTCCACGATGGACTCCTCGCCCTCCGTGGCCTCCGAGACCTTCCGAGCTACCTCGCACTCGACTCCGTTGCGGCGCAGCATCTGCGCAGTGCCAGCGGTAGCCACGATGGTGTAGCCCATGTAGGCCAGGCGCTGAATCGGGAAGATCAGGGTGCGCTTATCGCGGTTGGCCACGGAGACGAACACGGTGCCCTCGGTGGGCAGTTCACCGAAGGCGGCCATCTCGCCCTTGGCGTAGGCGGCGCCGAAGTTATCGGCCAGACCCATCACCTCACCGGTGGACTTCATCTCCGGGGAGAGCAAGGTATCCAGCAGCTGGCCGTCGGGGCGACGGAAGCGGTTGAACGGCAGCACGGCTTCCTTGACCGCAATCGGGTGCTCCAGGGGCAGGGAACCACCGTCGTAGGTGGACGGGATGATGCCTTCCTCGCGCAACTCGGCGATGGACGCACCCAGCATGACGCGCGCGGCTGCCTTGGCCAGCGGCACGCCGGTGGCCTTGGAGACGAAAGGCACGGTGCGGGATGCACGCGGGTTGGCCTCGATGACGTAGAGGGTGTCATCTTTCAGTGCGTACTGAACGTTCATCAGGCCCTTGACGCCGATGCCGTGCGCTAGGCGACGCGTCGACTCCCGCACCTTCTCAATATCCTCCGGGCCCAGGGTCATCGGCGGCAGCGCGCAGGAAGAGTCACCGGAGTGGATACCGGCCTCCTCGATGTGCTCCATCACGCCGCCGAGGTAGACCTCCTCGCCGTCGCACAGCGCGTCGACGTCAATCTCAATGGCGTTATCCAGGAAGCGGTCCACGAGGACCGGGTGATCCGAGGTGATTTCGGTAGCGCGTTCAATGTAATCGCGCAGCGAATCTTCGTCGTAGACGATCTCCATGCCGCGGCCGCCCAGCACGTAAGACGGGCGCACCAGCACCGGATAGCCGATATTCGAGGCGACCTGGCGGGCCTCCTCGAAGGAGGTAGCGGTGCCGAAAGCAGGTGCGGGCAGTTCGGCTTCGGCGAGCACCTTGCCGAATTCACCACGGTCCTCAGCCAAGTCGATGGCAGCGGCCGAGGTTCCCACGACCGGAACGCCAGCAGCCGTCAGGCGCTCAGCCAGCCCCAGCGGGGTTTGGCCACCCAGCTGAACGATGACGCCGGCAACCTCACCACACGCGGCTTCCGCGTGGTAGACCTCCATGACATCCTCGAAAGTCAGCGGCTCGAAGTAGAGACGGTCGGCGGTGTCATAGTCAGTAGACACCGTCTCCGGGTTGCAGTTAACCATGACCGTCTCGTAGCCCTTACGGGAAAGCTCCAGGGCGGCGTGAACGCAGGAGTAGTCAAACTCGATGCCCTGGCCGATACGGTTCGGGCCGGAGCCCAAGATGATGACCTTGCCCTTGGTCTTCTCGCTGCTCTCGCATACCTCGGACTCAGCGTTCGGGTCCATTTCATAAGCGCTGTAGTGGTACGGGGTCTGGGCCTCAAACTCACCCGCACAAGTATCAACGGTCTTGTACACCGGGCGAATGCCCAAAGACCAGCGCAGGGAGCGCACGCCGTCTTCACCGGCAAACTCTGGGCGAAGAGCCGCGATCTGGGCGTCGGACAGGCCGAAGACCTTAGCGCGGCGCAGCAATTCAGCGTCCAGGACCGGCGCGCTCACGAGCTCCTCGCGGAACTCTACGAGCGCCTCAAGTTCGGCAAGGAACCACGGGTCGATGTGCGAGTGCTCGTGCAACTGCTCCACCGTGGCACCGAGGCGCAGAGCCAGCTCGACATCGTAGATTCGGCCTTCGGTCGGGCGCTCCAGGTCCTTGAGAACGGCCTCCACGTCCGTTGCGCGCTCCCCGGCGAAGTACTCATCCGGCTTGGTCCAGAAACCAGAAGGCTTACCCTCCAGCGAGCGCATGACCTTATTCAGGCCCGAAATGTAGTTGCGGCCGATACCCATGGCCTCGCCCACAGACTTCATCGTGGTGGTCAGGGTGTCATCGGCGCCCGGGAACTTCTCAAAAGCAAAGCGCGGAGCCTTGACAATGACATAGTCAAGCGTTGGCTCGAAGGCCGCCGGGGTTACGCCAGTGATATCGTTGCGCACCTCATCCAGGGTGTAGCCAATCGCCAGCTTGGCGGCCAGCTTGGCAATCGGGAAACCTGTGGCCTTGGAGGCCAGCGCAGAGGAGCGGGACACGCGCGGGTTCATCTCAATAGTGATAATGCGGCCGTCATCTGGGTTTACAGCGAACTGGATATTACAGCCGCCGGTGTCGACGCCAACCTCGCGGATGATGGCGATACCCTGGTCGCGCATCTTCTGGTACTCGCGGTCCGTGAGGGTCAATGCCGGGGCCACGGTCACGGAGTCACCGGTGTGAACGCCGAGGGCGTCGACGTTTTCGATGGAGGCGATGACCACCACGTTATCGTCGCCGTCACGCATGAGCTCAAGCTCGAACTCCTTCCAGCCCAGGATTGACTCCTCAATGAGGACGTTCGCCTCCGGCGAGGCAGCTAAGCCGCCGCCAGCAATGCGCTCAAGGTCCTCCTCGTTGAAGGCCAGACCAGAGCCCAGGCCGCCCATGGTGAAGGATGGGCGTACAACGACCGGGAGGCCAAGCTCAGCGACAGTCTCGTGGACCTCCTCCATCGTGTGGCACACACGGGAGCGCGCGGATTCACCGCCGATGGAGGCGACAATATCCTTAAACTTCTGACGGTCCTCACCACGCTCGATGGCGTCGATATCAGCACCGATGAGCTCGATATCGTACTTCTTCAGGATGCCCAGGCGGTCCAGCTGCACCGCGGCGTTCAGAGCGGTCTGGCCGCCGAGTGTGGCCAGCACCGCGTCGATGGGGTTGCCCTCTTCCTTTTCCTTCTGGAAGATCTTCTCAATGAACTCAGGCTCAATGGGCTCCACGTAGGTGTGGTCGGAGAATTCCGGGTCCGTCATGATCGTTGCCGGGTTAGAGTTGACCAGCGTGACGCGCAGGCCTTCTTCCTTGAGCACGCGGCAAGCTTGGGTGCCGGAGTAGTCGAACTCGCAGGCCTGGCCAATAACAATCGGACCGGAGCCGATAACCAGGACGTGATTGATGTCGTTGCGCTTTGGCATGTGTTTCTTCTTCCTCTTCCTGGTTGCGTTCTACTTGTTCGGGGACTTTTCAGTCATGAGCTCGATGAACTGGTCAAAGAGCGGGTTGGCATCGTGTGGGCCGGCGGCGGACTCCGGGTGGTACTGCACGGAGTACGCCATGCCATCCTTGAGCGCAACGCCTTCGATGGTGTTGTCGTTGAGGCAGGTGTGGGAGACCACTGCCGGGCCGAAGTCGGTATCGAATTCCTCACCGGCCGGGTCTTCCTTGCCCGAGGGGCTGGCCAAGGCAAAGCCGTGGTTCTGGGAGGTGATATCGATCTTTCCGGTGAGCTGGTTGCGCACCGGAACGTTGATGCCGCGGTGGCCAAATTTCAGCTTGTAGGTCTCCATGCCCAGCGCACGGCCGAGGATCTGGTTGCCAAAGCAGATGCCGAAGAAGGGGTATTTGGCGGCAAGGATGTCGCGGACGATGCCCACCATGGTGTCAGCGGTAGCCGGGTCGCCCGGGCCGTTGGAGACAAACACGCCATCTGGGTTGTACTGCTTGATCTCCTCGAACGGGGTGTTGGCGGGAACCACGATGGTCTCGATGCCGCGCTCGGCAAAGTTCTTCGGGGTGGCGGTCTTGACTCCCATGTCATAGGCCACAACGGTAAAGCGCTTCTCCCCTACGGCCGGGAAGGTATAAACCTCATCAGTCGAGACCTCTGCCGACAGGTCGAGTCCGACCATGGAGGGCTGGTTCTTCACCTCAGCGATGAGCTCCTCGACGTCCCGCTGAGCAGCCTCGCCGGAGAAGATACCGGCCTTGATGGAGCCGTGATTGCGCAGGTGGCGCACCAAGGTGCGGGTATCGATTCCGCCAATGCCGATGATTCCCTGCTTCTCCATCTCCTCCGGTAAGGAGCGGGCGGCACGCCAGTTGGAGACGCGGCGGGCAAGGTCACGGATAACCAGGCCAGCAACCCAGATTTTGTCGTCATGGGACTCGTTGTCCTCATCGTTCCAGCCCGTATTGCCAATCTGCGGCGCGGAAGCAACGACGATCTGGCGGTTGTAGGACGGGTCCGTCATGGTCTCCTGGTAGCCCGTCATGGCGGTGGTGAAGACGGCCTCGCCCAGGGTCGTACCGGTGGCGCCGAAGCCGAAGCCTCGGAAGGTGCGGCCATCAGCGAGGACCAGGATGGCGGGGGTGGTGGTAGTGGAAGTCACTGTGTGTTGAACCTTTCAGTGAATTTTCTCGGTGAAGGGTTGGTTGTGGTGAGGATGTGCGTTGGTTACTTAAGTGTCGAGCAACTCTGATTGTCGATTATCCCGATTACTCGGCCGCCTCGCTGGCGCTTTCAGCAGCAAGGTCATAGGTCACTGCGCCACGCAGGATGGTGTAGGCCACGCGTGCACCGAATTCCTCCCCCTCATATGGGTTATTCTCCGACTTCGAAGCCAGGCGCGTGGAATCCGATACCCACTCGTGCTCCGGATCGACGATGGTGAGGTTGGCTGGCTCGCCTACCGCAATCGGGCGGCCATGACCAGGCAAGCGAGTAATCTCTGCCGGACGCTCCGACATGACGCGGGCGACGAAACGCCAGTCAGCCAGGCCGGTGGCGACGAAGAGCTTGGCGATGACCGCCAAAGAGGATTCCAGGCCCAGCATGCCCGGCTTAGCGTGCTCGAACTCGACGCACTTGTCTTCGCTGCCGTGCGGAGCGTGGTCTGTCGCCACGACGTCGATAAGCCCATCAAGCAAAGCCTGGCGCAGGGCCAGGGTGTCGGATTCCTCGCGCAGCGGTGGGTTGACGCGGAAGACGCCGTCGTAGGTCACCAGCTTGTCATCGGTCAGCAGCAGGTGGTGCGGGGTCACCTCGGCAGTCAGCGGGATGTCCTGTTCCTTGGCCCACTTGAGCAGCTCGACAGTGCCCTTCGTCGAAGCGTGGCAAATGTGCATGCGGTTGCCGTAGTCACGCGCGAGCAGTGCGTCGCGGGCGACGATGGATTCCTCGGCCACGCGCGGCCAGCCGCGCAAGCCTAGGCGTGCTGCAACCTCGCCCTCGTGGGCGCTCGCGCCTTCGGTCATGCGGTGGTCTTCTGCGTGCTGGGCCAGCAGGACATCAAGCCCCTTCGCGTATTCCAAGGCACGGCGCATGAGCTGCGGGTCCTGGACGCACTTGCCGTCGTCGGAGAACATGCGCACCTTGGCGTCCGAGCGGGCCATCATGCCAAACTCGGTCAGGGTCTTGCCCTCGAGGCCCTTCGTGATAGATCCAACCGGGTGGACATCGCACAGTCCACGTGCCTGGCCCTTAGCCCAGACGGACTCAGCGATGATTGGCTGGTCCGTCACCGGGGAGGTGTTTGCCATGGTGAACACGGCGGTAAAGCCGCCCTTGGCGGCAGCGCGCGAGCCGGTTTCGATGGTCTCAGTGTCTTCGCGGCCCGGCTCACGCAGGTGAACGTGCATGTCCACCAACCCCGGCAGCAGCACGTTGCCGCCACCGTCGATAGTGCGGTCCGCCTCAACTGCCGGGGTCACGCCCCCGGCGTCGGCGGCAGCGCTGATGGCCTCGATAACGCCATCCTTGATCAGGAGGCTAGTGGGCTCGCCTTCGCCATAAGGGCGGACGTTGGTGATGAGCAAGGTGCCCGCCGCAGGAGCCGAGAGCACGCCGGTGTCTGGATAAGTAGTCATGGTTTCTGAAAAGCTCTCCTCGTTGGTATGTGAGATAACTCGATTTAGATACCGGCGTTCTCGCCGTTCGTGAGCAGCGTAAAGAGGGTGGCCATGCGCACATGGACGCCGTTGTTGACCTGCTGGAGCACTGCGGTGTTGTCATAGTCGGCCACGGCATAGTTGATCTCCATGCCACGAACCATGGGGCCTGGGTGCATGATGATGGCATCCTTCTTCATGGCCGCGGCACGGTCCTTGGACAGCCCGTAAAGGGAGGCATATTCGCGGTGCGAAGGGAAAAAGCCGCCGTTCATGCGCTCTGCCTGAACGCGCAGCATCATGACGACGTCCGCCTCGGGCACCTCGGCGTCGAAGTCATGGGAGACCCGCACCGGCCAGGTGTCGACGCCGAAGGGCAACAACGTCGGCGGAGCGACGAGCGTGACTTCGGCTCCCAGGGTGGACAACAGGTCCACGTTGGAGCGCACGACGCGGGAGTGCAGGCAATCACCAACGATGGTGACTTTCAGTCCCTCGAAACCGGTGCCTGCGGCGGAACGATCCGCGCCCAGGTGCAGGCGCTGGCGCATCGTGACGGCGTCGAGAAGCGCCTGCGTGGGGTGCTGGTGAGAGCCATCGCCGGCGTTGATGACGCTCGGCCCCTGCCCTTCGGGTGCCACCCAGCCGGCGAGCTGCTGCGCCGCGCCCGAAGAAGGGTGACGCATGATGATGGCGTCGGCACCGATGGAAGCCAAGGTCAACCCGGTGTCCTTGAGAGACTCGCCCTTCTTGACCGAGGACGTCGACGCAGAGAGGTTGATAACATCTGCCGACATCCACTTTCCCGCCGTTTCGAAAGAAGAACGGGTGCGGGTGGAGTTTTCATAGAACAGGGTGAAAACAGTGCGCCCGCGCAGCGTGGGCAGTTTCTTGACTTCGCGGCCTTCGAGGGCTTCCCGGAAACGGTCGGCCTCATCCATCAGCCCGAGGATCTCCTCGGCGCTGTGGTCGGCGATATTAATGAGGTGCTTCATTTATGCCTCCTTGCCGGGCTGTGCAGTGAAGCGGGTAAGAACGACGGCATCGCGGCCATCGATATCGGCGTTGTACACGGTGACGTCCTCGTCGCGTGCGGTGGGGATGTTCTTGCCCACGTAATCCGCACGGATGGGAACCTGGCGGTGTCCACGGTCCACGAGGACTGCGAGCTGGATGATGTCAGGACGGCCGATGTCCGCGAGGGCATCGAGTGCGGCGCGGATGGTGCGTCCGGAGTACAGGACGTCGTCGACAAGGATGACGGTGGCGCCGTTAATGCCGCCGTCAGGCACCGTCGTAGGCTGCAATGCACGGTGCGGGCGGGCATAGAGATCATCGCGGTACAACGTGATGTCTAGGGAGCCCCAAGGAACCTCCACCCCGGAGAATTCCTCAATTTTTTCGGCAAGGCGCTGTGCCAAAGGCACGCCACCAGAGGGAATGCCTAAGAGCAGGACTCGAGGGGAATCACTCGAATCAAGCGCCGTCTTTTCAATAATCTGGTGCGCGATGCGTGCGACAGTGCGCGCGACGTCTTTCGAGCTCAGTAGTTCGTTGGACTCCGCGTGGGTGCCGGTTTCACTCATCGTGACCTCCTTCCCCGCCTCACGGTGCGGTCTTTAAAGGATGTCGGACAATGGTTAAAAGGACTTGTCTATGCTTGAAAGCCAGCACTAACCATAGCACTCTTCAGGCGTGCTGTGTACGCCCTCGCACCCCCGAATCTTTTGAGGCAGGTCCCTAGACAGTGAGTTTTACTACCCAGCACGTTGTTCCAGCCCCGCGCGAAGAGGTTTGGCAATGGCACACCCGCCCGGGAGCGCTCGCGCGCCTCACCGCGCCTTTCGGTTTCATGACTCCCCTGCAGCAGGCCGAGTCATTAGCTGATGGGACTTCTATCTTGGGGTTTCCTGGCGGCCTGAAATGGGTCGCCCGGCATGATTTGAGCAGATACCAACCGCGGCGTTCCTTCGCTGATGTCTGCATCAACGCCCCCTTCCGTTCGCTGGCCAATTGGCGCCACGAACACTTCTTTGAGGACCACCCAGAGGGCACGCTCATCACCGACAAAGTGGACACCCGCATCCCCACGGGGCCAGTGGAATCGATTTTTGCGTATCGGCAGCAACAGCTTATTGAGGACTTTCGCTTTGCTCAGCGGCTGGGCGCTCTCAACGTCGAGCCCCGCACAATCGCAATAACCGGTACGCACGGCACGATAGGAACCGCCGTTGCCGCACAGCTCGGCACGTTGGGCCACACCGTCATTCCGCTCGTGCGCTCTAACCCGGGAGCCGGCGAGCGCTTGTGGCGGCCTACCTTGCCCGCCAAAGACTTGCTGGACGGCGTTGATATCCTCATCCACCTGGCCGGCGAGCCGATTTTCGGGCGTTTTAATACCGCGCACAAAGAAGCTATTCGGGATTCACGTGTAGGCCCTACTCACCTGCTAGCGCAGCTAGCGGCCGAAACACCATCTGTGACCGCGATGGTCTGCGCCTCCGCTATCGGTATTTACGGTCCGGACCGAGGCGATGAAGAACTGACCGAAGACTCGGAGCGCGGTGAGGGCTTTCTGGCCGATGTCGTGACGGCGTGGGAGGATGCCTGCGCGCCAGCACGTGAGGCCGGAAAGCGAGTGGTAAACCTGCGCACCGGCATCGTGCAATCTGCCAACGCGGGAATTCTGCCGCTGCTGCGCGCACTGTTTTCTACCGGACTGGGCGGCTCATTTGGCAAGGGCAACATGTGGAATAGCTGGGTTGGGCAAGATGATCTCTCAGATATGTTCGTCCGCGCCGCACTCGACCCTGCCTGGAGTGGTGCCATCAACGCAGTCTCTCCCAACCCGGTGCTCAATCGCGATTATGTGGATGCCCTCGGCTCACTCCTTCATAGGCCGACCGTCATCCCCATCCCCAGCGTCGGTCCGGCGCTGCTGCTGGGTAAGGAAGGTGCGCGTGAGCTGGCTCTAGCCAACCAAAAGGTCCTACCCACGCGCGCGGAAGCACTAGGCCACACCTTCCGCTACCCCGACATCGCTCCAGCGCTCGCCCATGAGCTCGGCGGTGAAAAACTCGTCGAGGCCCCCACCTGCGCACCCGAGGCAGACGGCTCCGGTAGTGTCGGGGCCGGAAAAGATTAAGAAAAGTGTAGCGAAGTGAGTAGAAGAATTGACTGACACCACTAATCATGATGACGCGCAGCAGCGCCAGCTGGAGCCTGACACACCCATCGACGAAGTCAGCCTCGAGCGCATTGCGGAAATCTTTGAGTCAGAGGGCTTGGAATACCGCATCGAAGAGCAGAAGACCCAGGACGGCCAGACGGTCAACCTTTTGCGCACCGGCTTCTCCAACGCCGCCATCGCCTTCCAGCTGGTTGGTTCCTCCCTCATCGTCGATTCCGTATGGCGCGGCTCTGTCCCCGCCTCCGAAGGCCCTGCGCTGCTCATGCACATCAATGCCTGGAACCAGGACCACTTCACGCCGACGTTCCGCTTCTTCGAAGCGCCAGACAACGCTTTGGCGGTCTCCGGTGCGCGTGATCTGGACGTGGCCCATGGTGCATCCCGCAACCAGCTCGGCGCGTTCGTAATGTCCACCCTGGATGCCGTGTTGCAGTCCTTCGAGTGGATTGAACAGCAGTACCCGCAGCTCGTCACCTGGAAGGAGCACAACCATGACTAATCCGACAACGCCTACCGCCGAGGATCCGCACGCATTGCCGGAGGTCACCCTCGACCGCATCATCGAGGCGATGAGGACCTTCGACATCGAACTCGAACCGGTCTCCGGTCGGGACGACGCCGCTACCGCCAATCTCAACGGTCTGCCGTGCATGTTCGCCGTCCTGGAGAGCGTTGCCATCGTGCGTTGCGATGTACCGACGGACGTCAACTATGCCAAGGCTGATGCGGGACTCTTCCTCGCAGCCAACCAGATCAACTCCGTGGCTATGGGGGCACGCGCCGTCATTGCTGACTTCGATGGCATGCTGCTCGTACGCACCGAGGCTGACATTCCTTGCGCGGCCGGTATGACCGATGAACAACTCGCGGCCGCACTGCGCGCCTCCGTGGACGGCGTCATCAACGCCCAAAACGCCATGGTCGCCGCTGCCGAAGAAATGGCTAAGCTCGGTTCCGAGTCTGCCGCGCAGGCGGGCGAGGGTGCCGAGGGCGCTCAGGGTGAGCAGCAGTGACCGATCTCCACGTGGTTGAGCCGGTCACCATAGACAGGTTGGTGCAGTTGTGCGAGCTTATCGACGCCGACTATGCGCTCATCGAGGCATCCCCTGAGCCAGAAGCCGATGCTGACGCTGCCGCCGACAGCGCCGAATCCGCGCGCCGCGTGCTGCAGACCGGCGTTCCCCATATCGCGGTGCACTGTGAGCTCGACGCTGAAGGCGAGGTACTCAGTGCCTTCGCCTCGTGGGAGGGCACTCTTCCTGCACACCTCGAGCCGGAGGTGGCCGCCGTGGTGGCGGAGCTGAACTGGGCTAGCGTAGCGCCCACCTTGAGCTTCCTCGTAGAAGAGGACGCGAAGGGTAACACGGAAATCCACCTAGGTGCCAACCGCGCCATGGGCGTGGGCGAAGGCCTTTCCTTGGCCCAGCTCGGCCATTTCCTGCTGAGTTCACTGGCCAGCTTCGCTGAGTTCTTCGACGTCGTGGCACAACGCTTCCCGCAGGCCGTCACCTGGGATAAGGAGGAGCAAGCATGAGTCAGGACTCGAACCAGAACCAAAATGCATCCGCCAGTTCCGATCCTTTCGACATTCTCTCCGGATCACCGCTGGCCACCGTCGGCCGGGACCGCGTGTTGAGCGTGCTCAACGGCGCCGAGCTGGATATGGCAGCCACCGCGCACCCCGAGGATGCGACAACCGCAGTTGCCCGCCTCAACGACCTTGACTGGGTCATCACAGTGGAAGAGGGCCTCGTGCGCATCGAAAGCGTGCTGTCCACACAGCTAGACGCGGACATGCTCCCCATCTTCCATGTCCTCTGCAACGAGTTCAATTCCGGTGCTTTCGATGGGCGCGCGCTCGTCGGGCTGGTTGAGGATGAGGTTGAGCTGCGCGGTGATGCGTGCTTCGTCACCACTGCTGGCCTGAATGAGGACCAGCTCTTTCACGCACTCAACCTCGGCATCATCAATGCGCAAGAAGCGTTGCTGTCTGTTCTGGACGCGTTTAACGCCGCCGCCCGTGAGCTGGCCAGCGACGTCGATGGTACAGAGAGCGACTAGCTCTTAGTCAGCGTCCTTAATGCGCTGGCGCTCGACTTCCGGATCAAAGTCGGGCGCCGGCCATTCCAGGTCGAGGTGGCGCAAGAGATCCACGATGAGAAACTTCAGCGCCATCCGGGCATACTTCTTGTTATCGGTAGGAATGACGTACCAGGGTGCGTAGTTTTCATCCGTGCGCCGAATAGCATCCTGGTATGCCGCCATGTATTCATCCCAATAGGCGCGCTCCTCCACATCAGCTGGGTCGTATTTCCAGAACTTGTCTTCCCGCTCCGTGCGCTCCAGCAGATTCTCATTCTGGGCCTCCTTGGACAGGTGCAGGAAGATTTTGATGACCTTGACTCCCTTGGCTGTTAGTTCCAGCTCATAGTCGCGGATGGCCTCGATGCGCCGATCCACCTCTTCTTCATCCACCCACTCGTGCACGCGCTGAATGAGGACATCCTCATAGTGGGAGCGGTCGAAGGCCACGATTTGTCCCGGCTGCGGGTCGTGTTTGCGGATACGCCACAGGAAGTCATGCTCTAGCTCCTCTTCGGTAGGTTTACCGAAGCCCACAGTCGTGGTTCCTTGCGGGTCGAAGGTGCTCAATACGTGGCGGATAGCCCCGCCTTTGCCCGAGGTATCCATGCCCTGCAGGATGATGAGCACCGCTGGGGCGTCCTCACCATAGCTGCGGCCGTTGGCAAAAAGTCGCTCCTGCAGCTCATAGAGCTCATCATCGTACTTGGAGAAGCGGGCGTCGAGCGCCGCCTTATCGCCGTCGAAGCCCGGCGTTGCCGAAGCATCAACCGAGTCAATCTGAAAATTCTTGCCAGCGCGCAGCGCGAGCGCGTCCTCAATCTTGAATTTCGCCATGGACTCCACCATACCGAGACGCTGTTTAAGCACCCAGGGTGAAAAGGCCTCGCAGCAATGCGCTGAGCGCTCCTAGGCTGGCCAGCCACAGTGATAGCTTATGGGCCTTGTCCCGAGAGACGCGCCCGGCAATCTTCTTTCCTAGGAGAATGCCAACGCACATGCCAACCACCCCGCAGGGCCACACCAGCCAGTGCAAACCCTCGAAACCGCCGGAGCCCAGGAAGAACTTGGTCAATACCGACGACAAACCGCCAATGAAGAAGCAGGGCTGCAGGGTTGGCGCGAGTACCTCTTTGGGCCACCGCGCGGCCTGCGCATAGACCGTGATGACCGGGCCGGCTACGCCCGCGAGCGTGTTAGTGAACCCACCCACGATACCCGCGGAGATGGCCGGGCCCGTGCCGCTCATCTGCGGGACGAACTTGCGCCCAAAGACCACCACGGCCAGCGCAATCAACAGGGCGGCGCCGACCAGAACCAACAATGCCGCGGTATCAATGCGCGCAATAAGCAGCGCCGCCGGGATTGAGCCGAGAACCATGAAAGGGCCGATGCGCAGCCACTTTCCCCAGTCCACATTCTCACGCATCGAATAGGTCGTGAGGATGGCATTGAGGCAGGCCAAGACGTTGATGACCATGATGCCTTCGACTGGCCCGAGGAAGAGCGTCAGGATGGGCCCACCAATGAGGCCCAGCCCCATGCCGGAGACTCGCTGCAGGCAGGAGCCAGCGATGACGGTAAGGAGGACAACGAGGGGTATTGCCAGTACAGACATGTCCCCTTAGCCTCGGAAGCGTTCCATGACCGCGGCTGCCACGTGGTCTGGGAACATACCCGTGACATCGCCGCCGTACTGCGCCACCTGCTTGCACAGCGAGGAGGAGATATAGCCGTATTTCTCATCCGTCAGCAAGAAGACCGTATCGATTCCGGAAAGGCGCCGGTTCATCTGCGCCATCGGCAGCTCATACTCATAGTCCAAGGAGGAGCGCAAGCCCTTCACAATCGTGTCTATGCCATGGGCACTGGTGTAATCCACCAGTAATCCGCCCCACCAATCCACCTCGATCTCTGGGGAGACGGTACGGCGAATGAGGTCCACGCGCTCCTCCACGCTAAACAGCCCGGAAGGCTTGTCGGGGTTTCCCGTCACCAGCACCGTGACCTTGTCAAAAAGTTCGCTGGCGCGATTAAAAACGTCGACGTGTCCCAGCGTGATGGGATCGAAAGAGCCGGGGCATACGGCGTGGGTCGGCATGGCTAGTCCTCCTGGGTTCCGGTGGTATCGGTCTTCGAGCTATCCGCACTGCGGTGATAAATCGCCATATCAAAACGCGCGATGCCAAAGGTCCGCTTCTTAAGTTTCTGACCGGTGGGCTCAAAGCCTTCTGGCCACTGCGTGTGCGGCGAATCCACGTGGCGCTCAATGACAACTATCGCGTCATCATCCAGCGCCGGCTCGATGGCGGCGAGAAGCCCATCAACATCATCGAACTCATAGGGTGGATCCGCGAGCACCATGTCGAAGTAGCCGCGCGGTGCGGTGGCCAGGTAGGACGAAGCTTTCATCTCACGCACCTCGACGCGCGGGTGCTTCACCACCCCAATATTGTGGCGAATGACCTTCACGGCCGCGGCATTATTCTCCACGAGGACGACTTCCTCAGCGCCGCGGCTTGCTGCCTCCAGGCCCAAAGCGCCGGAGCCAGCAAAGAGATCCAACACGCGGGAATCAATGAACCCCCAGCGCACATTCAACGATGAGAACAGGCCCTCGCGGGCACGGTCAGACGTGGGCCTCGTCCCTGCTTCGGGCACCTTGATGGTGCGCCCACGAGCTTCTCCGGCGATGATTCTGGTCATGGCTTCTACCCTATCTCCCCTCAGTTTCCCGGGGCGACTACCCTAGTTTTTCTCCAAAAATCCCTGTTCATCTGCGCTCAGGTTGTGCGTCAGCTCCTCCGCTAATTCGGGATTGCGCTCGACCAACGCGGCGGCATCAGAATGCGTGCGCTCGACGATGTCCCGATCATTGATGAGGTCCAGCAACTTCAGCGTGCGTTTCGTGCCGGATTGCAGTGTTCCCAGGATATCGCCTTCGTGGCGCTGCTGAAGGTCGAGCTCAGCTAGGTCAAAACCAGATGGCGTATCCGCGATAGCTTTGATGCGCCGGAAAGACTTGCTATCAGGCTCAGCCGTCGTGTGCAGCAAACACACCGATTCATTGCCGCCGCGCCCCACGCGCCCGCGCAACTGGTGCAGCTGCGAGACTCCGAAGTTCTCCGATTCTCGGATCAGCATGACGGTGGCATTGGGAACATCGACGCCGACCTCAATGACTGTGGTGGCTACAAGGACGTCAATCTCCCCGCGCGCGAAGCTCTCCATTACTTGGTCCTTATCGGGCATCTTGCCGTGGAGCATTTCCACCCGCAGTCCGCGCAAGGGAAGGTTGCGCAGTTGGAGCGACATGGTTTCCACGCCGCCCTCTCCTTCAATCCGTGGGCAGACGATATAGGCTTGGTGCCCCTTGTCCACCTCTTCCCGGATGCGCTCGATGGCGCGGCGTACCCACTCCGGCTTCCATTCGGGAACCACCGCGGACAAGATGGGCTTGCGCCCACCGGGAAGTTCCTTGAGTGTCGAGACAGCCAAATCACCGAACACCGTCATGGCAATCGTGCGCGGGATAGGTGTCGCAGTCATCACCAACAGGTGTGGGCTGGTTCCCTCCCGAGTTTTGGTGCGCAGGCTATCGCGCTGTTCAACGCCAAAGCGGTGTTGCTCATCCACGATGACCAGGCCCAAATCGAAGAATTCAACGCTGTCCTGGATGATGGCGTGGGTGCCAATCACGATATCGGCCTCGCCAGAGACAATCTCCAACAGAGCTTTGCGTTTCTCCGCTGTCTTCATCGAACCCGTTAGGACCGTGACGGTGACACCATCCGGAACGCTGGCGCTTATCGACGCTCCATGCTGCGCCGCCAGAACCTCCGTCGGTGCCAAGAGCGCGGCCTGCTTGCCGGCGTCTACCGCTTGCAGCATGGCGCACGTGGCAACGAGCGTCTTGCCCGAACCGACCTCGCCTTGTAACAGCCGCATCATGGGCGCGGTGCCGCACAGATCTGCGTCGATCTCGCCGATGACTCGTCGTTGACCGTCGGTCAGCGCGAAGGGTAGCCCACTGAGCAGCTCATCGCGGTAGCCTTCCAGAATCGCCGGCATTGGGGTTGCCGTGCGCGCCTTCACATCGCGCTGCCGCAAGGCCATAACTAGGCCAACCGATAAGGCTTCGTTGTACTTAAGCCGCTGGATGGCGCGCTCCGGACCATTGTCCCCCGGTTCGTGGATCTCACGCACGGCTTGATCCAGCGTCACCATCATCCGGTAGTCCAGCGGCTCCGGGATCGGCGGGGTGTGCTCGAGCACTTTGTGGATAGCGCCCATGATGTACCACGACGTCACCTTTCCGCTAGCCGGGTACACGGGAATCCATTCGCGCTGTAGGAAGGTCTCCAACGAGCCGAACTGAGAGAGCTTCTTCAGCGAACCTGTCCCCTGCCCAGTCGTGCTATCCAGCAGGGACTCCTGGTAGCGGCCGGGATCGAGGATGAGAAAATCGGGGTGCTGCAAGCTGGGGTATCCCCGGAAGTATTTCAGCTTGCCGGAGAGCATGACGCGCATGCCGCGCCCCAGCACGCGCTGCACGTAGTGTGCATTGAAAAAGGAGGCTTGGACTCCGCTATCCATGTAGAGGATAAACACCATGGCTTTAGAGGTGTGCTTAACGCGGAGATCTTCGATAACGCCAGTGATGGTGACGTGATCACCATCCTCAGCACCGCCGAGGCCCACGTCCTTATTGTGGCGGATGTAATCACGCGGATAGTGGCTGAGCAGCTCCCCGCACGTGGTGTATCCGAAGGCGCGCTTGAAAGCCGCGGCATCCTTCTTTGCCAAGATTTCCGTCAGTGCGCGGTCATCCTGCCAGCCCAACATGGCCTACTCCACCCCAATCTCTGTGCGCAGTCCAGGCACGTGCAGAACGACGACATCAACCCCCAGTTCACGGGCTAACTCCTCTTCCTCTATCTCAAGGCCAGTCAGCACCGTGATCTGCTCGCCGCCATAGCCCAGCTGAGTACGGCATGCCTCTAGAATCCCAGCCACGCTTTCTCTATCTGGGTAGGCCACCCGCATGGAGCCGGCAGCATCCTTCATAGCGGCGAGCACGTCGTCGGTCTGCGCAGAACTCGGCGCATAAACCGAAAGCGCCGCGAGCCCGGCCACCAGGGAATCGGTCGGAATGACAGTAGCCTTACCCGGGTCACCACCGCAGCCATTGGGCAAAAAAAGATCTTCCTCCCCGGCGCTCTGCAGTTCCTCGCCGGGCTTGACGACGTCCGCCCCCGCCTTCTCAAAAAGCTCCCGCGCGGCCCCTTCAGGCACCGCAGCAAAGATACGCCGATGCGTGCCCCCGCCACCAGCAGAATCTTCGCAGCTGGCCGCCTGACCCGCCTGCGGTAGCGCTTCAAGCCGAAGGTTGCTGACCTTTCCCAGGGCATAGGCCTTTTCGATCACGGCCCCCGCCTCAGCGCTATGGATGTGCACGCTGGCGGAGGTTTCCGTCGCCCGCGCAATGACGAGACTATTGCCCAGCGGAGCCAAGGCCTCTTCGATGTCGCTCAGGCTGCCCTCAAAGAAGAAAAGAGCTTCAATCTCTGCGAGCACTTCTCCTGCCTGCGGCTCCCGCGCCGCAGACTCCTCGGAGCGAAGAGGCACCGACCTCGTCAGCGGTTGGCTGACGGGGGCGTGCCCTGTGACCTGAGCGAGCAAGCACTCGAGCAAAATTACGAAGCCGGTTCCGCCGGCATCCACAACGCCGGCTTCGCGCAGAGCTGGCAGTTGAGAAGGGGTCTCAGCAAGAGCCTTACTTGCGGCCTCGACCGCCGCGAGCAGGATGCCGTGGAGCTCGGCCCCAGATTCCCCGGCGGCCTGACTGGCGGCGGTAGCCGCGGCTCGCAGCACGGTAATAATCGTTCCTTCCACCGGTGCGGCAAGCGCGCGGTCCACCAAAGTGACGGCCAAGGTCAAAGCATCTGCGAGTACTGCACCGTCCACGCGCGAATCCGTCGTGGCATCGGCAACCCCCCGCAGCACCTGGGAGAGCACCATCCCCGAATTGCCGCGCGCACCGCGCACCGAGCCGATGGCCAGGGCCTCGGCCACGTCCACCTCGCCCTTATTGGCCTCCGCCAACGCGGACTCCATCGTGTGCGCCATGTTGGATCCCGTGTCGGAATCGGGCACTGGGAAAACGTTGAGGGCATTGATTTCAACGCGGCGGCGCTGCAGCTCCTCCACGGTTCGGGCGGCCCACTCGTGGAGGCCACGAGCATCCAACTCAGCGGGATAAGACATGTTGGCTAGTCTACAAGCGCCAGTCCACCGCGGGGACGCCACGGGCCTCTAAAGCAGCGTTTGCCCGGGAAAAAGGATGCGAGCCAAAGAATCCACGCCGGGCTGACAGCGGCGAAGGATGCGGGGAGGTGATGCACTCCGTACCCGGCAGGAAGGCTTGGCAGGCTTGGGCATCGCGGCCCCATAGGATGGCCACGATATCGCGCCCCGCCAGTGCTCTGATCGCGGCCTCAGTAATCGCTTCCCACCCGAGCCTGCGGTGCGAACCCGCCTGGCCCGGGGCCACGGTGAGCACTCGGTTGAGCAGCAGCACTCCTTGCTCAAACCAGGCCCGTAGATCACCATCTGCACGGCCGGGGATACCGAGGTCGTCGCCAAGCTCGGCGTAAATATTCTTCAGCGAACGCGGGGCCGGCACGCCCGAGCGAGTGGAGAAAGACAAGCCCATGGCATGCCCCGGCGTGGGATAGGGATCCTGGCCCACGATGAGCACCCGCACGTCCTCGAGCGGCATCGACAGGGCGGCGAATACATCCTCGGCGGGCGGCAAGAACTCTGCGCCGATCTCGCGCTCAATGCGTGGGAGGTTGTCCTCCAGTGCCTGCCGGATGTGGGGCATCCACGAGTAGTGAATGTGGGAGGTATCGATGTGGCTCACGCGAATCCCTCCCAGCCCCCGTTATAGCGAGGTTCCTCTCCGTCAATGGTCACGCCGGTACCGCGCATCACCCGGCCAATTTCCCGGAAACCAGAGGGAGCGGACTTGTACGTGGTAGCCAACAGCGTGTGGTCCTCGCCGCCTGTCAGGACCCATTCCCAAGGATCGATATCCAGCAACGCACCGGCGGCAGCCAGGAGCGGGTCAGGAGCAATCGCTCCGCGGTCGAGGTCGATGTGCACCCCGGAGCGTTGTGCCAAATGCCCCACATCACGCACTAAGCCATCCGAATTATCCGTCATCGACGTCGAACCAGTTGCCCGCGCGATGACACCACGCCCCGGAGTGAGGGAGGGAGCGCAATGGGCGTCGACCAAAGGCCAGAATTCCTCTAACTCCGGCGGCAATGCGCGGCCATAACGTTGCAATAGGGCCAGGCCCGCCCCGGAATACCCAATCTTGCCGTGTGCTACCAGCTTCTGGCCCGCCCGCGCACCATCCAAGGTCAGCGCTGCACCACTTCCGCCTAGGGAACCTAACGCCGTAACATTGATGATCAAGCTCTCGCTGCGGGTCAGATCACCGCCTACGAGCTCCGCGTTATATACCGCGCAGCGCTCAGCGATGCCCTGTGCAATCCCCCGCACGAAGTCCACCGGGGTATCACCCGGGGCGGCAATCGCCAGCAGTGCCGCTGTGGGGCGCGCGCCCATTGCCTCAATATCCGCGAAATTGCGCACGATGGCTTTCTGCCCGATCTCGGCGGCGGTAGACCAGTCCCGTCTAAAGTGTCGGCCTTCGACCATCATGTCCGTGGCCGCCACCGTGCGGGAATTGGGTGCCGCCGGGTACAGCACCGCCGCATCGTCGCCGTTGAGCGCGCTCGGGGCTGCGGTGACAATCTCATGGATAACGTGCCGTTCACCGGCTTGATCGAGGGTATGGGACAAACCCACCGTCACGGACTCCTTTTCCTTGCGCGGGCCACACGCCACTCGTGCGCGCGTAGTCCACGTTCGTTCTTCTCGGGCTATCAGCGATAGGATAAGCCCCTATGGATACCCAATTTAACCGCACCGCTATTTACATCTCACTCGGGATCTCCATCGCGATGGTCTTCGCGGTGATTTTTGGGGCCAAATACGTATTCACCAGCGCCGCGCAACAACCGGTGGCGCTGCCTCCCACTCCCTCCGAAGCGGCGGACTCCCCCGAGTGCGCCGCTGTCGTCGATGCGCTGCCAGACAAGCTCATGGGCTACCCGCGCGTCGACCTAGTTGATCCTGCCCCGGCGGGCGCCGCCGCGTGGGCACAAAGCTCGGAGGACAAAGTGACGCTGCGCTGTGGTGTTGACCTGCCGCAGCAGTTTACCGACTACTCGCGCACCGTCGAGTCCGACGGCGAATCGTGGCTACAGGTCATCGACGCCACCCCCGGCTCCAACCTCACAACGTGGTACAGCACGAAGCACACCCCCGCCATCGCAGTGACAACCTCCTCGGAGGACGCCCAAGATGACGCTCCGGAGGGGCTAAAAGAAGCCTTCAAGCAACTAGAAAAGAAGTCTCAGAAGGCCAATCCAGCGCCGCTATCGCAGCTACAGGCAGGGCCGGATTCCATGTGTCCCGCGCTAGAAAAGGCGCTGCCGGAAACACTTGCGGAGGGCTATGAGCGCCGCACGGATGTGGGCGATAAGAACACCTGGGTGTATAGCGCGCCGGGTCAGGAAGAGATTGTTGTGCGCTGCGGCGTGGCCTCTCCGGAGAACTACCGCGCAGGTGTTCAGCTCCAGCAGGTTAATGACGTGCCGTGGTTCGAGGACACCACGCTCGCGGAGGGCACCACGGCCGGCACATGGTTCGCGCTCGGCCGGGCGGAGGACCTCGCGTTGTCTGCCCCGCAGGATGCTGCGAATTCCGCGCTGGTGCGGCTTAGCGACGCCCTCGTGGCAGCCACCCCCTCCCAGTAGGAGTCGGAAGCGCGGCCTACATCGTCACCCTAGGAACGCGCGAGGGCGGTCTGAATAAGGGTGTCGAGCAACTCGGCATAACCTACCCCTACCGCAGCAAAGACCTGGGGGTACATAGAAATCGGGGTGAAGCCGGGGAAGGTATTCACCTCGTTGATGCAGTAGGAATAATCACTGACGAAGAAATCCACGCGCGATAGGCCCGAGGCACCCAGCGCCCGGAAAGCCTCAATAGCGCGCTGTCGAAGTTCGGCAGTCAGCTCCTCACTCAACGGGGCGGGAATTGCTGCCGAGACGCCCTCGTCGATGTACTTGGCATCGAAATCATAAAAGCCTTCCTCAGACTCCGTGGTGCCCAGGATCTTGGCAGGGACAGAGGCCTGGAGGCTGCCGTCTGGGCGTTCGAGAACTCCCACCTCCACCTCGGCGCCGCTGATTTCTGGCTCGATGAGAACCTTGTCATCGGATTCATAGGCCAGGGTTAGTGCTGCTTCAAGGTCTTCCCACGCGGAGACCTTGGACACGCCAATGGAGGATCCGCCCCGCGCCGGCTTCACAAAGACGGGCAGACCAAGGCGTTCCTTTTGGAGGTCGTCAAGCGTGGCTTCCCCAGTGAGTACTTCTTGCGGCGCTACCGGAAGGCCTTCCGCGACCAGAAGCTTCTTGGTGAACTCCTTGTCCATTCCCACAGCCGAAGCCAATACGCCTGCGCCGACGTAGGGAATTCCGGAAAGCTCAAAGAGGCCCTGCACTGTGCCGTCTTCCCCATAGGGGCCGTGCAGCACTGGGACGATGACATCGACCTCTGTGTAGTGCTCGTGGCGGGTGACATTGTGGATACGCCCACGCGTGGCAGGGTTGAGGGATAACGCCAGCTCATCGTGGAGTTCTACTTCGGGCAGGCGCCCGTCAACAATGTTGAGCCCCGCGCGGTTGCCCTGCGTCCAGGTGCCTTCCCGCGTAATGCCGATGGGCACGACTTCATATTTTTCCGGATCAAGGTGCTCCATGATGGCGCCGGCGGAAATGCACGACACCGAATGCTCGGAGCTGCGACCGCCGTATACAACGGCAACGCGCACAGGTTTCGCTTCAGTCATACCGAGCAACTTTACTCGGCTTTACTCAGCTTTCTTGGTGCGACCCATCAGAGCAACAATCATGTCGTCGACAGTCACCCCGCGATGGCACACACCGTAGACCGCTTGGGTAATCGGCATCTCTACGTCTGCGCGCTGCGCCAACCGGAAGATTGAATCAGATGAGATAACGCCTTCCGCGACCTGGCCGTTGGTGGCGGCAGTTGCTTCTTCCAGCGTGCCACCCTGGCCGAGGCGATACCCAAAGGTGCGGTTACGTGACAACGTCGAGCTGCACGTCGCCACGAGGTCTCCCATGCCGGCAAGGCCCGAGAAGGTGAACGGGTCCGCTCCCAGCTTCACCCCTAGGCGGGTAATCTCCGCGAGCCCGCGCGTGATGATGGTGGCCATGGTGTTGTTGCCCAAACCCTTACCCGCCGCCATGCCGCAGGCAAGCGCAATCACGTTTTTGCAGGCGCCGCCGATCTCCGCGCCGATGACATCGGTGTTTGTATAGGGGCGAAAATACGGTGCTGCGGCGGCATGTTGCACGGCCTCGGCACGGGCAGCATCGCTGCAGGCAATCACCGTGGCTGCTGGTTGTTCCTGAGCCACCTCCTTGGCCAGGTTGGGCCCAGAGAGGACCGCGATGCGGTCGGAGGAGACGCCGGCGGCGTCCGCGATAACTTCGCTCATCAAGTTGAGAGTGGCCTTCTCCACGCCTTTAGAGATCGATACCAAAGTCGCTTCTTCCGGCAAGAGCGGCGCCCACTTTTCCAGGTTTCCGCGCAGCGTCTGGGAAGGAACACCGAAGATGACAATGTCCGCGGACTGCAGCGCTGTTGCCGGATCTGTGGAGGCCTTAATCGACTCAGGGAGCGGGAGTTCTGGGAGGTAATCCGGATTCTCGTGGCGCGTGTTGATGGCTTCCGCCAATTCCTCGCGGCGCGCCCACAAGCGGACATCGTTACCGGCGTCAGCAAAGACTTTCGCCAGCGTGGTTCCCCACGAGCCCGCCCCCATTACTGCCACGTTTGCCATGTGCCACCTCACTCTAGATTCCTCTGCATCGGCTTTTCCCATTAAAGCACGCCTGGCAATCCTGCACGCTCGGCGCGTAAGACTGCATCGCGGCGGTGAGTGGAGGAAGATGGAGAAGGTTGAAAGCTACCGGCGCAAAAGGAGCAGCATGCCCAAGGCAAAGAACATGCATGAGACGGACAAAGACATTCGCTCGGAAGTCTTCATTTCCGGACGCCACCAGGAGATCCCCGTCGATCCGGCGGATGAGTTCAAGCGCACGACGCTTGCCGCCGGAGCGGTTCTCTGGCGTGGCGACCCGCACGATCCGGAGGTTGCACTTATCCACCGCCCCCACTATGACGATTGGTCGCTGCCCAAGGGCAAGGTCGATCCGGGTGAATCCCTCCCCACGACCGCCGCGCGCGAGATCTTCGAGGAAACCGGTTACTCCGTGCGTCTGGGCAAGCTGATCGGCAAGGTGGCCTACCCGGTGCAAGGCCGCACGAAGGTGGTCTACTACTGGCTGGCCCGTGTACTCGACGGTGAGTACACCCCGAATGAAGAGACCGATGAGCTGCGGTGGATGAAGATCGACGAAGCCAGCTCATTGCTCTCCTACGACGTTGATGCCCAGGTGCTAGGGAAGGCACAAAAGCGTCTGCGCCTTGCACCAACGACCCGCGTACTTTATGTGCGCCATGCACGCGCACATCAGCGCCGCTCCTGGGAGGGCGATGATGACCTGCGTCCTCTGGATAAGAAGGGCCGCCGCCAAGCGGAGATGCTCGTGCCGATGCTCACACCATTCCACCCGACCGCCATTTATAGCGCCCCACCACAGCGCTGCCAGCACACCGCTGCCCCGCTGGCGGATGAGCTCGGCATGGACATCGCCGTGAACAAAGCATTCGGCGATGATGTCTTTGCTGATTCGCCTGAGGACGCACGCGCTGCCTTCCAACGCGTTGTCGACGGCGGCGGCGTTCCGGTCATCGTGAGCCAAGGCCTGACTATTCCGGGGATTCTCGAGTCCTACGCGCCGAAGTTCCTTAAAAAGTCAATAGACGAGCTCAAGTTCAAGAAGGCTTCGGTGTGGGTTCTGTCCTTCAACGACGGAGAGCTTACCGGGGCGGACTATCTGGCTAGCCCGCTTCCCGTGCGCTAAGTACGGCATCGCCCACGTCGTTCAGGAGTTTCTACCTCGCCCTGCTGCCTTATTCCCACCGCGCCGCAGGGCGGCGCTGCATAGCGCGGGTGAAAAGGACCATCCCGAGCGCCCAGATCGGATAGGCAGCAAGGAAGCCGACGATGGGAATAAAGACAAGCAGACTCGAGATGAGGGAACAGACCAAGATAAAGAGTAGCGACTGCCCTAGGTTCTCCATGATTAGGTCGAGGGCCTCTCGGAAGCAGTCCATGAGAGGCTTATCGGGGTTATCAGCCTTGATCACGGGCGCCGGCCACAGGAGCCCATAGAGAATCAGACCGGGGAAGCCACCCGCAATAGACCCGAGCATTACCACAATAAAGAAGCAGGCATAGACACCGGCGCAACCATTCAGCTGGCCAAACCTAAAGTAGTCGCGGAAGGTGACCTTCTCCCCATCGGCGATCTTCCGGGAACCATTAAAGAGGTTCGCCATCAGCCAGAAAAGATAAGCGAAGGCGGCTAGCCCCATGACAACCATGAGAGGAATCCCCACGGTAGGCACCAAGGGTTCAATGTCCGTGCCGCTTTCTTCCATTGCTGCGAAGACGCCGCCTAAAACGGTTCCCGGCACAAAAAGAAGAGCAAAAGAGATAATCAAATGCACCAGCATGGCTAGCATCCCTGACACAGGCTGCTTCAGGTAACCCTTGAATGATTGGCCCACGATATCCATGGCGTCGATGGGCTGGGCGGGCGCCCCGCCTGGTGGATTTCCAGACCAGGCGCCAGGCTGGTGCTCACCGTAGCTGCCGGACTGCTGGTAGCCGTAGCTGCCTGGTAGTTGATGGCCATAACCCGCGGCGTCGCGATAGTCATAGCCGCCATACCCGCCTACGCCGCCGAACTGATTGCCGCTCTCTCCGCTAAAGCCTTGATAAGGATTGCTCATGCCGAGGATGTTAACGCCGGTATGTGGCCGGCGCCACAGGAGGTGGGGAATGCTCCCACACCTCCATTGTCTACGTTAAGACGCTACGACGCGGGGCTTGAATCCCGGGCGTGTGGATTCGAAAGCCTCAATATCGCCCTCATTGCGCAGGGTCAGGCCGATATCATCGAGCCCCTCCATAAGGCGCCAGCGGGTGTAGTCATCGATCTCAAAGGTGTAGCTGTTACCGCCGACGGTAACCGTGCGCGCTTCCAAATCAACGGTGGTTTCGGTTTCACCGGACTCCAGCTGCTTCCAGATGAGCTCGATGTCTTCTTGTTCCATGAGCCCCGTCAGCAGTCCGGCCTTGCCAGAGTTGCCGCGGAAGATATCGGCGAAGCGGGACGAAAACACCGCCTTGAATCCATACTCAGCAAGCGCCCACACCGCGTGCTCACGAGAGGAACCGGTACCAAAGTCTGGACCCGCGAAAAGCACAGAGCCTTCCTTGAACGGTTCCTGGTTGAGAATGAAGTTCTCATCGCTGCGCCAGTTGGAAAACAGACCATCGGCGAAGCCGGTGCGCTTAACGGACTTCAGGTAGCGCGCAGGAATGATCTGGTCGGTATCCACATTGGATACTCGCAGCGGAACGCCGACGCCAGTATGAGTAACGAACTTCTCCATTGTCTTCTCCCTTTCCTTAAGCGCCGGCAACTGCGGCATCGACGATATCTGCTGGTGCGGCCAAGTGGCCCAGGACTGCTGTCGCCGCAGCAACAGCCGGGGACACTAGGTGGGTACGGCCGCCTGGTCCCTGGCGGCCCTCAAAGTTGCGGTTGCTTGTCGACGCCGACCTCTCCCCCGGCTTCAACTGATCCGGGTTCATACCCAAGCACATCGAGCAACCGGCGGTCCGCCATTCAGCACCAAAATCGGTGAAAATCTTATCCAGCCCTTCTTCCTCAGCCTGCGCCTTGACCACGGCCGATGACGGGACCACCATCATGCGGGTATCAGCCGCAATACTGCGCCCCTTGACTACCTCAGCGGCTGCGCGCAGGTCCTCAATACGAGCGTTCGTGCACGAACCCAAGAAGACAGTATCGATCTGGATATCGCGCAACGGCGTGCCCGGCGTAAGGTCCATGTACGCCAGGGCCTTCTCGACTGCGGCCTTCTCGCCGTCGTCACCACACTCCTCCGGGTCGGGCACCACAGCGCTCAGCGGCAGGCCCTGTCCCGGGTTAGTACCCCACGTGACAAACGGGGTGAGGGCGGAACCATCGATCTCTACGACGGTATCGAACTCGGCGCCTTCGTCAGTCGGCAGCGTCCTCCAGTATTCAACTGCCGCGTCCCAGTCTTCACCCTGCGGGGCGAACTCGCGGCCCTTGACGTACTCAAAGGTGGTTTCATCCGGAGCCACCATGCCAGCGCGGGCACCAGCCTCGATGGACATGTTGCAGATCGTCATACGCGCTTCCATCGACATCTTGCGAATGGCCTCGCCGCGATACTCGATGATGTGCCCCTGGCCGCCGCCGGTGCCAATCTTGGCGATAATAGCCAGAATCAAATCCTTGGCAGATACGCCCTCCGCCAGCTCGCCGCTGACCTCGATGGCCATGGTCTTGAAAGGCTTGAGCGAAAGCGTCTGGGTGGCCATGACGTGCTCAACCTCGGAGGTACCAATGCCCATGGCGATGGAACCGAAGGCGCCGTGCGTCGAGGTGTGCGAGTCACCACACACAATGGTCATGCCGGGCTGGGTAATTCCCAGCTGCGGGCCTACGGTGTGAACGATGCCTTGCTGAGCATCACCCATCGAATGCAGGCGCACACCGAACTCTTCACAGTTCTTGCGCAGGGTAGATACCTGCGTGCGGGAGACCTCGTCTTTGATTTCTAATAGGTTGCCGGTCTTAATACCGACGGTGGGCACGTTATGGTCTTCAGTGGCCAGGTGCAGCTCAGGGTGTCGCATAGTGCGACCGGCCAAGCGAAGGCCGTCGAAAGCCTGGGGGCTGGTAACTTCGTGCAGGAGCTGGAAGTCGATGTAGATAAGATCGGGCTCGCCGCCCTCGCCTTTGCGCACAACGTGGTCGCGCCATACCTTCTCTGCGAGTGTCAGTTTCTCAGTCATGTATCTCTCCACTTGAAATCTCAATTAATGGGACGTAGATTTCATTATATGGGAGAGTATAGCGCAGTATCAGGAATTAAGGTATTGGATCGCGCAGTAGCCATCATGATGGCCGCGACCAACCGCCCCTCCACGCTCAATGAGCTGTGTGAGACAACCGGCCTGCCCCGGGCAACCGCACACCGTCTCGCCACAGCGCTCGAGGCACACCGAATCCTTACCCGCACCCCCGACGGTAAGTGGGGCGCGGGCCCTGCGCTTCCCGGCAACCGGGATCGAATCATCGAGACCGCAGGCCCCATCATGGAGGAGCTTCTCGACGCCACTGGCGAATCCGTCCAGCTATACGAACTCTCGGGAACCACGCGCACCTGCATTGCCACGCGCGAGCCAGAAATTGGACTACACAACGTGGTCCCTGTAGGCCGCCAGCTCCCGCTCACCTCCGGTTCCGCCGCTAGAATCTTCGCAGCTTTTGCGGATGTACACGTTGAGGATGCTATCTTCAGCGCGCACGATGTCGAGCTCGCACGCACCAACGGCTACTCCGAATCCATCGAAGAGCGCGAGTCCAACCTCGCCTCCGTCTCCGCGCCTGTCTTCGATGGCGCCGGAAACTTCATCGCCGTACTATCCATCTCCGGTTCGGCCGAGCGCTTCCGCCCCTCCCCGGCAGAAAAATTTGCTGACGTACTGGTTAGCGCTTCTCACCGTTTGAGTGCGGCCCTTTCCAACGGCGCACCGAACAACGGCAACCGCTAAGAACGCCGGCGGCTAGGCCGGCCAATTCCAACCCTAGGTACCCTAGATACCTCTAAATACTCAAACCAAAATACATTGCGAGGCCACGCAGCCCTTCTGGACCCGCGCTACTTGTGGAGGACAACGCCTCACCCTTTTCCTGCACCACCCGGACTGGGTTGCCTGGTTCCCGGTTGGGACGTCGCGGTACCCAACCTTGGTGCGGCAGGCGCGCCAGTTCATCCGCATGTGGCATCCGTGCATAGTTTGAGAAAGTCACAGTCCGGCCTTCCCGGTTGGTCTGGGTAATCCCCTGGTAAATGCCCACCACGCCCGGCTGATCCGGAACAGAGACCGCCCCGCCACTATCCCCCGGAGCCAGCGACACGTCGACCGCATAGTTCATCCCCGGGAAGATGCCCGGCCCACGGACAGCAGTACCACACTGCCGGGACGCAGACTGCCCGTCGAAACACACAGTTGCGCCTTCACCCGGAACCGGCGCCATGCCATCCCCAGTGAGGGGGTTTCCCGCCGAGTACGTTCCGCCGGCGAACTGTATATAGGCCAAGTCATGTCCTGCCGCCCCGGAAGGCTTGAACCAACGCAAGGTCCCTACGTGCTGGCCCGCTTCGTTGTACATCTGCTCCCCATTGAGACCGCAGTGGGCCGAGGTCCAGGCCCGACTAGCCTCAACATAACCGACACTGCACAAGGTGCCATCAGCAGCAGCAACCTTCTGCCCTTGCCTCACCGGCACGCCCTCGACAGCCGTTGCAGGGGTAGCAAGAGCAATAGCTAGCGAGCACGCGCCAACCACGGAACCAAAACCGGAAACAAAACGCGAGAGGAGACGCTGAGGAGACTTTTTCATCATGCTTTCACTTTAGCCTTTTTCACCCCACATGCACCTCGCGCCTCACACGTCACTCTGCTAACACCCCCACGTACCCCCACTATTGAAACTAAATTGAAAACACGCTTTACTGGCAGTGTCAGCTACTGAAAATTGATTGAAAATCCCCGGACTTTCAAGGAGGAATCATGACCCACTCAATTCACGACGAGCACACGCACACCCACGGCGAAGGCTGCGGCCACGTCGCATTCCCGCACGGCGATCACACTGACTACGTCCACGATGGCCACATCCACCGCGAGCATGAAGGCCACTGGGACGAGTGCGAGGCATCCGAGCACACCGTTCACGAGGACCACGATCACGAGCACGGCGAGGGCTGCGGCCACGTAGCTATCCCTCACGGCGATCACGTGGACTACCTGCACGATGGCCACCGCCACGCAGCGCATGATGGCCACTGGGATTGCCACTAAGAGCGCTCCGGATTCCGTTTGTGAGCTGCCTAGCCCGCGTCTACGATGCCGGCCTGGGCAGCTCTCCCCGTTTTCCCCAGCGCATCTCGGCACATCCCGTTAGGGTGGGTCTTATGACTTCCACGCGCTCCCTCCGTCCCGTCGCAGCTTTTGCAGCCATAGCCGCCGTTGGTTTTTTAACGGTTGGATGCTCCACGTCGGCCGACATGGCAGCACCGTCAACCCCGGGCGAAGTATCGGGTGAACCAACTTTCGAGAACACATACCCGGCTTTTCAGCCGCTCAATGATGACGCTGAACTTCACGTTCCCGACTCCGCCGACGAAGGAGCCCCGGCCGGCCCCGAGCCAACTTTGCCGGACACCGCAACCGATCAGCCTGCGGGCCAGGCTCAACAGCCGGATACTCAAGCGCAGGGAGTGCAAGGAGCCCAACCAGGCGCAGGCCAACACCAGACCGCGCAGGATTCAAAGATGGCCACCTACAACAGCCTTTCCGGACAGCTTCCCCAAGGCGAGGCCAACGGTGCAGCAGTCAACGTTCACGGCACGCCCGCCACGGTGTGCCAGATGGGCGATGGCTATAACATTGCCTTCGTCATGGCCGGCGCAAACACTAGTTGCGATTTCGCGCGCTCCACAGCCGGCCGCTTGATGACTTTAGCCCCAAGCTCCCAGGACGACCTCCGCGCCTACATCCCCGCACAGGTAACCGTCAACAGCTCGGTCACACAGCAGAACTACTCATTGGCGTGCAACATCGATGAGCACGAGGTCATTCGCTGCACGGGCGGTAATAACGCTGAAGTCCTAATTGTCTAGCCCCTAGACCGCTAACCCGTAACCCGATCACGAAAGAGGGCGGCAAGCTATGTTGCTTGCCGCCCTCTTTATTTGTACCCCGTACGGGATTTGAACCCGTGTTACCGGCGTGAGAGGCCGGCGTCCTAGGCCGCTAGACGAACGGGGCTCGCTTAGCTGTCCGTTGCGGACTTGCTAAACACTATAGGATCCCCAAAAGGTTGCACAAATCGGCACGTAGAAGCACCTTTTACACAGATAAAATCCCGAACCTCGTTGCCGCTTTCGGCTGCGATGGAAACATTGGCTCTCAAGGCCTGGGCGCGGATCGAATCAGTGGTTATTCCGCTGGCGTGCCGTGGGCTGCTGGGGCCGGAGCACTTGTTAGTCATCGCTAGAGGTTCGGGAGGACACGTGCGCTAACAGTATGTGGTGCAAGGCTCCTACTTCGCTCGAGTGTTGGCTTTAAGAAGTTGTGGATTATGGCGATGCCGCCTAGTACTATCTGCTAGAGTCGCGTCGGCGATAGTGATGATTTTCAGCTTCCGCCATCCGCTCTCCTTTCTGTCGGGAATGCGTTGTACCTGCAGTGTATGACCAGAAAAGGCATACCGGTAGGAGTTAGACCAATTGGACTCTGGTTCACCCCCTGGTACTCCTGCGGCCGTCCCGGTTACCTCGCCGAAGATGCAAGCCGGTATGGGGTAGAACCAGACCACTCAGATCGTGCGAGCGACCCACCTCCTGGACGCAGAGCTGGTGGGCGGTAGCACTTGTAGCGGTCAGCATCGGTAGCAGTCTTACACTAACCAACATGAGACCGAGCAACGATCGCCTTGATGCTCTACGAGGACTGCAACGCGGCCATAAAGGGCGCCAATGTCTAAGGAAACACCCAACCAATCCCCCGATCTGGATCCTGTTATCCACCCGATTAACTGCCTCAGAATCTGCGCTGCGCTCTACTCCACCGGCGCCACCGCAGGCCGGCAAATGAAGCACAGCAAGCTCGCCGAATTCAGCGAGCTTCCCGCCGATACGCTGTCCAAACAGCTAAAGCACCTCGAAGGTCACGACTTCATTAGCCGCACCCGAGAGTATGGTTCTACACGCGCCAAGGACGCCGTGTGGGTCGCGCTTACCGAGGCGGGCACACAGGCTTACGTGCAGCACGTTCAAACGCTTAAAGCCATGGTAGAAGGCCTATAGGCCGCCACGCCACGTAGAAATGCGCTCAAACAGGACCGCAAACTACGTGTAGCCATCGCCATACGGCGAATCTCCACCGCCGTGGACTGTGATCCGTGTCGCTACGAGGGCGCCGCCAAGCGGCTGCGCAAGAACCGGGTCCACAAGGACATCATCGACGGAATAGAAGAACTCCGGTGCCCACGTCGGCACAAAGCAAAGGGGCTATATGCCGTTTCTCCGTCAACTTTCCACCTCGACCGACAGCTGGATTCAGTTACGTGACACGGCCACCACGTCCGTTGTGCAAACCGCGGCAGGGAGTGCAGCTTTGCCCACCCCCTAACTACAAGCCTGCATGGAACCTAGAGTTAGGCTCCTGCAACCGCGTCGCGCCAGAGTACTCGCGACCGCAAGAGCTTGGTGCCACCCCGCGCGGCGAGAGGGAAACCTAGAACAGCCACCTGGGGAGAGCAAGGATAGCGAGCTTATAATTTTCACGGGCTTCGCAAAGCCCCGCAGGCTACCGCAAAGTGTATCGATCCAGCCAAGGAAGCCACAGTAGCGTCCGAATCCGACCCCTTTCATTGCCTCGACTGGTAGCACGCATGGACCGAAGATGGCCTGTAGCTGCGGTTTGTCTCTCGAACGAAGGCACGACGAATATAACGAGACACCCCCGGCGGTCCTTCGGGTGGGGCCTCATTGCATAAATCTACGCAGTCGCGGTGAGGAATTCTCGCTGTGCCGCTAGATGCGCGCTAAAATCCACAACAACATCGTCCGTGGAACTATCGGTTGTAGCGGGCAAGTTCTTTCTCAGACCGTTCTGGATGTTCCAAGTCCTGACCAGTTGCATGAGACTCACCGCTAGTTCGTTTGGCTGAGTATGCCACTCCTTATTCGATGCGTCGTATTCTTCCCATGCCGCTTGGACCTCTGAAACAATTTCAGAGGTCACCGCTCCCGCCTCAGCGGCTTTAATCCACGCGGTCGACACCGCCGCAAATCTATCCTCTACGTTCACACGCTCTTGGATCTTGGCCTTCCTGGCACGATTGGCCCTGACGGACAATGCGGCCACTGTAACCCCTGCAGCGAGAGCAGTTAGGCCAATCGTGCCCGCAACAACCGGGTATTTCCGCGTCAGCTCAGCGCCATGCCCTGCTGCGACGCGTACCGCCTCTACTGCTTTCACGGCGGTATTGGGTTCTATCGGAACTTCGGCAAGGTGTTTCACAATTTGTCCGGCGGTGTTGCGAACTACGCTGCCACTACGAATAAGTTCACCTGTTTTCAGGCCGGTAGCAATCACGTCAGGTATCAAGAGAGCAGTTTGTTGCAACGGCATAATGTTCCTTTCCTGATAGGGAATATGGTGCTTCTATTATGAGCTAACCCAGCAACAGAACCTAAGTTAAAGGATTGGAATTCATTATCTAGCAGCTCTGTATGACCTTTCTCCAGGTGAGTTGAAGATTTCAGGCCTTCTAACAGTAGAACAAACCGCGCGTAGGAGAGGGTTCTTCTAGTCCATAGCCGTGCCGTGCCTCCGATAGAATGGTTAATGTTCGACTCTTCGTTACTGATTTTGAAGGAATGATCATGAAAACTATCTATAAAACAAACCAGTGGAAGGGTTACGGTAAACAAAACTACTACTGGAATGAATATCGTCTTGATGGAGATACCGTCCACAAGATCAAGTGCAACCGATTCAAGTACTTCGACGGCGATGAAAGCGTTTGGGAGACAGAAGAGAAAGAGGTGGAATCCTGGGCAAAGGATGATCCAGATATGCCAGATTGGTTGCACAAATACCTCTGATGGTCCGATCCGAGTGGCAGAGCCTTCTCGAGTATCCTGATTCGAGGAGGCTCATTACTAAGCAGGAACACCAAACCGGTACCCCTTTCGAGGTAAACGATATGACTAGGCACCGGAGTTGCAGTCATGATTGCGTGAATCGTATTTCAACGTTTTTTGCTGCGAATGTGGCTTAACCCCCGAATGTGAATCGCCAATCAAACGAAAAAAGAGTGGCAAGCTCATCGTGCTGCCGCTCTTAAAGTGGTACCCCGTACGGGATTTGAACCCGTGTTACCGGCGTGAGAGGCCGGCGTCCTAGGCCGCTAGACGAACGGGGCTTAGAACTGTGACCACTGACCGCAACGCACCGGAATGCTTTGCGCAGTTATCACTGCTGGCCTACCAGGACTCGAACCTAGAATGACGGTACCAGAAACCGTTGTGTTGCCAATTACACCATAGGCCATTATCGCTTCGAACTAGCTCGGGGCTTTAACTCCTCGCCGCTCGCTGCAACGGTTTATTACTATATCCAGCGCTACCGATACACACAAATCGCCAGGTCAGGATATATTTTCGGGGCGTTAGGAATGAAGCCTAACGCCCCGAAATGACAGCCATGTGAGACTACATAATGGATCTACTCAGCGCTCCACGGCGTGAGCGCCTGCGCAGCCTTGAGTCGGGTCAGCGTGGACTCCTTGCCCAGCAGCTCCATGGACTCAAACAGCGGCGGGGAAACCTGCTGACCAGAGATAGCTACACGCAGGGCGCCGTAGGCCTTGCGGGGCTTGAGGCCGAGGTCGTCGATAAGCGCGGCGGAGAGAACCTTCTCAATCTCGTCGGTCTTCCACTCTCCCAGCTCTTCCAGCTTGGCAATGGAAACCTCCAGAGGCTGCACCGCCTCCTCCTTGAGGTTCTTCCGGGCCGCCTTCTCGTCCAGCTCCAGCTCAGCGTCCGGCGTGGTCAAGAAGGACATAAGTCCGTAGGCGTCGGACAGCGTCTTAATGCGGGTCTGCACCAGATCTGCGGCGAAAGCGAACTTCTCTTCCGGATAGTCAGCCGGGAAGTCGGTGTACTCGGTGAGGTAGTCGCGCAGGCGCTGAGCAAAGTCCTCTGGCTTAAGCAGGCGGATGTGGTCGGCATTGATGGCCTCGAGCTTCTTCTGGTCGAAGCGAGCCGGGTTGCCCAACACGTCGTGGACATCGAAGTTAGCGATGAGCTCGTCAACGGAGAAGACGTCCTGGTCCGCGGACAGGGACCAGCCCAACAGCGACAGGTAGTTGAGCATTCCCTCCGGGATGATGCCGTTGTCGCGGTGATTGAACAGGTTGGACTGCGGGTCACGCTTGGACAGCTTCTTGTTCCCCTCACCCATCACGAAGGGCAGGTGACCAAACTCAGGCGTCTTCTTGGCAATACCGAGCTCCACGAGCACCTCATAAAGGGCCAGCTGGCGCGGCGTGGAAGACAGGAGGTCTTCACCACGCAGGACGTGAGTAACTCCCATGAGGGCATCGTCGACCGGGTTAACCAGGGTGTAGAGCGGCGCACCGTTCGAGCGCGCCACGACGTAGTCCGGCTGGGTCTCCGACTTGAAGGTCATCTCGCCGCGCACCAGGTCGGTCCAGGACCAATCCTTGTCCGGCATGCGCAGGCGCCAGACCGGCTTGCGGCCTTCCGCCTCGAAAGCGTCTATCTGCTCCTGGGTGAGGTCGCGGTCGAAGTTGTCGTAGCCCAGCTGCGGGTCGCGGCCAGCTGCCTTGTGGCGCTCCTGAACCTCTTCGTTGGTGGAGTAAGCCGGATAGACATAGCCGCCATCCTTGAGCTTCTGCAGGACATCTGCGTAGATATCCATGCGCTGCGACTGACGGTAAGGCTCATCCGGGCCGCCGACGTTAACTCCTTCATCCCAGCCCAGCCCGAGCCAGTTCAGGGAGTCAATGATGGCCTGGTAGGACTCCTCAGAATCACGGGCAGCATCGGTGTCCTCGATACGGAAGATGAGCGTACCGCCAGTGTGACGGGCATAGGCCCAGTTGAACAAAGCCGTGCGGACCATGCCCACATGGGGCGTGCCGGTAGGCGAGGGGCAGAAACGGACGCGGACGTCGGATGTCGGTTTAGTCATGTCCCCCATCGTAGTTCAGCGCGGCATCGCCGCACCGCCCGCCCCACTTGGGGGTAATTGAACCCTGTTTCCACTACGCGTGAACTGGGCTTTCTATTCAAGCTTAACGGGACTGAATTCCATTACCTATAGTGAAACTCTCGCCAAAGAACTGAAGAAAGGTCCCAGACTGTGGCTCGAACTCGCTATGTGGCGCTTTTAACCTGCGCCACGCTTCTCTTCTCCCCCGCTACCGCCGTCGCTGGTCCTGACGACGGCAAACACGTAGCCACTCAGACACATATTGATTCCCCCAAGGCTTTCTGGGAGGGCAATGCTCTCAACCTCAAGAGCCATTCTGCAAGCTCCGACCACGACCTAGCCGATACAGTCACCTGGGTAGGTAAAGGCTGGAACCAGAACGGCACCAACCAATACCAGTTCACAGTGCCTGAGGACCCCGCGCTCGCTTTTGTGGGAAAGCCGGGCGAGACGTATTACATGGCGCCTGCCAGTGTCCAAGGCAGCTTGGACCCGGTGTGGATGGGCTTCGGCGCGGACACAGAGCTGCCTGTCGACGACTTCCGCGACAACATCGCTTCCCTGGACCTCTTAAGCGTTGACGGCCCCGGCGATGTCGAGATGTTTGGCTATTACCCCGGACCCGGCGGCCTGCAGCGTTTCTTCGGAACCACCGAGGGCGCTCCGCATTCCGCATGGCTGACCAGCGGCACGCATACCCACAACTACACCGTCTTTTCCAAGCCTGGACGCTATGAGCTCACCTATCAAACGAGCGCGCGGGGCAAGGATGGCTCGTTGATTACCTCCAAGCCCACGACCACCTCGATCCAAGTCGGCGGGCAGCGTCCCGCTGATGAGAAAACGCCTTCCCTCAAAGAGCGCTTTGACCAGGCCTCCACGGGCGATGCCAGCCAGAAGGATTACCGCCTGAGCATCACGCCCAAGAAAACCGGAGACAAGGACGGGGATGAGCGCCTTTCCTCCATCGATTTCTCCGGCGGCAGCGACGGCACGCTTACGCTGCTGATCGACGGCTACTTCCTCACCGATCTAGCCGTGAAAAATGGCAAGGCACACTTCGATGAATTCTTAGGGCCCGAGGACTCAACAATCCAAGCTGTGTACACCCCGGAGGACGGCAGCCCGCGCTGGGTGAGCGAGGAGCTTGCCTACTCTGAGAACGCTGAGCTTTCCACCACCTCGAAGACCTCCGCGGAGTCCTGGACCGAGACCACAAACCCCCGCCAGCTCTTCTCCGGAGAAGAGGTTTCGCTATCTGACACGGGACTGTCCGCGCGTGTTGTTCCGGAGGGCGAAGACGCCACCCGCATCATCCTGGAGGCAGCCGATAAGAACCTGGAAGGCTACGTGCATGGCGGCTTCTTTAGCAAGGGAAGCTCGCTTCCGGACATCGGATTCGACGGAACGATCACCCGCGGCCGCGCCGAATTTGTCGTCGGCGCCGATGCAAACTTCAACGGCAATACCGTGCGCCTGGATATTCTTCCGCACCCGAGCATCACGCAAGAGTCCGGCAGCATCACGCTGACCGACAATTTCGCCTTCGGCCAAAAATACGAGGGTGTGGGCAAACTTGGCGCTGGGGCCCAGGCTCCTGCGCCAGCCCCAGATAACCCTCCCAAACCAGACGCGGGAGAACACACTGGTACCTGTGCTGACAAGGTAGTGCTTGACCGCGGCCACGTCGACATTGCGGTTACCCGTGACGGCGATGAGTTCCTCACCCGCTTGAAGGATGAAACGGCCCTCGTGGACAAGAAGACCGTCGAGCGCCCGCTCGATGACGTCGTCCTCGCGGTGCACGACAACGCCCTGCGCTCCCGCCCCGCCGCGCTTAAGGGCAAGGACTTCGATTACCTAGGCAAGGAAAAGTTCTTCCTCCTCCCGCAGACCCAGGAGCAAAGCATCATCTGGCCGGGCTATAACACCCAGGCCCTCAACTACAAGGACTATAAAGACGGCAAAGTCACGCTCAACATCAAGCCCGTGGAGATGCCAGAGGGTGCGCAGGTAGGCCTTTTTACTACCGAAGGCTTTGGCAACGTTTTCACCCAGTTGATCAATTCCGCCGAGGGTGACTACTCCATCGAGACCACTTTTGCTTCGCACACCCACACCAATTGGGCGTTTACCAAGCCGGGCATCTACAAGCTCGAAGTCACCTATTCGGCCACCACCACAGAGGGCAAGGACATCTCCTCTGCGCCCCAAACGCTCACCGTCGCAGCGGGCGATGCAGCAATCAAAGACTGTGTGAAATCAAAGGAAGGAAAGGAAGGCGAAGACACCCCCAAGCCAGGTAATGAAAAGCCCGGAGATAAGCCAGGCGATAAGAAACCAGGCGATAACCAGCCTGGTGGCCAGAAGGACAAGACGTCCTCTCTGCCCAAACTCGAGGGCCTGTGGGGGCTCGTACTCCCGGTTGTCTTGGCCATCATCTTCCAAGGTTTCCTCAACTTCTACAACGATCACCGCGACCAAATCGCTGCGCGGTTCACTGGCCTGCTTCCCCGCTAGAAAGGACACACTGGATTGCACTCCACACCATCACGCGCTGCTCAGGGCCTGAACGTGCGCCAGAACAGTGCACTGCTAAAAGCCAGCGCCGCCGTGTTCACCATTGTCGCGGCATTGTTTGTGGCCGTCCTTGGCTCGCCGGCTGCGGCGCGAGCGGATAGCGAGCTCATCGAATCCGGACACGTTGATGCTTTTTATGTCTCCGCACCGGGCGGTCAGCTGACTTTGTCGATGAAGGAGGACGTCACCGGCAGTGGCGTCGTCCGGCCCGGCAACGATGTCATCCTCAAAGTCGCAGAAAAAGCTTGGAGCGAGGCGACCGAGCGCATCGACGGCATTGCTATGCCCACGTATTACCTTCCCCAAACCCAGGACAGCTCGCTGCTCTGGCCGGGTTGGGATACCCAAGCGGCACAATCGGCTGGCTACAAAGACGTCAACTTCGAATTCGTCGAGGTCACCGGCCCTGGTGACATCTTTATCTTTGAAACGGCAGGCTTCGGCGATATCCAACCGGTTACCAATGCTGGTGAGCTCGACCTCGTTTCTGGTGATGTCATCAACCAGGCTTACCCGGCGCATCGCCACGTCAACTGGGCTTTTAGTGAACCGGGTATCTACACCATGACTGTCCAGGCGGAATCCAACGGCGATACGAGTAATCAGGTCACCTATACCTGGGATGTCGGAGATGGTGACGCCGCGCCGCAGGAGTCCGGGGACGAGGAACCCGCCACCGATAATGGTGATGACGGTACCGAAGAGCACCACGAGGCAGAGCTGGGCGACGCCTCCCCTGAGCAACCGGCATCCTCGGCCTCGGGAACACGTTCGGGAGGTGGAAACGCTGGCGGGGGTACCCGCGCAGCCGGAACCAGGAACGCGAAGCAACAGGCAAGCAGCAAGGAGCGTAAAGAGCGCGGAGAAAGGAAAGAGCGCAAGCCTTCTCACCGCTCCACCGGGGCCGCGGACGGGGAGAATGTGGACACCGTCGCTGCGGCCGGCTACTACGACAGCGGGCAAAACCTGCTGCCGTGGGGAATCGGAATCCTCGGCCTGGGCATGCTCGTTCTGGGGTTGGCGCTAGCACGCCTCGCGCTCATGAAGGGCCGCGACTAATGCCACGGAAGGTTCGCACTCGGACGCAGTACACCGCGCTCCTTTCCGCCATCTTTCTCGGCGCATCCATGTTGAGTGGCTGCGCAAGCTCCGCCAGCGGAGACGATGGGAAGGTGAAGGTGGTGGCGACGACGCCGATACTGGGGGACGTCGCCAAGCACGTAGCCGGTGAGGATGCCACAGTGACCACGCTGATTCCTGCGGGAAAGGATCCACATACCTTTGAGCCGAGCCTGCGCTCGGTACGCGATATCGCCAACGCCGACGTATTGCTGTCTAATGGTTTTCTCCTCGAGCCGCAGAACCTGCTGAAGTCCTTGCGGGAGTCCTCGGATGTGCCCGTCACCGAAGTGGCGGACCAAGCATCCACACGCGGCGCGAAGCTCGTCCCTTTGGTAGAAAACGTTGCCCTCGATGCAGTGTGGTTGGGATTGCGTGTGCGCAACGCAGCCCCAGGTACCACGAGCGTCGACATGCGCCTGCTCGATGTGGAAGGACCCGGCGATGTCGCGGCCTACGTGGTCTCAACGTTCGGTACGCCTGAGCCGCTCTTTAACAGCGCAGACGGGATTGACCAGCACAACGATTCCACGACGCTGCCGGCTAATGCCCACACGCACGTCTCCTGGACTTTCAACAAGCCCGGCATTTATCGGCTGAGCTTTGGTGCTACCGACAGCTCCCCGCAGGAATTCACGGTGGCGGTGGGCGTTAGCACCCCCGCGGGAATGCGCGCGCTCGATGCAGGTCACGTAGACATCACCGCGGATATGGCTACAGGAAAACTCGACTTGGAGGATCAGGGCGAGAGTTTTGATCCAAACACCACGGTGCTCAGTATCCCGAATTCCGCTCTGCAGCAGATACCGCCGGATCCCTCCTACCGTTTCTTGGGCCGGCCCGGTGATGAGACCTATCTCCTGCCCCAAGCTGTCTTGGGCAAGCACATTCACGGCGAAGTAGACCCACACCTGTGGCATAACGCCGCCAATGTCATCAGCTTTACTGAGGTCATCGCTGAGCAACTTGCGCAAACAGATCCCTCGCACGGCGCGGCCTACCGTGCCCGCGCACAGGACTACATCGCACAACTGCGGGACGTCGATGCAGAGGTTCGTCAGCTCATCTCTGCCATTCCTGAGCGCAACCGCCACCTCGTTACACCTCACCACGGCTACGCCTACCTGGAGCAAGGCTATGGCATTGATATCGCGGGCTTCGTTAGCCCCAACCCGGCCATCGAGCCCTCGCCGCGCGATGTCATCGCGCTGCGTCGCACCTTGGAGAACCTCCAGCTTCCCGCGGTGTTCGTGGAACCGACCCAACAAGCCAGCGCAGACGTCATTAGGGAAGCCGCCGATTCCCTCGGGGTGGCGGTCTGTCCCATTTACGGCGACACCCTCGATGACGCCGTACCGACGTATCTCGGTCTCATGCGTTTCAACGCACACTCACTCAACCGCTGCCTTGGCAGCACAACAAAGGAATCTCATGTCTAATCGCACCCTCCGAATTTTCACTATGCCGCTTGCGGCAGCACTGAGCGCCGCGGCGCTGGCCTTTGCACCCTCTGCCGCCTGGGCCGGGGATCTGGCACAGGTTGTCAGCTCTGACGAAGAAGTGGCGGCACCAGGCACTGCTGCCGCTATCGATCACGGTCACGTCGACCTGGGCCTGCTGCTTAATGAAGGGCAAGCAGAATTCCTCGCTCGTGATGATTCAGCTGAAACCCCCGTGTGGCGTCAACCCGACGATGTGGTATTCCAGGTGGGCGACAACGCCCTGTTAACCCTGCCTGAGGACAAGGCCTTCTCCTTCGTCGGTGCCGAGCCCGGTTCGCAAGTATGGGTCGTTCCACAAACGGAACAGGCTGATGTGCCGTGGCTAGGTTGGAATACCCAGGCTCCTTCCCTCGAGGAGAACGTTGAGAGAGGAGTAACTATGGAGTTCCTGGGACACCAAGGCCCGGGTGAATTCTCCCTCTTCCTGCAGAACGGCGGCTTCGAAGAACCCCAGTTGCTATGGTCCACCGCCACCGGGGACTCAGAAGGCTTCTGGGTCGACTTGGGCACGCATACCCACGCCAATTGGGTGTTCACCGAGCCCGGCATCCACCAGGTGCGGGTCCGCATGAGCGGTGAAGGTGCGGGTGACAGCGCCGGAACCGAGGTCGCCGCTGAGGCTACGTTGACCTTTGCTGTAGGCGATGACACGGATGTCGCACAAGCTCAGGCAACAGAATGGGATCCGAACGCTGATTCCTCTGCCGATTCAGCTTCTGCATCGGCATCCGTGCCGGTATGGATCTGGGCGCTGGCCGGCGTGGGCGTCCTAGTCCTTATCGGTGCCATCATCGCCGTCGTGCGTGCGAAAGGTGGCCAGCGTGACTAGTCCTTTCATTTCAGTCACAGACCTCTCCGTTTCCCTCTCCGGCCGTCGCGTCATCGACGCTGCTAACCTGACTGTTCGCCCTGGCGAGTTCATCGGGCTGCTAGGACCGAACGGGGCGGGCAAAACCACGCTGATGCGTGCGATCTTGGGGCTTATCCCCTTCACCGGGAGCATCGATGTCACCACTTCCCTGGGTTATGTTCCACAGCGTCACGACGTGGAGTGGGACTTCCCCATCAGCGTGTCCAAGGCTGTGCTCAGCGGACGCACCGGGCTTGTGGGCTGGTTCCGCCGTGCGGGACGTGCCGATAAGGAGGCCGCCCGCCGCGCCATCGAACTGACCAACCTAGAAGAATTCGCACGGCGTCCCATCGCACAACTTTCGGGTGGCCAACGTCAGCGTGTACTCATTGCTCGGGCCTTAGCCTGCGAGCCTGAGGTGCTGCTTCTCGACGAACCATTCACCGGCCTCGACGCCCCCAACACCGAAGAGCTCCTGCTTCTTTTTGACAAGCTCACCGCCGATGGCACGAGTGTTGTCATGTCCACGCACAATCTCTCAGAGGCCGCACATTCCTGCTCGCGGCTCGTGCTATTTAACCGGGGAATCATCGCAGATGGTCCAGCGGAAACGCTGCGTATGAACTCGCAGCCCTGGAGCGACACGTTCGGGGTCTCAGCTTCTTCTCCGCTGCTTTCTGCGATTGGGGTGGCAGCATGATCGACATTTCACTCATCGAGTTTTTCCAGGATCTCACCAACCCACACTTGGACTTCCTGGCGCGCGCGGTGGGAATTTCCATCCTCGCTGCCATCGTGTGCGGCGTGGTGGGATGCTACGTCGTGCTGCGCGGCATGTCTTTCATCGGTGATGCTGTTTCCCACGCGGTCTTCCCCGGGCTGGCCATTGCCTTCGTGCTCCAGGGCTCAGTGTTACTGGGCGGCGCCGTGGCGGGCTGCACCGTGGCGGTGCTCATCGCGTGCTTCTCACAGCGGCGCACGGTGCGCGAGGATTCCGTTATCGGAATCTTCTTCGCCGCCGCCTTCGCCCTCGGCATGGTGATCATCTCCCGGGTAGACGGCTATACAGCCTCGCTCACCAGCTTTCTCTTCGGCTCGCTCACGGGTGTCTCCCGCGCGGACCTCTACACCGCGTTCACCGTCACGGTGCTCATCGTGGCCACAGTTCTTCTCCTTGGCCCCCAGCTCACCGCTACGTGCTTGGACAAGGAAACCGCCCGCGCGATGGGTCTTCCCGTCTTTGCTCTGGACATCGTGCTCTACCTCTGTGTTACGGGCGCAGTAGTTATCTCCGTGGGCACCATCGGCAACGTTCTCGTCCTCGCTCTGCTTATCACCCCGGCCGCGACTGCCCGCCTGCTCTGTGACTCGCTGGGCTCGATGATGATCGCAGCTGCGGCGATTGGCTCCATGGGTAGCTTCTTCGGAATCTACCTGGCATGGGCCATCGACCTGCCCGCCGGTGCCACCATCGTTCTGCTCCTCACCGCCTGCTTCCTCGTGGCGTGGGTGCTCTCCCCTCTTGTGCACTCCCGCCGCGCTTCCGCATCCACCTCAACATCACACACCCCAAAGGAGACCTTGTCCGCATGAACATTCTCTCAATGACACGCATAAACTACCGTCCCCTCGCCTTGACTGCAGCCGCTGCTCTAGCGCTCAGCTCCCCGACGCTGATTCTCACTGCACCGCCCGCCATCGCCGCCGAGCAGGCGAGCGACACTTCCTGTGATGCTGACTCCCTACACGCCTTCAGCCGCGGGCACCAAGACCTCGCTTTGGTCGGTGACTCCGGGGCCCTGTCCTTCATAGCCCGCGATGATGAATCCGGTAAGGACTATGCCTCCGGGGAGTTCTACGTAGAAGTGGGTAGCAACGCCGCTTTCGATGAATCAGCGGGGAGCGATATTCCATCGAGCGGTTGGCAAATCCCCCAAACCCAAGATCCGAATATCCCTTGGTTGGGCTTCAACACCAGCTACCTCGATGAGGCCACTGCGGCCGATGCCACTTTATCCTTGACGCTACACAGCGGCCCAGAAGGCGGACGCATGGTGGGCTTTCAGAACTCCTTGGGTGCTGACCCCACCGTGCTCTTTGACTCCGAAAACCCAGATATCACGTGGGACTACCCTGATCACTTCCACAGCCACACCGGGATCATCTTTAGCGAGCCGGGTGCTTATGCTGCCACTTTTACCTTCACCCTCAACGATGGTTCCGAGCACTCTATTGATGTGCCTTTCCTAGTCGGTGGCGCGGATACCTCAGAGCTTTGCCAGCTGAAGTGGGGCTCGGGCGAAGGTGGCAGCGGTGGCTCGGGAAGCCCGAAGAACCGCCCCCAGCAGCTGGCTAAGGACATCAACGATACATCCAAGGCCATTGCACAGTTAGATAAGACAATGGACAAGACCTTCAAAGAGGCCGATACCTTCTTCAAAGGCGGAAAACCCTCCGATGCGAAGAATGCGAAGGAGGAAAAGAACACAGAGCGCTCCACGCGGGCCAGCGCGCGGAAGGAAACGAAGCCGCAGAAAGAAACAGGGTCGAAAGAGCCAACCGCTGCCAACTCTGCGACCGCACAAGGCCGTAGTCCGGCGCCCAACGCTACAGCCCACACTGCACAAGGACAGAGAGATTCAGCACAGCGTGGGACGCCGCGCAGCTCGTCTGCCGCCGACGCCAAGGACTCAACGCGCAGCGCCGCGTCCAATCGCGAAAGGAATGCCAGGAAAGAAGCAGCGGCACAACGCCCGACATCTGATGCGCCGGAACAGTATGCTGACGGCGAAAACATCCAGGCTATGAGCTATGGAGCCCCGATGGTGGGCTTCTGGGCGGGCTTTCTGGCGGGCATGGGATCCCTGGCCCTACTGCTCGGAATTGGGCTTTTCATCGCCGTGCAATTCTTCCGTCCGCGCAAGCGCGACTAGCACTATGGCCATGCGCACAGCCTGCAAGGAGGGGGATCTGGTTTCGGCGCTAGCGCAGCAAACAACTAGAGTTATTCCTTATGTGTGAAAACAGACCCTCTACCGCCCCTGACTTCCTCCTGTCCCGCGCGACGGGGTCTGTGCGTACCCAAGGCTCAGTGGCCACCTTCAGCGACGTCAACGCCGCCGTATCTGCTCTGCGTTCCGGCACGGCACCCATGGTTGTCGGCGCGCTTCCCTTCCACAAGGGTGACCCCGCGGCACTAACCGTGCCGCGCAGCATCATCCGCGAGGAGGGCCCCCTCGAACCACACGCCTATTACCGCAGCGGCACGCTCAACGCGCGCGTGACTGGGTTTGACCCAGAGCCGGAGGAGCACCTGCGTCGCATCGAGGCGGCCATTGCCACGATCGAGGCCTCCAAGCTGGATAAGGTGGTGCTTGCACGCGCCGTCGACATTGAGTTCAATGCCCCGGTGGATCCACTCCTCGTTGCCGCGCGGCTGATTGATTTATCTTCCCACCGCGATGGCTTCATCGCAGATCTCACCCCGGCAGGGCGCCCCGGAGCGATGTTCGTGGGCTCCTCGCCGGAAGTGTTGATCAAGAAACAAGGTTCGACGGTCACGGCCTTCCCTTTGGCCGGCTCCGCCCCCCGACAGGCCGATAAGGCACGCGATATCAAAGCGGGCCAAGACCTCCACAACTCCGCAAAGGACCTGCGCGAACATGCTTTCGTGGTAGATCACATCCGCCGTATTCTGCAGCCTTTGTGCGAGACCCTCGATGCTCCCACGGCCCCGCAGCTCACCTCCACCAATGAGATGTGGCATCTGGGCACCCCGATTGCGGGAACCCTCAAGGATTCTGACATCACTGCGCTCGAGTTGGCCGAGTTAGTCTACCCCACCCCTGCTATTTGTGGCACCCCCACTGAGGCCGCACAAGCGCTGATCGAAACCGCTGAAACCGATCGCGGCTTCTACGCCGGCGCGGTGGGCTGGTGCGATGATTCCGGCGACGGCGAATACATGGTAGCCATCCGGTGCGCCGAGGTGGCCGGCGATGGCCTCTCCGCCCGCGCGTGGGCAGGCGGAGGAATCGTCGTGGACTCCGACCCGACGGCCGAACTTCAGGAAACCACGGCTAAGCTGCGCACCATCTTGCGCGCGCTCAACCTTTAGAGCAGCATCTAAGCGCGCTCAATCGGGTTGGCCAGGCTGCCCACGCCGGGGATCTCAATTTCGATGGTATCGCCCGGCACCATCGGTGCCGTGCCAGCCGGGGAACCCGTAGTGATGACATCGCCCGGCAGAAGCGTGTAGGACTGCGAGATCTCAGCGATGATGTGGCCCATCTTCACAATCATCTGATCCGTATTGGAATCCTGCTTCTGCTCACGCTTGCCATCGTGCGTGAGGTAGGCGTTAATCTTCTGGTCATCGAGATTGATGCAGTCCAAGTCCGTCTCAATCCACGGGCCCAGCGGGCAGAAGGTGTCGATGCCCTTCGCACGTGCCCACTGGCCATCCTGGAACTGCAGGTCACGCGAAGAAACATCGTTACAGATCGTGTAGCCAACGACGTGATCGCGCCACTTCTCTGGATCAATATTCTTTGACACCTTGGAGATCACCACGGCGAGCTCCCCCTCGAACTCAACGTTGGTAGCGAACTCCGGAATCTTGATGGGTGCACCGGGGCCAATGACTGCGGTGGAGGGCTTGATAAAGATCGTCGGCGGCAGGTGCTCCGCGGATTCCTTGAAGACCTCCGCCACGTGGTCGGCGTAGTTGCGGCCCAGAGCCACGACCTTGGTGGGCAGGGTCGGCGCCAACAAGCGCACCTCACTCAGCGGCCACTCGCGGCCAGTCGGCTCCGGTGGGGTAAACGGCGTGCCGGAAATTTCCTTAGCCACCAGCTGGTCAAGCGGGGCGTCGGCTGGGCCATCAATGATGGCGAAACAGATACCTTCGGTGTGAGCAATTCGTCCTAAACGCATAACGGCCATACTACTCGCAAGGATTTTTAACTAGCGTTCAGGGGTCTTAAGTAAAGGTTGCAAAGATTTCAATGCTTCTGCGGTCATCAAGCTCCACGACGAGCCCCTTCGCGCAGACCTAGCGCTGGGCAGACCTAGCGCTGGGCGACGTCCCCTAAAGTCACCGCCCGCGTGCGTCCCCGCTGCGCAAGATATAACTCAGCACAGGCCAAGGCATCACTGAGCGCATTGTGGCTTCCATAACGCGGTAGGCCATAACGCGCGCGCACGCGGGGCAGGCGTAGATCCTCGCCGCGCGGATAAGTTCCCATGCGCTCCATGTGGCGCCGCTCGAGTGCAAAGGTATCAACCACGCTCAGGCGCGGGCGCTGCCCAAAGACCTCACGGGAGGCAGCTTCAATGAACCCCACCTCCAAGGCCGCGAAATGCGCGAGTAGCGCGCGTCCCTGCAGAGCCTGGCGCAATTGCGCCACCGCGCTATCTAGCTCCTCACCGGCATCAATGACCTCCTGCGTCAGCAAGTGGACATGTGCATCCTCGGCCACCTGCGCGCCGCGCACCACGGTATAACCGGCACCGGATAAGTCGATGACTCCCCCGTTAACCGGCACCCAGCCAATGGAGACAATCTTTCCTCTTCGCGGGTCTAGACTCGTGGTCTCCATGTCTACGGCAAGCAAATTCAGATCATCGAGCGGGGTGCTTAACCCTGGCGCACCCCAGTCCGCGCGCCGACTCCAGGGGCTCCACATCTAAATATTCCTCACCGGATACTTCGTGGCCAAGGCATTCTGCATCGACTTGATGGCACGGAAAGCATCGCGCAGGTGTTCTCGCTCCATGCGGCCGAGACCCTTGGGGTCGATGTGATAATCCGGCTGCTGGCCTTCCCGCAGCTGGCGGGCTTGATGCTGGAAGGACAGGGACCGCAGGTAGTCGAAGGCGTCGAGAAGCTCCTGCGCGCCCTGTCGGCTCACCGCATTACCGGCCGCTTCCCTGAGCCGCTGGCGCGTGTCCACCACAGTGGATCCGGAAGCCAGTGCGAAGAGACGGGCCATCTGCACGATGCCCGCTGTTCCTCCCTTCTTGATATCGAGAGTGTTTGCGTAGTCACCATCGCGCTCCACCACGAGCCCCCGAAACAAAGTCAGCGGCGGCTCACGGCGCGCGGCCAAGCTAGCCAGGTGGGCGTGCAAGCGCGTTGCCCCTTGACCCATCTCTACGGCAGCAGTGTGAACGTCCCGGCCCAGCGCCTCGCTTCCATAGAGCACCCGGAAGTCGAAGAAAATCTGCGCGTTGAGCAGCGCCTTCGGTTGAGGGTCTCGAATCCACCGACGGAAGGTATCGATCCATTGGGAGCGCGTCATCCGCCACTGAGCAGTCATGGCCATCATGTCCCCAGGACACAGGACCTGCCCGGCGTCGGCTAAGCCCTGGCACACAAAGGAACTAAGCCGCGCGAAATACTCTCCATACTCAGCGGCATCGAAATCATCCGCGAGGACTAGCGCATTATCTTGGTCTGAGGCCAGCGCCATCTCTCGCCTTCCCTGCGAGCCCACGGCCACAAAGGCATACTCCACAGGCGGAGGACCAAGTTCCTCCTCCGCGAGCGTGCACAGGCGCCGTGCCACAGCATCGGCGGCAAGCGTGACCAAGCTCGAGGCTTCCGCCGGTGTCGAGCCGCGCTCCACGAAGCGCCCAGCCAAGCGCGTGGCTTCGTTGAAGGCACCATTCAGCTCTGCAACACTGGAGCGCCGTGAAAGATCCGCCGCAAGGTAGACCGGATCATTGTGCAGCAGCCGGGTAACGTCCGACTGCGTAACAATCCCCTGCAGGGCGCCTTCTTTGACCACCGGCAAATGGTGGATTCCGCGCTCGGCCATGTGCAAGAGTGCTTCCATGGCTGGGGCATCCGCCGATACCGTGAGGGGCTGAGGCGTCATGATCTCCCCCACCGGCGCGGCAGGGTCGCGCTGGGCGGCGAGCACCCGAGTTCGCAGATCGCGGTCGGTCAGGATTCCCGTGAGTCGCTTGTCTGTCTCCTCGCCCGATTCCACGACGAGTAATGAAGAAACGCCATGTTCTGTCATCAGCAGAGCAGCTTCGCGGATGGTGGTTGCGGCTGGCGCCGTCAACACGTCGGTCCGAATGAGCTCCCGCAGCGGCGTGCGGAGCACGTCTGTTGGTGCGGAATCGGTAAGCTCCCGCGCTGCCGCTCGGATCTGACGGGACTGCGCTGAAAAGAAACGCGCGATGTCAGGGTTGCGTTCAGCGAGTTGGCTAAAGGCCTCCTGCTCAAGAGTAAAGACGAGGCTATCCTCCACCGCGACCATCTCATAGGCGGAGACCGGCTCTCCCTGCAATGTGGAGTAGCCAAAAGTAAGGCCAGATTCGCGGCGATCCAGCAACACGTTATCCTCTCCCACCACATCAATCGCACCGGTGCGGATGATGTGGAGATGAGCATTCTCTTCCCCCATCTTTATGGGAATATCCCCACGACGCAGGTAGATCATGCTCAGCTGTGAAGAGAGTGCGGTGAGCTCTTCCTCCGGCAGACGGGAGAAGGGCTCATGCTGTGCGAGGAAGCTAGTGACTTCGTCTATTTCGACGCTCATGCGCCAACCATACAGCGCTAAGCACTGAGCGCGGCGGCGATTCGATCACCAATTTCAGTGGTGCGCGCCTGTGCATCACCGCGGGCGGAAACATCGGCCGCCACGGCCTCTTCGATGCGCACGGCGTTTTCCTCATCACCAAGGTGGCGCAGCAGCATCGCCGCCGACAGGATCGCCGCGGTGGGATCCGCGATGCCCTTGCCCGCGATATCCGGTGCGGAACCGTGAACCGGTTCAAACATGGAGGGGTTAGCGCCGGAGGCGTCAATGTTTCCGGAGGCGGCCAAGCCAATACCGCCGGTCACAGCACCTGCCAAGTCAGTCAGGATGTCGCCAAAGAGGTTATCGGTCACGATGACGTCATAGCGCGCGGGATCGGTGACCATGTAGATGGTTGCGGCGTCGATGTGGTTGTAATCGACGGTAACCTCCGGGAATTCCTGAGCCACCTCGTTCACGGTGCGCTGCCAGAGCCCACCGGCGTTCACCAGGACATTGGTCTTGTGCACCAGTGTCACGTGCTTGCGGCGTCCCATTGCACGCTGGAATGCATCGCGCACCACACGTTCTACTCCGAAACGCGTGTTCTGGGAAACTTCCGAGGCCACCTCATGTTCGGTGCCTTCGCGCAGCGTGCCGCCGTTTCCACAGTACAATCCCTCAGTGCCTTCACGGACGACGACGAAGTCGATATCGCCCGGGTTTGCCAGCGGCGAGGTGGACGTCGGATACAGCTTGGAGGGGCGCAGGTTGACGTGGTGATCCAAGGCAAAACGCATCTTTAGCAGCAGGCCGCGCTCCAGCACGCCGGGTGGAACCTCACCGGGCGCACCGATCGCGCCGAGCAGGATTGCGTCGTGCTCGCGCAGGGAGGCAAAGTCGGCGTCGCTAAGCAGCTCCCCGTTGCGCAGGTAGCGCCTCGCACCGAGGTCATAATCAGTAACCTCGACATCCTGGCGAACCGCACGCAGGACCTTCAATGCCTCCGCGGTTACCTCGGGACCAATGCCGTCGCCGCCAATCACTGCCAGTTTCATTTTGTGGGATTCCTTTCTCACATATTGGATACTTGTGAGGGTACCACCCTCTCGACTCCGGCGACGGCAAAACCCCCGTGAAGAACCGCGGACGATCCTTCACGGGGGCTGCTGCGAAAGGCTTAACGCTGTGGGCTATGCATTCAGGACGAGCTGGCGGCAGGTAGCACCCAGCGCCGCGTTGATTTCGTCGACCAGCTCCTCCGGCACCTCACGTTCGACGCGCAGGATGAGCACAGCATCGGAGGCATCCTTGCCCTGGGTCAGGGCGGCAGCCACGATGTTGATGCCAGCAGCACCCAGCTTGGTGCCCACGGTACCCAGTGCGCCCGGGGCATCCTTGTAGGAGAAGAAGAGGTTGCGGCCGGTAGCGCGCATGTCGACGCCGCGGCCATTGATGCGGATGATCTTCTCCACCCCATCGATTCCGGTCAGAGCGCCAGTCAACTGCGATACCTTGCCGTTGGGGCCAATGACCTTGACCCGCACCGAAGAACGGTGACCCTTCGACTCCACGTTGGTCTTGACATCTACGGTCACGCCGCGGCTTGCGGCGATCTTCATGGCGTTGACGAAAGTAACGGTCTCCGAAACCACGCCGGAGAACACACCGCGAACGGCAGACAAACCAAGCGCAGAGACTTCTTCATTGGCTAGCTCGCCACAAGCCTCCACCTCGATGGCGACGGGCGCAGCACCCAGGAGGTTTCCTGCAACGAGACCCAGCTTGCGCGTCAGATCCAGCCAGCCGGATACTTCCTCGCCAACCTTGCCGCCCTCAACGTTGACGGCGTCGGCCACAAACTCACCGGCCAGCGCCTTCAAGACCGACGCGGCTACGTCGGTACCTGCACGGTCCTGCGCTTCTACCGTGGAAGCACCCAGGTGCGGTGACACGGTGACCTGTGGGAGTTCGAAGAGCGGGGAATCCGTGCACGGCTCGGAAGCATAAACATCGAAACCGGCGCCGCGGTGGTGCCCCGACTTGATGGACTCAGCCAGCGCAGCCTCATCCACGAGGCCGCCGCGGGCGGCGTTGATGATGATCTGCCCCTTCTTAGCCTTAGCCAGGAGTTCAGCATCAAACATGCCGGCGGTCTCCGGCGTCTTGGGCAGGTGAATGGTCACGAAATCAGAGCGCGACATGAGCTCTTCAAGGCTCACTAGCTCCACGCCCAGCGCCGCTGCGCGAGCCGGGTTGGCATAAGGATCGTGGGCGATGACGGTGGTCTCAAAAGCCAGCAAGCGCTGTGCGAAGAGCTGGCCGATGTGGCCGAAGCCCACGATGCCGATGGTCTTGCCATAGATCTCGACGCCCTTGAAGGAGGAACGCTTCCACTCGCCCTGGCGCAGGGACTGATCTGCTGCCGGCACCTGGCGGGCGGTGGCTAGAAGCAGCGCGATGGCCTGCTCACAAGCGGAGTGAATGTTGGAGGTCGGCGCGTTAACAACCATGACGCCTCGCTCGGTGGCAGCGGGGATATCAACATTATCCAAACCGACACCAGCGCGGCCCACGATCTTCAGGTTCTCTGCGGCGGCCAGCACCTCCGCATCCACGGTCGTGGCAGAGCGGACGAGGAGGGCGTCAGCCTCCGGCACCGCGGCGAGCAGCTCCGCGCGATTTGGACCATCTACCCAGCGGACCTCGACGGTGTCCCCGAGAGCATCGACGGTGGATTCTGCAAGCTTATCGGCGATAAGAACGACCGGCTTCGACATAACTTCCTTTACTAGTCAGAATTGGAGATGCCGAGAAGTGTAGTTTATTCTTTCCAGCCCTGAGTGATTTTATGCGTGAATTCTGTCACCGAACCGAATTCCGGCCCAAGGGCCACGATCGGCCCGTCTGATAGCCCCGCTGTAATCGCCGCGCCAGCCTTCGTCGCCGTCGGATCCGGGTCCTCCATCACGAACACCGTACCGCCATATGCGGTGGCATTCACCACATTGGCCAAGGGACTATCTTTCGTCGCCACGATAACCGGTGCCATTTGCGCATCACGGCGCGCTTGCGCGGGAATCGCCGGCATCTTTTCCTTAGTGAGGTGCTGCGGCAGCGGCTCCCACGCGGCCTTGAGCTCCGTTTTCGTGGAGGAATCCAAGCGCGCGATGTTATCAACCATGCGCTCACGGTTCATCACCACTTTGGAATCAAAACGAAAAGCCGTGTACTCCCCCAACGCCTTGGTGTTTCCTGGGTCGTGGATGACCTCGCGTTGCCCGTTCTGCCTAGCCCACGGGACGTTGCCGATAACCAGAATTTGGTCCACATCAAGGTCATTGAGCAGTTGTGAAATTTGTGGGCGGATCGAGGCATCGTAGGTCACCATGGGAACGCGCTGCGACACGCTCAACGTCGCCGCCCGCAAGGCCGCAGCATCTGTCTCCTCGGCGAGGATCAGCGTATTGCTCTCCTTGAAGAATAAGCGTGCCGAGTCTATTCCCCAGCGGTCCCCAACAACGGTGACTTCATTGGCGAATTGCGGATCAATGAGCCGCAGGCGGTTTTCCTCGCTCGCCCGGGCCAGGTCAATTTCTGACTCAGGGAGGGCGGTGATGTCTTGCGTTAAGACGGGCTCACCGCGTCCCAGCGATGAGCACCCCACAACCCCCAGCGCGGTCATGCCCAGCAGCAGCACCGTGGACACGACCTTTAGCCCACGTGGAGATGGAACCTTAACGAGCAAAGGCCTGCGGCCCCTCCTCGCCACCAGAGAGGTTCGCCTCGTCCACGTCACGCACTACCTGTTTGTTGAGCGCGTATTCAACGATGCCGACAAAGCGCTCGCGGCGGTCAGCAAAGAACTGGTGCACAGTCTTCGCCGTCAACAGCTCCGGCTCCAGTTCGTGGGAGGCCAGCACGCTATCAAACTCAGCATCCTCCATGATCGATTTCGACTGCACACGCGGAAGGTAGCGCTCGGGCGAATGCCCATCGATGACAACCTCGGTGCGCTTGCCCATCGGAGTGCGGTTCAGCACGGAGTTTGCCAGGACGCCGCTGACGCCGTGGCGCTCGCACCAGCGAAGCGGGAAGACGGGGAAGAAGCCCGGCTGCAGCTCCTCAAAGCTATGGCGGTTAAACGGACGGCCCGTACGCCAGTCCTTCGCGCCACGAGCCATGAGCAGGGCATACAGACCATGCCACACCCCGTCGTGCTCCCCTACCGAAAACAGGCGGGACTCGCGGAAGGAGGCATCACGGACGGTCTTCGGAACATCCTCGGTGTCGCCAGCGACCCATGCGGTGACCTCGTCAACATCGCGCGCTGCGCGTAGCTTCACGGCGGAGGAGCCGTAAAGCTCACCAAAGACGCCGCTCCAGAACCACTGATTAAGTCGGTCCCAGGCATCCTGACTCGACAGCACGCCCTTCTTCTCAGCCAGACGCGCCAGAATAACCGCCAGCGGAATGATCTGCTCGGAATAAGGAACCTGCTCAAGGGATAGTATGCAACGCTCAGCCAGGAACTCTGCGACTTCGCGGAAAGTAATCACCAGGGTCTGCGAAGCCTTGCGGTATTCGGCGAGCGAGAGCTGCAGGATGTCTTCGCGCTGGCCGCCGGCATTGCCCTTCTCCCCCGACACCAACAGCGATACTGCCGAGAGGAATTCATTTCGGCCAATGCCGTCGAGCGCTGGGAAGGCACGTAGCTGCTTCTCGACGCCTGCCCAGTCCTCCGCCAAGTGGAAGTCCGGGTCCTCGGAGGCAAAGACTGCCGTGAGGAGGTCGAAGACATCCATCTGTAATCCGGCCGAGTTCACCTGGGCAAAGATGGAGCCGATACCAGCGCTGGCCGTCTCGCGGGAAAGGCGAATCATCGGCACAGTGTAGCCGGACAGCGGGCGCAGGATGCGGTTATTGAAAGCGGCGACGACATCGCGGTTGGCGCCATCGTTGGCAGCGGCGAGCTCGAAGAGCATGCTGGTGCCCTCCTCGCTCAGCAGCGCGGAGACGGGAATGCAGCATGCTTGAACCGCGGCCTCGCGGCTGTTCAGAGAATCGTCGAGGTCCGGCGCGAAGTGAGAGCGCAGCTCGCCGTGCTGATTGATGGCGAAGACTGCTTCATCCGGCATGATGTCTTCAGAAGTGGCTTTGTGCAGGTCCACAAAGTACTTGCGGGAGACCTTCTTGGAGCGGAAGTCTGTGGTATCAACAAAACCCTCACCACGGAAGCAGTGGTACAGAGTGGTCAGCCTCTGCTGGCCATCGAGCAACAGCAAGCCCGGGTTTACCCCGGTGTTGGGCGCACCCGCGAGCGGCCGCGGCCGAAAGCGCATGGCCTCGTTGCGGGTATCCAAGGCCATGAACGCGCCGAGTGGGTAGCCGCGCAGCACAGTGACGATCAGCGATCTGATGCGGTCCTCATCCCAGGCATAGGAGCGCTGAAAGTCTGGAAGCTGAATATCACCGCGATCGATGCGTGCGAAGAGGTCATTAAGGTCATAGCTTGGCGTAGAGAAACCCATGGCTTCGAGCCTACCGCCAAATGTGGGAACGTGCCCGTTTATGCGCGAACATCACAAAACTAAAGAATCCCGCTGACCAATGGCCAACGGGATCCTTTAGGCGTAGCGCAGTTTATGCAGTTGCGTCCAGCGGATTCTTCACCCAGCTCATGAGATCGCGCAGCTGGGAGCCAGTCTGCTCGATCGGGTGGGAGTTCACCTTGGCGCGCAGATCCTCGAGCTCCTTGTTGCCACCCTCAACGTTGGCGACGAGGCGCTTGACGAAAGTGCCGTCCTGAATATCGGTGAGGACATCCTTCATGCGCTCCTTCACGGAAGCGTCGATGACGCGCGGTCCGGAAAGGTAGCCGCCGAACTCCGCGGTGTCGGAGCAGGAGTAGTTCATGTTCTTGATGCCGCCCTCAACGATGAGATCAACGATGAGCTTCAGCTCGTGGCAGACCTCAAAGTAAGCCATCTCCGGCTCGTAGCCAGCCTCGGTAAGAACTTCGAAGCCGTTCATGATCAGGTACTCCACGCCACCACACAGGACGGCCTGCTCACCGAAGAGGTCGGTCTCAGTCTCATCCTTGAAGGTCGTCGGGATAACACCGGCGCGGGCACCGCCGATGGCTGCGGCGTAGGACAGGGTCAGCTCACGCCCCTCGCCCTTCGGATCCTGCTCGGTGGCAATCAGGCAAGGAACGCCCTTACCGTCAACGAACTGGCGGCGAACCAGGTGGCCCGGTCCCTTCGGAGCGACCATACCGATGGTGATGTTCTCCGCCGGCTTGATCAGACCGAAGTGGATATTGAGGCCGTGGCCGAAGAACAGCGCGTTGCCGTCCTCCAGGTTCGGCTCGATGTCCTCAGTGAAGATGGCAGCCTGGGAGGTATCCGGCGCCAGCAGCATGATGACATCAGCCCACTTGGCAGCCTCGGCATTGGTGAGAACCTTGAAGCCAGCCTCCTCTGCCTTCTCGCGGGACTTGGAACCTTCGCGCAGGCCGATGGCAACCTCAACGCCGGAGTCACGCAGGTTCATTGCGTGGGCGTGGCCCTGGGAGCCGTAGCCAATGATGGCCACCTTGCGGCCCTGGATGATGGTCAGGTCTGCATCAGAATCGTACAGAGTCTCAATAGCCATGTTTGATGTTCCTTTTCTCTTTGGGTTCGTGAGCACTACGCATCCAGTAGTAACTCTGTCTATTGAATTTGTATCACACTTTGGGACGGAGCGCCCACATTGTGAGATTTTTTATTTGCTTGGTGCCATCGCCTTTGGGCCACGACCCAGCGCGACATTTCCGGACTGCACCAGTTCGCGGATGCCGAAGGGCTCAAGGACGTCGAGAAGCGCCTGCAGCTTGCCGGGCGTTCCGGTGGCCTCCACCACCACGGACTCCGGCGATACATCCACGATGCGAGCGCGGAAGATGTTCACCGCGTCCACCACCTGGGGGCGGTTCGAGTTATCCGCAGCCACCTTGACCAGCATGATGGCGCGAGCAATGGTGTTTTCTTCCTCCAGCTCCACCACCTTAAGCACCGGAACGATCTTGTTGAGCTGCTTCGTCACCTGTTCGATAACAACCTCGGAGGCGTCCACAACGATGGTTAAGCGGTTGATCCCCTCGGTTTCGGTACGGGCGGAAACGAGCGAGATGAGGTTATAACCGCGGCGGGTGAACATACCGGTCACGCGGGAAATGATGCCCTCAATATCTTGGACGCGCACAGACAGGATGTGGCGAGTGATGTCGTCTTTAGCCATTGCTCTTAGGCCTCCTCGAGGGATTCGTGGATATCGGCCGGTTCCTCGGCCGCGGACTCATTTTCATCAAACAGCGGGCGCAGACCCAGGGCGTACTGGATTTCCTCATTGGAGGCACCGCCGCCAATCATCGGCCACACCTGGGCGTCCTGGCCCACGATGAAGTCAATGACCACAGGCCTGTCATTGATTGAGCGCGCACGTTCAATCGCCGGGCCAATCTCCTCTGCCGTGGTGACGCGAATGGATTCGCAGCCCAGGGCCTCGCTGAGCTTGACGAAGTCCGGGACGTACTCATCGTGCTCACGCAGCTTGGTATGGGAGTACTTGTTCTCATAGAACAGCGTCTGCCACTGGCGCACCATGCCCAGGTTGCCGTTATTAATGACAGCGACTTTGACGGGGAACCCTTCCACCGCGGCGGTGGTGAGCTCCTGGTTGGTCATCTGGAAACAGCCATCTCCGTCGATTGCCCAGACCTCTCGCTCCGGGCAGGCAGCCTTTGCTCCGAGCGCTGCGGGCACCGCGTAGCCCATCGTGCCGGCGCCACCGGAGTTGATCCAGCTGCGCGGCTGCTCGAAGTCAAGGAACTGCGCCGACCACATCTGGTGCTGGCCCACGCCCGCGCAGTAAATGGCCTCCGGGCCCACAATTGCGCTGAGCTGCTGAATGACCTCTTGCGGGTTGAGCAGACCGTCTGCTGTCGGCTCGAAACCGCGCGGGAAGCGGCTCTGCAGATCCCCCAAGTACTCCATCCACGGCCCAATGCGCGGGGCATCCAGCTCCGCGTCATTGGCATAAGCCTTGGTCAGGCGCAGAAGCACCTCGCGGGCATCACCCACGATGGGAACCGCTACCTCACGGATCTTGCCAATCTCCGCCGGATCGATGTCGGCGTGGATAACCTCGGCATGGGGAGCGAAAGTATCGGTATCACCAGTCACACGATCATCGAAGCGTGCGCCCACCGCAATAATGAGGTCCGCGCGCTGCAGCGCCGCCACCGCCGGCACCGTGCCGTGCATACCGGGCATACCCATGTGCTGCGGATGCTTATCCGGGAAGGCACCGAGAGCCATAAGCGTGGTCACCACCGGGATTCCGGTCAGCTCAGCGAATTCGCGCAGCTCGCGGGAAGCCTCGGCCTTGATGACACCGCCGCCAACATAGAGCACAGGGCGCTCGGCGCGAGCAATACGCTGGACAGCTTGGGTAATCTGGCGCGGGTGCGGGGTCGTAGTGGGCTTGTAGCCAGGCAAATCCGGCATGACCGGACCCGAGTACTCCATCAGCGCGTTCTGCACGTCCTTCGGAATATCCACGAGGACCGGTCCTGGACGGCCACTGGAGGCCAAATGGAAAGCTGCTGCAATCGCACTGGGGATATCCTCGGCCTTGGTGACGATGAAGTTGTGCTTCGTAATCGGCATCGTCACGCCGCGGATATCAGCCTCCTGGAAGGCGTCGGTGCCCAGCAATGAACTGCCGACCTGTCCGGTAATAGCCACGACGGGCACGGAGTCTAGGTTGGCATCCGCCAGCGGGGTCACAAGGTTGGTGGCACCCGGGCCGGAGGTGGCAATCATGACGCCGACCTTTCCGGATGCCTGCGCATAGCCTTCTGCTGCATGGCCAGCTCCCTGCTCGTGGCGGGTGAGCACGTGGCGCAGCTTCGTGGATTCAAACAGGGCGTCGTACAGCGGAAGCACGGCGCCGCCCGGAATGCCGAAGACCAGCTCGGTGCCCAAATCTTCGAGGGTACGGACAATGGCGTGTGCGCCCGTGATGCGCTCGGGCGCCCGCTGTGGCGGTGTGGAAGCTGTCACGGTTGGTGTGCTCCTTTAGTGGGGGTGGATATCGGAGAGATCATCCAACGAATAACGCCCCCGTCTTTCCTTCCTGGGTGTGAAGGTAACGGGGGCGCATGCTGGTCGACGTCACTAGCGGACTCGCTACGGCTCGCGCCGCCCGGGTACTACTACGAGGTGAAGTCGAATAATGATCATGGGATAAACTGTACACTGATAGAAACGCCACCGCAGGCCTTTACCCCCATTTTTGGGATCTATTTCTCATTTAGCGAGATTCCACAGGTGGGGCGGTTCGCCACCGCGCCATATTGTCAATTACGATGACCCACTATGACGTCCTCACACCCGCAGAACGCATCTTCTCGCGCCGAACACCCCACGGCCGAAACGTTCAAGCCCACTCGCGAACACCTCCTCGGCATCGGCATCCTCGCCGCCATCGCTTTCCTCAGCATTGGCTGGGCCCCGAAGTACCTCTTCTGGATTCTCATCTTCCCCGTGCTGGCCATCTGGTGGGTCCTGCGGGCCCGCACCACCGTGGACAGCACGGGCATCCACATCACCTATGGCTTCCGCGGCCCCAAGCACATCGAGTGGAAAGACTTCCAAGGAATCGGTTTCCAGCGCTCGAAAGCCTATGCCCGCACGACGAAGGGCGATAACTTCAACCTGCCGGGAGTGACTTTCAACTCCCTCCCCCGCCTCGCTGCCGCTTCCAATGGGCGCATCCCCGACGCCCTGAGCGCTGGCCGTGACGCCGCCGATGACAAGGTGGTCATCGTCCACCGCGATGGCCAACAGATCCTCCTCACCAAGGAGGAATACGCCGAGTACCTCGAGAAACACCCCGAACTGAAGGATTAACCATGTACCCTCTCCGCTCTAAAGTCACCACCGTTGGCCGCCAGGCGTCCGGTGCGCGCGCACTGTGGCGCGCTACAGGCTCCAAGGAGAGTGACTTTGGCAAGCCGATCGTTGCCATCGCCAATTCCTTTACCCAGTTCGTTCCCGGCCACGTTCACCTCAAAAACGTCGGCGACATCGTGGCCGATGCCGTCCGCGAAGCCGGCGGCGTACCGAAGGAATTCAACACCATTGCTGTTGACGATGGCATCGCCATGGGCCACAGCGGCATGCTTTACTCCCTGCCCTCGCGAGAGATCATCTCCGATTCCATCGAGTACATGGTCAATGCCCACACTGCCGACGCGCTGGTGTGCATCTCCAACTGCGACAAGATCACCCCGGGCATGCTGAATGCCGCGCTGCGCCTTAACATCCCCACCATCTTTGTGTCTGGTGGCCCGATGGAAGCCGGCAAGGCCGTTGTCGTTGACGGCGTGGCACACGCACCGACGGATCTGATTACGGCCATCACGGCGTCGGCAAGCGATGCCGTCTCCGACGAGGGCTTGACCCGGGTGGAGGAATCCGCCTGCCCCACCTGTGGTTCCTGCTCCGGCATGTTCACCGCCAATTCCATGAACTGCCTCACTGAGGCGCTCGGCCTCGCCCTGCCGGGAAACGGCACCACGCTGGCTACCCACAGCGCCCGCCGCGATCTCTTCGAGCAGGCTGGCCGCACCATCGTGGACCTGTGCCGACGCTACTACGGCGAAGAAGACGACGCCGTTCTCCCCCGCTCTATCGCCACCAAGGAAGCCTTCAGCAACGCCATGGCACTGGACATGGCCATGGGCGGTTCCACCAACACCATCCTCCACACGCTGGCCGCCGCGCAGGAGGGCGAGGTGGACTTCACCCTCGAGGACATCAACGAGATCTCCTACCGCGTGCCCTGCCTGTCCAAGGTGGCGCCCAACGGCACCTACCACATCGAGGATGTGCACCGCGCCGGCGGTATCCCCGCCATCTTGGGTGAGCTGCGCCGCGCCGGCCACTTGAACCTCAAGGTCCACACCGCGCTCTACGACAACGCCGAGGAGTGGCTCGATGATTGGGATATCCGCGGCGGCAAGGCCACGGAAGCCGCTCTCGAGCTTTTCCACGCCGCACCCGGCGGTGTGCGCACCACCGAGCCCTTCAGCCAGTCCAACCGCTGGGATGAGCTGGATACTGATGCTGCCAATGGCTGCATCCACGACGCCGAGCGCGCCTTTTCCTCTGACGGCGGCCTGGTTGTCCTGCGCGGTAACCTCGCCCCCAACGGAGCCATTGTCAAGGCCGCCGGCGTGGAGGAAGAGCTATGGACCTTTACCGGCCCGGCCCGCGTGGTGGAATCCCAGGAAGAGGCCGTGTCCATCATCCTGAAGAAGGAAGTCCAGCCTGGCGATGTCATCGTCATCCGCTACGAGGGCCCCGCTGGTGGCCCCGGTATGCAGGAGATGCTGCACCCGACCTCCTTCCTCAAGGGCTCCGGCTTGGGCAAGGCCTGCGCCTTGATTACCGACGGCCGCTTCTCCGGTGGCACCTCTGGCCTCTCGATTGGCCACATCTCCCCCGAGGCTGCTCACGGCGGGCTTATCGGTCTCGTGGAGAACGGTGACCCCATCACCATCAACATCCGCGAGCGCCAGCTCACCCTCGACGTTGACGAAGAAGTCTTGGAGCGCCGCCGCGCCACCGAGGAGCAGCGCGAGAAGCCCTGGACCCCAAAGGAGCGCAACCGCCCGGTCACCAAGGCACTGCGCGCCTATGCCAACATGGCCACGTCCGCTGACCGTGGTGCGGTGCGCGTGGTGGATGGCTACGTCAATTAGAGTATGGGGCGATGAATTTCGCCACTAACGCCGCAAGGCGCACACTCCTGACCGCCGCCGGGCTCATCGTTGGCCTGGTGGGCGTCATCCGCCACGTCCTCCATACGGACTTTCCGGTCGACATGATCATTTACCGTGAGGGCGTCCGCGCCTTCATGGAGGGCCGCTCAGTCTATTCGGAGCCCATGTACGCCGGGGATTTGGCGCTCCCCTTTATCTACCCACCCTTCGGGGCGCTGGTTATGGTGCCGCTGACTGCCTTTGACTGGATGAGCGATTCGCTCGCCGGCGATATCATGATCGTCCTCTCAGACGGCCTGGTCTTTGCCTGTCTCTACGCGATCTTCCGCGCCCTCAAGGTGCCGCACCTGTGGCCCACCGTGGCGATCGCGTGGGCCGCGGCCATGTTCTTTGAACCCATCCGCCTCAACAACGGTTTTGCACAGATCAACATCGTCATCATGGCGCTGGTCATCTTCGATCTGATCCCGCGCAAGCGCAAGCTTCCGCAAGGCTGGCTGATAGGACTCGCGGCAGCCATCAAGATCACCCCCTTGGCCATGCTGCTCTACTTCCTGCTGCGCCGCGAATGGAAGCCAATCCTCACAGCCTTCGCCTCCGCCGTCCTGGCTACCCTGTTGGCCGCGGTTTACCGCTGGGAGGCCTTTGTCGAATTCTTCACCTCGAAGCTTCTCGATATGGGCAAGGGCGCAGACTTCGGTGTGGCCACGGACTATCAGTCCAATTCCTCGCTCAAGGGTGTCATCCAGCGACTCTTCACCTCCCAAGAGGCCATGGACAACCACGGCACGCTCATCAACATGCTGTGGCTGGTCGCAGCGCTCACCGTCATCGGTCTTGGCTCAGCCCTCATCTTGGTGCAGATGCGGCGCGGCTTGCTTGTCGACGCCCACCTCACCACCGCCACCACCATGCTGCTCATCTCCCCCGTTTCGTGGTCGCACCACTGGGTATGGCTGTCCCTCATCGTCCCCGTTCTGGTCTACCGCGCCTGGTCCTGGCGCAATTCCACCTGGGTCGCCGGCAGCTTGCTGGCTGTGCTGGCTGCCTGGGCGGGCATGCTGCTCACCGTTCCGCCGAAGTGGTGGTTTGGTGACAGCATCGATGTCCACGTGATGCCGCTGTATCAGAAGTTCTTGGTCGATGACTTCGTGTGGCTGGCGCTTCTCAGCTGGATTCTCTACGCCATCTGCCTCAAGGTTCAGGGCATTCCAACAGACAAGCCACAAACCGAGCTCGCTACAGCCCCAGCCAGCTAAGCCCCGAAACGCAAACTGCCCGTTCTGCCAAAGTTATGCGCCGCCATTGCGGCGCGAGGGATAACTTTGTCAATAAGGGCACCTCAGCGACGCCGTACTATGCGCGCATCTCAGCCCTCGGCTAAAGCCTTGAGTGCTGCCAAGTGACCGTCGAAGGCGATCTTGCCTTGCTCAGTCAATGCGACCCACACCGAGTCCTTAGCGCGGCTGGTGCCGTATTCGCGGAAGCGAGTCACGTAGCCGGCTTGTTCTAGCGCTCCGAGCTGCTTGGACAGGGTGGCGTCGGAAAGCTCCGTGCGATCGCGCAACATAGCGAATTTCATCTCACGGTTTACCTCCCCACCCTGCGTGGCGCCAAAGGCATTGAGCGTGGCGCAGATTTTAAAGCGGTTGAGCGGGTGGATTATCGGATCGAGGTCACTCATCGCGACATCCTATTCAGCGCACCGGTGTGCAGCATCCAGAAAGCCGCTAGGCTGCACAGCACGCCCGCGACGCACGAAGCAACAATGTGCCCTTCAACAAAGGGATTGAACAGTGCCGGCAGGATCATGAATCCCAAGCCCGCAAAATACCGCCAGGTGATACTCCGTGACGCATGCGGATCCACCTTTTGACGCATCGAATCCCGTACCCCCTTGCGGTAATAGAGCGCCAGTGCCACCAATCCCATTACGTTGTTGGCAGTTCCGCTTGAAGGAACTCAGGATTCGTACTCCTAGCCCCATGCTGGGGCAGGTTATGTTTGTCTGCGTTCCTTCTGCCTTGGGGCAGTGGAACTAGTCGCTGGCTTCGGTATGGCTTGTTTTCGTCCCTGTCTGAAAATGATCCGGGGGGTGATGCCGCCGAAGGCAGTGGCATACTCCAGACTGCTAATAGGAACCTGACCCGCACAGAATGTGCGAGGTCTCAAAGTAATGTGGATGCCAGCGTGAAGTATGTCCGACCACCAGCGATGAAATAAGTCCCATACTCATTCAATTCGCTAGGAGGTCTGGCATGACCTACGACTATGTCATCGGCATGGACGTCGGTAAATACTTTCACCACGCTTGCGTCTTAGATATCGACGGCACCCAGGTGCTATCTAAGCGCATCAACCAAAACGAAAAATCCCTGCGCGCACTGTTTTCAGCGTTCAGCGCACACGACCACAAGGTCCTTGTCGTCGTGGACCAGCCCAATAACATTGGTCGACTAACTGTCGCGGTTGCTCAAGAACTCGGGATCGACGTGCGCTACCTTCCCGGTTTGGCTATGCGTCAACTCTCGCGCATCCACGCTGGCAATGCCAAAACTGATATCCGGGACGCCTATATCATCGCCCACGCTGCAAAGAACCTTCCGGAATCCCTCCGCAGCGTCGACCGCGTCGAAGAAGCCTTCCTCCAGTTGAAGGTCCTCAACGGTATCGACGAAGATTTAGCGCGCTCCTACACCAGGCTCATCAATCAGATTCGAAGTGCACTAGTAGGCTGCTACCCGCAATTCGAACAGGCCCTTCGCGGTCAGATAATTCACCGCAAGTGGGTTCTGCACCTACTTGCACGCTACGGCGGACCGACCAAGATAAAACGCCTCGGAAAGGCCAAGGCAACTGCCTTCGCTCGACGCTATAAGGCACGCAATCCTGAACCTGTCCTCGATGCCATTTTCGCTGCCATCTCTGAGCAAACAGTTGCCATTGCTGGTGCACACTATGCCGAAATGGGCGTAGCAATGTCGGCGAAGGACGCGCTTTTAAAGCTCGAGCACCGCACACAAATCGAGCAGGAAGTCATCGAGCTCATCAACGACATCCCCCACACTCAAATCCTGCTATCCATGCCAGGAATCGGACCAAAGACGGCAGCACAAATTCTCATGACCGCGGGCGACATGACCGACTTCCCGACAGCTGGGCACCTAGCCTCTTACGCTGGCTTATCACCTCGGACAAACCAGTCCGGGACCTCGATCATGTCGAACTCACTGAACCGAGCTGGCAATAAAAAATTAAAGAACGCCCTATGGCAATCATCTTTTGCATCCATCAGATTCCATGAGCGTTCCCGGCAATTCTATGAACGAAAGCGCCGTGAAGGCAAGAGACACAACGCCGCAGTAGTAGCACTAGCCCGCAGACGGCTCAACGTCCTCTACGCCATGATGCGCAACCACAAGCACTACCACGATCCCGCACCATCACAGGAAGACCTAGCAGCCTAGACACTAAGAGTAAAGATAGCCGACCGGGTAAAATCCCAGTCGGCTAGCAGCCATGCCCGAAAACAACACGACCAAACAACCCCGCAGAGAGAATCCGCCCCCAATTTCTCCACCCGCTAGGTTGACAACCTATATAGGAACACCCCCAAGACTAGAACCAGCCCGCTGATCGGGACGATTGGGTGAACGTCATCCTTGATCCACATGTAGGCAAACCACACGCCGTACGCGGCCGATGCGAACAGGCTCAGCCAGATAGGTGGCCGCTTCGCTGCGGCCACCTGCTGTTGTTCCTCAAATGCGAGTGCGTCTCGAACATCCTGTTCAGACAAAACTAAAGCTCCCCTCCTGCGGCACCAAAGTCATTGTTTTCCATCACGGAAACCAACTTACTTTACGCAATGGAAAACAACAACAGTTGGTGTATAACTGCAGGCTGGGAGCTTAGGTAGAAGCTAAAACTCTTAGCTCAGCGGGTTAACGCCAGCGCCAAACCACCAGATAGCCACGAGCGCGGCCACGCCGATGACGATGAAAATCCAGGACGTCGCCAGCGGGCGGCGGGTCCATGAGCGGTTGAAGTCCAAGGAGATGAAGCCCGGACCGGTGAACTGCAGGGCCACCGCGATAACGAAGAGGACGAGGCCCAGCCAGACGCTCTCATTCCACGCGAAGACATCCAGCCCAGCGCCGGAGGCGTTAAGGCCGTGGATGGCGGAGAAGCCAGTGACGATAAGACCGAACATGGCCGCCAGCGGCGTCACCAGTCCCAGCAGCAGGAAGGCACCGGCGATGAGCTGGACGGTCGGCACGCCGATGGCAAGTGCCGCTGCCATGGTGTACTCGCCGAACTCCTTCTCCAAACCGGACAGGCCCTCATTGCCGCCGAGCTTGAAGAAGGTGGAGGCACCCGCCACGAGCAGGTAAACGCTGAGCACCAAGCGCACGAAGAGCAAACCGAAGTCAATGGTGCCGCGGCGTGCCGGCTCCGGCTTCTTCTCCACCGCTGCTACCTCGGAGTCCACAGCGGGGTCGGCAACAGCGACCGTGCTTGGCACCTCCTCGTAGGTCTCAGTTGCTGTGGACTCGGTTGCGGTTGCCGATACCGGCATAGCGGTTGTCTGCGCATCAGGCTCGGCCATGGCCTCCGCGCGCGGGAAGGCAGTGGTCTCGGTTTCAGCTGCAGCGCTGTCGAAAGACAGGGAGTCGCGGGAGGCGCTCTCAAAGGTTTCGGTTTTGACTTCAGGCTCTGCCTCAACAGCAGGCTCCTCAGCCTTCTTCGGCTTAATCACCTGCGGCTCGGCGCGCCCTGGGCGCTGGAAGAGGCTGCTCTTCTTCGGCTTATCGGCAGCTTCTACAGGTTCTGCCTCAGGCGTGCTGTCCTTCACGGAGTCTTTCCCCGTGTAGGTCGGGATATCGTCATCAAAGTCGGTGGCTTTATCAGGAGTTTTATCGCTCATGCCTCCAACTTAAGGCAGCACAGCGCCCTTATGGTGCATCTTTATCGGCGCGGCGCGTAGCTAAAACCGCACGGCCTGCGTCTAAGACATCTGCCGTGAGGTCCGCGAGCACCTCCGACTCCAGCCGCCAGCGTTGCCAATAGAGGTCGATGTCGAGCGGGAAGTCGTCGAGAAGCACCAGCTCCCCCGTCTCCAGCAGGGGCTGTGCTTGAAGGCGCGGCACCAAACCCCAGCCCAGGCCGTAGCGCACTGCTTCGACATAGCTCTCCGAAGAAGGAATCTGTGACACCCGCGCACGCAGAACATGGGAATCAATGAAACGCTCGCGCATGGCGTCATCCAAGGTGGCGTCGTTCGGACCGAAGCCCACGATGGGCAGGGTCTCCCAGTCTTCAAAAGTCTCCGCCAGAGCGGGCGCGGCGACGGCAAAATAGCGCATAGTTCCGAGGTATGTGGATTCGCAACCCGAGACCGGGGTTTGCTCGCGCGTGACCGCGCCCAGCACATCTCCGCGGCGCAACATGGCCAACGTGCGGGCCTCATCCTCGATGCGGATGCGCAGCGCCGCCTCACCGCGTTGCGCAGTCTGCTGGATGACAGGGCGAAACCACGTGGCCAGGGAATCCGAGTTGATCGCAACGGTGAGTGGAACGCGGGACAGGCGCTCGGTAAGCCGCGCATCCGCTTCGGCTTGAACCAGCGCCATGCGCCTCGCGGCTTGGGCGACGATCTCCCCTGCCTCGGTCACGGTGACAGGAGTGCCACGGCGCAGAAGGATGCGGCCGGTCGAAACTTCCAGCGCTTTGATGCGTTGACTGACGGCGGAAGGAGTGATTCCCAACACAGTCGCTGCGCCCTCGAAGGAACCTTCATCGATGATGGCCAGCAGCGTTTCAGTATGGAGCGGGTTCATGAAGCTATATTAAACCAGCTGTAGAACATTTAACTGGACTTCATATGGCGCTATGCGCAGACTAGAAGCCATGTCAGTATTGCTTGCAGGATTTGCGCTGGGCCTGTCCCTCATCATCGCCATCGGACCGCAGAATGCCTACATCATCAAGATGGGCATTAAGCGCGATCATGTCGGCCCCATCCTGTTGGCGTGCTTGCTTTCCGACGTCATCCTGATCACCGGCGGCACCGCCGGCGTCGGCGTCCTCGTCGAACGCTTCCCCACCGCGCTCGTCGTGGTCAAGTACTTGGGAGCGGCCTATCTCATCTACTTCGGCTTCACGTGCTTCCGCGATGCCTTCAAGAAGCAACAGGACGCACTGGTCATCGAGGAAACTACGCCCGTGGCCCAAGTGGTTGATGAGAACTCGGGCAATGCGGGAGCACCGGGAACCTCCGTGCTCACCAAAATTCGCCCCCGGGTGCGCTCGAAATCCTGGGTCAAACCTGTCCTCGGCGCGTTGGCGCTCACGTGGCTCAATCCCTTGGCCTATGTCGACGCGCTAGTCATGCTGGGCTCTATCGCAAACCAGTACGGCGACCAGCGTTGGGTCTTCGCCGGCGGTGCGATTCTGGCCAGCGCCGTGTGGTTCCCCTCCCTGGGCTTCGGCGCCTACAAGCTCTCCCACGTGCTGGCCAAGCCGACGACGTGGCGCGTAGTCAACATCGTCATCGGCTGCGTCATGCTTGCACTGACGGCGAAGCTCCTGTTCCTCTAGTTCTTCGTTGATTCTTCTGGGAGCTCTTCGTCTTCGGCGGGGTCTCCCACTGCGCCGGTTTCCTCGACCCAAGCCTTGATTTCTTCGTCGCTGCGGTCCTGCTCCACAGCCTCGCGTTCAGTGTAGTAGGAGTGGTCGTTGCGGTTTTCCTCCCACTCTTCCCTGTCGAAGTCAAGCTCTTCATCCGAGTCCAACTCCTCGACCACATCGGAAACGAGGTCCTCGAAGAGGGCTTCATCATCCATGTTGGAATCGGCGATCTGCTGGCCGATCTCATCGTCATAACGCGCCGCGTCATATTCCGAGTCGGGGTGCAGCTTGAGGTGCAGCAAGGCGCGGATGCGCTCACGGCGCAGGCCCTCATCCTTAATCTTTCCCAAGGAACGCATCCACCCAACAACCAGGATGGCGACGAGCACGATGCCCATGTATCCCAAGACCGGGTAGACGTACTGCATCAGGGACTTGAAGCCAGCAAAGGAGACCGCGAAGCCAGCGAGGCAGCCGGCGATAAAGATAATGCGGTACTTTGACTCGTTACCAGAAGACAGACGCTTGCCCAAGGCATAGAACATGCCGATGGCCGTGTTGAAGATCATCAGGTAGATAATGATGGCCATGATGACGCCGAGTGTCGGATGGACGTTATCCACCAAGGTCAGCATCGGGATATCGGAATCGCCAACGTTCTCCGCGTTCATGAGCAGCGAGAAACCGGCGATAGCCATGAGCACCGCGTAGACCGCGCCACCCACGATGCCGCCGACGCCTGCTTCGCGCGGGCTGATGTTATCGCCGCCGATCACCAGGGACATCGATACCGCCAGAATGAGGGCCAGACCGTTATAGTTCAGCGCGGAGATCAACCAATTCGGGATCGGGGACTCAATCGCCGCAGAGGCAGTAATGGCCGCATCAACGTTTTCCGGCATGTGCAGCAGCGTGTAAATGCCCACGAAAAGCACCGCGATAATGATCGTCGGTGTCAGAAGACCAATGACCTGGGAGACCTTATCGACGTCGAACATGCCCGTGATCAGAACCATCACGAGCATGAGCAGAGAGCCCACCCAGGCTGGCCAGCCGAACTGCTGCTGCATGTTGGAGCCGGCACCAGCCAGCATGACAAAGCCCACCGCAAAGAGAGTGAGGATCACCGCGACATCCAGAATGCGCGAAATGATCGGGTGAGTAATATTCCGGAACACTTGGTTGTGTTCGCTGGCGTGGAAGTAGCTTCCCAGCTGAAGGAACACCGTGCCAGCGAGGGTCATGACCAAGCCGGCTACCAGGATTCCCCACATGCCAGGAATACCAAAGGACGTAAAGTACTGGACAACTTCCTGTCCCGTGGCAAAGCCCGCACCCACGAGCAAGCCAATGAAGGACAAAGCGATGCCCACGACGTTTTTATAAGACACGTTTTCCTATCTGTTTTCTAGTTTCTTCTTTTTATGCTTAGTGGCTAGTGCATAAAAACGCGCCATACTTTGACCCAAGCATGACGTTACATAATCACTAGCTTACGCCAACCTAATAGGAGAACATGTGTGTGGCCGTGGAGAGATTGCTCCAACAACCGCTAAAGCATGAGCCGGCTCACCTCTTAGTACTCAGCAAACGTCGCGGTATCGATGACAAAGCGGAATTTCACATCACCCGCGACGACGCGCTCGTAGGCCGCGTCCACCTCATCGACGCCCACCTTTTCGATCACCGCACCCAAGCCATGCTCGGCGCAAAAGTCCAGTATCTCCTGGGTTTCCGTGATGCCACCAATATTGTTACCGGTGAGCACCTTGCCGCCGCCGACCAGGCGGCTGAGGCGCAGCGGCAGTGCCTCCGGCGGGAGCCCCACGACAGACATAATGCCGCGCGGCTTCAGCATCCCCAGGTAATCCTCGAGGCTGTACTCGGCGGAAATAGTCGAAAGGATGAAATCGAACTCCCCGCGGTGCTTCCTGAAGAAGTCTTCCTCTTCGGTGGTGGCCAGGGTACGGCTCGCCCCCAGCTTCGCGGCCTCCTCTGCCTTGCGCGAGGTGCGCGAGATGACCGTGACATCCGCGCCCTTTGCGGCAGCAATCTGCACGCCCATGTGCCCCAAGCCGCCCAAGCCCACGACGGCTACCTTCTGTCCTTCCTTGACGTTCCAACGTGCCAGCGGAGAGTACGTAGTGATGCCAGCGCAGAGAAGGGGTGCTGCCACGTCAAAATCAAGGGAATCCGGGATGCGCAGCACGAAGTCTTGATTCACCACGATCTTTTCAGCGTAGCCACCTTGGGTAATCGTGCCATCGACATCCGTGGAGTTATAGGTTCCCACACCGCCCTTGAGGCAGTTCTGCTCCATCCCTGCCTCGCACTGCTCGCACTCACCGCAGGAATTCACCAGGCAGCCCACGCCGACGCGGTCCCCCACCTTGAACTTAGTGACCTCCTCCCCCACGGCGGAGACCACGCCGGCGATCTCGTGGCCAACGGTCAGCGGAAAGTGCGCCTCGCCCCACTCGTTGCGGATGGTGTGGATATCCGAGTGGCAGATGCCTGCTGCTTTGATGTCGATGACAACGTCATCGGCGCGCGGCTCGCGGCGCTGGATGGTCACGACTTCGAAGGGCTCGTTCGGACCGGTCTTCTGCAGTGCTTTAGTAGAAATAGTCATGGCGACCACGGTACCCCGCAGCCGCCTGACCTCGCCTAATGGAAATCTCTACCGACTAGGAGAGCTTCTTCGCAATCAGCTTGTTGACCTGTCCTGGGTCAGCCTTACCCTGGGTGGCCTTCATGACCGCACCCACGATGGCACCGGTGACCTTCTTGTTGCCGGCCTTGTACTTCTCCACGATGTCCGGGTTAGCGGCCAGGGCATCATCGACGGCCTTCTCGATCGCGCCATCATCGCGCACGACCTCGAGCCCGCGCTTGGCGACGACCTCGTCGACGTCACCCTCACCGGCCAGCACGCCGTCGACCGCCTGGCGAGCCAGCTTGGTGGTCAGCTTGCCTTCCTTGACCAGCTCAACAACGCGAGCGACCTGCGCCGGGGTAATGCCGAGAGTGCTCAGTTCAACGCCAGCCTCATTGGCCTTACCGGTCAGGTAGGACACCCACCAGGAGCGGGCCTCGTCAGGAGTGGTGCCGGCTTCCACTGTTTCGATAATGAGATCGAGAGCGCCGGCGTTGACCAGGTCACGCATCTCCTCGTCCTTGAGGCCCCACTCCTCCTGGATGCGGGCGCGGCGAATCCACGGCATCTCCGGCAGGGTCTGACGGATTTCCTCGACCCACTCGCGGGAGACAATCACCGGCGGCAGGTCCGGGTCGTTGAAGTAACGGTAGTCCTCGGCGGTTTCCTTCGGACGGCCCTTGGAAGTCGAACCATCCGTTTCCTGGTAATGGCGGGTTTCCTGGACGATCTCGCCACCGTCGACAAGCACCTGCGCCTGGCGCTGCATCTCAAAGCGCACCGCCTGCTCCACCGAGCGCAGGGAGTTGATGTTCTTGGTTTCGGTACGGGTGCCGAACTCCTCCTGGCCCACCGGGCGCAGCGAAACGTTGGAATCCACGCGCATCGAGCCTTGATCCATGCGGGCATCGGACACGCCCAGTGCCGCGACGAGCTCACGCAGAGCAGAAACATAGGCGCGGGCGACCTCGGGGGCGCGCTCGCCAGCACCAATGATCGGCTTGGTCACAATCTCGATTAGCGGGATGCCGGCACGGTTGCAGTCCACCAGCGAGGTCGTTGCGCCGTGAATGCGGCCATCGGCACCACCCAGGTGGGTCAGCTTGCCGGTGTCCTCCTCCATGTGAGCGCGCTCAATCTCAACGCGCCACTCAGTGCCGTCGTCGAGGACGACGTCGAGGTAGCCGTCGTAGGCAATCGGCTCATCGTACTGGGAGATCTGGTAGTTCTTCGGCTGGTCCGGGTAGAAGTAGTTCTTGCGGGCGAAACGCGAAGATTCCGCAATCTTGCAGTTCAGCGCCAGGCCGATCTTGATGGCGCCTTCCACGCCCTTGGAGTTGACCACCGGCAAAGCGCCTGGCAAACCGAGGGACACCGGGTCCACGTTGGAGTTGGGGGCTGCGTTGAAGTTCGTGGGCGAGGTGGAGAACATCTTGGTCTCCGTGTTGAGCTCCACGTGAACTTCCATGCCCATAACGGGTTCGAACTTTTCAAGGACCTCGTCATAGTCCATCAGGTCATACATCGCAGCAGTCATGCGTGCCATCTTAGTATGTCAGCGCGACACCGTGCGCAACCGCCTAACCCAACAAGGTGATGCCGTGCGTAATGAGAATCTTGGCTATCATCGCCGCCGGATACACCATGGCATAGCCCAAGGCGACGCGCTGGTCAGTGTTCGTCCGATTGTTCACGAAAGCGAGCACGGCCGGCTGGGTTTGCGCGCCCGCCATAGCACCCGCGGTCTTCGTGGCACCGACGCGCAGGAAGCGGCGCATGACGAGTGCGAATCCGGTCGCCACCAGCGTCGTGATGATCATGCCGAGCAGGAGAATCTTCCACCAGGCTCCACCCGTAAAGGCACCGGCGATTTCCCCGCCCGCATTCGTTCCGGCCTGGGCCAAGAAGAGCAGCAGTCCGAGTTCGGAGAGGATTGTGTTGGCCGAGTGCGGCAGTGCGGTGACGGTATTGCCGATGCGCCCGATACGCGCCATGATCAACGCCACGATGAGGACGCCAGCGGCAGCGCCGAGGCTAAAGGAAGAGCCGCCTGGAAGCGGAATTTCGAGGTGGCCCACGAAAACGCCGAGGGCCATGCCTAAGCCGAGGGAGACCGGGTTGATATCCGTCAGGCCTTGGGAGGAATCACCGAGAAAAGTGGAAATCTCCCGCAGAGATTTCTTGGAACCGACGACGCGCACGCGGTCCCCCAGCTCCACGATGTGTTCGGGGATTGCGACCTGGTCGTTATCGGCCCGGCGAACACGCGAGATACGCGCGCCCCAGCGATCCGCCAACTGGTTATTCAGCTCCGCGATGGTCAGACCAGCCAAGTTGTGCTCAGACACCGTGATGCGGCGAAAATCTAGCTCGTGGCGGTCATCATTGAGGATCTGCGGGGACTCGCGCCCAGCGTGCTCAATGATGTTGTCTAGGTCCTCGGGGGCGCCGACGAGCGTGACGACGTCCCCTGGGTGCAGCACATCGAAGAACTTAGGTAGAACGATGACATTGCTGCCCACTCGGCGCAGGCGGGTGACCTGCACTTCCCCATTGCCAATGTCTGCGATCTCAGCCACCGAAGTCTCTCGCAGAATCTGCATGTGCTGGCGCGTGACGGGTGACAGGGTGTCGTCGTCATTACCGGCGTCGCGAAGCACCAGCACCGTCGCCGCGAGCATGCCGATGACGCCGAACAGGTAGGACACCGCGTAGCCCACCGTTGCTGAACCCGGATCACCCGTGGTCTCCGAAGCCGCCGCCAAAGCCGGGGTATTTGTCACCGCGCCAGCGAAGGTACCGGCAATAGTGGCACTCGACAATCCAAAGACATAGGTCCCCAGCCCCCAAGCAGCGAGGGCGGCGATGATGAAGACCACGATCATGGAGAGCACGGGGCCGGTCGCAGTCTTCAGCGATTTGAAGAAGGACACGCCGGAGTTGTTGCCAATGCCAAACGCAAAGAGCACCAAACCAAACATTCCCAAGATGGGAGGAACGGAGGCTTCGACACCGGCGGCGGAAGCAGCGGCCGAGAAGGCGATGCCCAAGAAAAGCACGGCCGCCGCGCCCAAGCTGATGCCCCGTGTCTTGATACCGCCGAGGGCCATGCCAAGGCCAATCAGTAGGAACACCAAAAGAACCGGCTGATCAGCCAGGAAAGCTAATACGCTTGTCATGATTCCTTTATTAACTATGGGTGAGCCCTAGTGGTGTTTAACCAAAGAGGGCTTGAGCGTTGGCATAACGCTTGGCCGGAACCACCTTCAGCTTGCCCACGGCATCCTCGAGCGGCACGAGATCGATGTTTTCGCCGTGCAAGGCCACGCACATTCCGGACTGTCCATTGTGCGCGGCGCGGGCGGCATGGGTGCCATAGCGGGTTGCCAGCACGCGGTCATAGGCAGTTGGGGTACCACCACGCTGGATGTGGCCGAGGACGGTTGTGCGCACGTCGTAGCCGGTGCGCTTCTTGATCTCATCACCGATGACCTGGCCAATTCCGTTGAAGGTCTGGTGGCCGAACTGGTCAACACCGCCTTCTTCGAAGTCCATGGTGCCTTCCTTGGGCAGAGCGCCTTCGGCAACGCAGACAATGCCGTACTTCTCACCCATCTGGAAGCGGCGCTCCATTGCCTTGGTGATATCTGCGATATCGAATGGAACCTCAGGGATCACCGTGTAGTGTGCACCGCCAGCCATGCCGGCGTGCAGCGCGATCCAACCAACGTGGCGGCCCATGACCTCAACGATGAGGATGCGGTCGTGGGATTCGGCGGTGGTGTGGAGACGATCAATCGCGTCGGTGGCGACGGAGACTGCGGTGTCGAAGCCAAAGGTGTAGTCCGTTGCATTGACGTCATTGTCAATGGTCTTCGGCACGCCGACGACTGGAATGCCATTATCGGACAGCCACTTGGCGCCCTTCAGCGTTCCCTCACCGCCAATGGCGATGAGAGCATCGACCTCGGCATCAGCCATGTTGGCTTTGATGGTATCCAGCCCAGCCTTGAACTTATCTGGGTGGAGGCGGCCGGTACCGAGGATGGTTCCGCCGCGCAGGAGGATGCGGTCAATCTCAGCGTCGTCATAAAGGTCACGGCGGCGGTCTTCCATCAGACCAACCCAGCCGTCCTCGTAGCCGACGACCGTATCGCCGAACTCGTTGGAAGCGGTACGAACGACCGCGCGGATAACAGCATTCAGACCGGGGCAATCACCACCGGATGTCAGTACAGCAAGACGCATGGCTTCCAATCTACTCGCTTCGCTGCAGCCTCGCAGTTCCCCCTCCGGCGTGCAGGGTGTCCCGGAAAAAGAGTGAAGAAACACACCCTACGGCCAATATGGCGACAATAAGCACCAGAGAATTTGCGGCACCAGCGACCTGCATGACTGCCGAGACTCCGGCTACACCAATCACCGAACCAACCTGGCGCGATGTGTTATATACGCCAGAAGCCGCGCCCATGAGATGTGCATCAATATCACGCATAGTCGTCGCGGCGTTCGAACCCCAAATGAAGGACTGCCCCGCCCCCAGTGCTGCGCACGGCAGGCTCAGCCACCAGGCCGACACTCCGGCATGCATGAGGAACCACAGCAAGATGAATGTGCTGATAAGGATTCCGAACCCTACGACCGCGAGGCGACGCGGATGCAGCTTATCGGCCAGAATCCCCGCTAGCGGCGACACGCACAGGGAGACTAGAGCCATTGGAGTGACAATCAGGCCAGCATCCCGAGCCGACATTCCCTGTTCTACCTGCAGCCACATCATGATTGGAATCATCATTGATGCCGCCATGAAGCCCATGGAGACGATGGCCACGGAACCTACGGAATAATTACGGTCTTTGAACAACACGAGCGGGACAAGCGCTGCCATCCCACGGACTGATTGCAGGCGCACGAAGATGACCATTCCAAGAACTCCAACGGCAAGGAACGCCCAAATCCACCACGGCCATCCTGTCTCCGGCCCTTGTTGCACCGCAAAGACGAAGCAGGTTAACGCGATAAACGACGCCCATACCGACACGAAGTCAACCCTCCCCGGCGTCGTCGGCAAGGCAGGCACCCACAGTCCGGAAAGAGCAATCGCCGCAATGACGAAGGGAATATGGATCCAAAAGACTGCCTGCCACCCAAAGGCGGCCACTACCAAGCCTCCTAAGAGCGGGCCGGCTAACGTAGCCAGCGAACCCACTACACCCCACGCCCCCAACGCCCGGCCACGTCGCTCACGGGGGAAAATGCGATTGATCACCGCCATGGTTTGCGGCATCTGAATGGAAGCACCGAGGCCTTGCAGGGCTCTAGCAGCAATCAGAAACTCTACGGATGGGGAAAGCGCACAAAGGAGCGCACCAAGGCCAAAGAGTCCATTTCCTAGCTGGAACATTCTCTTCTGCCCGTAGATATCCCCTAGTCTTCCGGTAAAGAGAAGGGGTACGACCACAGCAAGCAAATAGATAGCGGAGACCCACAGCACCTGATTGACGTCGGCATTGAACTCGCGGCGGACGTCGGAAAGCGCAACAGCAATCATCGATTGATCGAGCAACGACATGAAAAAGCCCAGTGATAGCGCAGCCATGGCGAGCCAAGCCTGCTTTTCTGAGATGGGGGTTGCTGCGAGTTTCATGGAGCGAAGTCTAGCCACCATCCGCGCACGCGGCCTAAACTGAAGCGCATGGGAATGATTGACATCAAGAAACCACAGGATGTGTCGACGGCCGCGACCGTCACACTAGGACTCATTGGCGGTTGGCTCACAGCGCGGGAGACGGGAATCCGTCCGCTTGGCGGCGTGGTGCTCGCTGCCGCTGGCGTCTGGGCGGGCCGGAGTTGGTGGGCTAAGACGAACCCGGCCACTACCGCGGGCCTGGCAGCTCTATACACCGGCGCTTTTGGCCTCTCTCACCCGCTGGCTAAGAAGATTGGCTCCTGGCCGGCAGTCCTGACCGTCACCGCCGCAAGTGCGGGCGCTGCTTACGCGCTTTCCGACGCCCAGTAGATCCATCCCACGCCCCTTCGCACTGTCCTTGACGGTTGGAGGGGCGTTTCACGTTTTTGCACTGGCAGAAGCCCCAATTGCTTGCTATCAAACGTGCTGGCTAACCCGTGGTGGCTACCCCCCGTTTATAGTAACGACTTGACATGAATTTAGTGCAGGCTATTCCCATGTGGGGTGTGTGGTACTAGAATTATTGTTAGAACACTTCTTCTAAATCATGTTGATCTCGGGGGAGACCATGACCACTACTGCTACACGCCCGCCTACCTTTTTCTTTTCCATCACCAACCCGAATAACCCACACGCTATAGCCCGCGCTAAAGCACGACGAGCCACCTATGACACCTGGCAGGCAGCCATGCCCAGCCTTGACGCAGACATCAACACCACCGCTTTATCCTTAGTGGCGGCCTGGTCACTGCCGGAAGGCCACATCAAATCCGGCCTGCGCGCCTAGATAGCCTGCCGAAAGTCAAAGCCATACAAGATGCCCACTGCTTGTTGGATATTGAATCCTTGATTGCTATTGATCAGCCCATGTCAGCACTAACCGCCTTGACTGGTAAAACCCTAGACTTCATCGACACTATCCTGGCCGACTTCTTCACCCCTTCTAAACCGAATCAGGCGTTTCCCACCCGCAGCCAAATCAGGCGCAAAGTCCGCGATATATGTAAAACCCTCGATGACTCCATCGCCTACCGGGATACCCGCCCTAAAGATACCTACCGGTTTTCTTCTAACGGCACCTCAGCGTGGTTGGAACTACAAGTTGGGGAAGATGCCGGCATTAAACTTGATGCCTTCATCCACACCACCGCTGCCAAAGAAAACATCACTGTGCCTGAGGCAGTCATCAAACTGCTTTCCGGTGAAATAAAGCCACCAGCCACCGTAGTACTCCACACCTATAAAGCCCGCGACATCGATGACGCACCAACCTACATTGAAGGTTTCGGCTGGCGGGCTGAGCCCATGCCACATGACAAGACAAGAGACTTAACCGAAGAAATAAAAGAAGCCGATGGCTACCAACCAGGCCTGATCATGCGCAAGATTGTCGAAGGACGCGACGGTACCTGCCGGGTCGGCGGATGTAACGAGCCTGCTTTTCTTAGCCAGCTAGATCACCGGCATAACTGGGCCGAAGGTGGGCCAACCCACCCGAAGAACCTAGCGTGTTTATGCCAAAGCCATCACAACATGAAAACCGATGGCACCCTCAACTACCTCCTGGACCCCTACAGCGGGGATGTCATCTGGCTTTTTGAAGACGGTACCTGGACTATCACCGAAGCCGAGGGGCCGCTAGCACCAAAACAAAAACGGTGGGCACAAACAGTCGCCCAACACATCACCGCCACCCGGAAACGAGTACGCGAAGAAGCCCAACACCTCAAACAAAAACTCGACGACTACGCACAACAACAAGCCAAGGCCCAAGCCGAAGCCGAGGACGCGGACAACACCGACACAGATGCCAGCACCGACGACATCCCCTTCTAAACACCCACCGTCGAATCAAACGACGAAACCACACCACCACAAAGGAAAGAAACCAAGGAACACAACCACCGTCGAATAAAACGACGAAGGCCGGCAGCCTCTCACGTCAGTGAAAGACCCCGGCTCATGCACACTACGGGCTGGCCCGAAGTGTACTACTTGCGTCCTGCTTCGTAGGCGGCGCCGACCTTGTACAGGCGGTCATCCTTAAACGCCGGTGCCATGATCTGCAAGCCGGTCGGCAGGTTGGTGTCGGAGGCCATGCCGGAAGGGACAGACATGCCGCACACGCCAGCAAGGTTCAGCGGCAGGGTGCAGAGGTCGAAGTTGTACATCTCCATCGGATCCTCAACCTTCTCCCCCAGCTTGAAGGCCGTGGTCGGGGTCGTCGGAGATACAAGGACATCGACCTGCTCGAAAGCGCGCTCAAAGTCCTGGGCGATGAGGGTGCGAACACGCTGCGCCTGGAGGTAGTAGGCGTCGTAATAGCCGACGGACAGTGCGTAGGTACCCAGCATGATGCGGCGCTTCACCTCCGGGCCGAAGCCGGCAGCGCGAGACAGGGACATGACCTCCTCAGCAGAATGGGTTCCGTCATCGCCCACGCGCAGGCCGTAGCGCATACCGTCGAAGCGGGCCAGGTTGGAGGAGACCTCACACGGCATGATGAGGTAGTACGCAGCGAGTGCATCGTCGAAGTGCGGGCAGTCGACCTCAACGATCTCTGCCCCCTGAGACTTCAGCTGTTCAACCGCTGCGTGGTAGGCCTCCATCACGCCCGGCTGCCAACCATCGCGCTCGAATTGCTTGATCAGGCCGACCTTCACGCCGGACAGGTCACCGTTGGCGCCTTCCTTAGCGGCGGCGACTACTGGTGCGACCGGCTTGTCCACGGAGGTGGCGTCGAAGGAGTCGTGGCCGGCAATGATTTCGTGCAGCAGTGCAGTATCCAGGACCGTGCGGGCGGTCGGACCGGCCTGGTCCAAGGAGCTTGCAGCGGCAATAAGGCCGTAGCGAGACACCGTGCCGTACGTCGGCTTTACGCCCACGGTGTTAGTCAGTGCAGCAGGCTGGCGGATCGAGCCACCAGTGTCAGTACCGATACCCAGCGGAGCCTGGCCCGAGGCAAGAGCCGCGGCAGTGCCACCGCCGGAGCCGCCCGGGGTGCGCTCGGTGTCATAGGGGTTGTGGGCCGGACCGTAGGCGGAGTTCTCGTTGGAGGAGCCCATCGCAAACTCATCGAGGTTCGTCTTGCCCAGGATCGGGATACCGGCCTCGCGCAGCTTCGTCACCAGCGTGGCGTCATAAGGCGAGACCCAACCTTCCAGCATCTTGGAGGCGGCGGTCGTGGGGGCGTCGGTAGTCACCAACAGGTCCTTGAGCGCCAGCGGCACACCAGCCAAAGCGGAGGCGGGTTCTTCGCCGGCGTCGAGGGACTTATCGACGGCGTCGGCAGCCGCCAGTGCTTCCTCAGCACCAACGTGCAGGAAGGCGTTGAGTTCACCATCAGTCTCCGCGATGCGGTCCAGGAAGGCCTGAGTAACTTCGCGGGAGGTAAGCTCGCGGGAGTGGATCTTCTCAGCCAACTCGGCGGCGGTCAGTGCAGTAATGCCCTCGGTGGGCGCAATGAATTGTGGCATTCTTATTCGTCTCCTCCACCCAGAATCTGCGGAACCATGAAGCGATCGTCATCAGCTGCGGGGGCCTGGTCCAAGGCCTGCTCGGCAGTGAGGGTTCGCACGACAACGTCCTCACGCATTGGGGCATGTACGGAGTGCGGGTGCGACATCGGCTCCACACCTTCAGCCTCGACCTTGCCAACCGCGGACACGGAGTCCACGATTTCGTCGATCTGCGCGGCGAACTGTTTCAGTTCTTCCTCGCTCAGGGCCAATCGCGACAGCTTTGCCAAGTGCGCGACCTCGTCACGCGAAATATCAGACACGCGAACTCCATCCTTTTATTCATTGAGACGGTTGATAGCTAAGCACCCATGGTACTGCACGGCTGGTGCCACGCCACCACCACTCCTCCCCCTACACGCCACTGAAGCTATTGAATAGTATTCGATACGTTGGGTACCATCGATTAAGTTGTACAAACTTTTCGCAACAGCGATTTCCCTACCTAGTCATCTTCCCCCAGAAAGAACGATATGTCGTACCTCGTCCGTGTCCTTCTCCCCGACACCCCCGGCAGCCTTGGCCTTCTTGCCAACGCGATGGGCAGCATCGAGGCCAATATCCGCTCCGTCGACATCGTGGAGAACTTCCCCGACGGGACGGTCATGGACGACATTGTCTTGGATCTCCCCCAGACCACCATGGCAGATGAGATCATCACCGCGGCCCAGACCGTGGAAGGCGTAGAAATTGATTCCATCCGCCCGTTCAGCGGCCGCGTTGACCGCCGCGGCCAGATCCATGTGCTGGCGAAGGTTGCCTCGCAGCGCAACGTGACCGCCGCTATGAAGGAAGTCTGCGCAGCGATTCCGAAGGCACTGACCTCCAACTGGGCCATCGTCAGTGCGAACGACGAGAAGATCAGCCGCATCGCTGCCTCCGACGCCGCGCCTGCCGACGACGGCTCGATCCCCACCGACCTCAACATCACTTCGGCGCGCGTGCTCAATCCGGAGAAGGACACCTGGATCCCGGAATCGTGGACCCTCATCGAATCCGCGCTGGCGGCCGCACCGCTCGTAGGCACGAAGTATGTCGTCGTCATGGGCCGCGTCGGCGGACCGGACTACCTTGCCTCCGAGGTCGAGCACTTGGGTGACTTGGGTGCCATCTTGGGCGCATTCCTCACCTAGCTAGACTTAGCGGTCGAGCAATAAGCTGAGGCCCGCGGCGACGTCGGGGACCACGTGGTCCACCTCGTCGGCGATCTGTGTTCCCGGGAACGTGAAGGACTCGGTGGCGATGGAATGCATCGAGAGATCATTGAAGCTGTCGCCGAAGGTGTAGAGTTCAGCTTCTTCGTGGCCGAGGTGATCAAGCAACCTTGTCAAGCCCTCACCCTTGTTATGCCCGGGCGGCATGATGTCGTAGAAATCGCAGTTAAAGGACGACTCGACTGCACAATTCGCACGGACCCACTCGTCAACCTCGCGGCGCAGCTCAGCGTTGCCTGGAATCCACAGGGACATGAGAACGGTGCTGCGCTTGGCGACGTCCCCCGGATCCACCACTTCCGTATTCGCCACCATCGAGGATTCCCGGCCAGCCAGACCGTCCCACGCCACCTGGTCGGCTCCAGACAAGCCAGTGAGGTAGATGTTCAACGGCAGCCCAGTGTATCGGTTGATGACGGCTTGGACGATATCGCTAGGCAGGTGTTCCTCGTGGAGGATGCAGTAATCCCCGTCTGTGATGACAGTGCCGTTGTAGAGCACGTGATAATCCAGCTCCACGCCGAATGGCTCGAGTGTGTTGCGTGCATTGGCGATGGACTTGCCCGTCGCGGAGATGGCGAGATTGCCAGCGTCCCGCCACGCGGTGATGGCTTCCTTTACGGCCTCAGTTATGTCCTCGTTGACGTAAACGGTGCCATCCATGTCCAAAGCCGCAATCTTCATGCCCCGTAGTGTATTAGACCTTTCATGGACGAGTCCACCACCGCGGTGCACGCCTTCTGGATCTCGGGGTGCGCCCAGGGGAAGGTAAGGGAGACGTCGGCAAGCGCGTGCATAGGCAGGTCATTATGGCCATCACCTAAAGTGATGAGCTCAATCTCGGAACGCTCGCGGCTAAGATGTTCAAGCAGCCACGTCAAGGCGAAGCCCTTGTCGTGGCCGGACGGCGTGATATCGAAGAAGTTTCGGTTCATCGCGGTGCCGACGGGAAAGCGGTCCGTCACCCACTGCGCAATCTCTTTCTGTAGCTCTGGGTCACCCGGCGTCCAGGCGGCGACGAGGGGAAAGACCTCCTTCTCGATGCGCTCGGGTGAAACCGGAACGGGCTCGCTGATGATGGGATTGTGTACGCCCTCTACATTGCGCACGAGGTGGCCATCGGGGCCTTCCAAGCGCGTGCAGTAGAGGTCGAGCTTCGGGATATCACGAACCCGCTCATACACAGCACGGACTACCTCGGGTGGCACGTGGTTTTCGTAGAGCAGCTCATAGGAACCATCCGTGATGACCGTGCCGTTGCAGAGCAGGTAGTAGTCGAAGTCGACGCCAAAAGGCTCGAGGGCTCGGCGGGCCGAATAGGGAGATTTGCCCGTGGCCACGACGGCGAGGTTGCCCGCAGCGCGCCACTGGGCAATGGCCTCTGGGACTTCCTCAGGCATATGCCCATCGAAGTAGATGGTGCCGTCGAGGTCGAAGGCGGCTAGCTTCATGCCTCGCCCGTTTCTAGCAGGCGGGTGAAGCCCTCTTCGTCCAGGATTGTCAGTCCCAGATCGCGGGCCTTCTGTTCCTTGGAACCGGCATTCTCCCCGACCACGACGTAGTTCGTCTTCTTCGACACCGAGCTGGATGCCTTTCCGCCGCGGGTGATAATGGCCTCCTTGGCGGAATCGCGCGTGAAGTTCTCCAAGGTACCGGTCACCACCACGGTGATGCCTTCAAGCGTTTGCGCCGGCTTATCGCTGGATTCTTCCTCCATGGTCACCCCGGCAGCGGTCCACTTCTGCACGATATTGTCGTGCCAGTCCACCTCGAACCACTGCTTGAAGGATTCCGCGATGATGGTGCCCACGCCATCGGTATCCGCTAGCTCTTCTACCGATGCCGCGCGTAGCACTTCCATGGAGCCAAAGCGGGTGGCTAGTGCACGCGCCGCAATGGGGCCGACGTGGCGGATCGACAGCGCGACGAGCACCCTCCAGAATTCAGCCTGGCGGGCCGTCTTGAGGTTCTCCAGCAGCTTCTTGCCGGAGGCATTGAGCGCGCCCTTCTGCGTGGTGTAGACCGAGGATTTGAGGAGTGCTTGTTCATCGAGATCGAAGAGGTCCGCCTCATCCTCGAGCACTCCGGAGGAAATCAGATCCGCAGCAGCCTTCTCCCCCAGCTCGCCAATGTCGAGTGCCTTGCGGGAGGCCAAGTACTCCAAGCGTGCGGCGAGCTGCGCCGGACAGCTGCGGGTATTCGGGCAGCGCCAGTCTTGGTCGCCTTCCTTCTGCGGTGCCAGCTTCGTGCCACAGGCAGGGCAATTCTCTGGGAAGACCCATTCAGTCTCGCTGCCATCGCGCTTGTCCAGAACGGGGCCCAAGACCTCTGGGATGATCTCTCCAGCCTTGCGGATGATGATGGTATCCCCGATGAGGACGTTCTTGTTCTTGACCTCGAATTGGTTGTGCAGGGTGGCCATGGAGACCGTCGAGCCGGAGACAAAGACTGGTTCCATGATGGCGAAAGGCGTCACGCGCCCGGTACGTCCCACACCTACCTCAATGTTGAGCAGCTTGGTGGTCACTTCCTCCGGCGGGTACTTGTAGGCAATGGCCCAACGCGGCGCGCGTGAAGTCGCGCCTAAGGCGCGCTGGCTGGCCAGATCATCGACCTTGATGACGAGACCGTCCATCTCAAAGTAGGCGTCGTGGCGGTGCTCCTCCCAGTAAGTCACGCGCTCCTGAACCTCCTTGGCGGTGGTAACCCGCTGGGTATAGGGAGAGACCGGGAAGCCCCAAGCCTCGAGGGCCTTATAGGCATCGTGTTGCGAGGTGGGCTGGAACCTCTCGCGTGCGCCGATACCGTGACAGACCATGTGAAGCCGACGCTTCTTGACGTCCTCCGGATCCTTCATGCGCAGCCCGCCTGCCGCCGCGTTGCGGGGGTTGGCAAAAGTGGGCTTGCCGTCTTCGCGGCGCGCAGCGTTAATTTCCTCGAACTCATCCGGGCGCATGTACACCTCGCCGCGGACCTCGACCAGGGAGGGAACCGGATACTCATCCGTGCCAGTGAGCTCGTGCGGGATATCGGGGATAACGCGCGCATTGGCAGTGATGTCCTCGCCCACACGACCATCACCGCGCGTGGCTGCCGTGACAAGCTTGCCATCGCGGTAGACCAAGTCAATGGACAGGCCGTCAATCTTCAGCTCAGTAAGGTAAGCCTCGGCCGGCGTGCGGTCCAGCCAGTCCTGCAGCTCCTCGGCGCTAAAAACATTGTCCAAGCTGTACAGGCGCTCCAAGTGCTCGATGTCGACGGCACCTTCCGGGGCTGCGCCCACCTGCTGGGTCGGCGAATCCGGGGTCTGCAGCTCCGGGTGCTCCGCCTCAAGCGCTAGCAAGCGCTGGAAGAGCTCATCAAAGTCCGCATCCGGGATTGAGGGCTCACCGTTGTAGTACAGCTCGCGGTGCTTGCGCACTTCCTGGGCAAGCTCGGACCATTCGCGTTGGATATCTACTGCATCACTCACGAGTCACTAGTGTAGCGGGGCTGCCGGACATGCCTATGACCTGCGGATGGTCATTCTGCAAGGGTTCGTCCGTCATTCTGCAGGACTTCCACAGTGCATGTCCGAGCCGGGCGCTAGAGTGTTGTCCATGAACTTCGACGCCACCCGCATGCTCTCCTTCGACCTCGAGACCACCTCCGTAAAGCCCAAAGAAGCCCGCATTGTCACCTCTGCCCTGGTGCGTATCGACGGGCGCGAAGTAGACAAGCGGGAAATGCTCGCTGACCCCGGCGTGGAGATCCCCGAGGAAGCCGCCAAGATCCACGGCATCACTACTGAGAAGGCCCGCGCGGAAGGTCGCCCCCACGAGGAGGTGCTCAAGGAGACGGTCGATTCCATCTATCAGGCCTGGGACGAGGGACTCACGCTCATCGTCTACAACGCCGCCTACGATCTCTCCGTCTTGCGCGCGCTGACTGGGGACTTCACGGTCAACGGCCCGGTGTTCGATCCTTTCGTCATCGACCGCGTTAAGGATAAGTGGCGCAAGGGCAAGCGCACCTTGGAGGAGGTCTCCGCCCACTACGGCGTGGAGCTAAGCAACGCGCATGAGGCGACTGCCGACGCCCTCGCGGCCGCCCGCGTTGCCTGGAAGCAAGTGCGCCAGCACTTCCCCGAGCTAGCACAGATGGACTCCAACGAGCTCATGGAATACCAGGCCGTCGAGTGGTACAAGGACCGCGAGTCCTTCAAGAAGTACCTGGAAGGACGCGGTCGGGACGCCTCGGATGTATCCACCGCGTGGCCGATGATTTCTTAACCCCAGCACCCAATCCTCAACTACCTCTTGCCAGGTTTCTAGATTTCTGGAATTCTAGAAACCATGGAAACAAAAGTCGAAGCACGCCTCGCCGAACTTGAAGCGCGCGTAGCCGCGCTTGAGGGGCGCACCAACGCTGCCGACGCCAGGCCTACACCCGCCACCAATGAAGAAGACTCGACCTACTGGCTGGTCGACGCCCTCGCGCCCAATGAGCAGCTTCCCGACGGTTCCGTCATCTTTGGCGGCTACATAAACGTCGGTAAGCGCACTTATGCCTACCAATGGCAGCGCCCCACCAACTTCGTCACCGATGAGAGCTGGGCGGAGAATCTCGAGCGTCTCTCCGCGCTGGCTCATCCCGTCCGCGGCGAAATCCTGCGCCGCCTGCTCGCCGCACCCGCGACACCCGCAGAGCTTGTCGAAGAAGACATCGTCTCCTCTACGGGCACCGCCTACCACCACTTAAACGCACTAGCACATGCCGGCTGGACCACGAAGTCTGGCGGCGAGTATTCCATCCGCCCTGCCCGAGTAATCCCCCTTCTCACCATCATCACCGCGAGCGAGGACCACTAATGCGTAGAATTTCCCTAGCCGTCATCGCTGCCATTGCCGTTGCATCCATCCTGCTCATCGCAGGGCCGCAAAGAATTGCTTTGGCAAAAGACAAAACTGGCGACGAAGCCTTAGCTGCCCAGTTGGAAGAGCACTCAGAGTCCGGCTTCCACAACATCACCGCCTTTACTCTCCAGGACGGCAAGGCCACCTTTGCGGGACTTGGCAGCGACGAGCACACGGAGGTCGAAATCGGCTCCGTGACCAAGATGTTCACCGGCGAACTGGCCCACCAGCTCGTCGAAGAGGGAAAGCTGAGAACTGACACCACTGTGGGCGAGGTCCTTGACGTCGGCGATGCACCCGTCGCTGACGTCACCGTAAGGGAGCTGCTCGACCACACCTCTGGACTACCCGCCGTCGCCAAAGCGAACGTCCTCAGCTTTTTCGCCTCAACGATCACCGGTTCGAATCCCTATGAAGGTGAGACCGTAGAGGACATCGTGGACGCTGCCACGAAGGCCGAGCTAAAGGACCGCGGCGAAGAGTCCTATTCCAATCTTGGGTACGGACTCTTGGGCCACATGGTGGAAACCGCCGCTGGGCAGCCTTATGAGCAGATGCTCAAAGAACGCATCTTCGAGCCAGCTGGCATGACAGAGACCTATCTCATGACGCCGGGCTCTGTGCCTGACGACGCTCCACGGGGACTTACCGCCACCGGCCGCCACGCTGAGCCGTGGGAGATGGAAGGCTCCGCGCCCGCGGGAGCGATCCGCTCCACGGCGAGTGACATGGCCAAGTTCGCCGAGTGGTTTATGGACAACGGCGATACCGACTACGGCTGGCAGCCTCCCAGCAAGGACAATGCTGGGTACTGGCACAACGGCGGCACCTACGGTTACTCGACCATGCTCATCATCGAACCAGAGACCAAGCGCGCCGCCTTCGCCAACAACGATTCCCTCGCCGGTACCGAAGACCTTGCCCAAGCTCTATTCGACGAGCTCGCACCTTAAGGAGTCAGCATGTTCCTCACCGTAGCGCTCGCCGTCATCACCGCTTCGGAGCTCTGGGCCGCATTGAAGGCCCTGAGAAAGCCCCTTTCCACGACAAATCACATCGTCACCGCGGCGATTACGATTCTCGCCATACTCTTCGTCGGCTACGCCATGCCCTGGCATACCTCGGTGAGTTTTGGCTGGTGGTACGCCCTTGTAGCAGCCTGTTCGCTGCACATCGGCGCGGTGGCCTGGCGAGCCGGCGCACCAAAGAATCCCAGTGTTTAGCCATTGTGCATGCACATTGCATGCACTATCATGACGGGCATGACAAAACCCAAAACAACCAATGTTCAGATCCGTGATGTCAATACTGATGTCGTCGACATTCTCAAAATGCGCGCCGACCGTAAAGGCATTTCCCTCTCTAGCTACCTGCGAGAGACCCTTGAAAAGGTCGCTTCCCGCCCATCCTTAGAAGAAAAGTTGGAAGAGCTTTCGCAGCGCGAACCCGTTCAGCTCAAGAAGGACTTTGACGTGGTAGCCGCAATACGTGAAGCACGGGACGCTTCATGACACTGTTAGTCATCGATGCCTCCGCAGCGATCGAGTTCCTCTTGAAACGCGATGCGCTTCAGCGGCATAGCACTGCTTACCCCGAGGCAGATTTCATTGCCCCGAGCCACATGCCCTTGGAATGCCTCAACGTACTGAAAAGATTGGAGCGCGCAGGAGCAATCGACAGCGCGACGGCAAGCTTTCTAGCCAACGATGTCATGGAATTCAACATTGAGTTGATTAGCGTCGGCGACATCGCCAACCATGTTTGGAGCCGTCGACACACCTTCTCCATCTATGATTCAGCCTATGTAGCAGTGTCCAACATCTTCGAAGCCCCTCTTCTTAGTCGCGACACTCGACTAATGGCCGCGTGGCCCAACTCGATCAACTTGGATAGCTTGCCTTAAGCACCAGAAAGTCTCCCAAATCTCCACCTTTAGAAAAGTCTCCCAAATCTCCCAATGCTCTAGGATGAGGCTATGTCCCCGCACGAGAATCCCTTCCGCCCCACCTTCGGCGTTCCACCGCTATTCTGGGTCGGCCGCACGGCAGTGCTCGACACCTTCCGCGCAGCGCTTGACTCCCAACCAGGCAGCCCGGGCCGCTCGCTCATCATCAGCGGCGCCCGCGGTATCGGCAAGACGGTCCTGCTCAACGAGATAGAAGATATCGCCTCTAGTCGCGGGTAGATCACATTGCGAGCCTCGGGGCGCAGCTCCATGGTTGACGAGCTCGTTGACACCACCATCCCGCGCATCATGGACAAGCTGGCCCCAGCGGACAAGCACAAGGTCAACCGCGTCGGCATTGGTGGTGTGGCAACCATTGGCATCCAGCACAACACTGAGGAAGCCTACAAACCCACGTTGAACACCCGCCTGCGCGAGCTTTTAGGCATGCTCAAAGGCACTGGCGTGCTGCTGACCATCGACGAAGTACAGGACGCAGACGCGGAGGACCTCACCTCCCTGGCCGTGACCTACCAAGACTTGGTGCGAGATGAGCTCGATGTCGCCATTGTCGCCGCGGGCCTTCCGCAGGGAGTCAACCGCCTGCTGGACCTGCCGGGTGTAACTTTCCTGCGCCGCGCGCAGAAGTTCGTTCTGGGCCCGCTCTCCTCTGCGAACGCCGAGGTGGCCTTCACCGAAACCGCCTCACAGTCCGGCCTCGAGTTCACCGATGATGCGGTTGCGGCAGCGGTGAGACTGTCGCGCGGCTACCCCTACATGGTGCAGCTGGTGGGCTCACTGGCCTGGGGAAAGGCGCAGCGCGAGGGCGGCAGCCGCATCGAGGAACGTGACGTTACGGCGGTGTCGGCGGAGGCCATCTCGGTTCTGGGCGCCCAGGTCCACCAGCCCGCAACCCTTTCGCTCCCGCCCGCGCAGCGTCTCTTCCTCGAGGCGATGAGCGCGGTCATGGAGGACGGCACGGCAGAAATCAAGAACATCGCCGCGCACCAAGACCGAACGGTGCGGTCCTTGTCGGCCACACGCCAAAGGCTTATCGACGCCGACCTCATCGAACCCACCGCACACGGCCAGCTCCAGTTCGTCATCCCGTATATGGAGGCCTACTTCACCGCGACGGATAGCTTGGGGCGGGTTGACTAAAGGTCACCGGCATCGCGAGTGAGGATGCCGGCAGTCTCGGATACCGAGCGCAGTGAACGAGCGGAGGCCTTGACTGGGTAGACGTCGAAATGATCGATGAGCAGCTCGCGTGGCATGCCAATACGGTCAAGGTGACGGGCCAGCGTGATGGCCTCCGCGCGGGAATCGGAACCTTCGATACCCAGACCGATGCGGTGGCCGGCATTCAAGTGCTCACCCAGGCCGTCGAGGTGACGCGGGGTGTCTAGGCCGTGGAAGGTCGTGAGGAAGGTTTTTGCGGCACGCGCGAGGGACCACAGCGGTGGGGCGTGCAGGTAATCTGCGTCGAAGGACTGCAGGAGGTCAAACGCGACCTCGTCTGGGACAGCAGGGATCGTATCGAAGTCGGTGGTGCCAGGAATGCGCCCGGCCACAACGTCGGCAAGCAGGGGCTCGTCGAGTTGGACGACGACCTCCCCGTGGAAGCGGCGCGCGACATCCGCGGCGTGAGCGTGGACACCATGAAGCAGCGACTCGGAAAGCTCGGTGAAGGCGCCGCGGTCGGTGAGGACGCGGTGGCCGTCGGAAAGCTCAATGCTCGCCCCCAGCGACCAGGGGCCAAGTGCTTGCACCTTGACGCGCGGCACGCTCTCACCCCAGACCTCTTGGACCTCGTCGAGGTCACGCTCCAAGCGGTCCCCTGTGCGGCGGGTGAGCAACTGCGGGCGTGCCGTCATGCGCCAGGAACGCGGGCCACGGTCGATGGAGATAGCCTCCAGCATGCTGGCCGTGCGGCCCACCGCATCGGAGCCCAACCCACGCTCGGGCAGCTGCGGAATAGCGGGCAGCTCAGTCTCCCCCATGATGATGTCTGCGGCCTCCGCGATGGAGGTACCGGGCATAGGCCCCAGTGCGAATCCCGTCATCTACTCAGTCCCGCAGATGGTGCCGGAACCGAGCACAATATCTCCCAGCTCATCCGGGCTCGGCAGATAGAGCACAGCGGCCTGGCCGCGGGCTACACCAGAAAGGGGCTCGTTAAGCTCCAGCGTCATGCGGTCGGCCTCGCGGTCCACGTGAGCATGGCAGGGAACGACGGAGCCGTGGGCGCGAACTTGCACCTCGCAGTCGAAGTCACCTTCCATCGCCGGGTGCAGGTACTTCAGGCGGTCAGCCTCGATGTGGGTCACAGCCAAGTCGGCGCGCGATCCCACGGTGACAGTGCCGGTAGCCGCGTCGATGTCGGTGACGTAGCGTGGGGAGCCGTCGGCAGTCGGTGTCTTGATGTCTAGACCCTTGCGCTGGCCGATGGTGTAGTTCCACGCGCCATCGTGTTCCTTGAGCTCATTGCCCTCAGTGTCCACGATCATCCCCGGACGCAGTCCGATGGAACGGCCCAGGAAGGCCTGGGTATTGCCGTCCGGGATGAAGCAGATGTCATAAGAATCCGGCTTCGCCGCCGTGGAGAAGCCATGGCGCTTGGCTTCCTCGCGGATCTGCGGCTTCGGGGTATCGCCAATCGGGAAGAAGCAGTGGTCCAGCTCCTCCTTGGTGATGACACCCAGCACATAGGACTGGTCCTTGTTCTCATCTAGGGAGCGGCGCATGTAGCCATCAGAGTCGATGGTGGCATAGTGACCCGTGGCGACTGCATCAAAGCCCAGCGCCATGCCTTTGCGCAGCAAGGCTGCGAACTTGATCTTCTCATTACAGCGCAGGCACGGATTCGGGGTCTCACCGCGGGCGTAGGAGTCCACGAAATCCCCGATGACGGCTTCCTTGAACTCCTCGGAGAAGTCCCATACATAGAAGGGAATGCCGAGTTTATCGCAGATGCGGCGGGCGTCGGCGGAATCCTCTAGGGAGCAGCATCCGCGTGCCTTCTCACGGGTCTGTTGCGCATCCTTGTGCAGGGCCAAGTGCACGCCAATGACGTCGTGACCCGCCTCCACCGCACGCGCAGCGGCGACCGAGGAATCAACACCGCCGGACATGGCTACCAATACTCGCATGCTCTCCCCTTCTTCTTTCTTTATCGCTCACCAAGGCTAGTCGCGGTCTACCTCATACCCCAACACACGAACGACGCAGCCTATTCCCTAAGCTAAGAGGCACTATGGGCAGAAAGCGCAAGACCACCAGCTCCATCGCGGGCACCTACGAGATTTCCACCGGCGAGCTCATCGTCGAAGCCGATCCTTTCCGCGATGGTGCCTTCATCCTCAACATCAACGGCGTGCCCTCCTCACACCTCATCCCCGAGGAGCCGCGCACCCTGGAGTTCGAGTACATGCGCTGGATTGCCGCAGCTGTGGAGAACCTCGCCCCTGGCAAACGCCTACTCCACCTGGGCGGCGGTGGTTGCTCGCTACCACGCTACTTCGCTGACCTGTGGCCGGATTCCCACAACACTGTGGTCGAACTCGACGCCAAGCTAGCGGAGCTCATCCGTGAGCTGGCCGATATTCCTTCCGCGCCCCGCGTCAAAATCCGCGCCGGCGAGGCGCGAGAGGTCACAGAAGGGTTCCCGCCGAACCGCTTCGACGTCATCATCCGAGACGTCTTCGCGGGTGATACGACACCGAAGCCACTGACCACCCAAGAATTTTTCCAGCACGCCCATGCAACACTATGCCCCGGTGGCCTCTACGTGGCCAACTGCGGTGACCATTCCGATCTCCAGGGCGCAAAGGCGGAGTTAGCCGGGATGGCAGAAGTCTTCGCACACGTCGCGGTTATCGCCGACCCTCCCATGCTTAAAGGCCGGCGCTACGGCAACATCATTCTCATTGGCTCAGATACCGAACTACCCGCGGACGGCTCCCCCGAAGCCGCTGCACTGGCCAAGCCGTTACTCTCCGGTGCCGTGCCTGCACACTTCCGCGACGAGTCCTGGACCCGCCGCTTTTTTAAGGGCGCGGCCCCGCGGCGCGATACCGTGGCAACCAACAACGATTAGCGCAGGCTATTGAGCAGGTCCGCTACCTGCTTGGAGTCAAAGGCCGGAAGGGCCACGCCAGCCGCGTGACCAGCGCTGCGAGCAGCACGGTCCGCGTTCTCAACATCCTGCTGGCTGACATTATCGGCATCAACATCCTGCAGGTGCTGCGCATTGTCCAAGAAGATGGCCAAGTCACCAACGCTAGCGTCATTGTTGGACATGTCCTTGAGGTCGTCAGCGTTGATGGCACCGTCGTTAAGCAGCTTCTCTGCCTGCTTGATTAGCCCGGTCGGATCCACGTCCATACCCGCATCCTTGGCGGCATCCGCAACGGCAGGCACGGCTACAGCACCCGCTGCCAGGGCCAGGATGCCCGCAATCAGCACGCCGGCGTCATCACCAAGGTCAACGCCCGGGATGACCAGGTCATCCAAGATTCCACCGAAGTCAATGTAGTTGCCACCGGAGAAGGAGTGCAGCTGCGCCTCGGTGCCGTTGAAGAGGTTCATGTCCACATCAGTTTCGATGCCGGCTACGCGGCCGCTGCCGGAGCGCTGCCAAAAGGCCAGCTTGTCCCAGCCACCGACCGGTTCCGGGGCGGTGTCCTGGTAGGCCGCCAGCCACAGCGGGTACTCGGAGAAGCGCGTGGTATTACCCATCTGGCCCATCCAGAAGTACTTGTAGGTATAGAGCATCGGCGTGCGGCCAGTTAGGGACTTCAGCTCAGTCATGAAGGTGTCGATCCACTCCTCCAACTGCTTAGCGCTCAGGCCCTCATCGACCTCGATGTCCAGCACCGGCGGCAGGGTCTGCGTCGGCACCAGCGCGATTTGGGAGGCGAAGCTCGCCGCCTGCTGCTTGGCGTCGCCGGCCGGGCGCGCGTAGTGGTAGGCGCCCACCTTCAGTCCAGCGGCCGCTGCGGCGTTGGCATCGCGCACGAAGTGGTTGTTGACAAAGCCGACACCCTCGGTGGCCTTCACAAAGGCATAGGACTGGCCATCAGATTTCACTGCGTCCCAATCGATTCCACGAAGGGACGCGTGGTTATTGCCGGAGACGTCCACACCGGAAGGCGCGTAGGACGGGATGGCAACGGCGGTGGATACGGACAGTGCCACGGCCGCTACTGCGGTAACGGCGGCGGTAACAAGGCGACGTGCATGGCTCATGCGAGCCACACTACCGTTTCAATAACATCAGTCACAGATACAACACGCGAAACTTTAAACTCTTTTGCCACATCCCTAACACGGTCCTCGACGGCCGCTCCCAACAGCAACAACCACTGCTAAACTGCGCTTCAAATTCACCACCGATCACTCAGCCACTGACAGCGCCATAGACTGCTACCGAACAAGGACAGCGCCATGGATCAGCCCACTGCACCCAAGGCCTTGGAAAAATCCCAGGAATCGGGGCCGCCTCCACGCCGTGGCCTAGCAAAAGTCTTCAACGAGAAACTCGCACTGTGGGGCTCCCTCATCATTCTGTGCGGCTGGGCGCTGGGCTTCCTCTCACTATTCGTCGCCGATGCAGTCGAGGAACCCGCCTCGGCCCTAATCGGGTCCTTTGGAATTTTCACCTTCATTGGGCTGTGCTTCGCCGCCCCGGTTCTCGCATCGCTCTTTGCCTTCCTGGCTTTCAAGTCACTCTCATCCGATGAGCCACCCGCGCGCAGGAGGACCGCCGTCTTCGCACTCGTGCTGGCATTACTGAGTATCGTGCCCATCATTGTCTACTTCGGTCCGAAGTTCATGTTCTAGGAGCCACGGCTCTAGGGCTCGCGCAGTGCTTGGCGACGCTCCGCCAGCCACGTCTTCACAGCTCGGGCGGCATCAGCTGCTCGCATGTCGGGCACGTAGGCGTGGACGACGGCCAGGCCGATGGCGGGCAGCGCCAGCTCATCGTTGTAGGCCAGGTACCACTTGTGCTCTTCCGGCTGGAACTTGCGCTTGGAGGCGGCCAGGCTGCGAAAGCCGTAGAGAGGCTCCATTTCTTCGCCGAGGCGGGTGAGGAGGACGTCGAGAAGCCCGGGCTCCTCCGGTGTGCCAGCCAGGGGCGCGCCGGAGAGCGAAATCCAGGCGCAACCTTCGCTGGCAGCGATGATCAATGCCTCGGAGATGAGCAACTCGATAGCCCCCTTGAAGCCGTGGTCGGCGCGGCGCATGACGTCGAGGGTATAACCAACCACGGTGCCGTTTTCGCGGACAGGGAGCCAGGATGTCACGCCATGAAGCGTGCCGTCCTCTCCCAGCGCGAGCAGGAGCTTGGTACCTTCCTCCCGCAGCTCGTTGACACCACCCAGGGTAAAGCCCATCTCCGGGAGAGCTTTATCAGAGACCCATTCCTCGGAGAGCTCGGCAATCTTGTTGCGGGTGGCAAGATCAAGGTCTTTCCACTCCGTCCACAGCGTGGTCACCTCCTCTTTGCCAGCCTTGTTGCGGGCGGTGCGGATGTTCTGGAATTTCTTGCCTTTGAACTCGGTGTTGGCGGTATCCAGGACGGCTTCTTCTGCCACTTCGAGGCGGCGGAAGCCGGGGCGGGTGAAGTTTTCCCGCACCGAGTACCAGGCCGGGCGCCAGCCTTGTTCGCGGGCGAATTCTTCGAAGGCGGCTGCGGTGGCCTCCGGCTCATTGCCCACAGGCTCGCCGAGGCTGAGCGCAATCCCGTTGTGGACGCGGTAGGCCACGTAGTTGCTGTCGTTAAAGAAGTAGCGGTTCCCCTTCCACAGGGTCATCGCGGAGAGGTGGTCACCACTGCCCTGTTCCAGGATGGCGCGGGCACGCTCGCGGGCCTCAGCGGCCTCAGGGTTAGCCGGCGTGGCAAACATGCGGTAAGCAACCCACGCTGCGTACATCCAGAATAGAGTGCCGGCCCACTCGTAGAGGGCCCACGTCAGCCAAGTGGTCGGGGCGAGCTTGAGCGGAAGCAGCGTGGCCACGACTGGCGGAGCATAGCGCAGTGGGAGTTCGGCGAGGATGGTATCGGCAGTGGCTGGCTCGACGAATCCGTCCTTGAAAAATAGTGCACCAACTCCCCAGAGAGCAGCCGTGAGGGCGAAGGCGGCAGCAATTTTGCCAGCGGCCTGGCCCAGTGCATCTGCGCTTTCGTGAATGTGGAACACGCGGCGATTCCAGATGAGCATGAGGAGGCAGGTGGCCCAGGGCAGGACCACGGCCGCTAGGTTGACGCCGTAGAGCACAAGGCCTTCTTGGCTAAAGTCCCACAGCTGAGCTAGAAGCACAGCGATGACGAGTACCTGGGTAAGGACGGATAGCAACCAAGCAAGACGGCGTCCGCGGATGAGGCCGAAGCACAGTACGAGTTGGATGATGAGCGGCATGACGCTGGCGATGGCCGGACCCACGCCGTGGACGCGGGCGACATCAAGGGCAGCTTGGCAGGCCTGGCTTGTAGGGTCAGTTTGGCAGAGCTCAGTGGCGTGATAAGCAGCAGAGTTGAAGGACCACATCAGTCGGGTGACTGGGCTGAAGGGCCCTTCGGCCAGCGGGTCAAGGGCCACGAAGGCTGGGCCAATGGCTACCACGCCCAAGATCAGCGCGGTGAGAACTCGGCGCTCGGGCACCGAGGCACGATGGAAAGCGGCTGGGCGCTGCGCGCTCGTGCGGGGCACAAAGACACTCCATGCGATACCGGCCGCGATGGACAGCACCGTGGCGCTCACGCCGAGGACATCGCTCAAAGTACCGCCATACAGGGCCATGGTGAGAGTCAGAGCAAGGATGCTGAGGCGTACGCGGCGCTGCCAGAGGCGCGGCATCCAAGCAGAAGCAAAGCCGGCTGTGCCCACTATGAAACCGATGGGTGATAAATCAGTGGAGCTCAGAAGATCATCACCCCAGCGGTTGAGGCCGATTTCTTCGATGCCATGGGCGGCCACGTAGGCCACGGGAACGGAGATAAGCTGCGCGGCAATACCAACGGCAAGTGTCCGCACGGAGCCCAACCGGTATTCCGAAGGTAGAACGAAAGCCAGGGCCATGAGGGTGAGTGCCACAACTGCACCGAAGGTACGGCCGGTCAGGCCGATCGTTTGCGTAATGCCCGCCAGCCCCGGAACCGCGTAGGTCACGATGACCAATCCCCACATCAGAAGGATCAATCCCCACGTCACCGGGGTGCGCCGCGCGAGGTGTCGGAGGTTGTTAGCGCTGAAGATCTGCATCTTGTACTCCATCGAAAGGATCGGTGAGGTCTGCCAGCCCGCCCCGGCGGGCAACCCAGGCAAATACTTCGCGCAGGGCGGGACGCCACACCTCGAAGGAATGGCCGCCCGGGCGGGTGGTGTAGAAAGTGCGCATGCCGGCGGCGCGGGCAGCGTCGTTCAGTTGGCTGAGTGCATTCACCGCGTTGTTATCCCGGTTGCCGGCGATAAAAATGGCCTGGTTATCCGGGTACTTTTTGACCTCAAGCAAGTGGGCGGGGTTGGCGGCCTGGTACGCAGATTCATCGCCACCATAAAACTTGGACACGGTGGCGGCATGGTTACCAATAGTGGGTTCAGCCTCGCCGGAGATGTCCACTGCCTGGCCATAGGCTTCCGGGTGATTGGTGAGGATCTGCAACGAGCAGGTTCCGCCGTAGGACAGGCCAGTGACGGTCCAGTGCTGTTGGTTCTCGTCGACGCGGAAGGCGCTCTTGATTCCTGTTGGCACGTCGGTCGTCAGGTAGGTCATGACCTTGGCCGCGGAGGTGTCCGCGCAGATGGGATTGGCGGTCTCACTGCCGGTGGCATCGACCGCCAGGACGATGGGGCTTAGTCCCCCATTGGCGCGCTGGAAGGCATCGGCGGTTTCGGCCGCCTCGCCGGAGCCGAACCATTGCTCTGGTCCACCGGGGTTGCCGTGGAGCAGAACGAGGACGGGGAGCTTGCGTTCCGGTTGTGTCCAATAGGCTGGCGGGATATAGGCCGTGGCCTGGCGCGCGGTGAACCCAGAGTTGGTACCTGGAAGATCCAAATGCACGATGGCAGCGGAATCCGAGGACTTCATGGCCTTGAATTGGGCGTAGTCCATCTCTTGGGCAACCGGTGTGGGATCGAGCGAGCCGATGTCCGGATAGGACTGATACTCCATATTGGCCAAACCGGCCACCGCAAGTGTCGAGAATGCCGCTATCACTGCCATAAGGACACGTCGGCCCGCATGGTGAATGAGAGAGATAAGCGCCGCGATGGGGACCAGCCCGGCAACAAAGAGATGAAACGGGACGTCCCAGTGCTTGAGCACGAAGAATGCCACGGTGGCAATAACTGCGGCGAGAAGGAAGGACACGAAATCGCGCTTGCGCAGGCGCCACGCAATGAGCAACGCGCTGATGACCACGATGGCGATGTAGATCCCGCCGTTGACGGGGTCAGTCAACGGCAAGCCCAGCACGGACTGGATGAAGTTATTCACGAATTAAACATAGACCCGCGCCAAACCGAAAGCGCTGTGGACTATCTGTGAATATGTCCGAATGACTGTGATCTTGATCGGATGCTCGCGCTAGACCGAACGGGCGCGACGGATTATCTCCGGGAGTTCTGCCAAAGTGGCGTCGATGTCTTCTTCGGTGGTCATTCGTCCCAGGCTAAAGCGCAGGCTGCCGCGGCCGTGTTCCTCGTCGATGCCCATGGCCTCGAGCACGTGGGACATGCGGTTAACCCCCGCGTGGCAGGCGGAGCCGGCGGAGGCTTCGATGCCGGCGGCGTCGAGAAGCATGATGAGGCTGTCGCCGTCCGTGCCCGGGAAGGAGACGTGCAGGTGGGAGGCCAGGGTGGGCTCGGCGGAGTTGATGATGACGTTGTCGATGCTGTCCTCGATGCCTGCCTGGAGCTTGTCCCGAAGTGCCGTCAGGCGTGTGTTCTCCTGCTCCATTTCCGCAACGGACTCACGCAGGGCCGCGGCGAGTGCGCTCGCACTGGCCACGTCGACGGTGCCGGGACGGATGCCGCGCTCCTGGCCGCCGCCGAAGGCTAGTGGCAGTGGCGCCGGGGTGCGGCGCGCGAGAAGCAGGCCAATGCCGCGGGGCCCGCCGAACTTGTGGGCGCTGGCCGCGAGAGTGGTGGCGCCCAACTCATGGAAGTTGATGGGCAGTTTGCCGGCGACCTGCACGGCGTCGATGTGCACCGGGGTGTTCTGCGCGGCGGCGCGCTCGGTGATGTCGGCGACCGGCTGGATAGCGCCGGTCTCGTTGTTGGCCCACATGCAGGTGGCCAGCGCGGCCTGGGTATCCAGGGCGCTTAAGTCGCTGACGTGGCCAGTGGAATCAACCGGGAGCAGGTCAACGCTCGCACCGTGCTCAGCGCGGAGCTTCTCCACGGTCTCCAGGACGGCGGGGTGCTCGATGGGGGTCGAAACAATTCGTTTCGACCGTTCTTCAGCTGCGCTCTGCGCAGCACGGAAGAGACCCTGGATGGCAATGTTGTCTGCCTCCGTGCCGGAGGAGGTGAAGATGACCTCGATGGGTTCGCAGCCGAGCAGCTCGGCGACGGTCTCGCGGGCGTCGTCCAGCACGGAGCGTGCCTTGCGCCCGGAGGCATAGGACGCGCCCGGGTTCAGGGCCCCGGAGGCGCTGACCCAGGCGTCGATAGCGCACTGGCGCATGGGCTGGGTGGCTGCGTAATCGAGGTAGCGAGGCATTAGTTGCCGGCCCCCTTGCGGGCCTCAAGCTCCTTGGCCAGAGCCGGGGCAATCTCGTGGAGGTCACCCACCACGCCGAGGTCGGCGATCTGGAAGAAGGGCTCGTCCTGGTCCTGGTTGACCACGACGATGGTCTCCGAGGTCTGCATGCCAGAGGTGTGCTGGATAGCACCAGAAATGCCCAGGCCAATGTAGAGGTTCGGGGAGACGGTCGCGCCGGTCTGACCAATCTGGAAGGCAGGGTCGTAGAAGCCCTCATCCACAGCGTCGCGGGTAGCGCCGACGGCGGCCCCGAGGGCGTCGGCAAGCGGCTCCACCACGTCGGCGAACTTATCGCCCACGCCGCGGCCACCGGCCACGACAACCTTGGCGGAGGTTAGCTCCGGACGGGCGGTCTTCTCAGCCGGGGTGAAGGAGGTGACGGTGACGTCCTTCGCGGTGGAAGCAGGCAGCTCGAAGGGAGCGGGTGCCGCGGTGACTGGCTGCGGCTCGGCGACCACGGAGCCCGGGCGCAGGGTGTAGACCACGGAGCCGGTGGCCGTGGAGGAGGTCTCGTAGGAACCACCGAAGATGGTGTGGTGAGCAGAGCCGTCAGCATTGATGCCGTCGACGTTGACCAAAGCACCGGAGCCGAGACGCGCAGCGAGGCGGCCGGCGATCTCGTTGTTGGTCGGGGTCGCAGCCAGCACGATGGGCGCCGGGTTATTGGCGGCCAAAGCGTGGAGGGCATCGACCTCCGGGGTGACGATGCGCTGCTCATAGTCCGCGGCGGTGGCCTGAACTACCTGGGCTGCACCGAGGTTGCCCAACTCGGCATCGAAGGAGGCGGCGGTGGCGGCATCCTTGGCCACGACGACGGCGGAGACGGTGCCGAGCGCGCGGGCGGCGGTGATGAGCTCGCCGGTAACGGGGCTGAGCTGCTCTGCTTCGTGCTCAACCAGGACATAAACGTGAGACATGTGTTTTCTCCTTAACCCTCGATGAGATTCTTGGCGGCCAGGAAATCCGCAACCTTGGCGGCAGCCACGGCTGGATCAGTTTCAGCGATGACCTCACCGGCGGTACGGGCCGGGCGCTGCGCGGAGGCGGTGACCGTCGTGGTGGACGGCACGCCATCGATGCCCAGGTCCGCCACGGCGAGAGTGGTGACCTCGGCCTTCTTGGCGGCCATCAGGCCCTTGAAGTTGGGGAAACGCGGCTTATCGGCCTTGTCGGTAAAGGACAGGATTGCCGGCAGGTTGGCGCTGAGCTCCCAGTGGCCGTGGACATCCTCGCGGGTACCGGTGGCAGTGGCACCGGCCAGGGAGGCTGCCTTGAGCTCCGTGAGCGCGGGCAGCTGACGGTACTCGGCCAGCAGGCCGGCAATGAGACCGGTGGAGGCATCCGAGGAGTTATTGCCCAGGGTGATGATCTGGACCTCACCGAACTTCTCAGCCACCTTGTTGATGGCAGCGTTAATAACCCAGGCCGTGGCCAGGGCGTCGGCGCCAGCGAGGGCGTCGTCAGTCACGTGCACTGCGTGATCCGCGCCCATGGCCAGGGCCTTGCGCAGGGCCTCATCGGCAGCGGCCGGGCCCATGGTGAGGGCGACGACCTCATAGCCGGCGTCGGCGTTATCGTCGCGCAAGCGCAGTGCCTGCTCGACGGAGTACTCGTTGACCTCATCGATGACGTTATCCACCGAGGTGCGGTCCAACGTATGGTCCGCCTCGAGGGTCTTGGTTGACCACGTATCCGGTACGTGCTTGACCAGAGCCACAATGACTGGCATGTGGGCACTTCCCCTTCCGTAAATTTTGAAACTATTAGGGTGCGTAATTACCTTCGGTCGATACTACTCGCGGTCCGCACAACACCGCGACTCCCTTCGTTCCAATGCGCGTGACCACGAGCGTCTTGGCGGTCGACCCCTTCAACTTGAGCTTCTTGCGCAGCTGGTCCGGGTTCACGTCTTGCCCGCGTACCAGGATTTCCAGCGAGCCGACGTCGTGAGCCGCCATGGCCGCCTTGAGCTTTTTCATGGGGACCATCTCGATGAATTCAAATCCGGAAGTGCCGTGCGGCAGGCGGTCACCGGTGAGATAGGCAATGCGCGGGTCCAGCTGGTGCAGGCCTTCCCGCGCGGCGTAGTGGCGCACCAGCCCGGCGCGCACGATGGCGCCGTCGGGGTCGATAAGGAAGCGGCTGATCGGGCCGGCCTCAGGTAGCTCGTGCTCTGCAACGTCGTCGTCGATGACGTCCGTGTGGATTCCATCTGGCGTGGTACTGAGGACCACTGCCCTCTTCCCTGTTCCCAGGCCTGGGGTGTACAGGCAGGTTTCCTTCACCCCTCCGTCAAGGCTGACTACGCAGGCCAGGCCTTCCCATTCGGAGTGGTCGATGCCGGGTGCGCATTTGATGGCCATCTCGCCGTGGGTGGCCAGCAGATCTGCTGGCGGGGGCAGAAGTTGGTCCAAGCGAGTAATGCGGGTACCGCCTTGGCGCCGGGCGGGGTCGGCGATGCATACCTGGGCGGTGGTCGTGGTGGTGAGAGCATCAGCGCGAAAGACTGGGTGCTCGATGTTGTGCTGCGCCATGGCCACGCGCGAGACGTCCAGGTCGCTGCCCACATACGTACCCGGGCGGTAGGCCTGGCCTTCGGTGCCGATGGAGCAGGTGAGGTCGTGGACCACGTCCACGTTGCGTTCCTGAAGGAACTGCGCGCGATAAGCCGCCACTGCGGGTGGAGTGGCCTGTTGGGCGGAGTCGTGGTCCATGAGCCACTGCCCCGGCAGCTTTCCGGAGCTGCGGGCTTGGATGAGTTCGGCCACGGCACGCCCGTAGTCACCAAAGTGGGCCTGCAGCTTGGCGACGTCCCGCAGGTGCGCCTTCTTGGTCCCCTCCAGGTCTGCTGCGGCGGCGTCGATAGCGGTGGCGTGCGCGCGCAGGAAGGAGACTTCGTCCAGGGTGTAGCTCATGGTGGTTTCTTCAAGCCGGTTTAAATGCGGTCGACGGGGAACGTGGTGAAGTATTCGCGGTAGCGCTCATCATCGCGCGGGTCACCGATGATGGGGCGCAGGTCGGAGAAGGAGGCGTCATCCATGACCTCCTTAACGGTGGCGTAGGAGGTCAAACGCTTGAGCTGTGCCCACGTCGGGATGGCTAGGCGGACCAGCCCGGCGCGCCAGCCGTCGAGGACCAATTGCGGGTCGAACCAGCCGGCGTCATCGGCTTCGCCCGTATCCCCATCGGGTTCTTGGCCCTCGGGCAGCACACCGATGAAGAAGAAGGTGTCGAACCAGTGGTTGTTATCTTCGCCGGCCCAGCGGGACCAGGGCAATAGCATGTCGGCGTCGACACGCATGCCGTTGTGCTCAAGGAACTCGGTGAAGGAAATCTCGTGGGTTTCTAGCAGCTCGCGCTCGCGGTGGTAGCGAGAGGCGTCGGAGACCAAGCCGTCCTCGCGGATGGCTAACAGCGTGCCGGCCTCCTCGAAAAGTTCGCGGGCGGCCGCGAAGACGAGGGCGTGTGCCTTGTATTTGGTCACGCCCATCCGCCGCGCCATGGAGACCACACTGCGCCCTGCCCACAGCTCGCCGGAATCCCAGGTTCGGGGCGGGAAGTCACGCGGGTCTACCCCGCCGCCGGGAAAGACGACGTGGCCGGGGTAGTTGCGCATGGTGCGCACGCGTTCTTGGATCCACACGCGCAGCCCCTCGGCCGTATCGCGCAACAAGAGGACAGTAGCGGCCAGACGTGCCCCGTTAAAGCCCGTTGTTTCGCCAGGGTCGATGGCGTCAAGGCTGTCGTGGATGGACTGGCTCATGCAACTTTCCGTGTCTGCAGGCTGGGGGCAGAATTCGAGAGGTATACGTCGAGGGTGTGTACCGAGGTTTTGTACTGAGAGTTATGTACTACGGGTTAGCGGACTCGTCGGGCGAAGTACCTCTCCCCGATGCGATCCACCTGGATAGGTTGGTGGAAGGCCTTGGAAAGGTTTTCCGACGTCAGGACAGAGTTAATGAGTCCTTTGGCCACGACCTTACCCTCATCCAGAAGCATCGCATGGGTAAATCCGTAAGGGATTTCCTCCACGTGGTGGGTAATCATAACAATCGCCGGGGCATCCGCATCGAGTGCTAGGTCCCCCAAGTAGCCCACGAGGTCCTCACGGCCGCCCAAGTCCATGCCCGCGGAGGGCTCATCCAGGATGAGCAGCTCCGGGTTGGCCATGAGCGCGCGGGCGAGGATGACGCGCTTCTTCTCACCTTCGGAGAGCGTGCCCCAGGTCCGCTCTGAGAGGTGCGCGGCGCCGACTTGTTCCAAAATGTCGTCGGCGCGGGAGAAGTCCATGTCTTGGTAGTCCTCACGCCAGCGGCCGAGGACCGCATAGCCAGCAGACACAACGAGATCATCCACGCGCTCGTTGTCCGGGATGCGGTGCTGGACGGCCGCGGAGGAAATACCGATGGCGGCGCGTAAATCGCGCATATCCGTTTTGCCCAGGCGCTCGCCCATGAGGAAAGCCACGCCAGCGGACGGGAATTCTTCGGCGGCGGCCATGCGCACCAGGGAGGTCTTGCCCGCGCCGTTGGGGCCGATGATGACCCAACGCTCGTCGAGCTCCACCTGCCAGTCGACGGGCCCGACCAGCGTGCGCCCGCCGCGTCGTAGCTCGACGCCGCGGAAATCAATCAACCAATCCTCGTCGGTTTCCATCAGTTCAGGGTCTTGCTGACTCAATTGCTCTGGAGTGTTCACAGGCACCATTGTGGCCGATATCTTCCTTCCCCGGTGAAACTGACACAGCTGCATTATTCTATGGGCATGACTCAACGCCTTGGTATCGACGATGTCCGCCCCTCCCTCTCCGGTAATGCCGCCTCGAAGGCCGTAGTCGGAGAGGTTGTTCCTGTCACCGCGCTGGTGTGGCGCGAGGGCCACGATGCCGTCGCCGCGACGCTGTCGGTGTGGAACACCGAATCTCCGTCCACCTCCGCCGTGACCATGACGGTGGACCCGGAAGACCAGGACCGAGTCCACGGGGTGTTTACTCCGGCGACTCCCGGGCGTTGGTTCTTCCGCATCGATGCCTGGTCGGATCCGATGTCCACGTGGCGCAACGCGGTGGTCAAGAAGATGGAGGCGGGGCAATCGGCGCGGGAACTCAGCAACGATCTGTTGCACGGCGCCGAGCTCTTCGAGGAGGCGGCCATCCAGTGCCCGAGCGATAAGGCGGAGCTGCTCTTTCAGGCGTCGAAGGAGCTCAAGGATGACACGGTGGACGTCGACAAGCGCGTGCGTACCGCGCTCTCCGAGGAGGTCGCCGAGATCCTCCACCACCACCCGCTGCGCCACCTGCTGGTCGAAGGTGACATCCACGAGGTCCTGGTAGAGCGCCGCGATGCCCTCTACAACTCCTGGTACGAGCTCTTCCCGCGCTCGACCGGCGGCTGGGATGACGAGGGTAACCCCGTGCACGGCACGTTTAAGACCACAGCGCAGGCCCTCGAGCGCGTGGCTGCCATGGGGTTCGACACCGTCTACTTCCCACCCATCCACCCCATCGGCAAGGTTCACCGCAAGGGCCGCAACAACTCGGTGGTGGCTGAGCCTGGTGATGTGGGCTCGCCCTGGGCCATTCAGGACCACTCCACCACGCACCCGGAGCTGGGCACCATGGAGGACTTCAAGGAGCTGGTCAAGAAGACCGCCGACTTGGGCCTGGAGGTAGCACTGGACTTGGCGTTGCAGGCCTCCCCGGACCACCCGTGGGCCAAGACCAACCCGGAGTTTTTCACGGTGTTGGCCGATGGCACCATTGCCTACGCCGAAAACCCGCCGAAGAAGTACCAGGACATCTACCCGCTGAACTTCGATAGTGACCCGGACGCCATCTACGCGGAGATTTACCGCATCGTCATGATTTGGGTAGAGGCCGGTGTCACCACCTTCCGCGTGGACAACCCACACACCAAGCCGGCTAACTTCTGGAACTGGCTGATTTCCAAGGTGCACATTACCCACCCGGAGGTCATCTTCCTCTCCGAGGCCTTCACCCGAGCCCCGCGCCTCTTCGGTCTGGCCAAGGCAGGATTTACGCAGTCTTATACCTACTTCACGTGGCAGACCTCCAAGCACGAGCTCACGGAGTTCGCGCAGATGCACGTGGAGCAGGCCGATATCTGCCGCCCCAACCTCTTTGTCAATACCCCGGATATCCTCCACGAGTCCCTGCAGACCGGCGGGCGCGCCATGTTCGCCATCCGCGCCACCCTGGCAGCCACGCTCTCCCCGCTGTGGGGTGTGTACTCGGGCTTCGAGCTCTACGAGCACCAGGCCGTCAAGCCGGGCAGCGAGGAGTACCTCGACTCGGAGAAGTACGAGCTGCGCCCGCGTGACTTCCAGGCAGCTCTAAAGTCCGGGGATTCGCTGGAATCCTATATCCGTCTGCTCAACGTCATCCGTCGCGAAAACCCGGCCCTCCAGCAGCTGCGCACGCTACGCTTCCACAACACCGATAACGAGGCCATCATCGCCTACTCCAAGGCCGATCCCGCTACCGGCAATGTGGTGCTCGTGGTGGTCAACCTCGATCCGCGCAATGCGCAGGAGGCCACGGTCTTCCTCGACCTCGCTGCCGTGGGCCGCCACCCGGGCGATCACTTCACGGTGCAGGACACCATCAGTGGTGCCGCCTACGAATGGTCCGACCGCAACTTCGTGCGCCTAGAGCCGCTTCGCGACGTCGCCCACGTCTTCATCCTCCCGCCAGCCCACCATGACCTGCAGGAACGCATTGCGTGGCGTCGTGTGAAGGACTACCGTGCTTAAGTTTTAAAGCGACTGAAACCCCGCGCTGAACCCGTACCCCCTTCATGGGTAGCGCGGGGTTTCTTTTCTGCCCCGCGAGCGGGTGTTCTTGGGTAATTTGGTCTGTATGAACATCCCGGCCTCAGACCTCGAACGCCTCAACCACTGCCGCCACCACGCGCCCCATGATTTCTATGGTTGGCACGATGGAACCGTCCGCACTCGCCGCCCCGGTGCCGAAGCCGTCGAGCTCGTCACCGCCACTGAAACCGTCGCCATGCGCGCGGTTGGGGATGATATCTGGGAGGCCCCGCTCGCCGAAGAAGCAGACTACCGCCTGCGTATCACCTACCCGGGCCAGCCCGCCTTCGAGGTAGCGGATGGCTACCACTTCCTGCCTACCCTGGGCACCTTGGATCAGCACCTCATCGGCGAGGGCCGCCACGAGCGCTTGTGGGAAGTGCTCGGTGCCAACCTCAAGAGCTATACCACCGACATGGGCGTAGTCGAAGGCACCGCGTTTGCCGTGTGGGCGCCCAACGCGGAGGGCGTGGCCGTGGTCGGTGACTTCTGCGGCTGGAACCCTACCCAATACCCCATGCGTTGCCTTGGCTCCACGGGCATTTGGGAGGTCTTCATCCCCGGTGTGGGCGAAGGCGAGTGCTATAAGTTTGCGGTCCACGGCAAGAACTCTCCGCGCATCGATAAGGCGGATCCCCTGGCCAAGCGCACCATCGCCCCGCCGGAAACCGCCTCCGTAGTGGCCCGCTCCAGTTTCAAGTGGAGCGATGAGGAGTGGATGAGCAAGCGCACCGGGGACCTCGATGTCCCGATGAGTGTCTACGAACTCCACGTCGGCTCCTGGAAGGTAGGTGCTAACTACAACACCTTGCGTGAAGAGCTCATCCCTTACCTAATTGAGCACGGCTTTACCCACGTGGAGCTGCTGCCCGTGGCTGAGCACCCCTTCGGCGGTTCCTGGGGCTACCAGGTCTCCGGCTACTACGCTCCCTCCGCGCGCTGGGGCTCCCCGGATGAGCTGCGCGCGCTTATCGACGAATTGCATAACGCCGGCATCGGCGTCTTCGTTGACTGGGTTCCCGCGCACTTCCCCAAGGACGAATGGGCGCTGGGCCGCTTCGATGGGCAGGCACTCTACGAGCACCCCGACCCGCGCCGCGGTGAGCAGGCCGATTGGGGCACCTACGTCTTCGACTTCGGCCGCAACGAGGTGCGCAACTTCCTCGTGGCTAACGCCCTGTACTGGGCCGAGGAGTTCCACGTGGATGGCCTGCGAGTCGACGCCGTTGCATCCATGCTCTACCTGGATTACTCCCGCGAAGAATGGCTGCCCAATATCTACGGCGGGCGCGAAAACCTTGAGGCAGTCCAATTCCTCCAGGAGACCAACGCCACGCTGAACCGTAACCACCCGGGCGTGCTGACCATCGCCGAGGAATCCACCTCCTGGCCGGGGGTGACCGCCCCGACACATGAGGGTGGATTGGGCTTTAGCCTGAAGTGGAACATGGGCTGGATGAACGACACCCTGGAGTACTTCAAGCACGAGCCGATTCACCGCCGCTACCACCATGGCGAGCTCACCTTCTCCATGGTCTACGCCTACTCGGAGCGCTACGTTCTCCCCTTTAGCCACGACGAAGTGGTTCACGGCAAGGGCTCCTTGTGGGAGCGCATGCCGGGCGATGACTGGAACAAGGCCGCGGGCCTGCGCGCGCTGTACGGCTACATGTTCTCCCACCCGGGCAAGCAACTGATGTTCATGGGCCAGGAGTTTGGCCAGACCACCGAGTGGGCAGAGGGCCACTCCGTGGACTGGTCCAACTTGGAGGGCTGGGGCAACGAGTGGCACCACGGCATCAAGCGCCTGGTGCGCGACCTCAACGCGGTGTACAAGCAACAGCCAGCCCTGTGGACCCAGGACTTTACACAAGATGGCTTCCAGTGGGTCAAGGCTGATGACTCGAATAACAACATGCTCGGCTACGTCCGCTACGGCAAGGACGGCTCTGCCCTGTTGGCGGTGTGCAACTTCTCCGGCAGCTCCGTGCCGAACTATGACCTCTGGGTGCCGCGCGACGGTGAATGGGAGCTGCTCATCAACACAGACGACGCCGTCTACCAAGGCGCCGGCAACGACCTAGCCCACCGCGTGCGCTCCGAAGGCAACCACGTACAGCTACACCTGCCGGCCAACTCGGTGCAGTGGTACGCCTTCCGTGGCTAGTTTCTCAAAGCACAACTGCCCGAGTTGCCAAAGTTCACCGCTGGGATCGAATTCCAGCCCCTAGTTTTGGCAACTCGGGCAGTTTCAGTTTTCAGTCCTGCGCGTGAGTATCAAGGAAAGCTCGTACGCGAGCATCAATGTCATCGCGCAACGCATCCATTCGCTCTTCTCCCTCTAGACCACGCACGGACGGGTCCTCAATCTCCCAACGCTCAGCCATTCCGTCATAGTCGGCATCACCGACGATGATGACGTGATCCACCGAAGACGCGAGGTCGGCATCAAGCAGCGTCGGCGTACCTTCCATGTCCGCTCCAACCTTTGCCAGAGAGGCCTGCGCCTCGGCGTTCACCCCCTGCTCACGGTGCTGTTCAGTGGTCTTTACGCCTGCGGAGTGAACTTCCCAATCGGGCGCATGCTTCTTAGCTAGGGCAGCCGCCATCTGAGACTTACCGCGGTTGGTATTGCAAAGAAAAAGTACGGAGGTCATGCCTCCGCACTTTAGTCATATTGCGGTGTGCCTGTAGGACCAGATCCCTAGTTCTTCTTCACCGCGTAGTACACCGGCAGGGACTTCCAGTTGAACGTCACGTCCTCGACGTTCTCTGACCAGCCGCCAACAACGTTCGGGTAGAACAGCGGGATGGAAGGAAGGTCACGCAGCAGCAGCTCCTGTGCCTGGTTGTAGAGCTTCGCGGCTTCCTCCTCGTTCGCGGCGCCGTTGGCCTTGACAATCAGTTCATCGAACTCCGGGTTGGAGTACTTCGAGTCATTGGAAGCTACACCGGTGGTGAAGTTTGGGCCAAGGAAGTTACCCATCGAGGGGTAGTCGGCGAACCACGCCGTGCGGTAGGCGCCGTCCATACGCTCGGTGCGGTAGGCATCGCGGAAGGACTTGAAGTCCGGGTAAGGGTTGCCCACGGCCTGGATTCCCAGCGTGTTGCTGATGCTATTAGCCACCGCATCGGCCCAGTCCTTGTTGTCACCATCGGTGTTGTAGTTGATCGGGAACGTGCCTTCAAAGGCGCCGTACTTCTTATCGGCCTCCGCCCACAGCTTCTTGGCTGCCTCCGGGTTATAGTCCAGATTCTCCGAACCCGGCAGGCTGTCATTGTATCCGTTCAGCACCGGTGAGGTGAACTCGCGGGCCGGTGTGCGGGTGCCATGGAAGATGGTCTCCGCGATCTCCTCACGGTTGATGGCCATCGAGATTGCCTTGCGTCGCAGCGTGCCCTCTTCCCCACTGAAATGTGGCGTCTCCACGTGGATGGACATTTCCAGATAGGTGGCAGCCGGCTTGGTCTCCTGGCGGCCGGCCAGGTCCTGCTCATAGCTGCCGAAGGCGGATGAAGGAACGGCTTCGAGGACATCTAGGTTATTCGCCAACAGGTCCATGTACGCAGCGCTGGAATCGGCGTAGAAGGCAAATTCGATGCCGTCGTTCTGCGCTGCGCGGTCGCCCTTATATTCCGGGTTCGGCTCGATGATCAGGTTCTGGTTGTGGTTCCATTCCTTGATCTTGTAGGGACCGTTCGACACCGGGGATTCGCCAAAGCCCTGTGGGTCCTCCAGTGCGGCCGCCGGGACCGGGAAGTAAGCGTTGTAGCCTAAGCGGCTCGGAAAGTCGCTTTCCGGTTGGGTGAGCTCGATGGTGAAGGTGCGCTCATCGATGACCTTGAGGCCCTCCATTTCTTTGACGCCTTCCCCGTAGCCCTTGATGGAGGAGAAGAAGCTCTCATTGAGCTGTTCGTTGGCTACAGCGTAGTTCCACGTATCGACGAAAGTAGCCGCGGTTACGGCGGAGCCATCGGAGAACTTCAGGTCCGGCTTGAGCGTGACCTTGTAGGTCTTCTCCCCTTCCTGATCAATGGATTCTGCCATCTCGTTGTGCACGTTGCCCTCAGCGTCGTAGTACACCAACCCGGAATACAGCATGTCGACGATGCGTCCGCCGCCGTTCTCATTCGTCATCGCGGGGATAAGCCCCTGCTGCGGCTCAGTGCCGAGAACGCGAACATAGTTGGAGCCACCGGCGCTATCGGAGCTATCGCTTCCGCAGGCGGCGAGGGTAAAAGCAAGAGAGGTGGCGCCGATGACGCCGAGGAGCTTGCGCATGAGAGTCCTCCTGAAAGAGCTAAAAACAAAGTGTGCGTTATGACACCAAAATGAATTTAGCATGAGGCACCTCACACACCAGCGTCGACACAAAAAGACCCTCAGGAGAGGACTTAATCAGTCAATCCTGAGGGTTGAGCCCGCGATCGTCCGGAAAGGCCGCTCTAGGGCCCAGCACAAGCTGGGCCCTATTACTACGCCGTCCTTAGTACAACGCGCTCGCTAGCTTCGTGCGCGCGGCGAGCACGCGCGGATCACCGGAATCAAAGAGCCCAAAAAGCTCCAAGAGTCGGGTCTTAAGCTGTTCTTTCTCATCCCCGGCGGTACGCTTCATGGCCTCGATGAGGCGCTCGAAGGCGCGGTCGGGAGCACCGGCAACAACCTCTGCGTCGGCGGCATCGAGCTGCTTGGACACGTCCTCCGGAGCGGCATCCGCCGCGGCGATAGGATCCTCGCTGCGGTTCGCTGGGTCCAGGCGTTTGAGCAGCAGCGTGGTATCGCGGGCCTGTTTGATTTCCACGTTGTCTGGCTCGGCAGCCAGGATCTCCTCGTAGGTGGCAATAGCGGAATCGAAATCACCGCGGTTGAGAGCTTCTTCCGCCAGGCTGAGGCGTGGATCCGCTACTTCCTCTGCGGGGCCCTCCCCAGCCTCCTCTTGCTTGGGCAGGCCCTTGAGCTGTGGGCCGAGCTTGTCGACGATCGCCGCTACCCACTGCTCTAGGTTCTCTCGCGGCTGCCCGCCCTCAAAGTTGGTGACGGGCTGGCCGGCGGCGATGGCGACGGTGGTAGGCAGATTCTGCACGCCGAAGACCTGCGCCACCTGGGGAACGACATCGGCGTTGATGTAGCCCACGATGAATTTCAGGCCACCGGCGGCCGCCATCTCCTCGAAGTCTTTCTTGAGCTGCTCGGAGGCAGGTGAGCGCGGCGAGCCGATCAGAGCAATAACTGGCACCTCCGCAGAGCGGCGCACCAGGTCATTCTCAAAGTTCTGTTCGGTAACCTCGAAGAAGGGCTGCACACCTGCCGAGGCACCAGTAGTGCCCTGTTCCTGTGCTTTCGCCTTGGCCTCCGCCTGCTGCTTGATGGCGCCCAGGTCGAGGGCCCCTCCTACGTACGGTCCAGTCACTTATTCTCCTCCAGGTAACGGTTAACGGAATCTACTTTTTGGGTTATCTGTCCAGTCACGCCTTCGCGGATATCCGCCTTAATCACCAGGCTCGTGCGCGGCGAGACCGCGCGCACGGCATCGGTGGCCTCCTTGATGACCGCGAAGACCTCGTCCCACTCACCTTCGATGATGGTGAACATGGAGTTGGTCTCATTAGGCAGGCCGGAGGCCCGGACTACCCGCACGGCTTCGGCCACGGCCGCGGACATCTCAGCGCTTTCATCACCCACAACAGTGGGGGCTACGGAAAAGGCAACAATCATGCCCGCCATCCTACCGCCGGTCCCAGCAGTGCCGGTGCCAATGGCGACGATCATCGGCGCGCCCACCGGTGTCCCGTGGCCACGCCACGATGTGCGCCACCCCGGGAGGGATGTTGTGGTTGCATCCCGGACATACGTAGTACTTCTGGGCGGCGGAACTACCAACGTGCCGCATGAGGAATGGCTCCCCATGGGTCCAGTGCGGACCGGGAACGGTCTGTGAACCGAGGAACGAGCTTCCATCACGCGGTAGGGAGCGCGGCTCCTCACGAATTCTGCGGTTGCGGCGTGGCACTAGAACAACCGCAGCTCGTTGGATTCGATGCCACGCAGCTCCTGGTAGTCCAGGACCACGCAGCGGATGCCGCGGTCCTCCGCCAGTGTCCTGGCTTGGGGCTTGATTTCCTGCGCGGCGAAGACGCCATGTACCGGCGCAAGCAAATCGTCGCGGTTCAGCAGTTCGAGGTAGCGCGTGAGCTGCTCGACGCCATCAATTCCGCCGCGGCGCTTGACCTCGACCGCTACGAATTCATTCTTGGAGTTCTTAGCCATGATGTCTACCGGACCAATCGCGGTGGGATACTCGCGGCGCACGAGCGAGTACTTCTCCCCCAACGTTTCGATGTGCTCGGCCAGCAGCTCCTGCAGGTGCGCTTCCACGCCATCCTTGACCAGGCCGGGGTCTTCTCCCAGATCCATGTCGATCTCCTGGTGGATCTGGGCGATGGTGATGCGCAACTGCTCACCTTTCGGGTTTTCTACCAGCCACAGCTTCTCACCCGTGTCTTCGCCGTCGATATCCTCAATCGCCGACTCTTCAAAGGTGCATGGTGGTGTCATCCAGTTCAACGGCTTATAGGCACGGTCATCCGCATGGATGGACACCGAACCATCGGCTTTGATGAGGATGAGACGGTCGGCCATGGGAAGGTGGGCGTCCAGGCGGCCTACGTAATCTACGGAGCATTGGGCGATGACAACACGCATGCCCTCTACCCTATCGTTGGGCGCTATTTCTTTGGTAAGCGGGTAGCGCGCTGGCGCATCTGGTGGTAATCCATCTTCTCTTGGCGCTTAGACGGCGCCGATTCCACCCACGCGTTCAAGGCCATGATTCCGTGCGCATCAGAGGCAATCTCATAGTCCCGCCCATCGATGCTAATACGGATGATCTGGTGACCAGAGGGCATAAAAGAAGCCTCGTCATCATCCATTGGGCGGGTGCTGCCCAGTTCGATGTCGAGGCGATTGAAGCGCTTGTTGGCGCGCGGCATGACGGAGCGAAGCTTGAAGAAGTCCATATACTCGCCGTCATAGCGCACGAGACCATGACGCCAGGAATGAGAGTCCTTCGACGGTAGTTGGCGCAAAAGGATGCTCGTGCCGCGGGAGCGCACGGTGAAAAAGCGCACCGCCGCTAGGATGAGGAAAACCAGAACGACCAGTGCGCACAGACCTAAAAGAATAGATAGCCCCTGAAGCACCTGAGAATTCATGGATTGATGTCCTTCACAGCGAGTACGAAACGATGGATTGATTGTACCGCCGTTGACGGAAGCAACGCTAGTCCTTGCCCCAGAACACAAAAGAACCCCACCCCCTCTTAGCGAGGTTGTGGGGTTCCTAAGTGAGAGTGGGAAGGGCGGTCATTGCTGCCCGTCGGTTCCCTCTCCGCTCATCCGTTAGCTGTTGAGGCGGCGAGTGGCACGCAGTGCGGCGTCGCCACGGGACCTCGTGAGCTCACGCTCAGACTTCAGGTCTTCCTGTGCCTGGGCTTCATCGACCTCGGAGGCCCAGATGGACCAATCAGCGAGGACGGTGATCTTGTTCTCGGACACGGAGAGGAAGCCACCCTGGACGGCAGCGACGAGGCGCTCGCCGTCGACTGGGTGGATGGTCACAACACCATTGTCGATCAACTGACCGACCATGGGCTCATGGCCAGGAAGCACGCCGATCTCACCCTCGGTGGTCTCAGCCGTCACCATGGTGGCCTTTCCGGTCCACAGCAGGCGCTCGACGGAAACCAATTCGGCGGTGATGTCAGCCATGTGCCTCTCCCTACTTCTTCTCGGTCAGCTTCTTGTACGCAGCCTCGACGTCGTCCAAGCCACCCAGGCCGTTGAAGGCCTGCTCCGGGTAGTGGTCGAATTCGCCGTTGCAGATGCGCTCGAAAGCATCGATGGTATCGGCCAGCGGCACGTAGGAGCCCGGCAGGCCGGTGAACTTCTCTGCGACGAAGAAGTTCTGGCCCAGGAAGCGCTCGATACGGCGAGCACGCTGAACGGTAATCTTGTCTTCCTCAGACAGCTCGTCCATACCAAGGATGGCGATGATGTCCTGAAGCTCCTTGTTCTTCTGCAGAATACCGATGACGCGCTGTGCAACCTCGTAGTGGCGCTCGCCCACGATGGACGGCTCCAGAATACGAGAGGTAGAGGTCAGCGGGTTCACTGCCGGGTAAATACCCTTCGAAGCAATACCACGGTCCAACTCGGTGGTGGCATCGAGGTGAGCGAAGGTGGTCGCCGGAGCCGGGTCGGTGTAGTCATCGGCCGGCACGTAGACGGCCTGCAGGGAGGTAATGGACTTACCCTTGGTGGAGGTAATACGCTCCTGCAGCACACCCATCTCATCAGCCAGAGTCGGCTGGTAACCCACGGCGGAAGGCATGCGGCCCAGCAGGGTCGACACCTCAGAACCGGCCTGGGTGAAACGGAAGATGTTGTCGATGAACAGCAGCACGTCCTGGTTCTGCACATCGCGGAAGTACTCCGCCATGGTCAGGCCGGACAGAGCCACGCGCATACGGACTCCTGGCGGCTCATCCATCTGGCCGAAGACAAGTGCGGTGTCCTGGAGAACGCCCATCTCTTCCATCTCGAGGAAGAGGTCGGTGCCCTCACGGGTGCGCTCGCCGACGCCGGCGAAGACGGAGGTACCGGAGAACTCGCGTGCGATACGAGTAATCATCTCCTGGATAAGAACGGTCTTACCCACACCTGCACCACCGAACAGGCCGATCTTGCCGCCCTTCACGTACGGGGTCAGCAGGTCGATGACCTTAATACCGGTCTCCAGAATCTCGGTCTTACCCTCGAGCTGGTCGAAAGCCGGCGGCTCGCGGTGGATGCCCCACTGCTCGCCATCGCGGCCCAGACCCGGCTGGTCAAGGCAGTCACCGAGGGCGTTGAAGACGTGGCCCTTGACCACATCGCCCACCGGGACGGAAATCGGCTTGCCGGTGTCGGTCACGGCGGCACCGCGGACGAGGCCGTCGGTCGGAGCCATGGACACGGCACGGACGAGGTTGTCACCGAGGTGCTGAGCGACCTCAAGGGTGACGGTCTTTGCAACAGCCTCGAGGGTCACCTCGACGGTCAGTGCGTTGTACAGTGCCGGCAGCCCGCCACGCGGAAACTCCACGTCGACGACCGGACCGATGACACGCACCACACGGCCGGCGGTAGCCGACGACTGTGTGTTCTGCTCTTGCAGAGCTGTAGTCATAATCTAGTCACTTTCTGCGCTTTCGGCGAGCGCCCCAGCGCCACCGACGATCTCTGTGATTTCTTGGGTAATCTGCGCCTGACGGGCCTGGTTGGCCACGCGCGAGAGGTCCTTGACCAGCTCGGTAGCGTTGTCGGTTGCAGACTTCATTGCGGTACGGCGTGCGGCGGACTCGGAGGCCGAGGACTCCAAGAACATCGCAAATAGGAGGCGAGACACGTACTGCGGAAGCAGCGCTTCCATCAGGGTGTCCGCATCCGGCTCGAAGTCGTAATCAGGGGTGATCTGATTGTTCGGCTCGGCGTCGGAAAGCGCGGACTCACCCATGTTGTAGTCCTCTTCCTCAATAACCGGTACCACCGGCAGCAGCTGCTGCACACGCGCGGTCTGGGTCAGCATGGACTCGAACTCGGTGTACACAACGTGGACCTGGTCGAAACCGCGAACGGTCTCGCCCTCCACGTTAATGCCCTCGCGGGTCTTGGCCTGGCCATTCGAACCGGCGACGAAGCCGTCGATAATGTGGCGGCGCACATCGTGCGTCTTTTCCCAGGTCGGATCCTGCGAGAATCCAGTCCAGCTGCCTGCGACCTCGGCCTCACGGAACTTGTAGAAGCCAACGCCCTTGTTGCCGGTCACGTAGCGGACGGTCTCGAAACCCTCGCTCTTAAGCAGGGCTTCCAGCTCGGCCGCCTTCTTGAAGATGTTGTTGTTGTAGCCACCGCACATACCGCGGTCCGAAGAGACCACGAGAATGGCGGCAACCTTAGCATCTTCGCGTTCCCGGAGCATCGGGTGATCCAGGGACGTGTGCGCCGCCAGCTTGTTAAGCACGTTGGACAGTTCACGTGCATAAGGCTGCGCCGCTTCTACCCTGGCCTGAGCCTTGGTAATGCGCGAGGTAGCAATGAGCTCCTGTGCCTTGGTGATCTTCTTGGTGGAATTGACGGACCGGATACGGTCGCGCAGTTCACGAAGATTAGCCATGGTGTTCGCTCCTCCCTTCTCTTTCTAGACGGTTAATTCTTAGAGCGTGCGAAACTCTATTTGGCCGTCTTGCGGGAGACGTTGAGCTCGGTCTTATTCACATCATCCGCGGCGAGCGGGTCAACCGGCGCCTCGGTGCCGAGGTTGTTGCCCTCGGTCGTGCGGAAGGACGGAGTGAAGTCCTTTGCTGCTGCAACAAGTGCATCCTTGGACTCGTCGGTCAGAGCGGTACCGCCCTGGATCTGCTCGAACACCTGCGGAGTTGCAGAGTTGAGGTGGTCGTGCAGCTCCTTCTCGAAGCGGCGTACGTCCTCGACGGGAACGACGTCGAAGATGCCCTGGTCTGCGAGGAAGATGGACACCATCTGGTACTCGACAGGCTGCGGGGAGGACTCGGACTGCTTGAGCAGCTCGACGAGGCGCTCACCGCGCTCCAGCTGAGCCTTGGAAGCCGGATCCAGGTCGGATGCGAAGGCCGCGAAGGCCTGCAGGTCACGGTAGGCAGCCAGCTCGAGACGGAGGTTACCGGCAACCTTCTTCATACCCTTGGTCTGTGCGGCACCACCAACACGGGAGACGGACACACCGACGTTAATTGCCGGACGGACGCCCTGGTTGAACAGGTCGGACTCCAGGAAGACCTGGCCGTCGGTAATAGAAATAACGTTGGTCGGAATGAAGGCGGAGACGTCGTTCGCCTTGGTCTCAATGATCGGCAGTGCGGTCATGGAACCTGCACCCATGTCATCGGAGAGCTTTGCAGCACGCTCCAGCAGACGGGAGTGGAGGTAGAAGACGTCGCCCGGGTAAGCCTCGCGGCCCGGCGGACGGCGCAGCAGAAGGGAAATCGCACGGTAGGCCTCAGCCTGCTTGGTCAGATCATCGTAAATGATCAGGACGTGGTTGCCCTGGTACATCCAGTGCTGACCCAGAGCTGCACCGGAGAACGGTGCCAGCCACTTGAAGCCGGCGGCGTCGGATGCCGGAGCAGCCACGATGGTGGTGTACTCCAGAGCGCCGTGCTGCTCCAGGGTGTGGCGCACACCAGCAATGGTGGAGCCCTTCTGGCCGATGGCGACGTAGATGCAGCGGACCTGCTTGTTCTTGTCGCCAGACTCCCAGTTAGCCTTCTGGTTCAGGATGGTGTCGATACAAACGGCGGTCTTACCCGTCTTACGGTCACCAATGATCAACTGACGCTGACCGCGACCAATCGGGGTCATCGCGTCAATAGCCTTGATGCCGGTCTGCATCGGCTCTTCCACCGGCTGACGCTGCAGCACGGACGGTGCCTGCAGCTCGAGGACGCGGTCCTCTTCAGCGGTGATCGGGCCCATGCCGTCAATCGGCTGGCCCAGGGGGTTGATAACGCGGCCGAGGAATTCCTCGCCCACAGGGATGGAGAGAACCTCGCCGGTCCTCTTGACCTCGTCGCCTTCTTTAAGCGACTCGAAGTTGCCCAAGACCACGACACCGATGGAGTTGGTGTCAAGGTTCTGTGCGACGCCAATCACGCCGCCGGGGAACTCGAGCAGCTCATTCGCCATGACGGACGGCAGGCCCGAAACCTGCGCAATACCGTCAGCTGCCGAAATGACCACGCCGACCTCCTCACGGGAGGCCTCCGCGGAGTAGCTCGAGGTGTAGTTCGCAATCGCGCTACGGATCTCGTCGGAGGAGATCGTCAGCTCCGCCATGTTCTTCCTGCTCTCGGTAGTATCTTCCAGCAATTACTTAATCGTTTCTGTCGTTTCGGCTTATGCCATCTGCGCGCGAAGACGGGCAATCTTGCCTGCCGTCGAACCATCGATGACTTCGTCGCCGACGCGGATGGTCATACCACCGAGGAGGCTGGTGTCAACCTCAGAGTGGATGGACATCGCACGACCATAAATTTTGCCCAGCTTTTCAGCGAGTGCTGCCCGCTGGCTATCGTTCAGCTCACCCGCCGAGGTCACGCGCGCGATGGTACGGCCCTGCAGCTTGGCTGCAGTGTCCGCCAATCCGGCGAGATCATCAATCGGGTTCTGCTCCGGGCGGCCAATGGCCTGCAGCGCAAGCGCTTCAGTGACCATCGTGACCTTGCCGTAGAGCACGCTTGCCAGCAGCCCAACCTTGCGGTCGGACGTCGCAGTACGGTCTGAAAGCAGCTGGGTCAGTTCGCCTTCGCGGTCAAGCACGCGCGACAGGGAGAAGAGTTCGTCTTCCACCTGGCCCAGCTTGCCCTCAAACTCAGCGCCGCGCAGCAGTGCGCGGCGGCCAAGAATGATAAGGCCGCGGGCGATATCACGCGGGGTCGACCACTGTGCGGCGGCTGCCTCCTGGAGCACCTGCAGTGCTACCGGGGAAACCTTGCCGCCGAAAAGGGTCTGGACCAGGGACTTGCGCTCCTCGGAGGTGGAGGCGTCGTCGGTCAGCGCGACGCGCAGCTCGCGGTCGCCGTCGAGAACGCGGACCACCTCAAAGAGGTCCTGGCCTGCCTGGGTAGCAGTCGCCACCGAGCGGTCACCGGAGAGGAACTCATCCAGCTTGGACTCAACGGTAGCGAGTGCTTCGCGGCTAGCTGCCTTCATCGTTGCCTACTTTCCGGCCGGTGCCACAGTGTCGAGCTCGGACAGGAAGTTATCAATGGTGGAGGACTGCTTGGTGGCGTCCGAAAGTTCGCCGCCGAGCAGCTTCTCTGCCAGGTTGATGGAGTTCTGTCCGATGTCGGAACGCAGCTCAGACACGACCTGTGCGCGGGAAGCTTCAAGCTGCTTCTCGCCAGCGGTCAGAATGCGACGAGACTCTTCTTCTGCAGCTTCCTTAGCCTCTGCCTCGATCAGCTTGCCGCGCTCGCGCGCCTGCTCACGAATCTCCGCAGCCTCTGCTCGCGCGTCAGCGAGCTGAGCATTGTACTTTTCCAGAGCGGCCTTTGCTTCGGCCTGCTGAGCCTCGGCACGCTTAAGGCCACCTTCGATCCGGTCTTCACGCTCCTGCAGCATCTTGTTGTATGCCGGAAGAACGAGCTTCCAGAACACAATCAGGATGATGGTGAACGGAATGATCGACCAGACCAAGTCGTACATCTTGGGCAGAAGGATAGAGTTGCCCGACTCGAGGGGCAGGGTTTCACTTCCTTCTGCTGCAAGGTAGTAAATGACGTTGTTCATGGGGCTCCGTTCTTAAAGTTCGATTTACTTTGTGTAAAGCGCTCTTTAGAACAGGAAGCCTGCAACGAGGCCAATCAGGGCGAGGGCCTCAACGAAGGCGATACCCAGGAACATGGTGGTACGCAGCTGGCCAGCCATCTCCGGCTGACGTGCCATGCCCTCGACGGTCTTGCCGACGAGGATACCGATGCCCAGACCCGGGCCGATGGTTGCGATGCCGTAGCCGATAGCACCGAGACCCTTGAGGGTGGACTCGTCAGCGGCCTGAGCAAGAATGATTTCGTTCATGATGAAAGTCGTTCCCTTTCAATGTTTTCCGCGGAATCTTCCGCGGGGAATGTAGTGGTTTGGGGGTATTTAGTTAACCGCGAGGTTCGCGTTGTTGTTAGTGCGAATCTGCATGCAGCGATAGTTCGATGTATACCGCCGTCAGCAGGGCAAAAATGTATGCCTGCAGGAAGATGACGATAATTTCGTAAATCGTGAACAGAACCGCTGCGACCAGCGTCAGGCCACTCATGGCAGTCCAGCCGTTGAACTGGAAGAAGAAGAAGTTCGTTGCCGAGTACAACAGGACCAAAATGAGGTGGCCAGCCAGGAAGTTCGCCATCAGACGAAGAGCCAGCGTGACTGGGCGCATGACAAACGTAGAGAAAGCCTCAATCGGTACGACAAGCACGTGCAGTGCCGGCGGCAGATTAGGAATAACCACCGAGGACTTGATGAACTTGCCGAAGCCAAAGCGCTTAGCACCGGCGTAGATCATGGCGATGTACGCGACGGCTGCCAGCACGATTGGCATACCAATACGAGCGTTCGGAGAGATGTTTAGAGCTGGAACAATAGTTGCTACGTTCCAGAACAAAACACCGAAGAAGATCGTGGCCAGGATGGGAAGGAATCGACGTCCTTCCTTGCGGCCCAAGATGTCTTCTGCGATGTGAATTCGTACGAAGTCAATCGCATGCTCCGCTACGTTTTGCAATCCTTTAGGAACCAGCTTCGGGTTCCTGAAGGCGACAACAAAAAGGAGCACCAAGATAGCCGCCATGAACAGGCGAACCAGCATGATGCGATCCAAAGCGAACCAACCGTTGGCGAAATCGGCGAACAAAAGATCGACGACATCACCATCATCGGTTACGTGCCCCGGGAAAAATTCTGGATCCAGTTCGGGTGCGTGAAACTCACCCTTCATGGCCAATGTCGTAACGCTCAGCGTTCTCTCCCGTGTTCGGGCCACACAGCTTGTCGAAGGCTATGTGGTGCGATGGACGTCTCAAGCTCTTTGCCCTGTCTACGGACTCCGTCGCACATCAGCGTAAACAGGGCAAGGATAAACCGTACTTTTTCGGGATAGCATGACGCTAACCCGCGGTAACCCGAAGAGAATGCTATCAGTTCGCCCTCAAGTTTTCGCACGTGGGGGCACCGTTGCGGGCCTAAAGCCACAGCACAGCACTAGAAAGCCTCATAAAAGGCCCGCATTCTGCCCAAACCCCGCTAAGTGTACTTGGTCACACACCCACGTTTCCCCACCTTGACGGGGGTAATGAGCAGGCTGAGGGACACCAATTCTCTACACAAAAAGCCACCCTCCCGGGGTCACCGGAAGCAGTGGCTTTTGATGCAGATTGCGTCGTGCTAGGACACGTAGGTCACGTTGGAGGTGATGACGCCCCAGACCTCGGTTCCCAGCGTCACCGCTAGTGCTAGCAACACAGTCACGAACAGCGCCATCGTGTCATAGAACTCCAAGTCCTTAATCAGCAACAGCACCATGATGAGGATGACCACCTTGAGCAACCAGCCGCCGAGCACTACAGCCATCGTGGTCGAGGGGGTAGTCCGCGCGGTAAGAAGCACTGACGCTGCAGTAAAGAGCACGAAGCCGCCTCCGATAGCAGCGCCGACAAGCACTCCCCAGATACCGGGCAGTCCGCGGACGCCACCCCAGATAGCCAAGGACGCGATGGTCACTACGACGAGGCCAATGACCCCGAGGCGCAGGGCGCGCTTGAGGGGACGACGATGATCGTCATAGGGCGATAGCTCTTCGGAAGTCGTTGAATCAGTCACAGCCCCATACCCTACCTCAGGAGGGATCCGTTTCCAGCACCACGCTAGTAGAACGCGGACGGCGTCCAATCTTGCCTTGGCGCAGCGGAATCAAGGTCACACCAAAAGCTACAAGGAGCGCGAAAACAGCCAGCACCGCCGCGACGGGGGCCGGAACGATGGAGAAGGAAACCGCCCCAAAAGCCACCGCAGAGACCCACAGGTAGAGCACCAGCACGGTGCGGCGGTGGGTATGCCCCAGCGACAGCAGCCGGTGGTGGATGTGAGCCTTGTCTGCAGCGAAGGGCGAGCGCCCCTGCGAAACACGCCGAATAACCGCCCAGACAAGGTCCAGGACTGGAATAAAGACCGCAGCGATAACGACGATGACGGGTGACATTAGCGCCACAATGTCCACGGTGCCGTAGAGGGACATGTTGATCTTGCCGGATGCTGAGGTCGACGCCGCGGCGAGCAACAAACCAATCAGCATTGCTCCGCTATCCCCCATGAAGATGCGGGATGGCTCGAAATTATGCGGAAGGAATCCGGCACACACACCAACAAGCGCCGCCGCAATAATCGCGGGCGGGTAGGCCGATACCGTACCGCCCAGGTCATGTAGAACAGTCAAGGAGAAAACCAGGATGGCTCCACCGGCAATCATGCCCAGCCCAGCCGCCAAGCCGTCGAGGCCGTCGACGAAGTTGATGGCATTGATGAGCAGCACAGTAAAGAATGTAGTCAAGAGTGTTCCCTGGACTTGGTCCAGAATGACCGTGGTTCCATCACCAAAAGGCAGAAAGAGAAGCGTCCAGGTCAAGCCCAATCCGCTCATGATGGCCGCGGCTACGAGTTGCCCGATGAGTTTGACCAAAGCGCTCAGTTCCAACAGGTCATCCACCACACCGACAACCACGATGGCGGCAGCGGACCAGAGCACAGCGTTCATCTCTGGCGTGACGGGCATGAACCCGCGAGTCAAGGCTGGAAGCTGGCCGGCGAGGTACACGGCGGCGGCAAAACCGGTAAACATCGCGACTCCGCCAAGCTGCGGGGTGGGCTGGGAGTGACTATCGCGCAGGCGGATCTCCGCCACCTGGCCACTGCGCACCAGAAAGGTGCGCACCAGTCCGGTGGTGAGGTAAGTAAACGCCGCGGCGACAAAGATCACCAACGCCAGCTCGCGCAGCGGCACTCCGGTTCCAGCCACTGAAGTCTCCTTAAGAGGATTGGGAGCCCGGGCGGGTGCGCAAGGACTCTGCAGACACTCCGATGACCTCACCGATCTGCTCGGCGCTCAAAGCACCTTCGCGCAACAGATACGGGTGTGGGCCGGACAGGTCAATGATGGTGGAGGGCTTGCCCACCTCGGCTTCTCCCCCGTCGAGGTAGACCGTGACCGCCTTGCCCAACTGCTGCTTCGCAGCAATCGCGGTGGTGGGCGGGGTCTGTCCAGAGATATTCGCGGAGGACACCGCCATGGGGCCGACCTCGCGCAAAAGCTCAATCGCAATCGGGTGCAGTGGCATGCGCAGCATCACCGTGCCGCGGGTATCGCCCAAGTTCCACGGAAGCGAAGGCGCTTGCGGGACCACGATGGACAGACCACCCGGCCAGAAGGCCTCGATAAGGGTCTGTGCGGTGTCATCCAAAGAGGCGACAAGGCCCTTCACGGTGTCCCAGGACCCCACGAGGACCGGCACCGGCATGTCTGGACCGCGGTGCTTAGTGGCCAGCAGGCTGGCGACGGCGTCATTATCGAAGGCATCGCAGCCCAGCCCGTACAACGTATCGGTGGGCATCACGACGAGCCGACCCGACTTGGCCGCCTTGACGGCAAGGGCCATTCCTTCTTCGCGTTCTGCCGCGTCCGCACAGTTATAAATCTGTCCCTGCATTGGTCTCTCCTTAATCCCGTTCCTATCGGCTTGTCGACCAATCTTCGACCAATCTACTGTACTCCCCGCTCTGCTGTGACAAAGCGGGCGGTGCCAGTCAGATCCTTGAGCACCTCGATATCGCTGAACCCGCCATGCGCGCGCAGGGCTTCCTGCACCTGTTGGGAGGTCTCGTCGTCATGCTCAATGCCCACACGCCCGCCGGGGCGCAGCAGCGCGGCGATGGTCGGAATCATCGCGGTGATGGTCTCCATGCCGTCTACTCCCCCAAACACCGCCTCGTGGGGGTCTTGGTAGACCTCCGGATCCAGGTCCGGGGTCTCCGGAACGTAGGGCGGGTTGGTGAGCACGAGGTCCACCGTGCCGTGCAGCGCCGGCAAGATCTCAGAGTCGGTGACGTCGCCCTGGACCAGCTGCAGATCAGGGGCATGACGTGCAACGTTGCGGCGGATGTAGGCTAGGGCGGCGTCGGCAAGCTCTACTGCCCACACCTCGGCCTGCGGCACGTAGTGGGCGACGTACAGCGCCAGCGCACCGGACCCGGCGCACAAATCGACGACACGAGGAACTTGCGAGTTAAATCTCGTCGTTTCACCCGAGTTAAGTTTCGTCAGAAACTTAACTCCCCAGTCGGCGAGCACCTCCGTCTCCGGGCGCGGGATGAACACGCCGGGGCCGGCCTCGAGTTCGAGGGCTCCAAACCACGCCACTCCCAGGATGTGTTGGAGAGGCTCGCGTGCTTCACGACGTCCCACCAACGCCCCATATGCCACGTCAAAGCCGGGCATCGGGGCCTCGTCAAGCGGGATATCCATGTGCCCGCAGTGGATGAGGTGGGCCGCCAGCAGCCGGGCATCCCACTCGGGTGAAGGTACTCCGGCAGCGCGAAGGCGCTCCGTGGCATCACGAAGCGCCTCCTTATAGGTGTGAAAAGTCACCGTGTCTAACCGTGCCTTAGCCTTCTAGCCTTCGGCCTCAAGGCGCTCCGCGCGCTCCTGAGCCTGCAGAGCCTCAATGAGATCCTGCATGTCGCCGTCGAGCACGGAGTCAAGGTTATTGGCCTTGTAACCAATGCGGTGATCGGTGATGCGGTTCTCCGGCCAGTTATAGGTTCGGATGCGCTCCGAGCGGTCCATGGTGCGCACCTGGGAGGCGCGCTGCTCGCCAGCCTCGGCCTCGCGGGCCTCGCGCTCCATCTGGTCCAGGCGAGCTTGCAGCACCTGCAGTGCACGCGCCTTGTTCTGAATCTGCGAGCGCTCCTTCTGACAGGTCACCACCAAGCCGGTGGGCAGGTGGGTAATACGCACAGCGGAGTCGGTGGTGTTCACGCCCTGACCACCCTTACCGGAGGAACGGTAAACGTCGACACGGATGTCCTTGTCATCGATGTTGACGGAGTCGATCTCTTCCGGCTCCGGGTAGACCAGCACACCAGCGGCAGAGGTCTGGATGCGGCCCTGGGACTCGGTCACCGGCACGCGCTGTACACGGTGGACGCCGCCTTCGAACTTGAACACGCTCCACGCGCCATCGCGCGAGGGTGTCTTGGACTTGAAGGAGATGGACATATCCTTCACGCCGCCGAGGTCGGACTCGTTGAGGCCCAGGACCTCCCACTGGAAGCCTGCCTTGTCGGCGAAGCGCTCATACATGCGGGCCAGGTCGCCGGCGAAGAGCGCTGCCTCTTCGCCACCGGCCCCAGCCTTGATCTCCATGATGATGTCCTCGGAGTCATGCTCATCGCGCGGGGCTAGCAGGTCCGCGAGTTGCTCTTCCAGCTGCACGACGAGCGGCTCGAGGCGGTCAACCTCAGACTGGAACTCGTGGTCCTCGTAGGCCATCTCCTTGGCGTCGGCCAAGTCCTGGCGGGCCTGGACCAACTCTTCGTTGACTGCGACGATGGGGCGCAGCTCAGCGTAGCGCTTGGACAGCTTGCGAAACTGCGACTGATCCCCGGCTACTTCCGGGTCAGCCATCTGCATTTCGATGCCTTGGTACTCGGAGATGATGTCATCAACGAGGGAAACCTGGTTAGACATTACTTGTAGTCCTCCTCGTCCGTATCTGCCGCCATGGGCGCGGACGAAGCGACCTGCATGAGGAACTCGCCGTTGGAGCGGGTCTTCTTGAGCTGCTTGATAAGCAGGTCAATGGCGGCGAAGGAGTCCAGGCCGGAGAGAATGCGGCGCAACTTGGTCATGATGCGTGCCTCCTCCGGGACGAGCAGGAGCTCGTCCTTGCGGGTACCGGAGGGGTTGACGTCCACGGCCGGGAAGATGCGGCGCTCGGAGATGGCGCGGTCAAGCTTGAGCTCGGCGTTGCCGGTGCCCTTGAATTCCTCGAAGATGACGGTGTCACCAGTGGAGCCGGTCTCCACCATCGCGGTAGCGATGATGGTCAGCGAGCCGCCGTTCTCGATGTTGCGGGCAGCGCCCAAGAAGCGCTTCGGTGGGTACAGGGCGTTGGAGTCCACACCACCGGACAGGATGCGGCCCGACGCCGGGGAGGAGTTGTTGTAGGCGCGGCCCAGGCGGGTGATGGAGTCGAGCAGAACAACAACGTCCTTGCCCTGCTCCACCAGGCGCTTGGCGCGCTCGATAGCCAGCTCCGCCACGGAGGTGTGCTCTGACGGCGGGCGGTCGAAGGTGGAGGCAATGACCTCACCGTTGACGCTGCGCTGCATGTCCGTGACCTCTTCGGGGCGCTCGTCCACTAGGACCACCATGAGGTAGCACTCCGGGTTATTCGTGGCGATGGCGTTGGCGATGTTCTGCAGGATCGTCGTCTTACCGGCCTTCGGCGGGGAGACGATGAGCGCGCGCTGGCCCTTACCAATCGGCATGATGAGGTCGATGACGCGAGTGGTGAGGATCTTCGGGTCCGTCTCCAAGCGCAGGCGCTGGTTCGGGTACAGCGGGGTGAGCTTGGCGAAGTCCGGGCGCTCCTTCGCGGTGGACGGATCGAGGCCGTTGACGGTGTCGACCTCCACCAGCTGGTTGTACTTGCGGCGATTGCGGCCGTTGCCATGGGTGTGGGTCGGGCCGGAGACCTTAACCTTGCCGGTCAGGGCGTCGCCAGAGCGCAGGCCCAGACGGCGCACCAGGTTGTTGTTGACGAAGACATCGGAGCTCGCCGCACGGTAACCGGTGGTGCGCAGGAAGGCCACGTTGTTGTCCACGACCTCGAGGATGCCGCCGACTACCTGTACTTCATCACCCTCACGGATCTGCAGGTCATTGCCACCGTTGCCGCCGCCATCGCGGTCACGCCCGCGACGGTTGCGACGGTTGCGGCGGTTGCGGCGGCCACCGCCACCGTTGTTGTCATCGTCGTTGCGGTGGTTATCGCGGCGGTTGTTGTTCTGGCCACCGCCGTTATTGCCGCCATTATGACCGTTGCCACCGTTATCGTGGTCACCGTTTTCGGAGTTCTTTCCGCCGCGGGACTGGTTGTCCTCGGACTTGCCGTTGTTGTCCGACTTGGCATTGTTGCCCTCGGCGCCGTTGTCATTCCCGTTGCCCTTGGACTCTTCGCGGGCCTCGCGCTCCTGACGGCGCGCACGGTTACGGCGGGCGCGGCGGGCCTGGGAGCGAGACTCGTAGCGCTGCTCGTCGTGGCTGTCCTTGCGCTCGGATTCTTGAGCACCGTCCTCGCCCTTGCGGGAATTCTCGGATTGCTGCTGCGGCTGGTCCTGCTGGCGCTTCTTGTCCTGCTCCGGCTGTTCGGGGGCCTGGTCAGCAGCACCGGCAGGGCGCGAGGCCTTGCGGGCGGCGCGACGCGGCTGTGCGTCCTTAGCCTCGCCCTCGGCAGCAGCCTTTGCGCCGCGTGCCGGAACCTGGCCGGTGGTCAGTGCGGTGATGAGATCCCCCTTGCGCAGTCCAGAAACGCCGCGAAGTCCGCGCTCCGCAGCCAGCTTGCGCAATTCCGGCAGCTTCAGGGATGCGAGATCCTGTGCTGCGGTCTTGTCCGTATCGCTCACGGATATCCTTTCGTCGCTTCACCAACGCGCGCTGTCTCGTGTGCCGCACCTGCACTATGTGCGGTGCCGCTCAGAATGGGCGTTGGAAGCCAGTGTGTAATTGAGATGGTCCACCGCCACCAGCGAGTTCACGCGACCGCGATCCCCGTGGGCGGTGGTTTTCTTTGGCTCTCCCCCCTCTCCGGCCCTGCGGTACAGAACATGAAGGACTTCTTGCGGAACTCTTGGAGAGCTCTCAAGGAAGCGGCCGCGGGTCAATCGCGGGGAGATATTTTAAGAAGGCGACTGCGAGCGTGTCTCTCCCCTCTCACCGTCGCGCGCACCGTTGGACTGCCATGAGTTTTCACCGCAGGTGTGTGCGCCGTGGAGGGAGCTCGGAGGTGCGGAGAAGGCCTTCCCCGCCAGTCGCCGACAACTATACCGCATCCTTCCACCGCGCTCACACTGACACGGCTAAAGTAGTGCGCATGCTCTCCACAATGCAGGATATCCCGCTGTCCCTCACTCGCATCCTGGAGTACGGTTCCACTGTCCACGGCCAAACCCAGGTGGTTACGTGGCACAGCGCCAATCCCGGCAATGAACGCGAAGAAACCACCTTCGCCGATATCGGCGCTCGCGCCGCTGCCTTCGCCCACGCCCTGCATGACACCCTCGGCATCACCGGTGATGAACGCGTGGGCTCCTTGATGTGGAATTGCGCCGAGCACCTCGAGGTGCTTTTCGGCACTGCCTGCAAGGGCGCGGTGTTTACCCCGCTCAACAAGCAGCTGATGAATGATCAGATCCGGCACATCATCAACCATGCCGAGGTCCGCGTCATCGTCGCGGATTGTCGCCTCGCCGAGCAACTGGCCCAGGTTCTGGAAGGCGTGGACTGTGTCCGTGCGGTGGTCTTCACGGGCGTCGACAAGCCCCGCACCGCTCTGCCGGGCAACATTGAGATTTATAGCTATGAGCAATTGCTGGATGGGCGCTCCACTGTGTATGACTGGCCGGTTCTGGATGAGCACACCGCCGCCGCGCTGTGTTACTCCACCGGCACCACTGGTGCGCCCAAGGGCGTGCTCTACTCCCACCGCGCCCTGTACCTGGAAGGTATGCAGCTGCGCTCCTCCGATTCCCTGTGCGTGACCCACGGTGAGACCTTCCTGTGCTGCATCCCCATCTACCACGTCCTGAGCTGGGGCGTTCCCTTCGCGGCGTGGATGACGGGTACGCCGCTTGTGCTTCCCGACGCCGACGTCTCCCCCGCCACCCTGGCCAAGATCATCGCCGCCACTTCCCCGCGCGTGGCCCATGGTGTGCCCACCATTTGGATTCAGCTTTTCGTTCACTACCTCAAGAATCCACCGGAGCGCATGACCCTGACGGAGATCTTCGCTGGCGGCTCCCCTGTGCCGCCGCAGCTCATCAAAAGTTGGGAAGAGCGCTACGGCGTGGACGTGGTCCACGTGTGGGGCATGGCGGAAACCACCACGGTGGGCACCGTGGCGCGCCCACCCTCAGGCGCCTCGGGTGAGGCTCGCTGGGCCTACCGCATTTCCCAAGGGCGCTTCCCTGCCGCCTTAGAATACCGCGTGGTCAATGACGGCCACGTGGTCAACACCACGGACCGCAATGCGGGCGAGATTCAGGTCCGCGGCAACTTGGTCACCGGCTCCTACTATCACTCGCCCACCTCGGAGGACGGCGGTGCTGCCCACGAGTTCCGCGGCAAGGATGTCGAGGACGCGGCCTCGAAGTTCACGGCCGACGGCTGGCTGCGCACCGGCGACGTCGGATTCGTCAACGAGGATGGCTTCCTCACCGTGGAAGACCGCGCGCGCGATGTCATCCGTTCCGGCGGTGAGTGGATCTACTCCGTGCAGTTGGAAAACCTCATTATGGCCAACCCGGTGGTGCTGGAATGCGCCGTCATTGGCTACCCCGACAAGCAGTGGGTCGAGCGCCCGCTGGCCGTCACCGTGCTCGCCGCGGGCATCAGTCCCACCATTGAGACCGCCGAGCGCCTGCGCAATGGCATGCGCTCTGAGCTGCCCTCCTGGATGCTGCCGGAGTACTGGACCTTCGTGAAATCCATCGACAAGACCTCGGTGGGCAAGTTCGACAAGAAGGACCTGCGCGCCCACCTTGCCGAGGGCGAGTACAACATCATCCGTCTCAAAGGCCCGGGTGAGGCGCAGCGCCTCGATACCGGAGAGGATGACGGGGAGGACTAGCCCCACCCCGCCTACTCATTCGGCAGGCTTCGATCTAGACTTGCCAGCAATGTCCGCCCAACGATCCCAACCTTCGCCACCCGCCGCCGCCCCGCTGGCACTGCCATTGCCGCGCGTACGGGGCGCGGGGACTCCGCCCACGGACCTGCCGGCGCCAGGGCCCGACGGCCGCCGCGCGCTCGTGGATCGCTACGGCCGCCAAGCCCGCGACCTGCGTGTCTCCCTGACGGATCGCTGCAATCTGCGCTGCACCTACTGCATGCCCGCCGAAGGTTATGAGTGGCTGCCCACCGAACACACGCTCAGCGATGAAGAAACCATTCGTCTCATCCGCCTCGCGGTGGACAAACTCGGCATCCAGCAGGTGCGCTTCACCGGTGGGGAGCCGCTCCTGCGCGGCTCCTTAGAGAAAATCATCGCCGCAACAAAAGCGCTCACAACCGATGAGGGCCGCTCTCCTACTGTTGCTCTCACCACCAACGGGCTGGGCTTGGATAAGCGCCTGCCGGGGCTGCAGCGCGCCGGGCTCGACCGCGTCAACATCTCCTTAGACACCCTCGATCCGGAGCTCTATGCCCGGCTCACCCGGCGCGACCGCCTAGCGGATGTGCTCACATCCATCGAAGCCGCGCTGGCCGCCGACATGGACCCGGTCAAGATCAACGCCGTCATCATGCCGGGTGTCAACGAGTCTGCGATCCTTCCCCTGGCTCGCTTTTGCCTCGAACGCGGCGCGCAACTGCGCTTCATTGAGCAGATGCCATTGGGCCCACAGGAGGAGTGGGCGCGTTCCCGGATGGTCACCGCGGAGGATATCTTGGCGCGCTTGGCCGAAGACTTCGAGCTCACCCCGGCTAAGAAACCCCGCGGCTCCGCGCCGGCGGCACTGTGGTCCGCGGTCTCGCGCGATGACTCCCTCCCCATAGGACACATCGGGGTGATCGCCTCCGTAACTCGGCCCTTCTGCGGGGACTGCGACCGCACGCGCCTGACCGCAGACGGCGCGGTGCGCAATTGCCTCTTCGGCAACTCGGAAACCTCCCTGCGCGACCTCATGCGCTCTGGTGCCAGCGATGAAAAAATCGCCACCGCATGGGCGGGTGAAATGTGGAGGAAATTACCGGGCCACGGGGTGGATGATGAAGGCTTCCTCCAACCAGATCGCCCCATGTCCGCCATCGGTGGCTAGATTGGGTGCAATGACACGCACCGGGACTGACTTAAGTATCGAGGAGTATTTCGACCGCCTGCACTCACTGGTCTGCGCCTTGCCTTCGGAACGCGCTGCCTTATCACAGGGTCGCGTGCTGGCTGAGCCCCTCGTCGCCCGCCTGCCCCTGCCAGCGCACGATAATTCGGCCATGGATGGCTTCCTCATTCCTCAGCCTTCCTCACCAGACAGTCTCACCGTTCCCTTCACTTTGCCTGTCGTGGGTGATGTGCCTGCCGGATCGCCGGCCCAAACCCCGCCGCCCGGCACTGCGCTGCGCATCATGACCGGTGGTCCAGTACCCGCGGGCTTTGATGGTCTGGTCATCCCCGTGGAAGACACCGATATTCCACCGGGCCCCGGGCCACTGCCTGAGACCGTCACGGTGCACCGCCTACCCGGTCGCAACCACATCCGGCGGCGCGGCTCCCACGTCGAGGCCGGGCACCAACTAGCCGGTGCCGCCACGCTGGTGGACGCCTCCCTCATCGCCGCCGCCCTCTCCGCCAGCGTCGACACCGCCGTGCTCCACCGCACCCCGCGGGTGACCGTCATTGCCACGGGTGAGGAGCTGCTCAACGGCCAGCTCCCGGATTCCAATGGTCCGATGCTCGACGCACTCCTTAGCACTACCGGCCCCGTTGACATCGCCCGCACGGTATGTGGCGATTCACCCGTTGAGCTGCGCCGTCGCTTCGACGCGGCTGCCGCTGACTCCGATCTCATCGTCACCACCGGCGGGGTATCCGCAGGAGCCTTTGACGTGGTTCGCGCGGTCGTTGAGGATGCCGTGGAGCGCGGCTCTTATTGGTTCGGACACGTCAACCAGCGCCCCGGCGCGCCGCAAGGCCACGCGCTGTGGGACGGTGTTCCCGTGGTGTGTTTGCCGGGCAACCCGGTGGCAGCGTTCGTCTCCGCGCATCTCTACCTCACCCCGCTGATGCGTTCCTTGCGTGGGCTGCCCCGCCCCACCGGAGTTTTAGACCGGCCGCACCTGACGGCCGTCGCTGGGGCTGACTTCCCACATCCGCACCGCCCGCTTATTCAGCCGTGCTCCATTGCCATGGCGGGAAGCATCACCGCCTTCCCACCGCCTGGCCCACGCATGCGCAGCCACCACGTTGCAGCACTGCCCGGCACGCAAGGTTTCGCGCTGCTGACGAGCCCCGTCACCACAGGGGAGCAACTTACCGTCTACCCCTACTAGCTTCACGGTGCTTCACCACATCCCCCACCCTCCGTTGTTGCCAAAGATCGCGCCTCTAAACGCCGGATCGGCCCACTCTTCGTCAGATAGGCTAGGTCCACCCAAGGAAAGGACCCGCTGTAGCCATGAAGTTCACTCACCTTAATGAGGCCGGCTCCGCCTACATGGTGGACGTCACCGATAAACAGCCCACCGTGCGTTCCGCCACCGCCCAAGGCGAGGTGGCCTGCTCGCCAGAGGTCCTCACCGCGCTGCGGGAGGGAGCCGTACCGAAGGGCGACGTGCTTGCGGTTGCTCGAGTGGCCGGTATTGCGGCCGCCAAGAAGGTCCCGGATCTCCTGCCGCTTGCCCACACCATCGGCGTGCACGGGTGCGCGGTCGACATCGAGCTGCGCGAAGACCACGTCTTCATCGAAGCCACCGTTCGCACCGCCGACCGCACCGGCGTGGAAATGGAGGCGCTGACCGCGGTGAACGTTGCGGCGCTAGCTCTCATCGACATGGTGAAAGGCGTGGACCGCTCCGCTTATATCCGGCGCTGCGGCATCACAGCGAAGTCCGGCGGCCGCTCGGGTGATTGGTCCCGCGAACTGCCGGGTGAGGAAGGGTAGTGAACAATGTCAGGTGTCATTATTTTGGCCGGCGGGCGCGGCACGCGCATGGGTGGTGTGGACAAGGCAAGTATCATTCTCGCTGGTGAGCGCCTCATCGACCGCCTCCTGCGCCAATTGCCCTATGATGCGCCGGTGGCGGTTGTCTCGCCCTACCACTTGGGCATGCCCCAAGTATGTGAAAAGCCCCTGTTCGGCGGGCCAGCCGCAGGCATCGCCGCGGGCCACGCCGCGCTGGCTGGTGCCGCAGAGTCCACGACCGCCATCTTGGCCGTCGATGCCCCGGATTCCCCACAGATGCTGCCTGCCCTCGAACAGGCATTAGAAAGCTCCGGTGCTGATGTCGCAGTGGCCACAATCGACGGCATTATGCAGCCACTCTGCGCGCTGTGGCGCACCGAGGCCCTCACCCATGCTCTGCACGAGTTCGGCAATCCCCGCAATAAATCAGTCATGCGTCTACTGGGACTCGCGAAGAACATCACCGTGGTCGAAGGCACCGCCGCAGTACGCGATATAGATACTCTGGACGAGCTGCGTGCACGGCGCGAACGCCGAGCTACTCAACGATGAACTGGCCGTGCTGGCCCTTCTCCGCATTCGTCATGAGGTGGTTGACAAAGGAATAGGTGCCCGGCTCGTTGAAGGTCATCTCCACGAATCCTCCCTGGGCCGGTAGAAGGTCCAGCGCTTGGGAGCCTGAATCCTTCGCGCCCTTAATCAGGTAGGCGCCTTCCTTATACACGGTGTCGAATTGCTCGCCCACGACGTGGAAGCTCAACGGCAGATCCGGGCCGAGGTTCACCAGCCAGATGCGCACGGTATCGCCCACCTTGGCGCGCAGCGGGGCTAGGCCCTCGTCGTATTGGTTGGGATAGTAATTGAAGGCCGTAAGGTCATAGTCGCCGTCGCTGACTCGCTGCGCGTTTGCGCCCTCAGCTTCCTTACCCGCGGAGGCGAGGAAGACCTCGCTCGCCGTCATGATGTACTCCGCATCGACGTCTGCGAGGGCATCCTCGCCGCGCGGATCGATGACGACCGCTCCCGCCATGCCGTTGGCAATGTGCAGGCTCATCGGCATGGTCGAGCAGTGATACATCCAGATACCTGCCCGGTGCGCCACGAATTCATAGGTCAGCGATTCGCCCGGCTGAATCGTCTTCATGTTCTTATCCGGGTTGATCTCACCGGCATGAAAATCCACCGAGTGTCCCATCGATCCTTCATTCTTGATGGTGATGCGGAATTTATCCCCTACCTTGCCACGCAGGGTTGGGCCGGGCGCCTGCCCGTTGAAGAGCCACCGCGTTTGGCGCACTCCCGGGGCGACTTCCATCTCTTCCTCCGTCATCACCCATGTCTCCTCGTGAAGCTCCCCTTTAGCAGGAGCAAGGGAAGCATCAAAAGCCTCGAAGCCTTCGCGGGCTGCCATGCGCTCGGCAGCCGAGGGCACCGTTGCCGGGGCGCCGGCAGAGCCCGTGCTTTCCGACGCACCCGCGTGATCATGTTCCCCGGAGCTCGACTCGTCGACGTTGACCATAAACGTCATACCCTGCATCTTGTGGCCGGCGATCGTGCAATAGCCTTCCACGGACTCCTCAATGACCCCGGCATCGAGCTGCACCGTCTCGCCCGGCTCCACCCGGCCTGTCTCCTCGCGCCCAATCTTGAGGTCATGGACCTGGTCACCGGTGTTGGTGAAATTCACAACGAGGTGGCTGCCCGCGGCCACGTCAATGGCGGACGGGACAAAGGCCATGCCGTCAACGGACACATCCACAGTCACGGCGTCGGCGGATGCCACCGTAGCTGGGTCCTGCTTGCCTGTGGCCGAGTTGAACACCGCCAGCCCAATGACGGCGAGAAGCGACACGATGATAATGAGCCAGGATGCCCATTTCTTCTCAGAATGCTCCTGTTTAACGGGCGCGCTTGACATGAACTTCTCCTTGAGGTGACGAGACGGCCCACACCAGGGCCACAATATTGGCGATGAGGCCTAGCCCCATCATGATAAGCCCGGCGAAGGACACGCCAGCAATGCCAAGAAGGCTGAGCACGCCGCCGAGGTTGATGAGCCCCACACGCAGGAACCCTGCGAGGTGCCCACGTGCGGGACGGGCTGCCCCAGCCAGGATGGGCAGCATGTGGTGGAGCACCCCGGTCACCAGCTGCAGCAGGCCGGCACCGACGAACGCTGGCATCAGTAGCAACGTCACCGCACGTGGGTAGGCCCCTGCGATGGTCGCGGCAGCGTCACCGGCGCAGAGCGCCAGCATCCACACCAGACCAGCCATCGCGGACACGCTTGCTGTGGTCTTCTCGCCGCCAAGCGCACCGGCCAGCACTGGCTGGATGATGAGCACGGCAGCGAGCACGGTGAGCAGCTGCGCCATACCGGCGGCGCGGGTGAGCCCGGAGGCGTCGGCAAGCATGGCCACCGCCAGCCCCACGCAATGCACGGTCAAAGCCCGGCTGCAGCGCGCCCGGGCAACCGCTGAAATGGGGGTTCGGGTCAACGTGGGCAGCAGCGTAATGACCGTGCCCAGGATGGTCAGCAAGGCAAACCCCCACACCATCCCGCGTGAGTGCGCGGCCACCAGCAGCGAGTAATTCCCTACCCCGTGCGCAGCCAGAATCACCAGGACTACTGAGAAGATCATGAAGCAGGCCGCCGCCAGATAAAAAGGCACGGTCACGGCAAAAGAACCAGACAAAGAGCCCCGGAGCGTGGTCCACAGCACCCACAGGTGCCACGCAACGGCAGCGATAACGAGAGCGGAGCCGATATCCGCAAGCACGCCCCAGTCGTAGCCTGCGCGATCAACGAGTAGAAGAACCAGCCCCACCTGAACCAGCCCCACCCGCGCGCCCACGCCGCGGAAACCGACGGCCGGAGTGCGGGTCAGTGCCTCCGTGAAGTGGGTGCTAAACACGAGGATGGCGGTGGTCAGCGCGCCGAGGGTGAATGGGTGGATGAGGTCCCACCACACGACGGGCGCGCCCCAGATATTCGCCACGGTGATCCCCACGCCTGCCACAATCCAGAACGCGACGAGGCTGAAAGCAATGGTGTGCCAGCGCCGGCGAGAAGCCAGGGAGACATCACGCAGAGACATATCTGACATTTTTATTTGCACGGATATAATCGTAGTAAATTAATTGCACGGGCAGCAACGCCCGCCGCCCTAGAACTCGAAAGGGAGAACCCCAATGAACTTGCCGCTTGTTGATGCCTCCAAAGGCCCTTCCATCCCCACCCTCAACGCCTCCGAGATTCCCCATGCTGTGCGCCACGGCGCCATCCACGGGGCGCTGGGCACCCTCAACGTGGGCGAATCCATGATCCTCATAGCCCCACACGACCCGCTTCCACTGCTCAAAGAGGTGGACCAGCGGGAGGAGTCCTTCACACGTGAGTACCTCAAGAAGGAACCAAAGGAAGTCCATATTAAATTCACGCGGACCGCGTAAAGATGCCGTAACGTAACTGAGCATGCGCCGTTTGAAAATTGCTGTCGCCGGCCTTGCCGCAGCACTGACCATCACCGGATGCGCTTCTAGCTCCGATGAACCGCTGCAGGTATTCGCCGCGTCCTCGACAAGAGTGCTCAATGACGAACTCTCCGGCGTTTCCGAGACTCCTTTGGTTTTCAACAACGGCGGCTCTTCTGCCCTGGTACAGCAGATCAATGAAGGCGCTCCCGCGGATCTGCTGCTCACTGCCTCCCGCGAGACCATGGATAATGCAACTGCTCAGGGCACCGTCGACATCCCCGTGGCCTTAGCCAGCAACGTCATGGTCATGGTAGTGCCGAAGGGAAATCCTTTAGGTCTGCGCTCCGCGGCGGACTTGGATTCCTCCGCACGCCTCGTGCTCTGCGACCCAAGCGTGCCCTGCGGTGCCATCTCCACGCGCATCATGGAGGCCAACAACTGGGACCTACACGCCTCCTCCTTGGAGGGACAGGTAGCTGACGTCCTGGGTAAGGTCGCCTCAGGTGAGGCGGACGCAGGGTGGGTCTACTCCACTGATGCCGCCGCCAACGAGGATGTCGAGGCCATTCCGCTCGACCAAGCGGAAGACTTCCGCAACGAGATCATGGGCGCGGTGGTGTCTGATTCACCACGGCATGAGGAAGCCCAAGAGGTCCTCTCGCTCCTCGAGTCGGATTTTGATAGCACCTGGGAAAAGTACGGTTTCACCCCGGTGAACTAAGTGTCACCCACGTTTTTGCGCGAGCAGCGCCCGCGGACAACCTGGCCGGTCATCGCCGCCGGCGCGCTTGCCGCTCTCTACATCCTTGCCCCCGTCCTCGCCCTCGGAGTACGGGTTCCGTGGCCGAAACTCTCCGACACGCTGAGCGCTCCGGCGACCCATGATCTTCTGCGCGTCAGCCTCTCCGCAGCGGCCTTGTCGACCCTGCTGTCGACATTCCTGGGCACCTGCCTGGCGCTGTGGCTCCAGCAGCTACGCCGTGTTTCTCACCTTGTGAGGCTGGTGGTTTACCTCCCTTTGGCCTTGCCTCCCGTGGTCGGCGGCTTAGCCCTTACCGCGTTACTCGGGCGCCGTGGACTCCTTGGCCCGGCATTGGAGCAGACAGGGCTGCACGTCTCTTTCGCCTTCCCCGGTGTCGTGGCAGCACATCTCTTTGTCACCCTCCCCTTCGTGGTGGTGGCGGTGGATTCTGCTTTGCGGCAGCTCGATCCTGAGGTCGTGGCTAGCGCGCGGGGCATCGGCCTCAGCCCAAGTACCATCCTTCGGCACATCATCCTCCCGGCTATCCTCCCCGCCGTGTTCACGGGCGGTGCACTGGCTTTCGCCCGCTCACTGGGTGAATTTGGAACGACGATCACCTTCGCCGGATCCCTGCCCGGTTCTACCCGAACCATGCCGAGCGGTATCTACCTTGAGCGTGAGGTCAGCGCGGACAATGCCTATGCTCTGTCGGCCGTGTTAATCGGGATAGCCATCCTTACGCTCACCGCTGCCGGAATGCCCCTGCTGCTGCGGCGCCGCCGCGAGCAAGCTGTACGCGCTTTGCAGCCAATGGACCCGGATGCACTCCGCGCGGCGACTGCCCCGCTGACGCCGCCCCACGATCTTTCCGTGACGGTCGGCGACACCACCACGACGTTCCGGGGCGGGCGCGTCACCGCGGTGGTCGGACCCAACGGCGCCGGTAAGACCACACTGATGCGTTTTACTAGCGGGCGGCTCCAGGGAGCGCAAACTAACACTGAACGCGTCATCATGCTCTCTCAAAACCCTGGGCTACCGCCCACAGCCACCGTGGCTCAAGCGTTGACCATGGTGACCAAAGACCCGCGCCGGACAGAGGAGCTACTTAAGGCCGCCGGATTGCAGGAGCTCGGGCATGTCTCCGAGCTCTCCGGCGGCCAGGCCGCGCAGGTTGCCCTTCTGCGCGCACTTGCGGCACGTCCAGAGGTATTGGTTGTGGACGAGCCCTTTGCCGCCATGGACGTAGAATCTGCCGCGCGATGGCGCCATCTCCTGCGTATGTCGGCCGCTGATCGCACCACGGTCATTGTCACCCACAGCCGCGTAGATCTCACAACGCTGGCGGATGACATCGCAGTCATGGAAGCCGGCGAAGTCATCTCCCAAGGCCCGGCGGAGCGCCTACTGGAACAGCCCACCACCCGCTTCATGGCAGAACTAGCGGGTGTTAATGTACTGCGCGGTTCCTTCAGAGGAGACACGTTTGCTCCAGACCGCAACGGCGAGCACTGGGCGGCCTTCCCTCAAACCGCGCTGCGCTTCGACCCCATTGGCGCGCAGCGCGCCACCAGTTTGAGAGCCACCATTGTGGCTGATTTGGGCAACACCGCCCTCGTTGATATCGACGGCCAGCGAGTCACAGTAGGCCAGCCGGCGTGCACTAACGCGCCCGGTGAGGCAGTGCCCGTGGCCCTCGACGCCAGCGCTCTCACGGTCTACACCCGTACTTAATCCAGTGTATTTACCCATGTCGTGAGGGAGATCTCGGTATATGTACTGACCGCAATAGTAGAAAAACAGCGGTCTGGATGTAGGATCCTCGTAGCGTTATTCAAGGAGCTACAGTCCATGTCCACTTTTTCTACACAAAGTCCTCGCTCATCGACCGAGCTCTTTCCCGACACGATGAAGCTCTCCCCCAAGCAGCGCGAAGTCCTCTCGGTTTTACAGAAGTTCCCGCAAGGAGCACGGGCCGCAGAGATTGCTAAGAAAATGGGCATGCACGTTAACACCGCGCGCGGGCATCTGGATGAACTCGTCAACGCCGGCGCGGTGCGAGTAGTCACCGCCCCAGCGCAGGGGCGCGGGCGCCCCTCCCTGATCTTCCAAGTGCGAGTGCCGGACAACCGTTCGGTCGCGGAGGAGTACGTCACGCTGATCAGTGTGTTGATTAAAGCCCTGGCGGCTAAGGAGCAGCTCAATGATTATGCCTCAGAGCAGGCGCGGGAGCTTGGCCGCGAGTGGGCGAAGACCACTGCCAGCAGCCATGGTGCTGAAGCGCTCGGCTCGCTGCACCGGATGATGCGCGAAATGGGCTTTGACCCAGTAACCTCAGCCGAGCAATTCGACCAGGAGGGCCGCACCGATGTGGAGCTGCACGCCTGCCCGTTTGTGACCGCCGGAGTAGAGCCCTCCCCCTTCGTCTGTGCCATCCACGATGGCTATTTAGAGCAGGCGGCGGCCGATTCCGGCGGGCGGCTGAACCTGAAGCTCATTCCCAAGTCCGGCAACGGAGTGTGCCGGATCAACGTGGAAAAATCTAGCTAGCTAGGCTAGCCGCGCTCGACGGAGACCGGCCCGGCAACCTCCAGCTCCAGCACGCGCAGGTTCTGCTCGCGGGCATCATCGAGGATTGCCTCCTCGATGGGCTCGGTGTGCAGGACCATGACGGTGGGGCCAGCACCCGACAGGTAGGCGGCGTAGCCGCGGTTGCGCAGGCGGTTGACCCACTCCGCGGTCACCGGCAGTACGTCAGCGCGATAAGGCTGGTGCAGGCGGTCGCGGGTGCCCTCCCACAGCAGGTCCGGGTAAGCGGTCAGCGCCGCCACGTTCACCGCGGTGCGGGAGACGTTGAAGGCGGCGTCTGCATGCGTGACGTGCGAGGGCAGCACGCGGCGCACTGCCTGCGTCGAGGCATGGAAGTCCGGGACCAAGGCCGTGGCCTTGATGCTTGGGTGCACCTCCAAAGTGGCGGCGCGGTACTCCGGAAGCGAGCGGCCGTCGACAGGCACGGTGGTCCAGGAAACCACCGCATTGCCCAATACGGAGGCCGCGGCGTTATCCGGGTGGCCTTCGAAGGCGGAAGACAACTGCACAACCTGCTCCTCCGAGAGCGGGAACCCAGCCAGGCCGTTGCCCGCGGCAACACCTGCCACCGCGGCAGACGCCGAGGAGCCCAGTCCGCGGGACTGCGGGATGTTGTTCGTGCACACCACGCGCAGGCCGGTGACTTCGACATCGGCGGCCTTGAGTGCGGAGCGGATGGCCTTGACCACAAGGTGGGAGCCGTCGCGCGGCAGCTCTTCGGCGCCCTCGCCGAAGATTTCTACCTCCAAGCCGGAGCGGGTGACCTCGACCTCCACGGTGTCGTAAAGGCTCAGCGCGATGCCGAGGGTGTCGTAGCCCGGGCCCAGGTTGGCCGAGGAGGCCGGGACCTGAACCGTGACCTTGGTGCCTACTTCGATATCGATACTCATTGTTGTACCTAAAACCCTTAGACGCCGAGGCGGATGACGGAGTGGACAGCCTTGACCTCATCGAGCTCGCCGAGGGCAGCGACGATATCCTCAAGCACCGCTTCCTTCGCCGCGTGGGTGACCACGATGAGGCGAGCGGTGGCATCGCCGTCTTCCTGGCGCACGGTGCGCAGGGAGACCCCATGGCGGGCAAAGACACCGGAAATGGCGGAGAGCACGCCGGTGCGGTCTTCAACTTCCATGTCGACGTGATAACGAGTTTCCACTTCTCCGAACTCCGCAATAGGTAGGTTGGCGTAGGTGTTCTCCCCCGGCGCACGGCCGCCGTGGACAATGTTGCGTGCCGCACCGATGACATCACCCAGCACAGCGGATGCCGTGGGGTTACCGCCGGCACCATTGCCGTAGAACATCAGAGAGCCAGCGGCCTCCGCTTCAACGAAGATGGCGTTGTAGGACTGGCTGACCGAAGCCAGCGGGTGCTCCTTCGGAACCAGCGTCGGGTGCACGCGGGCGTTGACGGATTCCGCACCGGTCTCCTCGTCCACGAGGCGCTCACAGATGGCGAGAAGCTTGATGGAGTAGCCAGCCTGGTTGGCGGCCGTGATGTCATCGGCGGTGATCTTGGAAATACCCTCGCAGTAGACATCGTCGAAGGTCAGGCGGGTATAGAAGCCCAAGGACGCCAGGATGGCAGCCTTGGAGGCGGCGTCGTGGCCCTCCACGTCAGCGGTGGGATCGGCCTCGGCGTAGCCCAGGCGCGTGGCCTCAGCCAGTGCGTCCTCATAGGAGGCACCGGTGGATTCCATGGCGTCCAGGATGAAGTTCGTGGTGCCGTTGACGATTCCGGAGATGCGCTGGATCTTGTCACCGGCCAGGGAACGGCGCAGCATGCCGACGACCGGGATGGCGGCAGCCACGGCGGCCTCGAAGTACAGGTCAACGTCGGCGCGGTCGGCGGCCTCAGCGAGCTCATCCGCGTGTGCGGCAACAAGTGCCTTGTTGGCGGTGACCACGGACTTGCCGGCATTGAGGGCTGCGAGAACGAGCTCGCGTGGGAAATCAATGCCGCCGATGACCTCGACGACGAGGTCGATATCATCGCGCAGGACAAGCGCCTTGGCGTAGTCGGTCAGCAGCTCCTCTGGCACGCCTGGGCGCAGCTTGTTCTTGTTGTGCACGGCGACGCCGCGGATCTCCACGGGGCCGCCGATGCGGTGCGCAAAAGCGTCAGCGTTCTCCTGCACGAGGCGGAAAACCTCAGCGCCCACGGTGCCAAATCCAAGCAGCGCGATTCCTACGGGTTCGCCTTCGGGCTTCTTGCTACGGTTCGTCGTCGTCATGGTGTCCCCTTGTTGAAATTGCGAAAAATTCTTACGTGCTAGCCCATCACTATACAGAACGAGCTGTCTATTTCTATACAAAATGGCCGGCACAACGTGCGACCGGCCATGTCTTTGTGAATAAAATGCGGTGAGCTGTGGCAACGCCGCGCTAGTCGACGTCCAACGCCAGCAAGTCCTCCATCGTTTCCCGGCGCAGCATGAGCGAGGCTTTGCCGTCACGCACGGAAACTACCGCCGGGCGCAAAGCGCCGTTATAGCGCGAGGCCATCATGTACTGGTAGGCGCCGGTGGTGGCGAAAGCGAGGAGATCACCGGTAGTGATATCCGAGGGGAAACGGCGCTCGTTGACCAGAATGTCACCGGACTCGCAGTGGAAGCCCACGATGCGCGAATCCACCGGCTCGCCCTGGGTGCGGCGGTTGACCACGCGCACGTCGTACTCCGAGCCATAGAGCGCCGGCCGGATGTTATCGGACATACCGCCGTCTACGGAGAGGTAGCGGCGCATCGGCAGATCCGCCTTGCCGGTCTCCACGTCCTTGACCGTGCCCACGCGGTAGACGGTGACCGCGGAGGCACCCACCAGCGAGCGGCCGGGCTCCACCAACACGAAAGGCGGCTTGATGCCAAGCTCAGTAGCGGTGCGCTCCACGGCGTCGAGCAGGTCCTTGGCCAGCGTGGCGACGTCGAGGGCTTCCTCGTATTCCATGTAGGGAATGCCGAAGCCGCCGCCCAAGTCCAGCTCCTCGAGGGCAACGCCGAGCTCGGAGTGGATGCGCTTGTACAGGCTCAGCACGCGCTCGGCTGCCAGCTTGAAGCCATCGGCGTTAAACACTGAGGAGCCCACGTGGCAGTGCAAGCCCACGAGCTTAAGGTTCGCGGATTCCAGCACCGTGCGAGCGACCTCGAAGGCGGCGCCGGTGGACAGGGAAATGCCGAACTTTTGATCCTCGTGAGCCGTGGCGATGAACTCGTGCGTATGGGCATCCACGCCAGGCTTCACGCGAATCATCACCGGCTGCACACGGCCGGCGGCCGCAGCGATGCTGTTGAGGCGCGAGAGCTCCTCCGCGTTATCCAGCACCACATGGCCAATCCCCTCGTTAACGCACAGCTCGAGATACTCGTCTTCCTTGTTATTGCCATGCGCGGTCATGCGCTCGGGCGGGAAGTCCGCGGCGAGCGCCAGCTTGGCCTCATTGAGGGAGGCCACGTCGAGGCACAAGCCCTCCTCATCTACCCAGCGCACGATGCGCTTGGTAATGAAAGCCTTGGAGGCATAGTGCACGTGATCAGGGCCGCCGAAGGCCTGGGCCATGTCCCGGCAGCGCGAGCGGAAGTCCTGCTCATCGAAAACATAGAGCGGGGTGCCGTATTCTTCGGCCAGCTCGGTCAGGGAAACACCGCCGATCGAGACCACGCCATCGGATCCGCGAGCGGCGTTGCGCGGCCACACGTGGGCCGGAAGAGAATTGAAATCAGTCATCGATACCTTGTCTTACATCTTCTCCGGTGCACTAACCCCGACCGTGGTCAAGGCATTGGACATGACCTGGCGGGTGGCGCTGGCCAGGGCGAGGCGCGCGGAGTGAATCGGCTCGGTCTCTTCACCAGCCTTTGGCAGCACTTGGCACTGGTCATAGAAGCGGTGGAACACGGCGGCAAGCTCCTCGGCATAGCGCGCGATGCGGTGCGGTTCGCGCAGCGTGGCGGCGGTGGCCACAACCTCCGGGAACTCGCCCAGGGTGCGGATGAGATCGCCCTCCTTGTCGTGGGTGAGGAGGTCGAGGGGGGCGTCGGCAAGCGCGGCGGTATCGAAGCCCAGCTCTGCTGCCTTGCGCAGGATGGAGCAGATACGGGCGTGGCCGTACTGCACGTAGTAGACCGGGTTATCAGCCGACTGGGAGGCCCACAGGCCCAAGTCGATGTCCAGGCTGGAGTCCACAGAGGAGCGCACCAGCGAGTAGCGCGCCCCGTCCACACCGATGGCCTCGACGAGGTCATCCAAGGTGATAACGGTACCCGCGCGCTTGGACATCTTGACCGCCTTACCGTCGCGGACCAGGTTCACCATCTGGCCGATGAGCACCTCGACGGCGTCCGGGTCATAGCCCAAAGCCTGGGCCGAGGCACGCAAGCGGGCGATGTAGCCGTGGTGGTCCGCGCCCAGCATATAGATGGCCAGGTCGTGGCCGCGGTCAAACTTATCGGCCACGTAGGCGATATCGCCGGCGATGTAGGCGGCGTTGCCATCGGATTTGATGACCACGCGGTCCTTGTCATCGCCGTACTCGGTGGACTTCAGCCACCATGCACCCTCGGCTTCGTAGAGCTTGCCGTTGTCCTTGAGCTTCTGGATGGACTTCTCCACCGCGCCGGACTCGAAGAGGGAATTCTCGTGGAAGTAGACGTCGAAGTCCACGCCAAACTCGTGGAGGGACTCCTTGATCTGGGCAAACATCATCTCCACGCCCGCCGAGCGGAAGGCCTCCTGGACCTCAGCATCGCTGCCATCGAGGGCGCCCGGGTTCTGCTCGAGCACGCCCTGTGCGATCTCCTTGATGTAACCACCGCCATAGCCGTCCTCCGGGGTGGGCTCGCCCTTGGCGGCAGCCACGAGGGAACGAGCGAAGCGGTCGATCTGTCCGCCGTGATCGTTGAAGTAATACTCGCGGGTCACTTCCGCGCCAGAGGCTTCGAGCACGCGGCCCAGCGAGTCACCCACGGCGGCCCAGCGGGTGCCACCCAGGTGAATCGGGCCAGTCGGGTTCGCGGAGACGAACTCGAGGTTGATCTTCTTGCCCTGGTAAGTGGTGTTGCTGCCGAAGTCTGCGCCGGCATTGAGTACCTGGGCCACGATGGCGCCCTGCGCCGCGGCAGCGAGGCGAATATTAAGGAATCCCGGGCCCGCAATGGAGGCCTCATCGATGGCGTCGTTGCCGGCGAGGGCATCCGCCAACCACTGCGCCAGCTCGCGGGGCTGGGCGCCGGCCTTCTTGGCCACCTGGAGGGCCAGGTTGGTGGCGTAATCGCCGTGCTCCGGGTTGCGCGGGCGCTCCACGGTCACGGTCTCTGGCAGGACGGAGGCATCCAGCTCATGCTCGGTGAGCACGGCGGCGGCGGTGTTCTTGATCAGGACGGAAAGATCTTCAGGATTCATAGGGCCAAAGTCTATCGTCTCCGCCGCTGGGAGGCGCTATCAGGTCTCAGACGTTAGCAAGGTCACTCACCCCCATCGGGTGAACAATGCAGCACAGCGAAGCACCAAGTTCTACCCTAAAAGGCGTTATCTGAATCGATTCAACCTTTCACCCTCTCGCTCGGCCGAAACATGCGGTGCCGCATCCTAGGGATCTCCACAAAGACGCCAGCGGGAGCCAACTGGAATTGAGCTTTATGTCAACCTTCAACATCACCACCGACGCCATTGCTGGCAACGTCGGGCTCACCGCGCTGGTGTCCACGCTGCCGCTCATCGCGTTCTTCATCATGCTCTTGGGGCTCAAGGCCCGCGCCCACACCTCGGGTGCGGTAGCGCTTCTCGTCGCGGTTCTCATCGCCATTTTTGGCATGGGCATGCCAACCGGTATGGCTTTGTCCTCCGCGATGCGCGGCGGGCTCTTCGGCCTCTTCCCCATCGTCTGGGTGATCATTACTGCCATTTGGTTCTACGAGGTCACCGTGGCTTCTGGCCGCTTCAATGACCTGCGCAAGACCTTTGACCTCTTGGGCGATGGCGATATCCGCATCCAGGCCATCCTCATCGCTTTCTGCTTCGGCGGACTCTTGGAGGCCCTCGCCGGCTTCGGTGCCCCCGTGGCGATCACGGCAACCATGATCCTGGCGCTGGGTGTCAAACCTCTCAAGGCAGCCACCACCGTGCTCATCGCCAACACCGCGCCCGTGGCCTTCGGTGCGGTGGGCATCCCGGTGACCACCGCAGGCTCCGTGGGCGGCCGTACCGCCGAACAGACCGCTGATATCGCCGGACTGATTTCCCTGCAGGTTCTGCTTATCGCCGCCGTCGTGCCTTTCTTTATCCTCTTCATCCTCGACGGCATGCGCGGTGTTAAGGAAGCCGGCCCCGCCGCCGCCGTCATCGGCATTTCCTTCGCCATTGCCCAGTGGGCCGCGGCCACCTTCTTCGCCTACCAGCTCACCAACGTCGTGGCCTGCATCGTCTCCCTCGGCGCCGGCTTTATCTTCCTGCGTGTGTGGAAGCCCAAGGGTGTCGACAGCCTGCGCGAGCGCATGGAACTGCCCGCCCAGGAAGAAGTCACGGACCTCAACGGCAGCCGCATTTGGATGGCCCTGCTGCCCTATGCCGTGGTCACCGCTGTCTTCGCCATCGCCACCGCGTGGCCGGCCATCTTCGGCTTCCTGCAGCTCGACGTTGCCTGGCCGCTTCTCGACGGCACCGTCTTCGACGCCGAAGGCCAAGCCATGGACACCGCGTTCACGTTCAACGTGCTGGGCAACCCAGGAACCCTGCTGCTAATTTCCGGCATCATCGTGGCTGTTATCTACATGTCCTTCAACGAGAACGGCCGCTACAAGCTGGAAGCATCAGCACCGCTGGCTAAGTTCGGCGAGGTTATTTCCCGCATGAAGTTCTCCGCCCTGACCATCATCCTGGTCCTGGCGCTGGCCTACACCATGAACTACTCCGGCCAGACCATCTCCATCGGCCAGTTCGTGGCGTCCGTGGGCGGCATCTTCGCGCTCTTCTCCCCCGTCCTGGGCTGGATCGGCACCGCGGTGACCGGCTCGGATACCTCCGCCAACGCGCTCTTTGCCAACCTCCAGGTCACCGCAGCTGAGCGCATCGGTGTTAACCCGGACCTCATGCTGGCGGCCAATACCTCCGGTGGCGTTGTGGGCAAGATGATCTCCCCGCAGTCGCTGGCCATCGCCGCCACCGCCGTCCAGATGGAGGGCGAGGAATCCCGCATCTTCAAGGCCGTCGTGGGTTACTCCGTAGCTTTCCTCGCCGTCGTGTGCGTCATCGTCTTCCTCATGAGCAACGTGCTGGGCTTCCTGGTTCCTTAAGTTCTCAACCCTCAGCGCCATCTACCCCCAGAATCGGGCACTTTGCTCGCCACGTCTGGGGGTTTTCGCGTGCCCACGTTTTGTAACCGCTTCATCTCTGCACGTAACCTGACTTAGGCCAATTTAGTGCGGAAGTTCGCGGCCGGTGATTGCTTGGATGGTGGCGGTGAGGTCGGGCGGGAGTGGTACGGCGGCGTGAATGGTTTCGCCGCCAACGACGAGTTGAAAGCTGCGGTATTTCTTGAGTGTTCTCACGAGGCGTTTGATGGATTGACCACTGCGGGTCTCCATCAGGTGGGCCACGGCTAGTGCTGCCATCACAATATGGAGATGTGCAGTGATCGAGTCTTGTTTCCTGGCGTAGATTGGGCGTGCTTTCAGGTCTGATTTCGACATCCGAAACGACTTTTCAATGTTGAACAGCCTGCGGTAATGCCCGATAACCTCACTAGCGGGGAGAGCGGTCAGGTCGGTTTCATAGCCTTTAATTCCGGCTAGGGCTCGGTGTTTGGCAGCAAGAGCGTAGTTGACCTTCTTGTTTGGGGCGGAAAGATCGATATAGCGGTTGCGCTTGATTGCGATATCGCCGTCAACAGCGCGTTTGGCTTTTGCGACTTGCTCTTTGATTCCGCGCAGGCTGCGCCTAGCCCGATCATGGGAGTACTGGAAGTGGGTCACCGTATTCGGGGTTGTGTGTTTGCGCCCATCGCTTGCCGAGGCTTGTGTCCAGATCTGGCCGTGGGTGTAGTCGTCACCGGGGTTTTCCCGCCGCCAGGTTTCGATCACCTCAGGCACGGTGGGGGTTTTCACCGACAAGATGTAGTGCAGCCCTGCATCTATCAATGCTTGTTTGTTCGCTGCGGAGAACATGCCTGCATCAGCAACGACGGTGACTTCATCGAGTTGGTAGGCCTCTTGGAACCGTGTGATCATCGGTAGCATCGTGTGGGTTTCTGCCGAGTTTCCGGCAAACGCTCCAACATGTAGTGGAAAACCAGTGGCATCAGTAAGCAGCCCGACAAGGATTTGTGGCTCGAGGCGGCGCTCTTTGGAAAAACCAGGTTTGCGAAGCTCATCAGGAGTATCGGTTTCAAAGTACAAGGTGGTCACGTCGTACAAGATGAATGCGCCTGGCCCGATACCTGCATGATGGGCCAACGCTTGGGTTAGTATCTCCCCGAACGATTCGGTAGCGAAGGAGGAAAGACGCCTCTGGATGGTGCGGTAGCTGCGCTGGTGATGCCAACCTCGGCAAGAGTCTCGATGGAATCCAGCTTTGAGCCGGGATTGATAATCCGGGCACGCACCAGATCCCGAAACACCTGATCATCACCGCTTGCTACAGCAAGACCTAACTCGTTGAAACACGCATCAATACAGTCCAGCAAGTATCCGGCCCGCTGACCGACTACCGGCAGCGGGTGGCAAACGCTGCCCGTTGCCGGTGGGATGTGTTCTACCTCGCCGAAGTCCAATGCGAGTTGGTCACCATCGACGATGCGTTGAGCTTCAGCCCGCAAAAGCGCAAGCTCAGACTCTGAATGCGCTGAGCCGATATGCTTCATCCTTTTGGCACCTTTGCGTTCAGAGAACACCACCTGCACCGCCATCGCCCCAGAAGCGGTCTTGACAGTGCGAATATAAGGACTCACAAAAATCAGACTACTGAACACCCCCGGCACTACCCACTTAGTGCGGAAAAATTCCTCCCCACCGACGAAAACCAACAGGTAACAGTGTCAAGAGTGACGTTACTCACCCACCCATGACCTAAGTCAGGAAGTCACGGACCTCAACGGCAGCCGCATTTGGATGGCCCTGCTGCCCTATGCCGTGGTCACCGCTGTCTTCGCCATCGCCACCGCGTGGCCGGCCATCTTCGGCTTCCTGCAGCTCGACGTTGCCTGGCCGCTTCTCGACGGCACCGTCTTCGACGCCGAAGGCCAAGCCATGGACACCGCGTTCACGTTCAACGTGCTGGGCAACCCAGGAACCCTGCTGCTAATTTCCGGCATCATCGTGGCTGTTATCTACATGTCCTTCAACGAGAACGGCCGCTACAAGCTGGAAGCATCAGCACCGCTGGCTAAGTTCGGCGAGGTTATTTCCCGCATGAAGTTCTCCGCCCTGACCATCATCCTGGTCCTGGCGCTGGCCTACACCATGAACTACTCCGGCCAGACCATCTCCATCGGCCAGTTCGTGGCGTCCGTGGGCGGCATCTTCGCGCTCTTCTCCCCCGTCCTGGGCTGGATCGGCACCGCGGTGACCGGCTCGGATACCTCCGCCAACGCGCTCTTTGCCAACCTCCAGGTCACCGCAGCTGAGCGCATCGGTGTTAACCCGGACCTCATGCTGGCGGCCAATACCTCCGGTGGCGTTGTGGGCAAGATGATCTCCCCGCAGTCGCTGGCCATCGCCGCCACCGCCGTCCAGATGGAGGGCGAGGAATCCCGCATCTTCAAGGCCGTCGTGGGTTACTCCGTAGCTTTCCTCGCCGTCGTGTGCGTCATCGTCTTCCTCATGAGCAACGTGCTGGGCTTCCTGGTTCCTTAAGTTCTCAACCCTCAGCGCCATCTACCCCCAGAATCGGGCACTTTGCTCGCCACGTCTGGGGGTTTTCGCGTGCCCACGTTTTGTAACCGCTTCATCTCTGCACGTAAGGAATTTCACAACATTAGTGTTGCGATAAAACGCCAGGTAAGAGGGCTAATCCCGTCTCGATAATGTGAGTTTTGGGCGGTAGGCTCAAAGATACAAACTCGAAAAATGCCCACTGCGACTGTCCTGATAGCCCGCATCCGAGTACAACATCGCTGTGCCAAGCACAGGACAAGCCGCAAAGAGGCAGACTAAGGAGCACACGCGAATGCGAATAGCATTATTTTCCACTTGCATCGGTGATTCACTCTTCCCCGATGCCCATAAGGCCACGGCCCTCATTCTCTCTCGCTTGGGCTACGACGTCGTTTTCCCAGAAGAGCAAACCTGCTGCGGCCAGATGCACATCAACACCGGCTACCAGGAGCAGACCTTGGGCATGATCCGCACCTACGCGGACGCCTTTGCCGACCCCTCCATCGACTACGTGGTCTCCGCCTCCGGCTCCTGCGTGGGCGCCGTGCGCGAGCAGCACGAGATGATCGCTGATCGTTTCGGTACCTCCGCCGATGTGGACGGCGCCAAGAAGGCAGCCGGCAAGACTTTGGATCTGCCGGAGTTTCTTGTCGACGTCGCCGGGGTCACCAACGTCGGCGCCTTCTTCCCGCACCGCGTGACCTACCACCCCTCCTGCCACGGCCTGCGCTTTCTCAAGTTGGGTGACCGCCCGTACCAGCTCCTTAAGGAGGTCGAAGGAATCGACCTCGCCCCGCTGCCTAATGCGGAAGAGTGCTGTGGTTTCGGTGGCACCTTCGCCCTTAAGAATGCCGAGGTTTCCGCAGCGATGGTTGGTGACAAGACCCGCCACATCCGCGAAACCGAGGCCGAGTACGTCACCGGCGGTGACTCCTCCTGCCTGATGAACATCGGTGGCGCTCTGGCTCGCCAGCGCTCCGGTGTTCGCGCTATCCACTTGGCGGAAATCCTCGCCTCCACCAAGGAACACCCGTGGACTCCTACCTCTGCGGCCTACTCCAAGGAGAAGATGCTCTAATGACTTCCTTCCTCGACACCACTCCTCCGCGCGCTCCTGAAGGCTACGGCAACCTGCGCGGCTCGAAGGCCTTCGTGCCGCTGGCTCACGTGGGTCTCAACAACGCCACCCAGCGCCGCAACCTGCACCACGCCACCACCACGATTCGTGACAAGCGCCAGCACGCCGTTGATGAAACACCGGACTGGGAGCAGCTTCGCGACGCCGGCTCTGCACTCAAGGATGACGTCGCCGTTCGCATGGGCGAACTGCTGCTCCAATTCGAAGAGCAGGTGACCAAGCGCGGAGGCATCGTCCACTGGGCACGCGACGCCAAGGAAGCCAACGAGATCATCGAGGGGCTTATCCGCGAAACCGGTGAGACCGACGTGGTCAAGATTAAGTCCATGGCTACCCAGGAAATCGCTCTCAACGAGCACCTGGAAGAGGCCGGCATCCACGCCCAGGAAACTGACCTGGCGGAGCTCATCGTCCAGCTGGGTGAGGACAAGCCTTCCCATATTCTGGTCCCGGCTATTCACCGCAACCGCGCGGAGATCCGTGACATCTTTGTCAACGAGATGCCGAATACGGATGACTCCCTCAAGGCCGAGCCGGCGGAGCTGGCCGAAGCATCCCGCCAGTTCCTGCGCGAGCAGTTCATGAAGGCTAAGGTCGCCATCTCCGGCGCTAACTTCGGTGTGGCAGAAACAGGCACCATCAACATCGTGGAGTCCGAGGGCAATGGCCGCATGTGTCTGACCTTGCCGGAGACCCTCATTACCGTGATGGGTATTGAGAAGCTGGTTCCCACCTTCCAGGACCTCGAGGTCTTCCTGCAGCTGCTGCCGCGCTCCTCCACCGCCGAGCGCATGAACCCGTACACCTCGATGTGGTCTGGTGTTACCGAAGGCGACGGCCCGCAGAACTTCCACATCGTGCTGTTGGATAACGGCCGTACCGCTGCGCTGTCCTCCCCCAAGGGCCACGAAGCACTCAAGTGCATTCGCTGCTCGGCCTGCCTGAACGTCTGCCCGGTCTACGAGCGCGCCGGCGGCCACGCTTATGGCTCGGTCTACCCTGGCCCGATTGGCATTTCGCTGACGCCGCAGCTGACAGGTATGAAGGACCACAATGATCCGTCGGCAAGCTTGCCCTATGCCTGCTCCCTGTGCGGCCGCTGCGACGAGGTATGCCCAGTGCGCATTCCTCTCTCCCAGGTCATTCTGGAAAACCGCTATCAGAAGGTCACTAACGCCACCCCGCCTGTCGAAGAGAAGCTCTTCCAGGTAGTTGAGTTGGTGTGGAAGAATCCGAAGATTTGGAACCAGATCACCCACATGGTGGCACTCGGCCGTGTCCTCGGTGGTTTCAACGGGGTCATCGACAAGCTGCCGCTGTTCATGTCTGGTTGGTCCGAGGTGCGCGATACTGCCGTTCCGCCGAAGAAGTCCTTCCGCCAATGGTTCGACACTGACGAAGCTCAAGAACTCCTCGCCCAAGCCAAGAAGGAGGGCATCAAGTGACCACCGCCAAAGAGGAAATCCTCAACCGCATTTCAGCCGCCCAGAAGCAGGCCGGCCTGCCGGACCACGTAGACATTCCGCGCGAGTACCAGAAGGAAGGCACGCTCAACGAAGAGGAGCTGCGGGACATGCTGGTGGACCGCCTCGAGGACTACAAGGCTGATGTGCACGTCACCGATGAGTCTGGGTTGAACTCCACCCTCGTGGGCATCCTGAAGGAGCGCGGCTGCTCGAACGTCGTCTACGCACCCGGCATGGACGCTGGGCTTCTGGACGGCTTCGAGGGAACCATCACCCCTGATGACAACGCCAAGGACCCGCGCGAGCTCGACGCTGTCGATGCCGTGGTGACCGAATCCCACGTCACCTCCGCGCAGACCGGCACCATCGTGCTCGAGTCCAATGAGACCTGTGGCCGCCGTGCGTTGACCCTGGTACCGGACCGTCACGTCTGCATCGTGCGCAAGGACCAGATTGTCTACGGTGTCCCGGAGATGGTCTCCCGAATGAACCCTGAGCGCCCGGCAACGTGGATCTCGGGTCCTTCCGCGACCTCGGATATCGAGCTCTCCCGCGTGGAGGGTGTCCACGGCCCACGTGATCTCATTGTGGTGATTGTTAAGTAGTGAGGCGTTCGGGGGCACCCGCCCTCTGTATACGCTCGGCTCACATCACCCCTGGCGCATAGGATAAGGCCCGTACCAATTAACGATTTGAGGAGCCTTATTCTATGCGTCTTTCTCGCGTTTTAGGCTCGGTGCTGGGACCCGTAGCTGTTGCTGCCGGCCTGGTTGCCGCGCCCGCTGTCGCCCACGCAGACCAGCCCACCATCAAGTGGGGCCCGTGCCCGGAGGGGGTCACAGAGGAGCGCGCCGAGTGCGGGCACGTTACGGCTCCGACCTATCACGATGCGCCGGAAAAGGGCACCATCGACGTCGGACTCATTCGCCTCAAGGCCACCGGAAACCGTCAGGGCACCCTGTTTACCAACCCGGGTGGCCCGGGCGGCGACGCGTATGGCTGGGTGAGTAGCGCAGCGTGGCCGGAGGAAATCAAGCAGGGCTACGACATCATTGGTGTGCAGCCGCGAGGTTTGCGCGAGTCCGGAGAAGTGAACTGCACGTCCAGCGAAGTGGGCGGAAACCCGCTGGCGCAGCTGACGAAGATCGGCGCAATTACCCGCGATGACTGCGAAAAGAACACCCCGGGTTACACCGATTCCCTGACCACGGAGAACACTGCTAAGGACTGGGAAGTTGTGCGCCAGGCGCTCGGCGAGGAGAAGATCAACATCGCCGGTCTCTCCTACGGCACCTTCTTGGGCTCCACCTATGCCACGCTTTACCCGCAGCACACCGACAAGGTTGTGCTGGACTCCGGAATGAATCCGAACATGGCCTGGAACCAGATCTTCGCCTCCCAGCAGGCAGGCTACGAGAATGCTCTCCATGACTTCTTCGCGTACGTGGCCAAGAATGACGCCACTTACCACGCCGGAAAGACCCCGCTGAAGGCCTACGAGCGCTGGTCCCAGATCGTGGCCAAGGAAGCAGGCGTGCGCCCGACTGTGCTTCCGCCCAACGCCCAGATTGGTGACCTCCCGCCTGGGCTGGAGTTCGCTGGCCAACCCGGCGCCAACGTCATGACGGCCACGGGAGAGCTGCGCGTGCAGGCAGAGCACCTTGCAGGCAAGGTACGCAACCCGCAGGCTGTCCAAGCTTCCTCGCAGACGCTGAGCGCGACCCGTGAGCTTCTCCCCCGCCCCGAGACGTGGGACGCACTGGCCAAGCACATCGGCGGTGTTGAGCCCATAAACTTTGAGGAGCAGGCCGCACAGCAGCCTCAGCAGGACCCGGAAAAGGCACAGCAGCAGCTTGTCAACGCGATGAGCATGCAGAACATCATTATGTGCAATGAGAACACCGCGCCGACGGATCCGACTCTTATTCCGGCGTTCCTCTGGTCGAACTACGTCACGATTGACCCCTTCACGCTGTTTAACTCGATGTACGCCTCCGGCGCTGGTTGCGGTGGCCGCGCGCCGGTCAACACCCCGATTGCCGTCTCCGGTGCAAACCTGCAGACCAAGCCGCTGCAGATTCAGGCCACCGGTGACCCGCAGACCCCGTACGCTTTCTACCGCGGTCTCTCGGATCCGATGCAGTCCCGCGTGGTGACTGTGCACGGCCCGGGTCACGGCCACTTCGCGATGGGCAACAAGGCCGTGGACCAGATTGTGGTTGATTACCTGCGCACCGGTGAGGTCCACACCGCTGATGCCCCAGGCTTCTTTGACCAGCCCCAGACACAGGAGCAGCCAGCCTAGTCCTACAAGCTGCTGAAAGCGACGCGAGAGCGGCTTTCCTAGCCGCTCTCCTCCACCACACCCCCATCGGCGTGAGGCCAATTACTGCGCTTCAGTCTTTATAGGCTAAAATCGCATCGTTGGCATTTCGCCAGCAATGCCCTTGTAGCTCAGCGGATTAGAGCATCGGTTTCCGGTACCGAAGGTCGCAGGTTCGATCCCTGTCAGGGGCACTTTTTCATGCCTAAACCGCCCCGCACTATGCCGCGCCTCGGCCCACCGTTTCAACGACGCCACGTGTGCGGGGCAACCGCGCATATTCTGCATTCCCCCAGACCTGAAACCCGCAACCTGCAGGTGGGCGTCGCCCAGCGCTTGCCGACGCCTCACCACCCAGCCCAGGAGGTTTCGGGATCGAGGTCTGGGGATATGGAACTAGCGCAAGCGCGCCTTAATATCCGCAGCCACTTCCTCCGGATTCTTCGCCGAGGCGAGAAGAGAGCTTCGGCCCTGTTCAATGCGCACAGTCGGCCCAGAAACAATATAGGCTGGAGCACCATCGACAACACGCGGGCCTGCGCCTTCCTTGAGCCCAGTCTCGGGACCGACGCTGGCACCAGTGATATCGCTGAGTGGAATCCTCTTCGCGAATATGCCCAGGATGGAGACCGCAACGTCGTCGTCACTCACGACGATTTTCACCCGCATCAGAATGCAAGCCACAGTTGCGGCGAGCACTAGGGCGCCGAAGAGGATTGCTGCCCACGTGGAGTCAACCATCGTGGGAACCACAGCGGCCACGACGGCAAGGCCAACGATAATTCCCAGCCACAGGAGCGGGCCGTTGAGATAGCGAACGTAGATGCGAGAGTCCATGGAGTTCAGGCTATCGGATGAATACTCCCTTCGCGCTCACCGAGAGCGCGCGGCAGCCGGTTGAGGCCCACGGTGAGCGCGAAGGGCGAAGAAGTGATGACTCGGACGCTAGCGCTCAGTCTCAACACTGCCCTAGTTGCCAAAGATCTGGCCAGATCTGCCGGCGGTTTCAAGTGGTGGTTTTGTCAGCTAGGGCAGTTGCACGGCCTGGGCATGGTTCTACGCATGCGTGAAACCCTTCCCAAACCGCAATGGCTTTCGGCTCCAGGGAACAAGGTTGAGGGGTGCGGCAGGAGAGAAGGACGAAGCCCCAGCAGACAACTCTGCTGGGGCTTGACGTCAAGCTACTCTCCCCCGCTGGGCGGCAGCAAGAGGAGCGAACCAGATTACTGCGTGATGTGCTGGTTGACGATCGGTTGGGTGATGTCTAGGGTGCCGTGCTCGACGTAGTACATGCCGAGCATCATAGCGCCCACCATCACCACGGAAAGAAGCATGGAGGGAATCCACTCAACGAAGACGGAAACCCAGCCATCAGCCTTGTCACGTGCAGCTGCTTCGCGCTGTTCCTGAGCCAAATCGCGCTCGACACTCATGTTTAGTCCTTTCACTTAGCTCCCCTGTGCCAGAGAAGTTTTCACCGAAACCGTCTCTTTTAATGCTTGGGGATGCTCGCCCTTTAACACAGAGTATCTTAGCAGTTTATGCAGAGCCGCCCGTAGTTAAACGCAGATATTTCGGCCGCTATCCGCCTTTAGTTTGACGCCGACTGTGGGCTAGACCCCAGGGTCCTCATTGTTATTGAGTGCTTCGACGAAATCCTCGCGGTCCTGGAACATGCGCTCGATGTCATCCTCCGCGCCAATAATCCACAGCTGCGAGGCATCATCGAAGGTTAGGGCGCCCTCCGGGTGCTGCTCCAGAGCTGCCTCAAGCGCGGTGGCTTGTTCCTCGGTGAGCTCTTCCAGATCCTCAACCGGCCCCACCTGCGCGCTGAGCTCCTTCAAGGGTGTGATGCCGTACGTAGCGTATTGGCGCTGCGGATGCTCAAACAGTTCTTGTCCCATCATGGTGTGGGAAGGTCACCTCCTGGTGAATAAACGGACGGGCCCTACTCTACCCGCGCTAAGCACAGCTAGTCAGCGTGGAGGCCCAGGCGTTCGTCCGGAACGAAGCCGTCGTAGCCCGGAAGATTATTCTCCGACAGGACGCCCTTGCAAAAACGCAGAAGCGCCGGAACATCGTCAGGCTCGAGGTGATCAAACACCATGCGGCGTACCGACTCGACGTGCTCAGGGACTGCCGCCTCCAGGCGTTCCTGGCCGGCTTTCGTCATGACGACTTCAACGCCGCGCGCATCGCCTGCGCACTTTTCTTTGCACACCAAACCCCGCTTCTCCATGCGGGTGATCTGGTGGGAGGCGCGGGAGCGGTCCCAGTCCAGTGCCGAGCACAACTCGCGCAAACGCAGCGTGTGCTCGGGCGCCTCCGAAAGCGAGACGAGGACCGCAAACTCCGCCGCGGAGATATCGCTGCAGGCTAAGAGGGTTTCCTCCATGCCGCGATTAATCTTGCGAATGCTGGCGAGGATGTGTCGCCAGAGGTCCTGTTCGCTTTCGGTGAGCCATCGAGTGTCCGCAGTCATGGCTCACACACTACACTCTGTGACTTAAGCGCTTGTAAGTCTCTCCATATCTAGGTCCATGCGCCCCGGTACCCACGAGTAGCGCTGCGGCATACAGGTCAGCACGATGACCTGAGTGTTTTTCCCGGCCTTGCTGAACAACGCCGCCATAAGCTGAAGGCGTTGCGAGTCGGTAGACCCCAACGCGTCGTCAATGACGACGGGAACCGGTTCGCCGGACACTAGCTGAGCGATGGCAAAGCGTGTCAGGATACTCAGCTGTTCTTTGGCGCCACCGGAGAGCGCGTCGAAGGACACGGTCTCACCGTTACGGCTGCGAGCCTGAACCTTGAGCTCCTCGGAGAGTTCGAAGTCCACGTCACCGCCGAAGACGGTGCGAGCCAAACCATTAAGAGCGGCGACAAAGGGCGCGGCATAGCGCTGACGGGCGGCGTCTCGGTGGCGCAACATGAGCGTGCGCAGGTAGCGCGCAGCATTCGCACGACGCTCGATAGCGGCGTGGCGCTCGCGGGCCACTTCGAGCTCCGCGGCAGCTTTCTCCGCATCCTCAGCCGCACCAGAGTGCATAGTGATAAGTCCGTTGAACTCGCGCATATCCCCAACCGCCGCATTGACCGCTGCGTTCAGCGAATCGACGTGCGTGTGCGCTCCTCGCGCCAACTGCTCCGCGGTGTCGACATCCACGGTGGACATCTCCTCCAAAGCCGCCTTCTCTTTCGCCAGCTCAGTCCGTGCTGCCTCAATTGCTGCGCTCACCTCGGCGTCACTGAGCTGGGCGCGGACGGCCTCCAGGGCTGCGGCCTGAGCATCACGCTGCGCGGTGGCCTCCTCCGCACGGACCATAGCCACCTCCAGTGCCGCGCCAGCCTTGTTCTCGCGGTAGGGTGCCAGGGCGCGGTCGAGCTCGTCTAGCTTTCTGCGCAGCTCCTCTTCTTCCTGCTCCACGATGTCGAGCTCCCGCAGCTTAGCAGCGGAATCAGTAGTCCCGCCATCCACCTCGGTGCCGTCAGCATCGGCCGCACCCGCCTCGAAGCGCGCACGTAACTCACCGAGGTTCTCCCCGCCCAATGCCGCAGCGAGTTCGCGGACCGCGGTATCGGCAGCGGATGCTAGATCCGCGTGCTTTTCGTGGGTGGCACGGGCGGACTCAAGGTCTTCGCATCCGGCGTCTTCCAGCAGACGTGCGAGCTCAGCGCGGGCTTTCTCCACGCCTTCCTCACCGCTATCGCCCGCACCGGCTACATAGCGGGCGGTGATGTCACCAACCTTCAGTGTGGTGCCTTCGCGCAGCTCAACTGCCAGCTCCGTACCGCTCTCCAGCGCACGCTCTTCGCCATCGACGCTAAAGGAGCCCTCGCCGGAAAAATAGAGCTTGGCCGCCGCGGCCGCCCGCAAGCGCTCCTGGACGGTGACCTCGCGTGCAGCGTCCTCCAAGGCCTGAAGGTTCGGCACATCGGGAGTCGCCGCCAACTCACGGCGGCGGGACGCCAAAGTCTCTTCCAGCTTGTTCAGTGTTTCGAGGCGGGTGCCCAGAGCCGCGCGTTCAGCGCGTTGCTGGGCGCGGCGGGCGCGCTGGCGCTCCTCGCGCACGGCCTCATAGCGCTGATGAACCTCGGCGCGCTCCTCCTCTAGTTTCCTGCGGGCGGCGGCTTCTTCCTCGGCCCGCTCGCGGGCTTCCATAACCGCTGCGGTGGCGCGCTCAGCAGCATTAACAGCTGCGGCGTGCTCAGCAACCACAGCTTTACGGCGCTCCGCTTCCGCCTCCGCGCGCGTCACAGCTTCCGCCGCCCGAGTCACCGCAGCCTCCTGCGCGGTGACCTTTTCCTGGGCGGCCCGAGCGGCGAGCAGCTCACCGTCACGGCGCTCGCATTCTTCCGCGGCCGCCGGCAGAGCGGCTTCAGCCTCAGCCTTCTTCAGCTCAGCGGCTTCATAACGCTCCACCACGCCGTCGAGTTCGCGCAGCGCAGCCTCGGCGGCCGCGTGCTTCTCCTCAGCTTCCGCCAGTGCGGCAATGGCGGACTTATAGTCTCCTGCCGGCTTGTCTGTCTTCGCTGTGAAATACTCCTTATACTCCGCCTCGATGCGTGTGAGCAGCTCGGAGTCTTCCGCCGCGGAACTCGCCCCGGTCTCCTCCTCCAACGCTGCGGTCAGGGAAGGAATGCCCACCGCGGCGATGCCTTGGTGGGGGTCGTCCTGGCGGACGAAGAGGGCGTCGAGAAGCGCGCGGTCCACGTGCTCACTAAGGATGCGATCCAGCTCTCCATCCGCCTCGGCACCGGTCCACTGGCCCGGGCGCGGGGAGAAAACGTGCAGCTCCGAAGTGCGCTTCTTCACCCACCGCTTGCGAATGCGGAAGCGATAAGGCCCCACGGTCGCCTCAAGCGTGACCTCAGGACCCACATCGCGGCCGGCAGGCTGCAGCGCCCTCACCGGCTTGGAATTGGCCGTGTGCTTTTCCGTGAGCACGAAATCGATGGCCTCCACCAACGTGGATTTGCCGGCTTCGTTCGGCCCACCAATGACCACCACCCCGGTCTCCGGGAGGTCCTTGACCTCCAAGTGCTCCACACCCCGGACGTTGTTCAGTTCAACAGAATGTAGCTGCATCATGGTTTAGGCTCCCTTCGCGCTGAGGCGGAACAGCAGGTTGGCGGCGTCGCGGGCGGTGGGATTATCTAAGTCCTCGAGCAGCTCCGCCAGCGCATCGGCGGCATAACCACTCAAGCTCAGTTCGCTGAGCTCTTCTTCTGAGGGCGCCAGATGCAGATCCATGGTTCTCTCACGCGGCTTGAGGGAGGCAAAGACCTCCTCCTTCTCCGCCAGGCCCTGCTCCAGACGGGCCTGCGCGCTCAAACCTACGGTGCCGCGCAGGCTGTACTTCACCGCGGTGCGAATCTTCTCCGGAACGGTCTCGAGCTCCGCCAGAAAGGCCTCGACCTCCTCCAGTGAGTCAACGTCCGCATCAATCGCCCGGAAGTCCCAACGGCCAACGCGGTGCTTGACGACGTCCACCTGATCCCCCTCAACGGTCACCACCAAGGCATTGCCCGAATCGCGCTCCCTATCGTCGAAGGCCGTGGTCTCTGGGCTGCCCGAGAACCACACCTTGCCGGAGCGGCCCAAGGATTCGGTGGAGTGCGTATCCCCCAGCGCCAGGTAATCAATAACACCCTTATCCAGGCATTCCTCCACAAAGGCGAGGTCGATCGTATCGGCATCCGAGTCCTCCCCCACGCCCGCGCGGGATTCCACCTGGCCGTGGCCCACCGCGATGCGAACCGCGCCCTTTTCGAGAGGCTGCAGCGGCTCCAGCGCGCGGCGCACGAGGTCATAATTAGCCCGCTTGGACAGGTAAGGGGCACCGACGATTTCCACGCCCAAGCGCACCTCAATCGGTTCCGAATCTGCGATGACGTGCACGTTATCCGCGAAGGAGTTGAAGAAGATGGAATCCGCCACGAGAGGGTCATGGTTGCCGGGCAACAGGTAAACAGGAACCGGTAGGCGCTTGAACATATCCTTCGCGCGCAGCAGCGTGGACTTGCTCAAGGCGTTGTGCTCGAAGACGTCACCGGCCACGACGATGAACTCGGCGCCTGTCTCGGTGGCCAGCTCCCCCAGACGCAGGACCGCTGCTTCGCGGTCATCATCAAAACGCGACTGCGCCGCGGGATTTAAAAACCAGCGGGTCATGCCCAGCTGGAAATCTGAGGTGTGGATGAACGTGACCGCGGCCATGCAAACTCCCTACAACGTGGTCCAGGGCTGGGCGTATGAGCCCCTCCCATTAAGGTGGCAATATCTAGTGCGTCAGATGATAGTAAAGGTCCTCGACATCGGAGACCGCCCGAAGCAAATCTATGTTCGTATGGCTGACTGATCTCATGGCCTTGCGCAGCAATTCCGGGTCGGAATCATCCACGGCAGGAGCAGTCTTTGGCTCCGGCAAGGGCGGCAATTCGCGCCCTTCCCAGAACAAGGCATTGCGTTCCTCGGCAGAGATTTCAGAGGCCGCAGAAGCGGAAAAAGAGTCCTCCGAAGCCGCCTTGGCCTGCTCCATAACCGCCTGTTCCAGCCGCGCGAAGTCGAGTCCGCGCAGGGCAAAAATCACGGAAGGATCGGCATCCATGCGGGCCGCAAGTCGGTCCGCCACCGCCACGACGTGCTTGCACACGTACTCCGGGTCGGGGCAGGTACAGGAGAAACGGAGGTCGTCTGGGTACTCGGCAATGAGGATGTCGAGGGAGGCGTCGGCAAGCATGCCCTCCCTGGCCTTCGCCACGGAGTTGGGCGTGCGCGCGAACATCTCCGACAGCCGCCCGATGTCCTCGTTATTGCGGTAGGGCACCTGGATGAGCACCGCGAAAGGCTCGTTCTGGGAGCCCGCGACCTTTCCGTGCACCGCGCCATTGCGCACATCGAGGCCCACGACATGGCCCTCGGTGGCGTACTGGCGCCCGCGGCGAATGCGGCCGGAATCCGTCTGCTGGTTGACAAAGTTGAGCAGGCGCGTGGCCGCCGGCTGCATGGTGCGCACGCGATCGACGCGGTTGACCTCCTCGGGCGTGCTCACGCGCTTGCGGGTGCCGAAGTTGGCGTAGATGACGTTGTTGTCCTCAGGATTCTTCGGTGCCATTTACTTCTCCTGCTCCCTATAACTCATGAGATCCGCCAGCTGCTCGGGGCTCAGTTCGGTGAGCCAGCCCTCGCCTTCGCCCACGACGGCCCCGGCCAGCTGCGTCTTGCCGTCGAGGATGTCCTGGATGGATTCCTCCAAGGTACCGGCGGTAATCATCTTGTACACCTGTACGTTGCGCTGCTGGCCAATGCGGAAAGCGCGATCCGTGGCCTGGTTTTCCACCGCCGGATTCCACCACCGGTCCATGTGCACGACAATCGACGCCGCCGTGAGGTTCAGCCCGGTACCGCCCGCCTTAAGCGAGAGCAGCATGACAGGCGCACCATCCTCGGCCTGGAATTCCTCCACCATCTGGTCGCGCCGGTTCTTGCTCACGCCGCCGTGGAAGAAGGGAATCTCGCAGCCCAGCTGCTCAGACAAGTAAGGCTGGAGAACGTCACCGAAGGCCTTGTACTGGGTAAAGATCAGTGCGCGCTCCGAGGATTCGATGGCCTGGTCGATGATCCGCATGAGTTCTTCCACCTTGCCGGAGCGGTGCTTACCCTTGATGGTCACGGGACTGCCATCGGCCAGGAAGTGCGCTGGGTGGTTGCAGATCTGCTTGATGCGGGTTAGCGATGCCAAGATGAGGCCGCGGCGCGAGATGCCCTTCTTCTTCTTTGCCAGGGCCTGCTCTACGTCATTGACCAGGGCCTTATAGAGGGCGGCCTGCTCATCGGTCATGCGCACGGTGATGATCTGCTCGGACTTCTCTGGCAGGTCATCGATGATATTCGGGTCCGTCTTCAGGCGGCGCAGGATGAACGGGCCGGTGAGCAGGCGCAGGCGCTCCGCCATGACATCGCTGCCCTCGCGCTCGATGGCCTTGGCAAAGTGGTTGCGGAAGAAGGAAGCAGAGCCCAGGATCCCGGGATTGCAATAGTCCAGGATGGAGCGCATTTCCGACAGCCGGTTCTCAATCGGCGTGCCGGTCAGCGCTACGCGGTGGCGCGAGGGGATGGCGCGCACCGCCTTGGAGGAGCGTGTGGAGGCGTTCTTGATCGCTTGGGCTTCATCGAGGACCACGCGGTCCCACTCCACCTTGCTCAAGGTCAGGAAGTCACGGCTGACCGTGCCATAGGAGGTGATGACGATATCCGCGTTCTGCGCCGCCGTGACCAGCTCCTCGCCCTTCAGGCGCCCGGTGCCGTGTTGCACCATGACCTTAAAGTCGGGCACGAAGCGCTTGGCCTCCCTAGCCCAGTTGCCCACCACGGAGGTCGGGGCAACCACCAGGGTGGGCTTCCACGCCTCCGCTTCCCCCTCAGCTTCATGGGCGGCCTTTTCCACCGCCAGTAGGGACAACAGTTGTAGGGTCTTGCCCAAACCCATGTCATCTGCCAGCACCGCGCCGATGTTGTTGCGGGACATCCAATACAGCCAGTCGACGCCCCGGCGCTGGTACTCACGCAGCTCGGCATGGACCGTATCGGGGATCTCCACGCGGTCGGGCGCAGTGCTATCCAGCCCACCGAGCAACGACGTGTGCCACTCGGAGCCGGTGAAGGCAACGGGGTCCTCCGCCATGGACTTCAAGGCCATCTCGCGCAGGTCCGCCAGCGTGACAGCTTCTTCTTGCTCGCCCTCGTTGAATTCCTTGCGGCGGCGCTCCACCTCGGCCACGAGCTCTTCCCAGCCGGACTGTTCCAGCTGGCGGGCCATTTCCGCGGTCGCGGCGAGTTGCTCCAGCTCCTTCAGAGCGCGCTTGCGTGCGGTATCGGCCAACTCGCGCATGTACTGCGAGATCTTGTTCAAGGCCTGGGTATCCGCCATGACCCACTCACCGCGCAGGCGGATCAGGCCGGACTTGGAGGAGATGAGCTCTTGCATTTCGGCGTCGGTTAGCTGCGTGTCTCCCACCGAAAGCTTCCAGTCATAGCTGAACAACTTCTCCATGCCGATGTGCGCCTTGGTGGCGGCATCGGCTGGATCGCGCACCTCCGTGGTTTCCAGCTTGGCCTTGGTCTCCATGTGGGACCAGGACTTGGGCAGCAGCACGGTAAAGCCGGCTTTGCGCAGGGCGGCGGCGTCGTGGGTGACAAAGTCCACGAGCTGCTCCGTGGTCAGGTACACATCCCAGTCACCCGCGTTCCGGCTCGCCGGCGCGGAGTTGTACTTCAGCCGCGGTGCCACGTCGAAGGCATGGCGGCGGGCTTCGCGCAGCTTCTCGACGCTCCCCCGATCCAACTGCTCCTGCCGCACCGGCAGCGGTGAATCGGTCCCGGAGCGAACCAGCAGGCGGATGGGCCACGCTGCGTCTTCGACGGAGACATTCTCATTTGGTGGCTCCTCCACGAGGAACACCAGCTGGAGATCGACGGAGGTAATGGAATCCTTCCATTCATTGAGCCCGCGCAGCAATTGGGCGCGGCCTTTCTTCACCGGCGCGGTCTTCAGCAGCGCCTGGGCAAAGTCGTGCCAGGGCGCGGCGCGCGGGGCGTCGATCTGCGGGCGCAATTGGGTATAGGCAATCCAGTGCGTGAGCTCATCCGCCAAATCATCAGAGAGAGCCCGGTTATTTATGGAAAGGATGCCGGGCGCGGAGGCCAGCATCTCCGCTAGCCAGCTACGCTCACCCAAGCCGGAAGCCAGTTGCCACATGGGGTACCACTCGCCTGCTTGATAGGACAGGCGGATAGTCACGCGGCCGGCGCGTACAAAGCGGTAAAGCCCGCGGTAGGCCCGGATGAGCCACAAGAGATCTGGCGCGATGGTCGCGCGCTGCTCCGGGGTGGCCGCCTGACTATCGGTGTCGAGGTATTCCAGCTTGGCCAATGTTTCCACCGCTTCATCCGGGGCGAACATAGCCATGGGCACCATGAGGGAGACATCTTTGCCCTTCGGTGTGCGCAGGGACACTCGCGCTCGGTTGCGGAAGGTCTTCTTGCTCAGGATGGAGTCCACCACATCCGGGAAGGTTCCCTCTGGGACTGCTGAGGGCATGATGATCTTGTGCCCTTCGACCTGTTCGATCCATAGACTCAGGCCGGAGACGGGCAGCCAGAGGCCATGCAGCAGGTAAGAAGCCATAGGGGCCAGTTTAGCAGCACGCCTTTTGGGGGTCGGGGTCGCAGAAAGTTCCCGAATCCTGCCCAAATAAGCAATCGTTACAGTCTCGTTATATAACGGCGTAACACCAGTAAGACCGTACATTAAGCTGTGACCAAGGTAACCAAATACTGGTCAACCAGCCAATTTTCAGTTGGGTAGGAGCATTTGCCTCGTTAGCGTGGGTGAGTCCTATTCTTTAACCTCAATCTCAAGGAGAGATCAGTGCAAGACTCCACTTGGTATGTCGTTGCGATGATCATCTACCTGCTTGCCATGGCCGCTATTGGCTTCTGGAGCTACAAGCAGACGGATGAGTATGACGACTACGTTCTCGCCGGCCGCGGCCTTCACCCGTTCGTAGCCGCCCTGTCCGCCGGCGCCTCCGATATGTCCGGCTGGCTGCTCATGGGCCTGCCGGGCGCTTTGTTCCTGACCGGTATGTCCGAGCTGTGGATGGCAATCGGCCTCCTCATTGGTGCTTGGGCCAACTGGAAGTGGGTTGCGCCGCGTCTGCGCTCCTACTCCGAAATTGCCGGCAACTCTATTACCGTGCCCTCCTTCTTTGAGAACCGCCTGCACGATAAGTCGCGCCTGCTGCGCATTATCGCGGCGGCGATCATTATTTTCTTCTTCACCTTCTATGTGTCCTCCGGCATGGTGGCTGGCGGCCGTTACTTCGAGTCCAGCTTCGGCGGTGACTACATGGTCGGCATGCTTGTCGTGGCTGCCGTGACGGTCTTCTACACCTTCGTCGGCGGCTTCCTCGCGGTGTCCTACACCGATACCGTCCAGGGCCTGCTCATGTTCGCCTCCCTCATCATCGTGCCGATCATGGTGCTCTTCTCCTTGGACAACCCGGGCGATATCTTCAGCTTCGCCGCTGAGAACCCCTACGCCACCGGTGGCGTGATTGAGAACCCCAATTACTTCTCCCTGTTCTCCGGTGTATCCGCTGCCGTCATCATCGGCAACCTGGCCTGGGGCCTGGGCTACTTTGGCCAGCCGCACATCATCGTGCGCTTCATGGCGCTGCGCAAGCCTTCCGACGCTCGCGCGGGCCGCTTCTACGGTGTGAGCTGGATGGGCATCTCCCTGATCGGAGCCATCTTCGTCGCGCTCTCCGGCACGGTCTTCTTCACTGAGACCAACCACTCCATCACCGACCAGGAGAACTACGAGACCATCTTCCTGGACATGGCGCAGGTTATGTTCCACCCGCTCTTTGCTGGTCTGGTTCTGACCGCCGTTCTGGCGGCCATCATGTCCACCATGTCTTCTCAGATGCTGGTGGTCTCCACCTCGCTTATTGAGGACCTCTACCTCATCTTCGCTAAGAAGAAGCCGCGCCAGGAAGTTCTGATCAACCTGTCCCGCACCGCCGTCGTGGCCATCGCTGTCATCGCTGCTGTGCTGGCTATCAACCCCTCCGACTCGATTCTGGGTCTGGTTGGCTTCGCCTGGGCTGGCTTCGGCTCCGCTTTCGGCCCGCTGGTGCTGCTGTCGCTGTACTGGAAGCGCCTCAACTCCACCGGTGCCATCGCCGGCATGATCACCGGTGCCGTCGTGGCTATCGGCTGGGGCATGAGCCCGCTGGGCGATACCCTCTACGAGCTGGTACCGGGCTTCATCTCCGCTCTGCTCGTGACTGTCGGCGTTTCGCTGGCCACCAAGGCTCCGGATGAGAAGGTCACCCAGGAGTTCGAGGAGGCTTCCCGCTTGGCCAAGCTCGTTGAAGAAAACGATGACTTGGACTTCGAGGAGGCAGCAGAGAAGGTTCAGAAGTAACCCGCTCTTCTCCTCCCCCGAATTCTTCCGAACAAGCCCCCGCCTACAGCAGTTCAGACCAACTGCTGGGGCGGGGTTTCGCTTGTGATTGGCTCGGTGGCTCTACATGCTCTCTACTCAAAAGGCTCTACTCAAAAGGCATTTCTCAAAAGGTGCCTTTGCCTTGAGAACGCCGTGTACGAGCCCCTAAAAGATGTCTTTGCCCCCAAAGAAACCTTCTTACTAATGCCTTTTAGAAGATGCCTTGTGGCTGCCCCACCTAACCCGTTTCTGCAGCCACGTGCTTCTTCCTGCCTATACGGGAACCGCCTATACATCCCAGCAGTCTAAAAGTGCATGAACCTGCGCGCGGCTTATATCGGTTTCCTCTCCATCGCCACGGTGGCCTACGGCGGCTACCACCTCCTCCCCGGCCCAGACCTGGGTGTGGCCACCGTGCCTGCACGCGTGGAGGCCCCTGGCTATGACCGCGATGATTTCGGCGGCTGGGCGCCGGGAACCCGCGATAATGTCAAAGAAGCGCAAACCATCGGCGGCACCCTCTACGACCCTTATGCCCGCGCCCCGGCACCGGCGCGAGTGGAAGTCGACCACGTTTTTCCGCTCTCCGCTGCCTGGGATCTCGGCGCGTCAGCCTGGCCGCGCGATAAGAAGATGGCCTTCGCCAACGATCCGCTCAACCTCGTCGCTACCGCCCGCAACTTGAACCAGGCCAAGTCCGATTCCTTACCGGCGGACTGGCTCCCACCGGCTGATCGTTGCGACTACTCGCAGCGCCTTGCCGCGGTGGCGCGCAAGTACCAACTCCCGCTTCCCTCCCGCGATTATGCGGTCATGCGCTACCAATGCCGATTCGATTTCATCTCACAGCACCGTTAGACTTTCGCTGGGAAAAGCCCCGTACAGAAAGGTAAAGCGCACTCCCCATGACAAGCTTGCTTATTTTCCTCCACGCCTTCGCCGCTATCTTGTTGGTCGGTACCGTGTGTATCTCCACCTCGGTCTTCCCAGCCCAGCTGGCAAAGGCTGGCGCCGGTGATGCTTCGGCCGCTGGTGCCGCCGGCATCCTCAACAAGATCACCTCGACCTATGGCTACATTTCCGCCATCGTTCCGGTCATCGGTCTGGCGGTCTTCCTTACTGACCTGGCCACTTACAAGTCCGAGGTCCAGTTCCACATCGCCCTGTTGCTTTCCGTCATCGCTTGGGTCATTCTGCTCGTCGTGGTTATCCCGAAGCAGAACCAGGCCATGGCTGCGATTGCGAACCCCGGCTCCGCGGACGTGACCAAGCTGAAGAAGCAGCTGTCTATGTTCTCCGGCATCTTCAACCTGCTGTGGGTTATCTGCGCCATCCTGATGTACGTCTAATCCCGCAGGTTTAGACCTAAACAGCGAAAACCTCCCAACTCGCATGAGTTCGGGAGGTTTTCTCGTGCAGCTTTAAGGCCGCTGCGGCGCTGAACGGAACCTAGTCACGCCAGCCGCCGCGGCGCCCACCACGGTCGCAGCCATGTCCACCGCGGTCACGGTCGCGGTATCCGCCACGCTCACCGCGTCCGCCACGACCACGTCCGCCGTAACCGCCACGGCCACGGTCGTCATCGTAGTTCCGGCGTGGCGGGCGGCCGGTATCCTTCTGGATCTTGATGAGCTGTCCGGAGATGCGGGTGTCCTTCAGACGCTCCAGCACCGCCGGGTCCAGGTTCTTCGGCAGGTCCACCAAGGTGTGGCCCACCGCGATGGTGATGCGGCCGAAGTCCTTAGAGGACAGGCCACCCTCATTGGCCAACGCACCCACGATGGCGCCGGGGCGCACGTTCTGGCGCTTGCCGACGTCCAGCCGGTACGTCTCAAAGTCCCCATCCGGGCGGCGCGGGCCACGGTCACGCTCGCGGCCGCCGCGGTCACGGCCACGGTCACCACGATCGCGCCCACGGCCGTCGCGTTCAAAGCGATCGCGCTCGCGACGGTCCTTCTTGGATACCGGGCGCTCCTTGAGCAGGAAGTCCGTCCCGCCCTGCAGCTGCACAGCCAAGGCGGCGGCGATATCATCCATCGCCACGTTCTCTGCTGCTGAGTACTCGCGCACCATGTCGCGGAAGAAGTCGAACTGCTTGTCCTGCTGGGAGGCGCCGATGGAAGCGAAGAACTTCTCCTTGCGCTTGGCGTTGACCTCATCCGCGGTCGGGAGATCCATCTCCTCCAAGCGGGCGTTGGTCACGCGCTCGATGGAGCGCAGCATGCGGCGCTCACGCGGGGTGACAAACAGGATGGCTTCACCAGTGCGGCCAGCACGGCCGGTACGGCCGATGCGGTGCACGTAGGACTCGGTGTCATTCGGGATGTCGTAGTTGACCACGTGGGTAATGCGGTCAACATCGAGACCACGAGCAGCCACGTCGGTAGCCACGAGGATGTCGAGGCGGCCATCCTTGAGCTGATCGACGGTGCGCTCACGCTGCTGCTGGGCAATATCGCCGTTGATGGCGGCAGCGTTGTAGCCGGCCTCCTTGAGGCTATCGGCCACGTCCTCGGTCGCGTGCTTGGTGCGGCAGAAGACGATGATGGCGTCGTAGTCAATGACCTCGAGGATACGGGTGAAGGCATCCATCTTGTGGCGGTGCGGGGTCAGCAGGAAGCGCTGCGTGATGTTGTCATTCGTGCGGCGCTCCGACTTCACAGTGACCTCAGCGGGGTTGTTGAGGTACTGCTTGGACAGGCGGCGAATCGAGTTCGGCATGGTGGCCGAGAAGAGTGCGACCTGCTTGTCTTCCGGGGTGTCCTCAAGAATGCGCTCGACGTCTTCCTGGAAGCCCATGTTGAGCATCTCGTCCGCCTCATCGAGGACGAGGAAGCGCAGCTGCGAAATGTCCAGGGAGCCCTTCTCCAGGTGGTCGATGACGCGGCCCGGGGTGCCCACGATGATCTGGGCGCCACGGCGCAGCCCGGAGAGCTGAATGCCATAAGCCTGGCCACCGTAGATAGGCAGAACTTCGATGCGGCCCAAGTGGTCGGCGAAGGACTGGAAAGAATCCGCAACCTGGAGGGCCAGCTCGCGCGTGGGCGCGAGGACCAAAGCCTGCGGGTAGCGGGCCTCGGTATCGATCTGGGAGAGAACCGGCAGCGCGAAGGCCGCGGTCTTACCCGTACCCGTCTGAGCCAGGCCGACGACGTCGCGGCCCTCCATGAGGATCGGGATGGTTTCTTCCTGAATTGGGGATGGCTTGGTAAAGCCCACCTTGGACACGGCTTCCTGAACGTCATCGGGAAGGCCGAGGTGTGCAAAACCCTGGGAGTTGTCGTTGGCTGAAGTTTCTTCAGCGCCGGTGTCCTCAGGGTTATTCGCAGCCCCGGTGTCCTGGTTCGACACCTGCGAAGCGTCCAATGCTTCGCCACCTTGCGAGTTTTCCTGAGATTCCGACTTATTGAATTCTTCCGGCTCGTTGACGCCGCCGGTGGCGTTATCGGTAATGCTCATTGCTCAAACCAGAGTACGGCACTGCGGTGAGATTAGCTATTTCTCCCCACGGCCTGCTGCTACCCCATGCTGCGCCCCAGTCTCCTTTGAGCTTCAGCCCCCTTAAAACCCACACAGCAACTCGTGAGGAGCGCTCTGCAACCTTTGGATCAGCCCCCCCAACCCCCGAATCCCAAGGCTCGACGAAAGGCCAAAGGAACCAAACTAAAGGCACCATTTGCGGCTTTCGAAAGATAAAACCCCAGGATAAAGCATGCGGTTTCCTTCATAAGGTGCCCCTCAAAAGGTGCCTTTGCGGCTGGGTTTAGCCCTAGCACGCCCAACGCGCAGGCCACACGTAATCAACGCGCGGGCCAGACGCGATCTGCGCCTAGACCTCGCGGCCGCCGACGAAGGTCTTGAACGTCATCGGCATGCCCGGACGGTAGGCCAAGTGGATAGCGCTGGGAGCATCAAGCACGTGTAGGTCAGCGGCGGCACCGACCACCAGCGAGCCCTTGGCCGGGCGGCCCTTCGCGTCCTTGCCCTCGCCAACGTCTTGGCGGCGCAGCGCGGTGGCGCCGCCCAACGTGCCGGCGGCGATGGCCTCATCCAGGGTCAGGTGCTGCTGAAGCACTGCCGTGGTCACGCAGAAGTTCATCGAGGACGTGTACGAGGTGCCCGGGTTGAGGTTGGAGGCGATGGCGACGGTCGCGCCGGCATCAATAAGCTTGCGGCCCGGCGCCAGCGGCTCACGCGTGGACAGATCGCAGGCCGGCAGCAGCGTAGCCACCGTCTCGGAGGAGGCCAGCGCCTCAACATCGGCATCGCTGAGGTAGTTGACGTGATCCACGGAGGCCGCTCCCAACTCCACAGCGAGCGCCACGCCTGGACCCTCGCCCAGCTGGTTGCCGTGCACGCGCACACCCAATCCCCGAGCCTTGCCAGCCTCGAGCACGCGGCGCGACTGCTCCTCATCGAAAGCACCGCGCTCACAGAAGACGTCGATCCACTGCACGTGCTCGGCCACGCCGTCGAGCATCGGGCCCACGACCTCGTCGAGGTAAGTCTCAGCCTCCGCTCCCGGCGGCACGAGGTGCGCGCCGAGGAAAGTCACGTCATCGACGTGGCGGGCCGCCACGCGAGCAGCCTCGACCTCGGAGGCGGTGTTGAGGCCGTAACCGGTCTTCGTCTCCAAAGTCGTCGTACCGCCGCGACGGGCGGCAGCGATGCGCTCCACCAGGAGCTTTTCCAGGCGCTCCTCCCCCGCCGAGCGGGTTGCGTCCATGGTCACGGCGATGCCGCCGGCTTGGTAAGACTCGCCCGCCATGCGGGCTTCGAACTCGGCGGAGCGGTCGCCGTCGAAGATCATGTGGGTATGGGAATCCACCCAGCCCGGCAGAACTGCGCGGCCGCCTAGGTCGACCTTCTCGTCCGCGGCTGGCGCCTCGGAGGCCGGTCCGATCCAGGCGATGGTGCCGTCGGTGTTGGCGATGAGGGAGGCGTCGGCAAGCGTGCCGGCCTCCGACACCGTGCGCAGCTCTGAGATTCCAGTAAACAGGGTGGACATGATCTTCTTTTCCTCTCGTATCTAGTCGCGGGCCTTGAATTCCATCGGGATGCGCACGCCGCGCTCGTCGGCGACTTCCTTGGCGCGAGTGTAACCGGAATCCACGTGGCGGATAACGCCCATGCCCGGGTCGTTGGTCAGCACCGCGCGCAGCTTGGCGGCGGCCAGCTCAGTACCATCGGCCACGGTGACCTGGCCCGCGTGGATGGAGCGACCCATGCCGACGCCACCGCCGTGGTGGAGGGACACCCAGGTGGCACCGGAGGAGACTGCGGTCATGGCATTGAGCAGCGGCCAGTCAGCCACGGCGTCGGTGCCATCGAGCATGGCCTCGGTCTCGCGGTACGGAGAGGCCACGGAGCCGGAGTCCAGGTGGTCGCGGCCGATGACGATCGGAGCCTTGATCTTGCCTTCCTTGACCAGGTCGTTAAAGAGCAAGCCAGCCTTGTGGCGCTCGTTGTAGCCCAGCCAGCAAATACGTGCCGGCAGGCCCTCGAACTCCACGTACTCCTCGGCGGCATCGAGCCAGTTGTGCAGGTGCTCGTTGTCCGGGAAGAGCTCCTTGAGCGCCTGGTCAGTGACCTTGATATCCTCCGGATCGCCGGAGAGCGCTGCCCAGCGGAACGGGCCGAGACCCTCGCAGAAGAGCGGGCGGATATAGGCCGGGACGAAGCCCGGGAACTCGAAAGCGCGCTGGTAGCCGGCCTTGCGGGCCTCGTCGCGGATGGAGTTGCCGTAGTCGAAGACCTCGGCGCCCTCGTCCTGGAATTCCACCATGGCCTGGACCTGAGCGGCCATGGCCTCGCGGGCCTTCTTGGTGAAGGTGGTCGGGTCCGCCTTGGCCTCGTTGTGCCAATCCTCCACCGTGATCTCGGTGGGCAGGTAGCTCAGCGGGTCGTGCGCGGAGGTCTGGTCCGTGACGATGTCCACGGTGAACTCGCCCGCGCGCTGGCGGCGCAGCACCTCCGGGAAGACCTCGGCGGCATTGCCTACCAGGCCCACGGACAGCGGCTTCTTGTTTTCCTTGGCGTCGAGCACCAGCTTGAGGGCCTCATCCAGGTCGGTGACGACCTCATCGAGGTAGCGCTTGGACTGGCGGCGCTTCAGGCGGGTCTCGTCAACATCGACGATGAGGCAGGCGCCGCCGTTCAAGGTCACGGACAGTGGCTGTGCGCCGCCCATGCCGCCGCAGCCACCGGTGAGGGTGAAGGTGCCAGCGAGCGTGCCGTTGAAGCGCTTCTTGGCCACGGCCGCGAAGGTCTCAAAAGTACCCTGCAGGATGCCCTGGGTAGCGATGTAAATCCAGGAGCCGGCCGTCATCTGGCCGTACATCATCAGGCCCTCATCTTCGAGCTTGCGGAAGTGCTCCCAGTTGGCCCAGTCACCGACCAGGTTGGAATTCGCAATGAGCACGCGCGGCGCCCACTCGTTGGTCTTCCAAATACCCACCGGCTTGCCGGACTGCACCAGCAGCGTCTCATCGGACTCGAGATCCTTAAGCGACTCCACGATGGCATCAAATGCTTCCCAGCTGCGGGCTGCACGGCCGGTGCCGCCGTAGACCACGAGGTCCTCGGGGCGCTCGGCAACCTCGGGGTCGAGGTTGTTCATGAGCATGCGCAGCGGGGCTTCGGTCTGCCAAGACTTGGCGGTGATTTCGGTTCCGCGCGGGGCGCGTACTTCGCGGGGTTCAGACATGACTTCCTTTCGCTCGTGCTTTTCGACGCCCTCCCAAACCCCTCAAGGCCGGTTTCCCGGGGCTGTCCCTTCTAGGGCTTGGTCAGCGTCACACAGGACAAGTTACTGTGACCCAAGACCATGAACTAGCACTCTTTCAGGCCGACTGTCTCAGATACAAGACTGTCGCGCAACCGGTACTGTGCCTGCCAAGCCACACGCCCCGCCGCGCCCGCGGCATGACACTGATACCCCGAGCCTCCGCCAAAGCCAAATCCAAAAGTGCAGACCTGGAAGTACATTCATGCAGGTGGGCGTCGTCAAGCGCGAGGGCACTGCTTTGCGACGACCAGTAGGTCTGCACTTCCAGGTCTGCACTTTTACAAGCGCGGGCCGCGCGCCAGGTGCTTGCCCACTGTCTCCTGGAAATAGTCCGGCCGCGAGCTCAGTTGTTCTGGGCTAAATCTCAAGACGATGTACCCCTTGTTGAGGATGGCTTGCTGGCGCCGGTGTTCCGCGCGAATCACCTCTTCAATCTCGTTCCTGTACTTGACGTTCCCGTCAATCTCAATCACGAGCCACCCATTAATGACCAGATCCGCTCGATACTTTTCAATCACATATTGCGCCTTAACCCAGCGCAACTCCGGGTAGTCCGCCGCAAGAATCAGGGCACGGGCATAGGATTCCCACGGTGACTCCGCACAATTGACGCTTTCAGCAACCGCCCGCCGCGCGGCGGCAACACCCTTAACTCTCCCCATAGCGCCGAGCGTCTCGTTAATCCCGAACTGACCTACATTGCGCGCCCGCACGGCATCGACGGCAACGAGCCCCTCCTCAAATCCATAGAACCGCGCAATATCAATGGCCGTGCGTTCTAGGGTTGACACGCGAATCCCGTGCACAACTGTCTCATTGCCACGCAAATCCATGCGGCGATAGCGGGCATTGGCTTTAGCGCGCGGAGGTACCGAGTTCGAAGGCAGCGTCGCCTCCCACTCAGCGGGTGGCACGACCAAGGGAATTCCGTGAATAAGCGCAGCGGATTTTCCCACTAATGTCGCCTTGGGTAAGGTCAACCCGAGCACATACGCCTTCGCGGTCTCCTTCTGCCACGGCTTGAGTTCGTGCCAATGCATCATCGGCAGTACGAAGCACCACGCCATTTTGGCCACCTTGCCAGCATGCACCTTCTTCCACCGGGGATCATCATTGGGTAGTTTTCGAAGGTCGATAAGATGTTGGTCTAAAAAGTTAAAGAGTTGTTCATTGTTCATGCACTACTCATAACCCAGCTTTGTGTGCCTCGCCACAGATAGGCTTCCGTTCTTCACCTCCGCCGCACTACCTGTAATCCGGTGCCAGCCTAAAAGTGCAGACCTGGAAGTGCATTCATGCAGGTGGGCGTCGTCCAGCGCAAGGCAGCGCTTTGCGACGACCAGCAGGTCTGCACTTCCAGGTCTGCACTTTTGAAATCAAGGGCGCACGAGAAAGCCCCATGACACATGCCATGGGGCGGGAGGCGTTTAGCGCAGCTTGCCGACGGCCCCCTCTACCGCGGCCACCAGCGCACCTTCCTTGACTAGGCGCACGGTCTCCTCAATCTCCGGGGAGAGGTAGCGGTCGGTGCCTGGACCCTGCACGGTCTGGCGCAGCGCATCGATGACCGCACCAGTGCCCTTAGCCGGCTGTCCCTCACGCATATCGATGGCGCGGGCTGCAGTGAGGATTTCGATGGCGAGGACGCGCTGCAGACCGTCCACGGCCTTGCGCAGCTTGCGGGCACCCGACCAGCCCATGGAGACGTGATCCTCTTGCATGGCCGAAGACGGGATGGAGTCCGCCGAAGACGGGTTAGCCAAACGCTTGAGCTCAGAGACGATGCCCGCCTGCGCATACTGCGCAATCATGTGGCCAGAGTCCACACCCGGGTCATCGGCCAGGAAGGCGTTGAGGCCGCGGTTGCGAGCGACGTCGAGGAAGCGATCGGTGCGGCGCTCAGAAATGGAGGCCAGGTCGGCCACGACGATGGCCAGGAAGTCCAGCGCATAGGCCACCGGCGCGCCGTGGAAGTTGCCGTTGGAGACCACGCGCCCGTCCTTGGCCACGACTGGGTTGTCGACGGCCGCGGCCAACTCGCGCTCAGCCACCAAGGCGGTGTGTGCCAAAGTATCACGGAAACCGCCGGCCACCTGCGGCGCACAGCGCACCGAATAGGCGTCCTGGACCTGCTTCTTCTTGAATTCCTCGAGGGCGGCCGCGAGAATCTCCGACCCTTCTGCAACCTGAAGGATGTTGGCTGCGGCATCTGCCTGGCCCGGATGTGGGCGCAGCTGCTGCAGATCATCGGCAAAGACCACCAAGGTACCCAGCAGGCCCTCTACCGTCATCGCGGTAGCGATATCCGCGGCCTTGGCCAACTCGCGTAGGTCGGTGATAGCCAGGCAGAGCTGGCCCAGCATGCCATCGGTGCCGTTAATGAGCGCTAGGCCTTCCTTCTCCCGCAGCTTGAGCGGCTCGATACCCGCTGCAGCCAGGGCCTCGGCAGCCGGGGTGATGTCACCGCCGTCGACGCGCACCTCGCCCTCACCCAACAGCGCCAGCGCGCAGTGTGCCAGCGGGGCCAAGTCGCCGGAGCAGCCCAAGGAGCCGTACTCGCGGACCACCGGGTGGATGTTGGCGTTGAGCACCGCGGCATAGGTCTGTGCCACCACCGGGCGCACGCCGGTCCGGCCAGTACACAGGGTGGACAGGCGCAGCAACATGAGCGCGCGGACAACCTCTTGCTCAACCTCCGGGCCCGTGCCCGCCGCATGCGAGCGCACCAGCGAAAGCTGCAGCTGCGCGCGCATCTCCTCCGGAATGTGACGGCGGGCCAGGGCGCCGAAGCCGGTGGAAATGCCATAGACCGGAGTCGGGTCCTGCGCCAGCTCCTCGACGCGCTCGCGTGTGGAGGCGATTTCCTCAAGCGCATCCTGGGAAATCTCTACCGGCGCGCCATAACGCGCAACGGCCACGACCTCCTCGATGCTCAGCGCCCCGATTCCCACGGTCACGGTGGAGGGATAAGAATTAGACATGTAAGGCTCCTTTAACGTCGCCGCGTTGCCCGCACCTCACCCACCAGCGGGGAGAAAAGGCACGCGAAAATACGTACTTGCTTTCACAAGAATAGAAAAATGGTGATACGCGCGACAGCCTTACGCGTTGCGCTCATAGTACAACAGGCTCCCCGGCGCGCCAATACCCCGCGCACTACGTTTTAACGGCGCCCGTACATCCTCTTTGCCACTTGCTGTGCTGCCGCGTGCAGTTGTTGTGCGACGTCGGTGGCGTCGGCAGTGCCCACCGGGAAAGTCACCGCCAGCGCCGCTGCCGGCCTGCCCACGTGGTCAACCACCGCCACGCCTACCGACGCCTGCCCACGCGCCACCACCTCAACCTCTTCAGCCCAACCGCGCTCGCGCACCTGGCGCAGGATTTCCTTGTATTCCCCAAAGCCTAAGGAACCCGGAAAGAACGCCGCCTTCCATTCCGCTTCCGGAAGCAGGGCCAGCATCGCCCGCCCAGAAGCCGTGCGTTGTGCCTGCAGCCGCACTCCCCTCTCTGTGACCAGTGACAGCGCCCCCGGCGCACGCACCTCGTTGAGGTAGAGAATCTCCGAACCCGCCAAACGCGATAGGTGCCCCGATCCCCCAACGCTGCTAGCAATCCGCTCGAGGTGCCCCTGGGTTGCCCGCACGAGCGGCTGCTGCGTGGCATAAGCCGCGGCCATCGAGTAGGCAGCAAGCCCCAACCCATAGGTTTGGTTTTCCGGCAGGTGTACCACGAATCCCGCATCCACCATCTCCTTGAGCAGGTGGTAGGTGGTGGAGCGCGGCAGGTCCAGCTCACTGCGGATGCGCGCGGCGGAAATCGGCACGTCGATGGTGGACAAAAGCCGCAGGATCTCCAGCGCGTTGCGCGCCGCCGGGACTCGGGAGGTACTCATGGGCCCACATTCTAATGAGTCCCGTGTGCATCCCAGCTAAGTCACCAGGAAGGCAATCGGCGTCGTAATGATGATGGTGAGCACCACGCGCTCGAACCAGATGACCACGATCTGCCAGAGCTTGATCGGAATCTTGGTGGCCAGAATGCAGGGCACCAGCGCGGAGAAGAAGATGATGGCGGAGATAGCCACCACGCCGATGACGAACTTGAGCACCATGCTTTCAGAGCCTGCCACGGCCGTCGCCGGCAGGAACATCTCCGCAATACCCATGGCCGCGGCCTTGCCCGCCAGCTCCGGCTCCGGCAGCTGGACAAGCCACGCGAAGGGGTAGAACAGGTAACCCAGCCAGTCGAAGAGCGGCGTGAAGTTAGCCAGCAGCAGGCCAATCAGGCCCACAGACATGATGGAGGGCACAATCGCGGACGCCATGCGCACGCCATCGCGCAGGTTCTCCCAGATGGCAACACCTAGGGAGGGCGCGCGGTCCAGCGCCAGCAGCGCCTCCCGCCACGCGGCCTTAAAGAAATTGCCCTTTACCGGCTTTTCCGGATCCGGTTCTACGCCATCGACGTAGTCATCAGGAATCCTGCTCAGCGGCGGAATCCACACGGTAATCGCCGTAACCAGGAAGGTCACCACGAGGGATACCGCGAAGTAGATGCCCCACATATCCATCAGGTCGAGCTGCTTGGCCACGATGACCATGAAGGCGGCTGAGACCGTCGAGAAGCCCGTCGCGATGATCGATGCCTCACGCGCGGTATAGCCACCGCGCTGGTACACGCGGTCAGTAATGAGGATTCCCAAAGAGTAGGAGCCCACGAAGGAGGCCACCGCGTCAATGGCGGAGCGCCCCGGCGTGCGCCACAGCGGACGCATGATGGGCTGCATGAACACGCCCACAAATTCCAAAAGGCCGTAGCTGATGAGCAAGGCCAGGAAAGCGCCGCCGATGGGCACGATGAGCCCGACTGGCGTGGCAATCGAGTTCCACAGGAAGGGCACGATGTCCTCGTTACCCAGCACTCCGGGAAGCTTTCCGATGACCATGAGGAAGGAAACCACTAGGCCCACTACGTTGAGCGCGGTAAAGACCGCCTGCAGTGGCCCCTCCCGCCAGTTTTTATTCACGATGCTGCGCACCGTACCGTAGAGCGCTAACGCCAAGATGAACCAAGACACTAGGACATCGGCATAGGTGCGGATGATGGTGACCATGTGGTCGAGCGGGATAGATTTCTTTCCGTCGTAGCTAATGGGAAAGAAGAATACGAAAGCGCCAATAGCGCTGTAGACAAAGAGGCGCCAGATGCCCTTCTTGGAGGGGGCATCGTCGTCGCTCTCGTAGAAGGCGTCAACGATTGCGTCTTCAGAATTCATGTTCTACCTCACGGTGGTGGAAACTACACGTCATTAGCACGGCCACAACACGTCCACTACACGAACGCGCCAAGCAAACACACGCCACTACAAGGCGATTGCTTTAAGCCATGCCCACGCGACAGCCACACGCAGGTCTTCCACATACTAGCGGCACCATAAACAAATGTCACCCACGTCACCCCCGTGCAAAGAATGCGGCCCCCGCCATACGCCCAACCGCGCCACCCCCACCACAAAATTGACCCCACGTCTGAACTAGAGGAAAGTAGCTCCCAGACCCACCCGCACCAACTACTCCCCTTAATCCGCGGCGCCAGGACCACCAAGCGCCATACAGGGGACAGAGGAGGACGCATCCCCGTGGCAGAAACCACCACCAAGCGCCCCGGCTTGAAACACCGGCACCTGCACTTCATTGCCTTAGGTTCGGCCATCGGCACCGGCCTGTTCTACGGCTCCGCCGGCGCCATCCAAGCCGCCGGCCCCTCGGTCCTCTTGGTCTACCTCCTCGGCGGCGCCGTGGTTTACTTCCTCCTGCGCGCACTCGGTGAGATGTCCGTGCACCACCCTGTTACCGGCTCCTTCGCCGAATACGCCCGCACCTTCCTAGGCCCCTGGGCCGGCTATATCACCGGCTGGATGTTCGCTTTCGAAATGGTCATCGTGGCCCTGGCGGATCTCACCGCCATCGGCGTCTACATGCAATTTTGGTTCCCCGGCTCGCCCAAGTGGGTCTGGGTCGCCGCCACCCTTCTCCTCGTCGGCGGCGCCAACCTCGCCACCGTCAAGGCCTTCGGCGAGCTGGAATTCGCCTTCACCATCGTCAAGGTCGGCGCCGTCATCGCGATGATCCTAGGTGGCGTGGCCGTGCTCGTCTTCGGACTCTCCACCGCGGAGACCACCGGCCCGGCCAACCTGGTCAACGATGGCGGCTTCTTCCCCAACGGCGTCTCCGGCATGGTCGCCTCCTTCATCCTGGTCCTTTTCGCCTTCGGCGGCACGGAAATCGTCGGCGTGGCCAGCGCGGAGGCCGAAGACCCCGCCAAGTCCGTGCCGAAGGCCGTCAACACCATCCCGGTGCGCATCCTGCTCTTCTACGTCTTGGCCATCCTGGTCATCCTCATGATCAACCCCTGGCGCAGCATCACCGGTGAGGAAAGCCCCTTCGTCCAAATCTTCTCTACCCTCGGTGTCACCTGGGCTGCTGCCGCTCTCAACGTCGTCGTCATCACCGCGGCAGTCTCCGCCATCAATGCCGATCTCTTCGGCGCCGGCAACGTCCTTACCGGCCTGGCGCGCCAGAACCTCGCCCCGAAGGTCATGGCTAAAAAGACCCGGGGCGTGCCAGTCATGACCATGATCATTTTGCTCATCGTCATGATCATCGGCACCGGACTCAACGCGCTCATCCCGGATAACGTCTTTGAGGTCATCGCCTCCCTGGCCACGTTTGCCACCATCTACGTGTGGCTAATGATCCTCCTGGCCCACGTAGCCTCCCGCCGCCAAATGCCCACCGCAGAACGCGCCAGCCTGGAATACACCGTCCCCTTCTGGCCCTGGGGCCAATACTTCTCCATCGCCTTCATCATCTTCACTTTTGGCATCATGGTGTGGCAGGAGCAGTACCGCCCTGCACTCGCCACGGGTGTTATCTTCATCCTCCTCATGACCGCCATCTTCTACCTCACCGGCCGCCGCAGCGCCGCCGCGAGCTCCCCACAGGGAACAGCTCCACAAGATACAGCCCAACAAGGAACAGACGCGAAAGGATAATTATGAACACCGTTGATGCCCCCGCCTACTCCCCTGCCCCCGAGTGGTCCGGCCGCTCCGATGGCCCGGGCCCTGAGCATGCGCGGTGGCACAGCGTGGTTCGCCCACTGGACGTCGCCAAGCCCCAGGCCCAACCCGGCATTGCACTCCTCGGCTTTGCCTCCGACGAGGGCGTTGAACGCAACCATGGCCGCCCCGGCGCGGCTGCTGGCCCGGCCGCTCTGCGGAGCGCCCTGGGTTCCCTGGCGCTGCACCATACGCATGCGCTTTACGACGCCGGCACGATCACCACCCAGGGCACCGACTTGGAGGGCTCCCACGAGCGCCTCTCCGACGCGGTGGAAACACTCTCGCGCGCCGGGCACCTGCCTATCATCCTCGGCGGCGGCCATGAGACCGCCTTCGGCTCCCACCGCGGCGCCTTTAGGGCTCTAGGCCCTCTGCAGATCATCAACCTGGACGCGCACTTCGACCTCCGCACCGCGGACGTGCCCACCTCCGGCACCCCGTTCAAGCAGATTTCTGAGCTGGTCGGCCGGGAGGACTTCGACTATTCCGTCCTGGGAATCTCCCGCCCCAACAACACGCCGGTGCTTTTCGACGAAGCCTCCGCCCTCGGCGTCACCGTCGTCCTCGACGAGGAACTACTCACCATGGACCGCGCCGAACTGCGCGAAACCGTCGAAGACATCTGCGCCGGCACCAAGCCCATCCACCTCTCCATCGACTTGGACGTCCTCCCCGCCCACCAGGCGCCGGGTGTCTCCGCCCCCGCCGGCCTCGGCGTTCCTGTGAACATCATCCGCGAACTAGCACTCACCATCGCTGCCACGGGACGCCTCGCGCTTGTCGACGTCGTCGAGCTCAACCCAACCTTCGACACCGATAACCACACCGCCAAGCTGGCCGCGCGGTTGATTGATGACATTGTGACGGCGCATTTTTCTGCTGCCACGAAAGCAAATTCCTAGATAAGGCGCGGGCCAGCCGGCATACTAGTGCCCATGAGTTCACCGATTCGTGTTGTCGGAGCCGTCTTTGTCGACGGCAATCGATTCCTGGCCTGCCGCAAAGCTGCAGGAAAGTCCCTAGCCGGCATGTGGGAATTTCCAGGCGGCAAGATCGAAGAAGGCGAGACACCTAAGCAGGCTCTCGCACGCGAAATCGAGGAAGAGCTGTCCGTCATCGCAACCGTGGGTGACAAGGTCACCACGACCGTCTATGAGTACGACTTCGCCACCATCGAGCTCACAACGTTCCTCTGCACCATCGAGTCCGGCGACCTGACTCTTAGTGATCACGATGCCATCCGCTGGGTATCCCCTGCCGAGGCGCAGGAACTCGACTGGGCTCCTGCAGACATCCCCGCCGTCAAGCTGGTTTCTTCGCGCCTATGAGTTCCGATTCTCTCCTGCCTTTCGGCATCTATGAAACCCCGGTCACCGCTCGTATCCAGGAGCGGATCGAGGAAACAAAGAGGGCTCGCCCCACAGCTGCACTGGGCATCGCCCACGAATCCACAAAAGACGTCAATCCGCGCTTCGCTGCGGCAGTGTCCCAGCATTTTGCCAAGGCCCTTGAGCACAAGCTCACAGAGCTATCTAAGCCTGAAGAGCGCGTGGCCCTCATCAATGGGCTCGCGCAGCACCTCGGGGTAGATGAGTCCATTTCCGCCGAGGAACTGCTTTACGCCATCTATAGATCAGAGCTCGAAGAGGCCCCAAAGCTCCCGGAGGTCTCACTCAACTCCAGTGCCTTGTTCACCAATAGCGTGGACGATACGAATATGTCGGTCGAGATTGCCCGCGAGATCCGAACGGCCGACTCCGTCGATCTGCTGTGTGCTTTCATCAAGACTTCAGGCATTGCGGTCATCAGCGATGAATTGGAGTACCTCAGGGATCGCCAGATCCCGCTACGCGTCATCACTTCGACGTACTGCGGGGCGACCGAGGCCGCCGCCGTGCGCCGTCTCGTGGAAGACTACGGCGCTGAAGTCCGAATCTGCTATGAGCACAAGACCACGCGCTTGCATGCCAAGGCCTGGCTCTTTCGCCGTCAGTCCGGATTCGACACCGCCTTCATAGGTAGCTCGAACCTCTCGCGCTCAGCGCTTGTCGACGGCTGGGAATGGAACGTCCGCGGCTCTCGTTCCTCCACGCCGGAGATCATCGAAAAGTTCATCAAGACCTTCGACAGCTATTGGTACGACACTCACTTCAAAGCGTTTGATCCCGACCAAGACTACGAGCGCCTCAAAGAGGCCCTCGACAGCGCCAAATTCCTTGAATCAAAGCCCGGCGAGAAGCTCGAGCTGTCCGGCCTTCGCGTTGAGCCCTACCCCTACCAGGAAGAAATGCTCGAAGCTTTAGACTCCGAGCGCGAAGTTCACGATCGTCACCGCAACCTCCTCATTGCCGCTACCGGCACAGGCAAGACTGTTGTGGCCGCACTTGATTACCGGCGCTTAAGCGAAAAACTGGGGCGCAGGCCACGACTACTTTTTATTGCCCACCGACGCGAGATTCTTACCCAGGCCCAGCGGACCTATCGCGAGGTGCTTAGCACCGCAGGTTTTGGCGAGCTCCTCGTCGGCGATAAGCAGCCCGACGAGTGGGACCATGTCTTTGCGAGCATCCAGTCTCTGCATAGCAGGCGCCTATCAAAGATTGCACCGGAGCACTTTGAAGTCGTCGTCATTGACGAGTTCCACCATGCTGAGGCCCCGACCTACCGCGCAGTACTTGACTACCTGCAACCGCGTGAACTCCTGGGGCTAACGGCCACACCAGAGCGCGGCGATGGAGAAAACGTACAAAAGTACTTTGACTACCGCGTAGCTCATGAACTTCGTCTCTGGGACGCGTTACGCCTCCAGCTCCTCGCCCCGTTGCACTACTACGGAGTCGACGATGATACCGACCTGACGAGCTTGACCTGGAACCGTGGCAAGAAGGACTACCAGGTTTCGGAGTTGAGCGAGTTCTATATCAAGGCCGGTGAAAAGCGCACACGGTTTATCATCAACGAAATCAATCGCCGCATCTTCGATCTCTCCGACATGAAGGCCCTTGGTTTCTGCGTGTCCATCGCCCACGCCGAATACATGGCGGAGCAATTCACTCAGTTCGGTATCCCTTCCCTGGCGGTCAGTAGCAAGCTCAGTGTTGATGAGCGTCGCCGCGCCATAGAGCAACTCCGCCAAGGCACCATTAAAACCATCTTTGCGGTCGATATCTTCAACGAAGGCGTTGATATCCCCGCCGTCAACACGCTGCTGCTTCTGCGCCCGACGCAAAGCCCGGTGCTCTTTGCCCAACAGCTAGGCCGCGGTCTGCGCCTCCACGAAGGAAAGAATGCCTGCACCGTCTTTGATTTCTTGGGTGTTCAGCACGAAGAATTCGATTTCGAACAGCGTTTCAAAGTGCTGACTGCCGCACGTGGAAAGAACCTCGCCAAGGAAGTGGAACAAGGTTTCCCCACTGCTCCGCCGGGCTCCAACATCACTCTGGACCGTGTAACGACCGAGCGCGTTCTCAAGAACATCAAGCGCTTGGCCCGTAACTCCGTTAAGAAGATACGAGCGCTCATTTCTGATTACGGCACAACCGATCTCGCTAGTTTCATTAATAGCTCCGGTGTTCCGGTGGAAGATATCTACCGCCGCAAGGGTATTACGTGGACCACACTGCTGCGCGATGAAAAGCTACTGCCCTCCAGCCCCACGAACAAGCACGAAGAATTTCTTCTCAGCCGAATCCGCGTGCTGTTGCACATCAATGATCCCCACCGCGTAGCGGTCTATAGCCTTCTTGTTTCTCCGGACGGTCCCAACGAGAAGGAAATGACTCCCGAGCAAACCCGATATGCCACCATGCTCGTGTTGGCGCTGTGGGCTAACTCAAATACGAGGGTGCCGGAATCCCTCGATGAGGCCCTGCACATCATCCGCGTCTGTCCTTCCTTCATCGCTGAGGTAACTCAGGTCATGCAGCTCACGCTCGACCGCTCCCGCGTCATTCCAGAGAAGTCGACGAATAGCGTCTTGGAGACTCACGCGGATTACAGCCTTGCCGAACTGGTCGGCGCGCTGGATGATGGCCCGTTGCGCAAGCTCGCGAACCTGCCACGTGAGGGCGTACGCCGCTTCGACGCCTCCAACACCGACCTCTTCCTCGTCACATTCCAAAAAGACGACAACGTCAGCGCATCCACAAACTACCGCGATTACCCATTGGCACCCGATCGTTTGCACTGGGAGTCCCAATCCACCACATCGCTTAAGTCCGCGATGGCTGACCGCTACATCCGTCACCATGAGCTCAACGGCAATATCATCATCGCTACGCGTTTTACTAAGCGGAACAAGGTAGACACTGCGTCGGCGTATACCTTCTTGGGCAATGTCGATTACGTTACGCATAGGGGCGAGAAGCCCATCCAGTTTGAGTGGAGCCTCCGCCGCGACATGCCAAAACAGCTGTATGCAGCCGGGCGCACTGTGGCTTAAGCCTCATTTAAAGTCAAGCTATGAAGTTGACGCCGTTACCACCATAAATTAAGATTTCCTTAGCAGATTAAGAAAAGATTAGTCTCTGATGCCTTGGTGCAGAAGTGTGGAGGACGCTCATGGGAGCCGCGAGCGAGCGTAGCCGGAAGAGGTGGAGCCGCCCAGATAACGGCTCTGAAACTTCCATCTATGGCTTTACGCGCTTTAGGGAGCGCAGCTTCAAGACTGGCACCACCCCTCGCTGGGCCGCGTGCAGCAAGAAAGCACGCCGCACTCACTAGAACCACGCTTATTATCGCCGTGGGCGGTAGCGGCGGCGCAGGCCGTGCAGGATACCTTTTCTCTCCCCCAAGGTGTCGCGGCCGAAAATCCACGCCACGACACCGGCTGCAGCCACTACCGCACAGAAGCCAAAGGCAGTCTCAAACCCGTACTTATCCGCCAGCAGTCCAATGACGATGGGGCCTAGGATTTGCCCGAAGTCACCTGCCATCTGAAATGTCGACAGCACCTGGCCGCCCGAGCGCTTTGAGCCGACGATATCCGCTACGGCTGCTTGCTGCGAGGGGGCAATAAGGCCTGAAGCCGCGCCGGACAGGGCGGAGAGGATGAGGAGGGAGACGATGTTCGTCGCCAAGCCCAGCGTGCCCACGAACAACGCGGAGCCCACAAGGCCCGCAACGATGAGTGGACGGCGCCCCACGCGGTCTGACCAGGAGCCGGAGAACTGCAGAACGATGGCGTTGCCCGCGGCAAAGGCCGCTAGCGCAACGCCCGATGTGGATGCGCCGTTGGCAAAGATGGCGGCCGCGAACAGTGGCAGGACCGCTACGCGCACACCCATGTTAATCCAGCCCTGGGCGAAGTTCGACGTCAGCACTGCGCGGTATGCAGTATCCTCCCAGGCTTCCTCCAAGCGCATTGGTGTTAGGTGGCGCCGACGTTCATCGGCCTCATTGACCGAGGGCATGAGAATCCATACAACGAGCGCGGCGATGGCGACGCCCACGCCGTAGATGAAGAAGGGCCAGCGGAATCCTAAGAAAGAGAGGCTCGCACCCACGAGCGGGCCAATCACATTGCCAAGGAGGAAAGACGTGGCATAGGTGGCCGAACACCGTCCGCGAATGCTGGGTGGTGCCAGGCGCACAATGAGGCCCATGGCCGCGACGGTGAACATCGTCGAGCCAATGCCGGCGATAGTGCGCAGCGCGACGATCTGCCAGTACTCCTGCGCCACGCCCACCAGGCCGGTGGTCACCGCCACGGTGAACAGGCCGGTCACGTAGACGCGGCGCGTGCCCACGCGGTCGATGAGGAACCCAGCGGCGGGTGCGAAGACAAGGCGGCTAGCAGAAAAGACGGAGACTACGAGGCCTGCTGCGGCCATTGAGACGTCGAAGCTGACGATGAACTGCGGCAGCAGCGGTGCAATGAGCCCGTACCCCAAGGCAATGATGAACCCGGCGGTGACCATGACCCAAATTTCCCGCGGGATTTTTACCTGCGGTTCTGCAGTATTTTTCATATCGCCACTCACTCTAGCCCACGACGTCAAATCGTCGAACAATAGTTCTACACTTTGATGTGGAATGTCCGCACAGGCATCTAGTGTGTGCGCCATGAAGAATTACAGCAGTATTCACCAGTCCGTTCCGTCCCCGTCCACGCTCAGCCCCGGTGAGCTGACCACGGAGATCCTCTACCACCACCATGAAACTCTTCGCTCCATGGAGAGCATCATTCGCCATCCTCGCTCGCTCGCGCGGCCCACTCCGCAGTGGCGGCCACCATCGAAGGTTCTGCCACCAGTGGCCATAGAGGGCCGCGAATCGCTACCGCTGACTTTTACTGTTTCGCGCCACCGCGTGGGCGAGCGGGCCAAGGCCCGCGTGCTGGGTTATGGCGAAAAGCGCGTGCCTTCTTATCTCATCACCGTACGCATCACCGATCCGACTGGACGTCCCGTTACTCCCTCGCTAGCGGAAGCCTGGGTGCGGGCACTGGTCCCAGAAGAGCTTGTCTCCGCAGTTCATGAGATTTCCAGCAGCAGTGCGGCGACGTTTGTGTGGCTGGTAGATAGCACCTACACCCCGGTGCATTCACCGCTTTCCCTCTTCGAAGGCTTCAGCCAAGCCGCCTAATACTCTCTTGGCTCCTGTCCAATGCGGGTGTGGCCCGAGTGGGTGGAGCCACGCAGCTACGAGAGCTCTGAGAGCTTTTAGAAGTAGCGCTGTATCCGGCCCAGGAGGTTGCGGGGTGGTTCCTCATCGAGGGAAAGCGTGAACCTGTCCTCCGTTAAGACGCGGTCTCGGGATGGCCTGACTTAGGCCAATTTAGTGCGGAAGTTCGCGGCCGGTGATTGCTTGGATGGTGGCGGTGATATCGGGTGGAAGCGGTACGGCGGCGTGGATGGTTTCGCCGCCAACGACGAGTTCAAAGCTGCGGTATTTTTTGAGTGTTCTCACCAGGCGTTTGATGGATTGACCACTGCGGGTCTCCATTAGGTGGGCCACGGCTAGTGCTGCGATGACAATGTTGAGATGTGCGGTGATGGAGTCTTGTTTCCTGGCGTAGATTGGGCGTGCTTTCAGGTCTGATTTCGACATCCGAAATGATTTCTCAATGTTAAATAGCCTGCGGTAATGCCCGATAACCTCCTGGGCGGCAAGCGCGGTCAGGTCGGTTTCATAACCTTTAATTCCGGCAAGGGCTCGGTGTTTGGCAGCAAGAGCATAGTTGACCTTCTTGTTCGGGGCGGAAAGATCGATATAGCGGTTGCGCTTGATAGCGATATCGCCGTCAACAGCGCGTTTGGCTTTCGCTACTTGCTCTTTGATTCCGCGCAGGCTGCGTCTGGCCCGATCGTGGGAGTACTGGTAATGCGTCACCGTATTCGGGGTTGTGTGTTTGCGCCCATCACTTGCCGAGGCTTGTGTCCAGATCTGGCCGTGGGTGTAGTCTTCACCGGGGTGTTCCCACCGCCAGGTTTCGATCACCTCAGGCACGGTGGGGGTTTTCACCGACAAGATGTAGTGCAGACCTGCATCGATGAGGGCTTGTTTGTTCGCCGCGGAGAACATGCCTGCATCAGCAACGACGGTAACTTCATCGAGTTGGTAGGCCTCTTGGAACCGTGTGATCATCGGCAGCATCGTGTGGGTTTCTGCCGAGTTGCCAGCAAACGCCCCCGCATGCAGTGGAAACCCAGTGGCATCAGTAAGCAGCCCGACAAGGATTTGCGGCTCTAGGCGGCGCTCTTTGGAAAACCCGGGTTTGCGAAGCTCATCAGCGGTATCGGTTTCAAAGTACAAGGTGGTCACGTCGTACAAGATAAAAGTACCTGGCCCGATACCTGCATGATGGGCCAACGCTTGGGTTAGTATCTCCCCGAACGATTCGGTTGCGAAGGTGGGAAGACGCCTCTGGATGGTGCGGTAGCTTGCGCTGGTGATGCCAACCTCGGCAAGAGTCTCGATGGAATCCAGCTTTGAGCCGGGATGGATGATCCGGGCACGCACCAGATCCCGAAACACCTGATCATCACCGCTTGCTACAGCAAGACCTAGCTCGTTGAAACACGCATCAATACAGTCCAGCAAGTATCCGGCCCGCTGACCGACTACCGGCAGCGGGTGGCAAACGCTGCCTGTTGCCGGTGGGATGTGTTCTACCTCGCCGAAGTCCAATGCGAGTTGGTCACCATCAACGATGCGTTGAGCTTCAGCTCTTAAAAGCGCAAGCTCAGACTCTGAATGCGCTGAGCCGATATGCTTCATCCTTTTCGCACCTTTGCGTTCAGAGAACACCACCTGCACCGCCATCGCCCCAGAAGCGGTCTTGACAGTGCGAATATAAGGACTCACAAAAATCAGACTACTGAATACCCCCGGCACTACCCACTTAGTGCGGAAAAATTCCTCCCCACCGACGAAAACCAACAGGTAACAGTGTCAAGAGTGACGTTACTCACCCACCCATGACCTAAGTCAGGTTAGAAGTAGCGCTGTATCCGGCCCAGGAGGTTGCGGGGTGGTTCCTCATCGAGGGAAAGCGTGAACCTGTCCTCCGTTAAGACGCGGTCTCGGGATGGGCGCGTCTCCGGATAGTCATATAGGCGGAGGATGTACTGCGGTGCCAAGCGAATAGCTACGCAGACGACGAGAGCCGTGAACGTCTTATCAATCACGTCGGAGCTCAGACTCTGCAAAAGAACTGCCAGGCGTCCGTCATGCAAAATTAGCTCCCACAGCGCCATGAGCTTGACGGGTCCGCTTTGCCCGTACTCACCGGGCAGGAGCAAGGAGCACAATGCGGTCAGCAGCCCGGCGACTACACCCACACCAGCGCCGGTGAGCATCATGACCAACATCCGTTTAAAGGCACCACGGCGTGCCAGCCAGCCAAATAGGTAGGCCACCACCACAGCCACCGGTAGGTATACCAAAAGCAACGGGTTGTTGATGCTGGCCAAGCACGCTGTCAAGAGCGCCGTTCCCACTCCCAAGACGGGTCCGTAGACAATTGCCACGAATGCCGTGCCCATCATGTCTAGGTACAAGGGAATGTTCACGTTGAAGATCAACGAGGACAACACAAGGTTAACTGCCACCGCCAGCAACGGGTTGAGCACTGCGTGATGTCCTAAAGAACGCCACTGTGCGGCAAGGAAGAGAAGGGCGCCGAGCAGGGTCAGGCCCCACACGCTGGTGGAGAGGACGGAGCCAAAAACATAGTCCCCGCTACCGTAGCTCGAATTCAGCGACAGGACCCAAGCCAGAGCCGCACACACTAGTGCGGAGCCAACACACAGACGTTGACTCCGTGATGCCTTCTTATCCGGCATGTGTTTTCGTCGCTCCTCATTAACGTAGGGAAAAGTACGCACCTACCCTACCCTGGGAGCTTTTAGTCCTCGGAGTCACCGTCGCTATCGGCGTCCTCTGCTTCGTCCTCGTCGTAATCATCGTCATCGTCATCATCGTCGTCGAAGAGAACGTCATCATCGTCCTCATCATCGGCGCCGAAGATGTCATAGACCTCAGGCTCGTCGAAGTCAGAGTCATCGATGCTCACCAGCTGGGCTTCCCAGTCCAGGGCTTGATCAGAAACCAGGCTCAGCACGTCAAAGAGGCGGTCGAAGTCAGTGTAGGTACCCAGTTCAAGGGCCTCGGCGGGAACCTCGATGATGGGGGCTAGCCCGCCGTCCTCGTCTTCCGCATCACCGAAGATGGCAACGCGCTCTTCCTCACTCATGTCCTCCGGGCTATCAAATTCCCAGAGCTTGCTGATTGCCTCATCCTCTAGCTCATCGAGCTCTTCCTCATCGAAGTCGAAGGAGAGGAAACGCACGATCGCGCTCGGGACACCGTCAATAGTTTCCACCAGCACGCGCAGCTCCGAGTCATTGGCCACCTCCGCCACGACGAGGTTCGGATTGAACTCATCCTGGAGAAACTCCAGCTCAGCGATGCGTTCATCGGTGCCCTCCAGCAGATCACGCAGCACCGTCACCACCTGGTCGGTGGCGATGTGACGCGACACGGCCTCGACTGCATCCTCCACGGAGAACGCCACAGAAACTAAAACGGCCTCGAAGTCCTCATCGTCTTCATCCACGTCAGCTGCGGCAATGTAGACGTTGGCCGCCGGCAGGATGGGGTCAATTTCCACAAACTGGATTTCCAAATCGGAGGTGATGGGCACGAACATCACATCGTCGTTGACGCGGGACTCAATGCCCTCCCCGTCCAGCGCAGAGGCGATATCTTCAAAAAAGCTCATGTGATTAACATCCGTCCATGTGGGAGTCTCACCCGGGCTGCTGCCAAGGCCCCACACATCTTACCTGCGTTCTCCGTCAATAGCTCTCCTCATCGAGCAGGAATCCCAGTTCCTTCAGAATCTCCGGGCGCCCAGTCCCCCACTCCAACATGTCATAGGCCTCCCATGCTTGGCGACGCCCCTCCATCGGCGCCTCCTCCACGCGCGGCTCCACATCGAAAACCATGGTCGAGCGCTGCGGCGCGCGGTAGTGCGGCCAGTTGTCCAAAGGCGCTCCACCCCGAATGAACTCGCCCCATTGCGCCTGCATGGCCCCGGTCACGTCCTCCATTTCGGAGGGCTTGGCAATGCTGTTCAGGAAGGAGACGCGCGATGCTCCCGGATCACCAAAGATATTGGAGAGCTCCATCGAGTGCATCGCCCCCAAGCCCAACCAGCGCAGCGCCGCCGGTGCGAAGTCGAAACGGTACATCCACGTCGGATGGCGCCGCGCGTGTTCCGAAGCCACGCGGACGGTGGGGGCCCAGAAGAGGGCGTCGGTCAGCAAGTCCCCAAAGTCGCGGCGTGAGACCGCACCGCCGTACGCCGCAATGACATCCGGCGCGCTCTCCGGATCGAAAGAGGCCAGCAGCCGCAGGGCCGCGCGCTCGCGGGCGCTCGGGCGTTGGAAGAGGAACTTTCCAAAGCTGGCCTCACCGGAGTTAGTTCCCACCAGCAGCGGCACCGGGTGCTGGTTGCCGTTCTCAAAGGCTTCGATGGGATGCTGCGGGATAAGGTCGCCGTCGACAGTCGGCGCATAGCAGGAGTTCAGGTACAGCAACTCGCCCGCGCGCCACATCATGGACTGGCCGGAGCGCACCAAGTCCGCAAAATCCTCGCGGCGCAGATCATCCGCGGTGGTATCGCGCGGCAAGGCCATCTTGTGAACCAGCTCGCGGGCCCAAAACACCGACTGCGCCCGCGAATGAATCATGCCGATCGGTGGCGATTGCGCAATCGCGCGGTGGAAAAGGCCTTCTGCGTGCGGCACCGCCATGAGGGTGAGGACCGCCGCGCCGCCGGCGGATTCCCCCATGAGAGTCACGTTATCTGGGTCCCCGCCGAAAGCCGCAATATTCTCGCGCACCCACTCCAACGCCAAGACCTGATCCGCCACAGCGGGGTTGGCGCAAGCCTCACCGCCCAGGCTTCGGAGGTCGAGGTAGCCCAAGGCTCCTAGTCGGAAGTTCACCGAAACATAGACCACGTTCATTTGGGCTGCGAACTCGAAGCCGCGCAGCATCAGCATGTGGGAAGAACCCACAATGAAACTGCCGCCATGCAAATACACCACGACGGGCAGCTTCTCCCCTGCCTTAAAACCCGACGGTGTATTGGGCGAACCCGTATGGTGCGGCCGGACAACATCAAGGGTCAGGCAATCTTCTGCGCCCTCGATGCGGTCGGTCCAGGAGTACACCGGCTGCGGGGCCACGTGCCCGAACTCGCGGCAATCCCGGATTCCTTCCCACGCCGTGGCAGGCCGCGGTTCCATGAAGCGGTTGGCACCCGAGGTATCCGCGCCAAAAGGGATACCGCGCCACGAGCGCACCGGCGCGGAAATCGGGCGGTCCGGACGCAAGTCCTCCTCGATGCAACCGCGCACCCAACCTCCTGTGGTGAGCACCGTGAGATCGTCGGCAAGCGCGGTGCGTGCCGCCTCCTGCGCGGCGCGGGCACGGGCATGCAGGGATTCGGCAAGCAAGCGCGCTGCAGCTGCGCTGACCTCACGCGAGGGGGAAGGCTCAAACTCGCTCATGCCTCATACCCTAATGCGCTAACCTGCTGGCGCGCTGAATAAAACGTTTTCGATACGGTGGTAAACATACTGTTCAAATTCACACGCAGTTTTAGTAAAGAAGTTAGGTGAGACAATGTTGGACAAGGTCTTTGGCAAGGACGACAAAGGCAAAGCAGTTAGTCGCCGGGAAGGATCGGTCGATCAAGCCGGCACCGCAGAGAGCGTGGGCTCCTTAGAGGTAGACGAGGCCAACCGAATTACTAAGGGATTCCTGGGGGCCATCGACAAGATCGTCTCCGTCCAGTCCTCCGTCATCATCAACTATGTCGAGGGCGTAAAGAAGCGTAACCCCGACGCCAGCCCGGCGGAGTTACAAGAGCTCATTGACAAGCACTTCATGAACATCATCACCGGAACCGGTGCTGCCGCAGGCGCCTCCGCGGCTATCCCTGGCATCGGTCTGGTCACCGGTGCGGCCACTATCGGCGCGGAATCCCTGGTCTTCCTCGAAGCCGCCGCCTGGTACATCCTCGCCTCCGCGCACCTGCGCGGTGACAACATCCGGGATAAGGAGCGCCGCCGCGCGCTGGTCTTGGTGGTACTCACCGGCTCCCAGGGCAGCGCGCTGGTCGATACCTTTGTGGGGGATGCAACCTCGCTGTCTGGCGTCACCTCCGCTGCTACCCTCTCGCGTTTTTCCGGTCCGACCCTCAGCGGCCTCAACGGCCGCCTGACCAAGCTGTTTATGAAGCAGGCCACCAAGAAGCTCAAGTGGGCATGGGTATCCAAACTGCTGCCGATGGGTGTAGGCGCGGTGCTGGGAACAACCGCCAACCGTAAATTGGGCCGCCAAGTAATCAACCATGCGGGTACCCAACTCTCCCCCCTGCAGGGGGAATAAAAGGGGCGAAACCCGCTCAGGTTAGTGAGCAAACTTACAAGGGCCGTATCATAAGGGGAGACACTTTTCGGGGTGCCTTTCGCACCCGTGGATTGGCCTACTAGAGTCGAATAAAGACAAACTTAGAAGCACAGAAAGAGGCGAGCATCTGCCGTGAGCAACTCGAGCATCTATGGCCCGAATGCGTGGCTGATTGACGAACAGTTTCAGCAGTACTCCAAGGACCCGAACTCCGTAGACAAGGAGTGGCGCGAGTACTTTGAGGCCAACGGAGCACCGAAGCCGGCCGCACAGTCCAAGGCTGCGAACGCTCAATCCAGCACCCCCACCCAGAAGAAGAGCGCGGCACAGGCTGCACCGAAGAAGAACCAGGCTGAGGAGAAGGCTTCCTCCGCACCCGCGAAGGCTGCGAAGAAGACGGAGAAAAAGTCCGAGTCCCCGCTGGACCGCATCAAGGAAGCACCGGAGCCGGGCTCCCGCGTACTCAAGGGAATGTTCAAGGCAATCGCCAAGAACATGGACGAGTCCCTGGAGATCCCCACCGCTACCACCGTGCGTGACATCCCGGTCAAGCTCATGTGGGAAAACCGCGCGATGATCAACGATCACCTCAAGCGCACCCGCGGCGGCAAGATTTCCTTCACCCACATTCTGGGCTACGCGCTGGTCAAGGCCGTTCAGATCCACCCGGATATGAACGTGCGCTACGAGCTTCAGGACGGCAAGCCCACCGTTGTCCAGCCGGAGCACGTCAACCTGGGCCTGGCCATCGACCTTCCGCAGAAGGATGGCTCCCGCGCCCTCGTCGTCGCTGCCATCAAGGAAGCGGAGAACAAGACCTTCTCCGAGTTCATCGATGCCTACCAGGACATCGTTGACCGCTCCCGCAAGAACAAGCTGACGATGGATGACTTCTCCGGCGTCACCATCAACCTGACCAACCCGGGTGGCATCGGCACCCGTCACTCCATCGCCCGCCTGACCAAGGGCTCCGGCTCCATCATCGGTGTGGGATCCATGGACTACCCGGCCGAGTTCGCCGGCACCTCCGCTGACCGCCTGGCAGACCTCGGCGTCGGCCGCCTGGTTACCCTGACCTCCACCTATGATCACCGCGTCATTCAGGGCGCGGAATCCGGTGAATTCCTGCGCACCGTGGGCCAGCTCATTCTGGATGATGCCTTCTGGGACGAGCTCTTCGAGTCCATGGGTGTTCCCTACCAGCCCTTCCGCTGGGCTGCCGACGTCCCCAACACGGGCGTCGACAAGAACACGCGCGTCATGCAGTACATCGAGGCCTACCGCTCCCGTGGCCACCTGCTGGCGGACATCAACCCGCTGGGTTGGAAGCAGCCGGGCCTGCCCTGGCCGGATCACCGCGACCTCGACCTCGCTACCCACGGCCTGACCATCTGGGATCTGGACCGCACCTTCAACGTCGGTGGTTTCGGCGGCAAGGAGACCATGACGCTGCGCGAGGTGGTAACCCGCCTGCGCTCCGCCTACACCCTCAAGGTTGGCTCCGAGTACGCCCACATCCTCGACCGCGATGAGCGCGGCTGGCTGCAGGAGCAGATTGAGGCCGGCATGCCGAAGCCGACCAACTCCGAGCAGAAGTACATCCTGCAGAAGGTCAACGCTGCTGAGGCCTTTGAGAACTTCCTGCAGACCAAGTACGTGGGCCAGAAGCGCTTCTCCCTGGAGGGCGCCGAGTCCCTCATCGCTCTGCTGGATTCCATCGTGGACACCGCCGCTGGCCAGGACCTCGACGAGGTTGTCATCGGCATGCCGCACCGCGGCCGCCTCAACGTCCTCTTCAACATCGTGGGCAAGCCGCTGGCAGATATCTTCGGCGAGTTCGACGGCAACTATAAGGGCGGCCAGATGGGCGGCTCCGGTGACGTGAAGTACCACCTGGGCGCTGAGGGCGAGCACCTGCAGATGTTCGGTGACGGTGAAATCAAGGTCACCCTGGCTGCTAACCCGTCTCACCTTGAGGCCGTCGACCCGGTCATGGAAGGTATCGCACGCGCCAAGCAAGACATCCTGGACAAGGGTGCCGAGGGCCACACCGTTGTGCCGATCATGCTCCACGGCGATGCCTCCTTCACCGGCCTGGGCGTGGTCCAGGAGACCATCAACCTTTCCCAGCTGCGTGGCTACACCACCGGCGGTACCGTCCACGTGGTTGTCAACAACCAGGTGGGCTTCACCACCACCCCGGATTCCGGCCGCTCCACGCACTACGCCACCGACCTGGCCAAGGGCTTCGACTGCCCAGTCTTCCACGTCAACGGCGACAACCCGGAGGCAGTTGTCTGGGTGGGCAAGCTGGCCACCGAGTACCGCCGCCGCTTTGGCAAGGACGTCTTCATTGACCTCGTGTGCTACCGCCTGCGCGGCCACAACGAGGCCGATGACCCGTCCATGACCCAGCCGCAGCTCTACGACATCATCGATGACCACAAGTCCGTCCGTGAGCGCTACACCGAAGAGCTTATCGGCCGCGGTGACCTCTCCGATGAAGAGGCAGAGGCAGCTGCACGTGACTTCCACGACCAGATGGAGTCCGTCTTCGCCGACCACAAGAAGGCTGAAGAGGCCGGCCCCAAGGAGCAGACTGGTATCACCTCCTCCCAGGAGCTGACCCGCGGTCTGGACACCTCCATCACCGCCGAGGAGCTCGCCGAGATCGGTGACGCCTACGGCACCCCGCCGGAGGGCTTCGAGTACCACAAGCGCGTGGCCAAGGTGGCCAAGGACCGCCAGAAGTCCTCGCGCGAAGGCGGCATCGACTGGGGCTGGGGCGAGCTCATCGCTTTCGGTTCCCTGGCCAACTCCGGCAAGGTCGTCCGCCTGGCCGGTGAGGATTCCCGCCGCGGTACCTTCACCCAGCGCCACGCCGTGGCCTTCGACCCGCGCACGGGTGAGGAACACAACCCGGTTGCTCACCTGGCGAAGTCCAAGGGCAATGGCGGTAAGTTCATGGTCTACAACTCGGCTCTGACTGAGTTCGCCGGCATGGGCTTCGAGTACGGCTACACCGTGGGTAACCCGGATGCTGTCGTGGCTTGGGAGGCACAGTTCGGTGACTTCGCCAACGGTGCACAGACCATCATCGATGAGTACGTCTCCTCCGGCGAGGCCAAGTGGGGTCAGCTCTCCAGCCTGATCCTGCTGCTGCCGCACGGCTACGAGGGCCAGGGCCCGGACCACTCCTCCGCCCGTATCGAGCGCTTCCTGCAGCTGTGCGCTGAGGGCTCCATGACTGTGGCTCAGCCTTCCACCCCGGCTAACCACTTCCACCTGCTGCGCCGCCAGGCTCTCGGTGAGATGAAGCGCCCGCTGGTGGTCTTCACCCCGAAGTCCATGCTGCGCAACAAGGCTGCAACCTCCTCCGTGGAGGACTTCACTGAGGTCAAGAAATTCCAGTCTGTTATCAACGACCCGAACTTCGTGGACATCAAGGGCAAGAAGGTCGGCGATACCGACAAGGTCAAGACCATCATGCTGGTTTCCGGCAAGCTCTACTGGGAGCTGGCTAAGAAGAAGGAAGCCGATGGCCGCGATGACATCGCCATCGTGCGCGTGGAGATGCTCCACCCGATTCCGTTCAACCGCCTGCGTGAGGCTTTCGAGGCTTACCCGAACGCAACGCAGATTCGCTTCGTGCAGGACGAGCCGGCCAACCAGGGCCCGTGGCCGTTCTACAACGAGCACCTGCGCGACCTCATCCCGGATATGCCGGAGATGGTCCGCGTGTCCCGCCGCTCGCAGTCCTCGACTGCTACCGGTAACGCGAAGGTTCACCAGATTGAGCAGAAGAACCTGCTCGAGGAAGCCTTCGACGTTTAAAGGCGCTTAACGCCACAGGCGCTGGCACACAGCACAGCGCCGAGCAAAGCCCCGGCCACCACGAACTCATAACGAGCGTGGTGGCCGGGGCCTTTCTTGCTAGTGGAATTGCCCTCCCCTACCCCAGGCACAACAGGCGCCCTGCGCGCTCAGCCACCCGCCCCTCGCGCTCAGCTACCCGCCCTCCGTTCTTTCTTAATCGCCCTTCGCGCTCACCGTGAGCCTCAAACAGCAACCACAAGCTCTCCCGGTGAGCGCGAAGGGAGACACGCATAAGAAACTCTTCTCAGAAACTCCACGAAATGTTGGGCAGAACTGCGCGAGGAGATAAAGCTGTGGCGAAACCTCTAAGCGGTCTTCGTATCCACCAGCGCGTTCGACCACGATGACGCCCCAGCTGCCGACGATCGCGTCAGAACCCGCGGCAGTACTAAGTGAGTCGTTGGGCTGGACAGCAAGCTGTTCAGAAGACTGAAATGGTAGCGGTGTGGTGAGTATCTGGTAGCGCCTGAGTGAGTATCCGGTAGCGGTGTCTCACTCAGGCGTTGTTGGTGGTTATGCGTTGGTGTTCAGGCGCATGTTTGGTCCTTCGAGTGTGATGATCTCGGCGCCGGAGACGAGTCGGTTGAGGATTGACTCGGAGATCACGGCGTCGGGGATGGACTTGTACCACTCCAGTGGGGTGAATTGTGAGGTCACTATCGTTGAGACTTTGCCTTCACGGCCGGCGAGGATGTTGAGAAGTTGGTGCGCAGTCGCGGCATCAACAGGTGTGGTCAGGAAGTCATCGAGGACTAGGACATCGACGTCGTGGAGGTGCTGGATGAATTTCAGCCGTTTAGGGTCATCGGGTTGGAGGACTGCCAGTTCGGCGGCGAGCATGTCGGTGCGGTAGAACCGTGCGGAGTAGTCTTTGCGGCATGCTGCTGTGATCAGGGCTTGGGCGAGGTAGGTTTTGCCGACTGAGGATTTGCCCAGGATGACAATGTTTTGGCCCAGGTGGCACCATTGTCCGTGAGCGAGTCTGCTGACTTGCTCGGGGTTGATGTTGCGGTCAGGCGTGCAGACCACGTTTTCAAGGCAAGCATCAAGGTTTGGAGATCGGGATGCTTTCAGCAGTTTGTTGATGCGTCGCTCGCGCCTGGCCGCGACTTCTTTATCAAGTGCGTAGAGCACCTTTTGGGAAAACGTCCATGTGTCGAATGCGGGATCGTTGGCGATGTCGATGACGCTTCTGCCAAAGGCTGTCATCCGCAGCGCGGTGAAGTCGGGCAGGACGGATTCGTCAAGGAAGCGATCTGTTGGCGGGGTTGGTGATGACAAGGGGTTTAGTTTCCTTTCTTTGCGAGGTTGTCCATGCTGAACTGGTCTGCACCGCCGAGAAACGCGCCGGTGGTATCCCGGTCAGCGGCTACAGGCTGGGCGGTTGTGGTGCTACGCGGGGCCTGGTCTAATCCGCGGGGCCGGGTGGCGTGTTCTTTGCGTATGGCGGCCATCATGTTTTTGACTGCGGTATATGACACCGCCCGTCGGCTGCCGTCGTTGGCGGTCAGGCGCTGGCATGCCTCTTCCAGGATTGGTTTGTTGCCGTGTTTGCCCATCGAAAGCACATTTCGGCAAGACTGGTACGCCTGGGCCGGGATGGCTTTCGCCGCGATGAGTTCTTCGATGACCTTGCGTGTTGCCGGGCCGGTTTTGCTGGCTTCGCGATAAAAGTAGTCACTGGTCCACAGTCCACGGGTGGAGTCCATTCCAGATGGAATGTGCTCATAGTCAGTGACATAGGCCCCACGCTTATGCGAAACCTGGTGGGTTGCCACGGTCGTCCCCTGATCAAAGACGGTCAAGACCTGGCCTGTGATGCGCACATCGACAGTGCGGCCAACAAGCTGATGCGGGACGGAGTAGCGCACCGTTGCAACCGTGATATGGAAATCAGGGGCCACTTTCGCGCGCTTCCACTCGGTGTGCTGCCATGGGGTTGTCGGCAGGTCAGCAAGGAGATGCTGCTCGTGTTCTTCGAAGAGATCCCTGCGGCTGATGTGCTGACTGCGAAACGGCACGGACCTGTTGATTGCATCGACTAAGTCCACAATCTTTCCGTTGAGCTCGTCCAAGTCAACACACTGGTGGCCTTCAAGGGCGTGGATGACTTTGTGTGTGACGATCTTTACCGCAGCTTCCACATTCGCTTTATCCTTCGGCCGACGCGCGCGCGTAGGAAGTGCTGCTGTGTTGTAGTGCTCCAAGAACTGCTGGTAAGTGTCGTTGACCTTCCGATTCCTATCGGCAGTGCTGATCGCGTTTGATGCCGTCGACGCGTTATCGGGGACAACAACCTGGCAGACCCCACCAAAGTAGTCAAACGCTTGACGGTGGGTATCAAGCCAGGACTGTTGCCGCTGGTCAATACACGCACAGGCAAACAGCATCCCTGAATACGGCAGCGCGGCAACGAAAATGCTGACTTTCGCACCCGGTGTGCCCGCAGGGTCGTACAGGCACATCTTGGTCCCCGCCCAATCCACCTGCATCGTATGCCCTGGTGCATGGGTGATCCGGGCGGTAAGCCCGGCCGCATCGACATGGGAAGCAACCAACTGGCGGAACCGGTCGTAGCTGTAGTGACGCTGACCCGGCTGGGCGGGGATCGTGGTGTACCGAGCCCACAATACTTGCAGTGTTTGCTTCACACGCCCTGTGCGTGCTTTGACGACCGCGTCAAAGTCAATCGGGACGAACTCGCCTTGCCCGCTACTGCGCTTGTCAACGAATATCTCGTCCAGCTCGTCATTCGTCAACGCCGCGACCTGCTGGGCAGTGGTCAAGCCAAGGCTTCGCAGCGCTTGGTTCGCTCGGGAAATCGCGCGGTGCGAGCACCCGAGTTGGTCTTCAATCTGGCGGTAAGAACGCTTCCTAATCAGCAGCGTCATCACCGCACGGTAATCCGTCATCAGCGGACTCCTTCCAGTACGCGCCGCACCCGAGTGGTGCGGCTACCGGAAGTATCATCCCGAGCGCCCTGAGCTGCTACCAGATACTCACTGAAGCGCTACCAGATAGTCACGACACTGCTACCAAATAGCCGGTCGCAACAGCAAGCTCCCCAATCTTGTTCACGCCGGCTCGAGTGGCGCTTCACGACGAAAGAAGACAGACCTAGCTCGATACAACATCGTATTTCGAGATCGCCCTTCGACCACCGCAGTGCGAGTGAGCAAAAAGAAACGCCCGAGCTAATGCTCGGGCGTTTGATCGTGGTCTACTCAACCACTGCTGTGGGGCCGGAAAGGCCCCTGAGGACACCTAGTGCTTAGGAGTCCTTGCGGCGGCTAGGACGCAGAATCAGAGCTGCACCAGCGATGAGTGCCAGTGCCACACCAATGAGGCCCAGGACGTTAGCACCGGTGTTGGCAAGCTTGCCAGACGAGGTGCTCTTGGAAGAGGCCGGGGTGCTCGTGGTCGCGCTTGGCTGGCTGGCCTGGCTCGGCTGAGCGCTCGGGGTCTGCTCGGACGTCGGCTGATTCTCCGCGCTCGGTGCCTTCGGTGCCTCTGGCGCCTTCGGCTCCTCAGGCTTCAGCGGCTCAACTGGCTTGGCCGGCTTCGTCGGCAGCTCCGGAAGGTGCGGAGGCTTAAAGAAGTGGGCCAATACCGGCGGAATAATCACCAGCGGGATGAGCGGCCACAGGCTGCTGAGGTTCGGGATGCTCGAGGTACCTGGCTTGTCGGGGTTGTCCGGAGTGTCCGGCTTGCCTGGCTCGTCCGGCTTGCCTGGCTCGTCCGGCTTGCCTGGCTCGTCCGGCTTGCCTGGCTCGTCCGGCTTGCCTGGCTCGTCCGGCTTGCCTGGCTCATCAGGGTTGTCCGGGTTGTCCGGAGTGTCCGGCTTGTCCGGGTTGTCGGGGTTGTCCGGAGTGTCTGGGTCCGTCGGCTTATCGCAGTTGCACTTGGTACCAACGCGGATCTTCCGATCCTGCTTTTCCTTCGTCACCGTCTCGGTAGTCTCCGGATCGCCCACAGGCTCACCGTTTACAAGCTTCCAAGTCTTGGAAACTTCCTTCTCACCATTGACACCAGGCTGGTCCTCTTCGACCTTGCCCGCTTCGAGGTTCGGGTCGTACTCAATGATGGTCTCGTACGGAATCTCCTCGGTGTGCTTGTCCGTCAGCTCGGTCTGGTTCTCAGCCGGACCAACCTCGATGATGCGCGGGGAAGGCTTGCTGATTTCCTCAGAAGACTCCTCTTTGCTCACCTCGCCGTTATCAACAGTCAACGTGACGGTGTGCTTGATCTCACCAGGTGTGCCTTCTTGGACAACCTTGGTCTCACCCGGCTGCAGGTCCGGGTTCACGCGAATCTCGGTCTCGTACGGGGTCTTCTCAGTCCATTCGACCTTGTCGGAAACAGGGCCGGCCTTGGTGCCAACACGGATTATCGCGTTGGTCGGCTCCTTGGTGCGCTCGGTGGTCACGGTCGGCTCGCCGGAAGGCTTACCGTCCACGATCTTCTGAGTGGAAGTGACGACCTCAGTACCCAACTCGCCCTGCTTATCGACGACCTGCTCGCCCGCCTTCAGATTCGGATCGAAGACGATCTCAGTCTCGAACGGGACAGGCTTCTCCAGCTTGGTCACTACCTCGCTGTCGTCAATCTTCGGACCGTACTCGATGATCTGTTCAACCGGCTGCTTGGTTACCCGCTCGGTGGTGTTCACCGTGGAGGTGTTGTCCTTCGCGGTGAAGTCGGCGGTGAATTCCTTCTCGCCGTATTCACCCTTCTGGACAACCTTCATCTCACCCGGCTTCAGCTCCGGGTTCACGCGCACGATCGTGTCGTACGGCAGCGGCGCAACCCAAGTTGCCTTGTTGGTTGCCTCAGCCGGCTTGGTGCCGACAGTGACAATCTTCTCAACCGGCTTCTCGATGATCTCTTCAGTAATCTTCGGGTCACCTGGCTTGGAGTTGACGATGTCGCGTTCGATCGTCACCTTCTTCTTGCCTGGCTTGCCTTCCTGAGTGACCTTGGATTCGCCCGGCTTCAGGCTCGGGTCATAAACAACCTTGACGTCGTAAGGAACCTCAGTCTCGACGGACTCAGTGTTCTTACCGGTGGTCTTGGTACCCACGCGGATGATCTGCTTAGTCGGCTCCTTGGTTCGCTCAGTGCTCACCTCAGGATCACCAGACGGCTTGCCATCCACAATCTTCTGAGTAGAAGTCACAACCTCAGTGCCAAGCTCACCCTGCTGGTCAACCTTCTGTTGACCCTCTTCAAGAGAGTCATCGAAAACGATCTCAGTCTCGAACGGAACCGGCTTCTCAACCTTGGTCACCACAGTGGTGTCCTCAGCGGCCGGACCGTACTCGATGATCTCGTTGACCGGGTCCTTGGTCTGCTTCTCCTCCGGGGCCACAGTTGCCTGATCACCCTTGGCGGAGAAGTCCGCGGTGTAGGTCTTCTCACCAGGCACGCCCTTCTGGACAACCTTGATCTCACCCGGCTTCAACTCCGGATTCGGACGAGTCTCGACCTCGAACGGAACCTGAGCAGTCCAGGTCACCTTCTCCGAAGCCTCAGACGGCTTAGTACCAACCTTGATCACCTGATCAACAGGCTGCTTGGTGATTTCCTCGGTGACCTGCGGATCGCCCGGCTGGGAGTTGGTGATATCGCGCGTGATCGTCACCGTCTTCTCGCCAGGCTTTCCTTCGGTCACAACCTCAGACGTACCGGCAGGCAAATTCGGGTCGAACTCGATCTTCACACCGAACGGAACCTCAGACTTAACGGTCTCAGTGTTCTTACCGGTGGTCTTGGTACCCACGCGGATGATCTGCTCGGTCGGCTCCTTGGTGCGCTCAGAGGTTACAACTGGGTCGCCGGACGGCTTGCCATCGACAAGCTTCTGCGTAGAAGTCTCAACCTCGGTGCCGAGCTCGCCCTTCTGATCAATCTTCTGCTCGCCTGCGGCCAGCGTGTCGTCGAAGACAACCTTGGTGTCGAACGGAATCGGCTTCTCGGTCTTGGTCACAAGCTCGCTCGGAGCAATGCCAGGGCCGTACTCGATGATGCGCGGCTTGGCTTCCTTGGTGGTTTCTTCCTCGGCTACCTGTGCCTCAGAACCCTTAGCAGTGAACTTAGCGGTGTAGGTCTTTTCGCCGTTCTCACCTTCCTGGACAACCTTGGTTTCACCAGGCTTCAGGTCCGGGTTCTCGCGAACCTCGGTCGGGAACGGGATCGGGACCGTCCACGTGACGTCTTTGGCACTCTCGGCAGGCTTGGTGCCGACGACAACGACTTCGTTCTTCGGCTCCTGGGTGCGCTCCCAGGTGCCGTCAAGGTTCATTTTTTCCTCGCCTGGCTCACCCTTGTTCTCAACCTTGTAGGTACCGGCAGGGACGGTGTCGTCGTACTTGTACTCGACCTGGAACGGAACCTCGCGCTTCGGAACGTCGATGACGTTGACCGTTGCGGTGGTGTTGTCCTTCGATCCGTCCTCGTAGGTCACGATGACCGGGACATCGATCTTATCGCCCGGCTTCGCGGTCTCCGGCGCGGTGGAGATGACGTTGCCCTTGTCATCCAGACCAACGATCCAGTCGCCGTTAGCCGTCTTCATCTTGTACGTCGGGTTGCCGAACTTGTTGTTCTCACCCGTTGCCTCCAGGCCCTTGCCATTCGGATCAATGGTGAACGGCTTGTCCGCAGCAAGGTTGATGTCTGCAGGCTTTTCGACGCCAATCGGCGAGGTAGCCGTGCCACCCGGGTACACCGTCTGGGACGGAACAACCGGCTCAGACTCCCAGCTGTTGGTCAGCTTGACCACGGTGGTGACAGGTGCCTGAGTGGTCAGACCACCCGGGGCGTTAACGGTTACCGTGACGGTGTTCTTGTCACCTGGCTTAGCATCTGCCGGCGGGGTGGAGGAAACTTCACCGGTATTAGGGTCAATGGTGTATTTCCAACCGTTAACCTCCTGGGTAAGAACCGGCTTGCCATTCTTGTTGCCGAAGGAGAACGTGGAGCCGTCAGGAGTGTCCACAACCTGGTGCTTGACTTCCTGGCCTGGAGCAGTGGTCTGAACATTGTAGTTCGCCTTGATGTCGCCCTTGATAACGACGACGGTGCCAACAACAGTCTGAGGCTTCTGCTTGCCTTCGTCGCTGTAGTGAGCCTGGACCGGAACGTTCAGGATGTCGCCTTCCTGCGCACCCTTCGGGATCGTGGTCGTAATCTCACCAGTCTTCTCGTCAACGAAGACGGTCCACGTCTTGCCGTCCTTGCTGGTAAGGGTGGTCTGGTTAGTACCATCCTCGAAGGTATAACGGGTCGGCGCCTCATCAGTGGTGTTGCCGCTCAGACCGCGCTCTGGGATTTCGGGAGTGAGGCTGACACTCGCATTCGGCTGACCAGTCACTGTGTCGTAGGTCGGGATCTTGATGTCCACGATCGCCTGGAACTGGGTCTCGATCTCATCCGTGGTCTGGTCCGGGTAGGTTGCCTTCACCTTCGGGGTAATGATGCTGCCCGGCGTGACTGTGTCATCTGCCTTCGCGGTAACCTTGCCGGTGTCATCGACGGTGACGGTCCATCCCTCAGGGACAGTGGACTGATCAATCTCGAACTTGGCCGGGTGGACCGGCTTGTGGCCCTTCATGATGGACTTGGTGCCCACCTGGGCGGTAATTTCCTCGTTCAGCTTGCCCTTGGATAGGCCAGGGCGCACGAGGTCTGTGACCTGGGTGTTGTTCGGGTCGACAACCACGAGGAGTTGGAGTACGTCTGTGGAGCCGTTCGAGTACTCGACAGTGATTTTGGGCTGCGCAAAGCTACCCGGCTTCGGGTTCTCAGGAGCAGTGACGGTGACGTTGTAGTCCTCGTCCATCTCAACGGACCAGCCATCGAAGACGTACTTCTCGTCCAGAGTGACCTTAGCCTCGAAGCCGCCGTCACCCTTCTTCTTGACCAGGTCCTTGATCAGGTCCGGGGTCTGGGTGAAGGTGACCTTCTGCGGCTCGGTAGCAATCGGACCGGTAGCACTATCAACGCCCGAGATGATCGACGCATCCGTCTTGTCGTACTTCGGGGAGTGGTACTCGGTGTCGTCCAGGGAGAACGCCTTCGAGTCGATGACGTTCGCCTTATTGTAGCGCGTCAGCGAGTTGGAGCTATCGAATACTTGAGTGTTACCCACTCATTGTTGTTCTCACCAGCAGCCTGGAGCTGGTCGACGGTACGTGGCTTTGCCAGAACGGAGAAGTTTACGTTCTTATCAGTGGCCAGGTCAGTACCGCGGTACTCAGGCCACGTGAAGAAGATCTCGCCAGTGGCTTCGTCGATACGCAGGTTCTGCGTACCCCCAGATGCCGCCGGGTCCGTGGTGCCGATGAACTTGCCATTGCCGTCGTAGGCCTCTACGACCATGCGGGACATCGAATCATCCGTGCCGCCGTTCGCAACAGCAGGAACGTTGATCTTACCGACCTTGGTTTGCTCACCAGGGACGATAACGTGCTTCTCGAAGCTCTCCCACGACACCGTAATCGGGTTACATTCGATGTTCTCGCTCGGCCACGGGTTCACGATGGCCGTAAAGGATGAGTTGGTTCCCTGGGTGGCCCTTGGCCCTTGGCCCTTGAGGATTGTCCTGCTTATAGTTGCCCTGCCAGGCATAACGTACCGGGTCCGTGGCAGTGGCCTCAGCGAACTGCTTGACTTTGGCATCGGTCAGCTTCGCATTGAGATTCAGGGGTCGTTGTGGCCCAGAAGCAGTAATACCGAGAATTTCGTCGGCCTTGTGCGTGACCACCTTGTCAACAAGGGTCTGACCAGCATTCAAAGCGGGAATTTGAGCTGCATCAAGGTATGCGCCCATCCTGCCGTTATTGGTAAAGCCCCAATCGGCGAACGTGCGGTCCTTCGAGTTATCAAAGGAGACGCTCAAGCCCCACCGGGTTTTCGAGGGACTGGTCGCAGACGGCTCAGAGGTATACCAACTGAAACCAGCCTGGCTGCCCTCCGTAGTGCTTTCTGAGACAGTACACGAACCGGCCGGCAGGTCGGAGGCCTTCTGGGCGTCCTTCTCCACCGCGCCGGACTTGTCGCGGATGCCGCCGCTGAGGGTGGCGGCATTAGCCTCCGGAACCACCGTGTTAAAAGAGGTGATGCTGAGGCCGCTCAGCGCGAGTGTAATAGCAGAAAGAGCTGCCACCCCTTTACGGGAAGAGCGCCTACGGGCGGAGCCACTTCGTGGTGCATTCATTCCTTAAGTCCTTTCAAATGCAGTACCCTGCCCCACCCCACAGTGCGGAAACCCGAAAGCCGCGGCGGCTTCTCAAGACATTTCCTCACAAAATCATTTAGGAATTGACAGGAAATAGGCAGGCGAACGCTAAAAATAGTACCCGACTACACAGAAAACCGCAAGAAAAAATAGGGTTTTACCTGGAATCTTTAAGAATAAGTACACAACTATGTGTGAACTATAGATTTCCTGAAACCCCCCACTCTGCGAGACACTGATCGGTTTCCGTACGTAGGGAGTGGGGCGGTTCGGCGAGACGTCGCCAAGCACGGCGCGTCCAGCGCCGTTTTATGCAGTTCCTTATCGCCATCCCCAGGCGCCGAGGACTGCACCCCAAGCTTGTCTCTTTTAGGATTCCTCGTGGACCAAATCCGAGCCGCCGGAAGAATTGGAGTCACCTTCCTCGTTGAGGTTCTGCATGAGGTTGGCCTCCATCCAGGCGCGCACGGTCGCCTCAAAGTCCTCGGAGTCTTCTACTTTCTGGACAACTTCATCGAGGTCCTGCGCGGTGAGGAACTTGGTAAAGGAGGCAACTTCCAGCTTTTCATCGCGGTTGAATAGCCCGTCTTGGTAGACCACAACGTAATTCTGTGGAAGCTCCGGCTTTGAATTAGGACAGCCTTCGGCACCGGCAGGCTCCACCACGGAGACCTCCGGGGGCAGCGAGGCCATGAGCGCGACGTGGGTGCGCTCCAAAAAGTCCTCGTCCTTGGTGCCTTCTTCCTTGGCAGCCACGTAGTCCTTGGAAATCGCGCGGGCTTCCTCCGGGTTGTAGACGCTTAAGAATTCACCCGTACAGCCGACGAAGAAGTTGCCATTAGTGCTGACCCCGCTGACGTGCTCCCCTCCCTGGCGCACCAGCATTGGCTTCTGAGAAACGGTGGCCGCGCGTCCCTCATCGCGCAGGGTCTGGCGGTAGATTTCCGCCAGCACGCGCTGCTCGTGGGATGTCGGATCAATCATGATGGTGATCGGCGCCGAGTTCACTGGGTTCGGCTCCGGCTTGGGTTCATACCCGGAGCAGGCGCTTAACGACGCCCCCACAACCCCCACCAAGGCCACCCCAACAACGCGGGCGAAGGTGCGGGAACGTGCAATAAGGCGGGGCATCAGAATCAGGCGCATTCTTTCTATTCAACCGGACATGCAGCGCACATGCCGCTGTTCTTCAGGGTTCTCAGTCCGTAGCGCTGGGCCGCGGCATCTGGCTGAATTTTACACACCCCGCTGGCCAGACGGCGGTGTGGCTCTCCCCGATAGCAAGTGACTAGACTAATGCGCGTTATGACTAGCGCTATTACTGAATCTTCCGTTCGCGACGCGCTCACCCGCGTCGATGACCCAGAAATCGGCCGCCCCATCACGGAGCTGGGCATGGTCAAGTCCGTGGCCGTCAATGGTCCGGACGTCGACATCGAGCTTTATCTCACCATCGCCGGCTGCCCGATGAAGGGCACCATCGAGTCCAATACCCGCGCGGCCGTGGCGGAGCTCGATGGTGTTGGCAACATCAGCATCTCCATGACGCCGATGAGCGACGAGCAGCGTAAAGAGCTCAAGCAAAAGCTGCGCGGCGGACAGGCCGAGCCGGAGATCCCCTTTGCCAAGCCCGAGTCCACCACCCGCGTGTTCGCGGTGGCCTCCGGCAAGGGCGGCGTGGGCAAGTCCTCCGTCACGGTGAATCTGGCCGCAGCCTTGGTCAACAAGGGGCTCAAGGTGGGCATCGTGGACGCCGATATCTACGGCCACTCCGTGCCCAGCCTGCTGGGTTCCACTGCAGGCCCCACAGTGCTTGACGACGAAATGCTGCTTCCCCCCATCTCCCACGGCATCAAGCACATTTCCATTGGCCAGTTTGTGGAGGGCAACGCGCCCGTCGTCTGGCGCGGGCCGATGCTCCACCGCGCCCTCCAGCAGTTCCTCGCGGACGTCTTCTGGGGCGACCTGGACGTGCTCCTGCTCGATCTGCCGCCGGGTACCGGCGACGTTGCCCTGTCGGTGGCCCAGCTCATCCCCAATGCGGAGCTGCTGATTGTCACCACCCCGCAGGCGGCTGCGGCCGAGGTTGCTGAGCGCGCCGGTTCCATCTCGCAGCAAACGCGCCAGCGCGTGGCCGGTGTAATTGAGAACATGGGTGCCATGGTCATGCCGGATGGCTCCACCATGGATATCTTCGGCTCCGGCGGCGGCAGCGTGGTGGCCGAGCGCCTCAGCGTCCTGCTGGGCCACGAGGTTCCCCTGCTCTCCAGCATCCCGCTCGATCCGAGCCTACGCGCGGCTGGCGATGCCGGAACCCCCATCGTCATCTCCGCGCCTGACTCCCCCGCTACTGCAGCTATCAACAAGGTGGCGGATTCCATTGCGGTGCGCTCCGATTCCCTCGTGGGCAAGAAGCTCGGCTTGGGTGTCACCCGCAAGGGCTAAATAACCTTTAGGTGACGTCCTCCCAGGAGGAGCTGCCCTCGCCGGTGGGTGCATTCCCACCGCGCGGGGGCTGTGTCGTTTTCGCCTTCTCCCCCGCCGTTTGCTGCGCGCCTAGGTCTGGGTAGACCTGCGAATAATCGAAGGTCGGCCGGCCAGTGTTCTGCTCCGGCGCTGGCTGCGCAGGCTGGTTGTTCATGTCCGCGTCATGCTCGTACGGGCTGGTGTTCTTCTTGATGTCCTCGGCCATCTTCTTCGGGTTGAAGTCGTCCCAGGCGGAATCGTCGCCGTCGAAAAGCGCCTTGGTGATAACCCCGCGCGGTCCCATGCGCGTCCACTCCGCTGCCTGGCTCAGAGGCACCCGGAGGTCATTGAACTCCGCGCCGAGACCGCTCATCTCACCGTTGAGCTCCGCCTTAGCGTTCGCGATGGCCTTGCGCGCCGCGTAGATAGCCGCGCGGACGTCCATAATTACACCGGGCAAGCGCTCGGGGCCGATGATCACCAGCCCCAGCAGCACGATGACAAGGATCTCTACCCAACCAATTGAGGAAAACACGAAACTATCTTAACTACTTCGATGAAGGAGACAGGGCGACGGGCGCGCGGAAGGCTTCGGTCTCTTGTTAGCCCCGCTGGTTGTGCCGGATGGCGCGTACCACCATCTCCACCTTGTCCAAAAAGTCCTGGCGTGGCTGGTGCGCGGGCGCTTCCGCATCCGGCCCGGGGCCGGGGCCCTGGTGGGCGATGCCCGCGAGCTTCGCCATCAGCGAGTCCGGCGCCTTGACATGGGATTCCACGCTGCATTCGCGCACCCACTCGGCGGCATTGCGCTGGTGGTGGATTTCTGCCCGGCATTCTGGGCAGTGCACGAGGTGGATGCGTACGCGGTGGGCATACTTTGCTGGCATTTCGCCGTCGACAAAAGCGACGACCGCCTCGGGCCCCAAATGGCCGATGGTATCTGCCCGCTGGGCGCGGGCCTTTGCCTTATCGCGGACTTTGGCTTGGGCTTCGGTGAAAAACCCGGACAGGCTCAGGGAATGGCCGTCGCCGCTATGCCCTTCTGCTTTCACCTCAACGTCACCTCAACTCAGTGCATGCTCTTCTGCATTGGCCTAGTGCTTAGCTGCGGAATTCTAGCTCTCTAGGACTCAAACGCTGCCCAGTCTAGCGCGTACGCAGCAGGCTGCGGGTGTCCGCGTTGGTCTGGGCTTCCTTTTCCAATGCGGCACGCAGCTGGGAGCGGCCGCGGTGGATGCGGGAGCGCACGGTGCCCATCTTCACGCCGAGGGTTTCGGCGATTTCGTCGTAGCTCATGCCCACGACATCACAGAGAACCACCGCCACGCGAAAGTCCGGCGCCAGGTTATCCAGGGCTGACTGCAACGCCGGGTCCAGGTTGGCCACCGTGTAAGCCTGCTCCGGGGTCATGTCCGTGCCGGGCACGCGCTCATAATCCTCCGGCAGGGCTTCCATGCGGATCTTGGAACGGTGACGGACCATGTCCAAGAAGAGGTTGGTGGTGATGCGGTGCAGCCAGCCGCCAAAAGTTCCCGCTTGGTACTTATCCAAGGAGCGGAAGACGCGCATGAAGGTTTCCTGCGTGAGGTCTTCGGCATCGTGCTGGTTACCGGAAAGGCGATAGGCCAAGCGATAAACTTCATCGGCGTGCTCGGCCACGAGCTCACCCCAGGAAGGCATCTCGGCCTGGCCGGCATCGAATGCAGCGGTTCCGGTCAACTCCTCAGTTTCGCCACTGGCATCATGGCTGCCAGTGGCGGAGAAATCAGTGGAACGGTGAGCGTGCTCAAACTCGCGCTGCTGTGTGGTCATGACGAATATCTTTCTATAGTGCGCGCCGAAACTCCAGCCACAGCCCTGTGAGCAGCCTGTGAATCCGTCACACCTCTTACATGCGCTTCATGCGTCACAGCTCAGGAGAGTTGCGGGCGATTCTCAGCGCGCAGCTGTGACGATTTCACTATGGTTTTCTTTGTGACTACTACGGCTTATGACGCAATGCGTACCTATATCGAATCCACCAGCGAGGTCTCCGAAGTGCTCGCCGGCGCCCGCGCTCACGCGGAGGAGTATGGCCTGCCGGCCCCGGATGAAGCCACCGGCCAGCTGCTCAGCACGCTCGCGGCGATTTCATCCGGCACTACCTCCCGCCCGCAAGCGGTGGCGATTACTCCCGCAGCATCCGTCGTCGGCCTCTATTTGCTTGCCGGCATGCCGGAGAACGGAATCCTTACCTGCATCGATCCGGAGGCCGAGCACCAAGCCAGCGCCAAGCGAACCTTCCGCGAGGCCGGCTACTCCCCCAGCCGCGGCCGCTTCTTGCCCTCGCGTCCGCTCGACATCATGGGCCGCCTGGCTAATGACACCTACCAGGTGATCTACGCCGAGGTCCCCGCGCTCGACATGCCCGCGTTGCTCAAGGCCGCCTGGCCCCTGCTGCACCAGCACGGCACCTTGGTGCTGGCCAATGCACTTCTCGACGGCACCGTAGCCGACCCCTCCCGCACCGACCGCGACACCGCCGCCGCCCGCGAGGCCGATGAATATGCTCGCTCCCTCGAAGGCGCGGCCGTCACGCGCCTGCCCTATGGCGCGGGCTTGACGCTCATCACCAAGCTCTAGTCCACCAAGCATCACAAAAGCGGGCGTGGAGTGGACTTCAATCCACCCGCACGCCCGCTTAGTGCGCTGCGTTGTCTCGCGGCTTAGACCTTGACGTTCTTGCCTACGACGACCACGCCACCTTCGGAAACCTTGAAGCGCTCCTCATCGCGCTCGCGGTCCACACCGATGATGGCACCATCACTGACCACCACGTTCTTGTCCAGGATTGCATGGCGAACTACCGCGCCACGACCGATGCGCACGCCCGGCAGGATGACGGAGCCTTCCACCGTCGCCCCATCCGCCACGTGCACATCCGAAGCCAGCACAGAGTTTCGCACCGTACCGCCGGAGACGATGCAACCCGGAGCCACCATCGAGGACTGTGCAATACCGTTCTGCACAAACTTTGCCGGCGGGAAGTTGGAGTCATCCGTGGAGTGGATAGGCCACGAACGGTTGTACAGGTTGAAGATGGGGTGCACAGAAATCATATCCATGTGCGCCTCATAGAAGGAGTCGATGGTACCAACATCACGCCAGTAGCCATGGTCACGCTCCGTGGAACCGGGCACCTCATTGGCCATGAAGTCATAAACATGCGCCTGCTCACGCTCCACGAAATACGGAATGATATTGCCGCCCATGTCATGCGCGGAGTCCTCATTCTTTTCGTCTTCCAGCAAAGCGTCGATAAGCGCCTGCGTGGTGAAGACGTAGTTGCCCATGGAGGCATAGGTCATGTTCGGGTCATCCGGGGTCGCCGGTGGATTCTCAGGCTTCTCGACGAACTCCGTAATCGTGCCCATCCCATCCGCCTGAATACAGCCAAAGGCAGAAGCCTCCGAGCGCGGGACGCGGATGCCCGCTACCGAACAGTCCAAGCCAGTCGCGATATGCTCCTCCACCATCTGCGCTGGGTCCATGCGGTAGACGTGATCAGCGCCAAAGACGATGACATAATCCGGCTTCTCGTCATAGATGAGATTCAGCGACTGCAGGATGGCATCAGCCGAGCCGTTGTACCAACGCTTACCGCGGCGCTGCTGGGCGGGCACGGAGGCGATGTACTGCGGGGTCGGTCCAGACAGGTTCCACGCTTGGGAGATGTGGCGGTCCAAAGAGTGGGACTTGTACTGGGTCAGCACCGCAATCTTGAGGAATCCTGCGTTGACAAGATTAGACAGCACGAAATCGATCAGGCGGTAGGAACCGCCGAAAGGAACGGCAGGCTTAGCGCGGTCTTCCGTCAGCGGAAAGAGGCGCTTTCCCTCGCCGCCGGCAAGGACAATGGCAAGGACATTAGGAAGGCTTCTCACACCACCCAATTTATAGACGTTTTCTGCATCGCGCAGAAGAAGTGCATTTGTTTTTACCCCCCATTGTCCACCTCACTCCTCCCCCGCCGCTTTCCGACGAACCACCGCACTGACCTGTCCGTCAAGGTTTAGCGCGAGCTGTGGATAATCCGTATTCTGGCGAGTATGAGAGCCGGAATATTTTCTAAGGAGTATCCGCCAGAGATTTATGGCGGAGCGGGCGTCCACGTTGCAGAGCTCACGCGCTTCATGCGTGAGATTATTGATGTCTCCGTGCACTGCATGGGTTCAGAGCGCGATGAGAAGGACGTCTTTGTGCATGGCGTCGATCCTGCTTTGAAGGAGGCCAATGCCGCAGTGCAGACGCTTTCCACTGGGCTGCGTATGGCCAATGCCGCCTCCGATATCGATGTGGCTCACTCCCACACCTGGTACACCGGCCTAGGTGGCCACCTTGCCGGCCGCCTGTACGGCATCCCCCACGTGGTCACCGCGCACTCCCTCGAGCCGCACCGCCCCTGGAAGCGGGAACAACTCGGTGGTGGCTATGAGATCTCCTCCTGGTCCGAGAAAAACGCTATGGAATACGCCGATGCCGTCATCGCGGTGTCGGCCGGGATGAAAGATTCCATCCTGGATGCTTACCCCCGCATCGACGCCGACAAGGTCCATGTAGTCCTTAACGGCATTGATACTCAGGTCTGGCAGCCGGGTGAATCCGCGGTGCTGGATAAGTTGGGCGTCGACAAGCAGCGTCCCATCGTTGCCTTCGTAGGCCGGATTACCCGGCAAAAGGGCGTCAAGCACCTGCTGAAGGCTGCCCAGAACTTTGATGCAGACATTCAGCTTGTGCTGTGTGCTGGCGCGCCGGATACGCCGGAGATTGCGGCAGAGACCGAGACCCTCGTGGAGGAGCTGCGTGCTCAGCGTGACGGCGTGTTCTGGGTCAAGGACATGCTCTCGCGTGAGGAGATCAAGCAGGTCTATTCTGGCGCGGACGTTTTCGTGTGCCCCTCTATTTATGAGCCGCTGGGAATCGTCAACCTCGAGGCAATGGCCTGTGGCACCGCGGTTGTGGCTTCCAATGTGGGAGGCATCCCGGAGGTCGTCGTGGACGGCGAAACCGGCGTTTTGGTCAACTATGACGTAAATGACGAAGCCACCTTTGAAGCTGATCTGGCTGCCGCCGTGAACCGTGTCGCCGCCGATAAAGAGCTGGCACAACGCTTCGGTTCCGCTGGCCGCCAGCGCGCCATCGAGGAATTCTCGTGGGCTACCATCGCGCAGCAGACCGTGGACATTTACCGCTCGTTAATGTAGGAAGGACTGCCGTGACGCATAAAGAAACGCACCATCGCCCAGAACTTCACTTCGTTCCCGATAGCGGGATCCTCGACGCCCCCGCAGGAATCGTCCGCGACGGTCATACCTGGCACCTATTCCACCAGTACCGTCCTGATGCCGGCCAGCCTGCGCGCTGGGGCCATTCCACTTCCGAGGAAACGGCCTTCGAGTGGCTCGACTGCGACGACGTCCTCGCCCCCGTCGGCGGCGAACTGTCGCTGCGTGCAGGGTCCGTGGCGGAAGGAAAGGACGCTCTGAACCTGTACTTCACTTCGGTGACGTCGGTGGGGACGAGTGTGCGCTTGGCGCGCTACACCGACTATGCCGATGAATGCATCGTGTCTGATGATCCTTCGGCTCTCGACCCAGACGTTGTCCGCTTCGGGGAAGCCGTGGGCGCCCATACCAATTATGACCGTTTCCGCTCGCCCTCCGTGGTCCCAGACTGGGCCAAGGAAGACCGCGAAGAGGGGCACGATGGCTGGCTTATGCTGGCGCTGACCGGGCATTCCGACGCGCCGGTACCGGTGATCCTGGACAGCCCCAATGGCGAATCCTGGACACTCCTCGGGCCCTTGAGCTTCGAGGGTGATCCTGGCTTTGAGGAGGGCGAGGTTCCGGCCACCTCCCCCATCCCGCCGGTGGTTTCACCGCGTTTGGTACGCCTGCGCGATGAGGTGGATAGGGATATTTACGACGTTCTCTTCGTCACCTTGGAACGCGAGGGCCGAGATGTCTCCGGCTATATCGTGGGCCGCCTTGATGGCACTGTGTTCACCGTGGCGAAGGGTTTCCAGCGCGTGGACTTTGGCCATGACTTCTCCCGCCCGCGCAACACCAACACCACGACCGGAACGATTCCGCAGGAGTGCCGCTACGACCGCGCAGTCATCCTCGGTCTGCTCAACGGCAACGGCCGTGGTGATGACGCCACCAAACACCCCACCTGGGAAGCCGAGGGCTGGGCGAATAGCCTGTCCCTGCCGCGTGCAGTGACGCTGCAGGGTGGCGTTCTGTACCAGACCCCGGCGGAGGGACTGCCGGATGCCGTGAAGCTTTCGGATTACGCACAGTCGTGGACGGGTGTCCTCGAAGTACCTACGGGTTCGAGCGTGACCGTGACGCTGAAGGACGGCTCTGGCGATACCGCTGCGGTCATTCGCCATACTGGTGAGGAAATCAGCCTGGACCGCTCCATGTCCAAGGCCTTCGATAACTACTTTAAGGACTCCGCTCCTGCGGTGGCTCAGCTGGCTGAGGGAGATTCGGATACGCTCACCGTCATTCAGGATGGTGCCAGCGTTGAGGTCTTCGTCGACGGCGGTTTGGTGGCTATGAGCTCCCGCGTCTACTTCGACGGTGGCTGCTCCGCCATCGAGGTCAGCACCGATGGCGAAGCTGTCATTGAGCAATCGTGGAGCCGCAAGGGAACCAAGCGTTCCTAAGCGCATTAGGCGAAATTATTGAAGGAGGTCCGGAAGCCCGGGCCTCCCTTTCTGTGCGGCTATGTCTCGCTGCCCTCTCTCCTATTTCGCTACCCCCGCTGCCCCGACGCCCTTTACCCCGACGCCTTTCGCGCTCACCGAAAGCCTCACATGACTGCCGCGCGCAACGCCGGTGAGCGCGAAGGGAAAATGCGGCGAAAGTCCGGGTCGATGTAAACACCCGCGCCCTTCGCGCTCACCGCGGACCACAAACTTCCACCACGCCCGCTCCCGGTGAGCGCGAAGGGTGCATTGGAGGGAAGCCTGTAAAGAGTGGTTTAGAGGAAGGCTTAAAAGGGTCGGGTTGTAGGGCCGCTCCGAGGGAAAGGTTGAAAAAGGGAGGGGCCGTAGTTAGGCCGAACGCAGTCGATCCAGGCGGGCGTGGGCCGTCACGGTCAACGTCTGCGGCAAGGAGGCCATGCGCTCTGCCAGGTCTTCCGGACTGATGTGGCGCGCCGATGGGCTCATGCCAACCTGCGCGGCGATGGAAGCCTTATCCAAGACGATGGGGAAGGAAATATCGACCGGGTCGGCAGCCTGCTCCAAGAAACCTTCCGCCTGGGCGTAAAGGCGTTCCACCTTGCCTTCTTCCACTCCGAGGATGCCCAGGGGCTCGCGCAGCTCATCCAGATGGCCCGCCTGCGGAGTCAGCACGATAACCTCCCCGCCCGGTGCGAGAACGCGCTGGAACTCCGCCGGATTGCGCGGGGCGAAAACCACCGAGATGGCGTGAATCGAATCATCCTTCAGCGGAAGGCGCTCCCACACATCCGCAACCACGGCGCCAACTCGCTCATGCGACTTGGCCAGGTGCTTAGCCGCGTGCGTAGAGATATCCAGGCCTACCCCGCGCGCGCCCTCAATAGAGTCCAGGGTGTGCGCGAGATAGTAGCCCGTGCCCGCACCAACCTCAAGGAGTGCTGGGGCGGTGTCCGCATTCAGGCCAGCCGCGTGCTCGGCCGCATCCTGGGTCTCCAGAGAATCCTGCACCGCACCGGTGACTGCCTCCACGAAGGGAGCAAAGTGCCCCATAGCCAGGTAGGTTTCGCGGGCGGTGACCATCGCGGCATCATCGCCTTGATGCTTCAGCCCCGCACCAGCTGCTAGCGTGACGTAGCCCTGCTTAGCCACGTCATAAGAGTGGCCGGTCTCCGACACGAGGCGGGAAAAATTATCCGCGCCCTGCAGGGCGCTGCCATCGGCGGGATCGGCCAGAATATCGACGATATGTGAAAGCATGCTCCTAGACTAGCTAGAAACTGCTACGAGGAGTGAACCCAGCTCCGCTGCTTCTTCTTTGCTGAGCTCAATAACAATGCGCCCACCCCCGTCAGAAGGAATGCGCATGACGATCTTGCGGGACTCCTCTACCGCTTCCATCTCTCCACCAGTGGTACGGGGCTTCATCGCTGCCATATTGAGTCTCCTTCGACTGAGTTTTGTACGTCCTTCTAGTCTAGCCCTTTTTCAGCCGGCGGCGGCAGGCCCGTTCCCACAGGCTTCCGCGCAAGCGCCATCAAGGACTCATCCAAGGACGAACCAAAGGGTTAGGCCGAAGGTTCGGAAGAAGCGTCAGACGACGTCGCCGGCGCGACCTGTAAACGGCGCTCCACCGCAGATAGAAGTGCATCCACTTGGTCCTGGCGGTAGCCCCTCGCGACCACGTCGAAACGCAGGTCGTCGAAGCGCCCCTCGTCGAGGGCACGCAAGTTTTCATAGTCGGTGTCCACAGCCTTGTCGGGAGCCTCCATGACAGGCCCCCGCCCTACCAGGCTTCCCCACGCCCACGTGCCAATGATCACGAGAGCGATGAGGACAACGATCAGCAGAATCCAGGACAACATGCGCTAAATCTTACCCAGCAGCGGCGGTCGTTGGGCAACGGGCCCGACCACGCCCGCGCGGGAGAGGATGGTGCGCGAAACTACATCGGCCATTGGGGATAGCTCGTTGAGGGGGCGGTTACGGTGGGCGCGAGTGCCCAGGTCCACCTCGGCGATGGCGTAGGGGCCAAAGCGCTTGGCGACGTCTATCAGCAACCCCGCTTCCACCCCATAGCCCGCGACGAAAGGCAGCCCCAGGGCTGCCTCGCGGCGAATCGCATATTCCCCGCCCAAAGGCTGATCGATGTGCGCGAGTTCGGGGAAGAACATGCGCAGCAGCGGCTTGGCGCTCAGCTCAGTAACCCGCCCGCCACCAGTGGGCTGACCGTTCAGGCTGCGTGCATAACGCGCCTTGACCAGCTGCACGTGCGGGTCCACGAAAGGCTCATTCAGCGCGGTAACCATGCCGGGCCGCGCGGATTCTAAATCCGCATCGATAAAGACGACCACCTCACCCCGAGCCGCGGCCACCCCGCGCCACAGGGACTCGCCTTTGCCAGGCTGCGGCGGCTCCTCCACCACGTCACGCCAATTGCACACTCGCGCCCCAGCCGCGGCTGCCCGTGCCGCGGTCTCGTCGGTGGAATCGGCGTCGATGACGATGACCTCTAACGGATCGTCCGCCAGGCAGGCACGCACCACGTGCGCGACGGTGCGCTCCTCATTAAGCGCAGGGATAACCACGGAAACACTGTCTGACATGGTTTAGGCTAGCCCCCGCGTCGTGGCCAAGGGCGCCATCTGGCCCTGGATGGCGGCGGTCATGCGGATGACGTCGAGAGTCGGGCCCACCTCATGGACGCGAAAGGCCGCCACACCGCGCGCTGCCGACCATGCCGTCGCCGCCAGCGTGCCCGCGACGCGCTGGTCCACGGCGCGGTCGAGGGTCTCCCCCACAAAGTCCTTGTTCGACAAAGCCATCAGCACCGGCCAGCCGGTCGCCACGATCTCATCGATGCGCCGCAACAGCTCCAGACCGTGGAAGGTGTTCTTGCCGAAGTCGTGCGTGGGGTCGATAAACGTCAGCTCCTCCGGGCAACCGAGGTCGGCGGCGCGCTCGGCCAGCCGCGTGGTTTCTGAGATAACGTCGGCGACGACGTCGTCGAAGTGCACCCGATGCGGGCGGGTGCGCGGGGTCACGCCACCGGTGTGCGAGCACACGTAGCCCACCTTGTGGTGGCCAGCCACCTCGATGAGCTCGGGGTCCCAGCCGGCCCACGTGTCGTTGACCAGCCCGGCGCCCGCGGCGATAGCTTCCTCTGCGACCTCAGCGCGCCAGGTGTCCACGGAGATCAGCGCCTCCGGGCGTCGGCGGTGCAGCTCCGCGATAGTCGGCACGACGCGCTCAATTTCCTCGGCCGCGTCGACGTGCTCACCCGGGCCGGCCTTGACCCCGCCGATGTCGATGATGGAGGCGCCGTCGTCAAGCGCCTGCTCCGCGCGCTGGATTGCGGGGTCGAGCTCGAAGGTGGCGCCCTTGTCGTAGAAGGAGTCCGGCGTGCGATTCACAATCGCCATGACCCGCGCGAGGTGAGGAGCAGGGGTCACTTGTTTTCTTGCTCCCGCAGGCGCTTGTCCGACATGACTTTGTGCGCGGCCAGGATGTGGGCGACGGCTTCGTCGATATCGTCGGTGACGAGGAAGAGATCAAGGTCCTCGGGGCTGATGAACCCGCCCTCAGCCAAGGTCTTCTTCATCCACTCCACCAGACCGGACCAGTATTCGGTGCCCATGAGCACGATGGGATAGTTGGTCACCTTGCCGGTTTGGACCATGCACATGACCTCGAAGAACTCATCCATGGTGCCCATGCCGCCGGGCAGACAGATGAAGGCCTGCGAGTACTTGAGGAACATGGTCTTGCGGGCGAAGAAGTAGCGGAAGTTAAGTCCCAGATCGACATAGGGGTTCAGGCCTTGCTCGTGCGGCAGCTCGATGCCGAGGCCCACAGACAGACCTCCAGCCTCGTGCGCGCCGCGGTTGGCCGCTTCCATGATGCCGGGGCCGCCGCCGGTGATGACGGCATACTTGGCCTCCACGAGTCGGCGGCCCAAGGCCACGCCCAACTGATAGTTCGGGTCATCCTCCGGGGTGCGGGCAGAGCCGAAGACGGTGACGGCCTTGGGCAGCTTGGCCAGGGCGTCGAAACCGTCCACGAACTCGCCCTGGATGCGCAGGACGCGCCAGGGATCGGCATGCTGCCACTCATGATCCGCGCCGGACTGCAGCAGGCGCTGGTCAAAGGTGGAGGACTGCTCTCCAGCAGTGCGCACGAGAAGAGGTCCGCGCAGAGTGCGCAGTTGCTCAGGCGTCATGGTGGTCTTATCCCTTCAGGTAGTTCAAGAGTGCGGTCGAGACTTCGGTGATCTGGGTGACGGGTACTTGCTCGTCCTTCTTGTGGGCAAAGCCCGGATCACCAGCGCCGAAATTGACGGCTGGGGTACCCATCTCGGAGAAACGGGCCACATCGGTCCAACCATACTTGGCGCGGACGTTGCCGCCGACGGCGTCGACAAGCGCGCGTGCCGCTGGCTGGCCCAAACCGGGCAGGGCCGCACCCGCGATGTCATCGACCTCCACGGTGATGTTCTCGTGCTCGCCGAGGACCTCCATCAGGTGCGCCAGCGCCTCCTCGGAGCTGCGGTCGGGGGCGAAGCGGAAGTTAACGAACATCCAGGCCTCGTCCGGAATGGTGTTGGTGGCCACGCCGGATTCGAGGTGAACGATATTGAGGCCTTCCTTGTAGGTGCAGCCGTCAATCTCCACGTCGCGCGGCTGGTAGTTAGCCACGTTAAGCATCACCGGTGCCAAGGTGTGGGCGGCATTGGAGCCGAGCCAGGCGCGGGCCGAGTGCGCGCGGGTGCCGTGGGCGGTAACGCGCACACGGATGGTGCCCTGGCAGCCGGCCTCGATTATGGCGCCGGAAGGCTCGCCCAGCAGGGCCAGATCTCCATGCAGCCACTCCGGGTGATCCTTCTGCAGGTGGCCCAGGCCGTTGAATTCGGTGGCGACCTCCTCACCCTCGTAGGCGATGACCGTGAGATCGTGCTTGAGCTCATCAGAGTCGTACAGCTGCGCAAAGGCGTTGAGGTAGACGGCCATGCCGGACTTCATGTCCACGGTGCCGCAGCCATACATGATGCTGCCGTCCTCCGACATGGTGTGGGGGACGTTATCGGCTAGGGGCACGGTATCGATGTGGCCGGCGAGGACCACGCGGCTTTCGAAGCCCCGATTCGTCCGGGCACAGACGGTGTTGCCGTAGCGTTCCACCTCTACTTTGCTCTGGTCCAGACCACGCAGGGCTTCCTCGACCGCATCGGCGATCGCTTGCTCGTGGTGCGAAGGGCTAGGGATATCCACCAGGGCCTTGGTCAGCTCGATGGGATCGGAGAAGAGATTTAAAGTCACAACCCGCCATGCTAGCGCCCCCGGTTGCTTAGTGCATTGCGTAAAGTACTTCCCGTTGCAAACAATCAACAGCGTTGAAGGTGATTTCCCTATGGCTGCGGCCACTCAACTCAAAACCCGCCACCTCACCATGATGGGCCTCGGCTCCGCGGTGGGCGCGGGACTCTTCCTGGGCGTCGGCCTGGGCATCCAGGTCTCCGGCACCTCCGTTCTCATCTCCTATGCGGTGGCCGGCGTGCTCATCGCCTTGGTGATGTGGATGCTCGGTGAGATGGCCGCCGCGCGTCCTTCGTTGGGCGCTTTCTCCACCTATGCGGGCCAGGCCTTCGGGCCGTGGGCAAGGTTTACGTTGGGCTGGATTTACTGGTTCATGCTGGTCATGGTGATGGGCGCGGAGATTACCGGCGCCGCGGCGATTGTATCCAACTGGTTCGGGGTGGACCCCTGGATTCCGGCGTTGGTGGCCGTGGTTCTCTTCGCCATCGTCAACTTTGCCGCCGTGGGCGGCTTCGGCGAATTCGAGTTCTGGTTCGCCATCATCAAGGTGGCCACCATCGTGGCCTTCCTCGGCGTCGGCGTGCTCATGGCCTTAGGGATCTTGCCGGGCATGGACCTCTCGGTGGCGGGCCACAACTTCACAGAGAACTTCCTCCCCAACGGCGGCCCTGGTTTTGCCGCCGGCTTGCTCGCCGTGGCCTTCGCTTTCGGTGGCATCGAGCTGGTCACCATTGCCGCGGCGGAATCCGAAGACCCGGCACACAACGTGGCCACTGCCGTGCGCGCCATCATCGTGCGCATCATGGTCTTTTACATCGGTTCCATCCTGGTTATCACCCTGGCCTTGCCTTTCAGCTCCATCCAGGATGCCGATGTGGCCGCCGACTCGCCCTTCACGCTGGTCCTTGCGGCCGCGAAAATCCCCTTCGCCGCGGGATTCATGGAAGCCATCATTGCCCTAGCGCTGCTGTCCGCCTTCAACGCGCAGATCTACGCCACCTCCCGCTTGGTGTACGACATGGCTAAGGACCACAGCGCGCACCACGTCTTCTTAAAGACCAACAACTCCGGCTCCCCCATTTATGCGGTGGTGCTCTCCATCATCTTCGCCTTCGCGTCGGTAGCCCTGCAGTACTGGAACCCGCCGGGACTTCTGGCCTTCCTCTTCAATGCGGTCGGCGGCTGCCTGCTGGTCATCTGGTGTTTCATCGTGGCCTCTTACATCAAGCTGCATCCTCAGATGAAGGCCAACGGCGAGCTCACCACGCTGCGCGTTCCGGGCTTCCCGTGGCTGCCGTGGCTCACCGCCCTAGCGCTGGTGGGTCTTACGATTCTCATGCTTTTCGACGCCTCCGCCCGCAACCAAGTCCTCGCCGTCCTCATCCTCACCGTGGCCCTGGTTGTGATCTTCCACCTACTACCGGGTAACTCACGGCGCACGGCCGAGGCCTAGCTGCTAGGGTGTGAGCCTATGACTTCAGCATCCGCACGCGGCCTGGCAACCATTACCCATGACGGCACCGTCCTGGACGTCTGGTTCCCCGCAGTTCACACCGATATCTCTGTAGAAGCCAGCGGCACCGAGCGCTTGGAGGAGGTTCCACAGCAGTTCGCTGACCTGGTTGGTCCCGACGAGGAGCGCGGCGTAGCCCGCATCGCGGTGGAGACCTCCATCAAGGATCTGGACGAGGCTCCTGCCGACACCTACGACGCCTACCTGCGCCTGCACCTGCTCTCTCACCGCGCAGTCAAGCCTCACGGCCTGAACGTGGACGGTATCTTCGGCAAGCTGGCCAACGTGGTGTGGACCAACTACGGCCCCTGCGCGGTTGCCGATTTCCAGATGGTCCGCGGCCGCCTCGCTTCCCGCGGTCCGGTCGTGGTCTACTCCGTCGATAAGTTCCCGCGCATGGTGGACTACGTTGTTCCGTCGGGCGTGCGCATTGGTGACGCCGACCGCGTGCGCCTGGGCGCCCACCTCGCTGAGGGCACCACCGTGATGCACGAGGGCTTCGTCAACTTCAACGCTGGAACCCTGGGCGCCTCCATGGTCGAGGGCCGTATTTCCGCGGGCGTTGTCGTGGGCGATGGCTCCGATATCGGCGGCGGCGCCTCCATCATGGGCACCCTCTCCGGCGGCGGCAAGGAGGTCATCTCCATCGGTGAGCGCTGCCTGCTCGGCGCGAACTCCGGCGTGGGCATTTCGCTTGGCGACGACGCCGTCGTCGAAGCCGGCCTCTACGTCACCGCCGGTACCAAGATTGCCGTCTTTGGCAAGATCGCGGAAGCCCTGGGCTTGTCTGAGGGCGACACCATCAAGGGTTCCAAGCTCTCTGGTGTCTCCGGCGTACTGCTGCGCCGCAACTCCGTAACCGGCGCCGTCGAGGCCGTGGAGTGGAAGTCTGAGGCTGTGGCCCTCAACGAGGACCTGCACAAGAACTAAACGCTGCTAGTTGAGGCCCCCGGTTACTGCGGGGGCTTTTCTTGATCCCGGGCCCCTTTATGCCCAAACACCTTGGCGGCTGCCTACAATGCTAAAGGTGACTGCTCAAAACGATTCCTCCTCTCGCTCACTCGGCAGCGGCTTGAAGGTCCGCCACCTGACCATGATGGGGCTGGGCTCCACCATTGGCGCCGGTCTTTTCTTAGGCACCGGCGTTGGCATTTCTGCCGCCGGTCCTGCGGTCCTCTTGGCCTACCTCGTCGCTGGTTTCCTTGCCATCTTGGTCATGCAGATGCTCGGTGAGATGGGCACGGTTATCCCCGCATCTGGATCCTTCTCCGAATACGCGGAGCACGGTATCGGCCGCTGGGCTGGATTTACACAGGGCTGGATTTATTGGCTTGCCACCGTCGCGGTCCTGGGCGCGGAAATCACCGGGGCCGCCGGATTCATCGGCGCGTGGTTTAATTGCCCGCCGTGGATCCCCGCGGCCGTCTGCGTGGCGCTCTTCGGCACCATCAACCTGCTGCGGGTGCGCTTGTTTGGCGAGTTCGAGTACTGGTTCGCCTTCATTAAGGTCGCCGTCATCATTTCTTTCCTTGTCATCGGTGCGCTGCTCATCTTCGGTCTTCTCCCCGGCCACACCTTCATCGGCACGTCCGTCTTTCTTGCCGACGGCTTCATGCCCAACGGCCTCGGCGGTGTGGCCGCCGGTCTGCTCGCCGTGGCCTTCGCGTTCGGCGGCATCGAGGTCGTCGCCATTGCCGCGGCGGAATCCGAGGACCCCGAGAAATCCCTCGTCAACGCAGTGCGCACCACCATTACGCGCATTTCGGTGTTCTACCTGGGCTCCGTCCTCGTCATCACCTTCCTCCTGCCCTATTCTTCGCTCGGCTCCGCGCAGTCTGCCGCCGAGTCGCCCTTCACCATGGTCTTGGACCGCGCCGGAATCCCAGGTGCTGCTGCCATCATGGAAGTGGTCATCGTCCTCGCGCTGCTCTCTGCTTTCAACGCGCAGATCTACGCTTCCTCCCGCATGATGCACTCGCTGGCTAGCCGCGGCGAAGCCCCGAAGCTCTTCGCCGCCACCGACCGTCGCGGCGTCCCGACCGCGGCCATCGCGTTGTCGGTCATCCTCTCCGCGGTGATGGTTGTTCTGAACTATGCGGACACCGGGTGGCTGCTATCCTTTATGCTCAATGCCGCCGGCGCCTCGCTGCTCATCGTGTGGGTCTTCATCGCGGTGAGCCAGTTGCGCCTGCGCCCGCAGCTCGAGGCCATCCACCCGCTGCCGGTGCGCATGTGGGCCTACCCCTATCTCACGTGGTTCGCCCTGGCGCTCTTTGCGGCCATTGCAGTCCTCATGCTTAGCGACGCCTCCGCCCGCATCCAGCTCTTCTCCGCCGCCACCATGTTCGCTGTGCTAGCCATCGCCGGCGTCATCAATGCCAAGGCCCGCGGCATCTCCCCTACAGCCCGGCTGCCCTTACCTACCGCAGAGGAACTCGAAACCCGCTAGCCGCTCCTCGCCGCCCTGCTCGCCTCCGCGCCTCTTCTCGCAACCGCGCCCCTTCCTCGCTGTCACTCCACCCCTTCGCGCTCACCAGCGCACGATGTAGCGCCGTTTCTCCGATACCCATGGCCGCCGAGGGCATACCGCGTGAGCCGTCACCCCGACAAGCGCCCTTCGCGATCACCAACAATGGGCGAGCAATGACAGGCGCCTGCCACCGTGAGCGCAAAGGTAGGTGGACCCGAGCGGCACCTCTTCCCCTCTACCTCTTCCCTTCACGCTCACGGCTGGGACGTGGGGCGTCGGCAATGAGCACTCGGTGAGCGCGAACGGCGCTCGATGCAATTCCCGGCTCCGATGTAGTTTCCAACCAAGCTCCACCCTTCGCGATCACCGCCGAACGCTCTAGCAGCTAATCAGCGATCCAGGTGAGCGCCAGGGGTAGGGTCCAGGCAGCGGTCCTCTCCGCCCCGCAACTCCACCCCGCCACATCGCCACCCCGCCCTTAGCGCTCACCAGCGATTGCTTTAAGGGCACAGAATCGATTCCGATGGCCGCGAAGGGTAGGGCCAGCACCCGTACGAAGGACGTGGGCTGGGCCGAGCAGCCAGGCTGTGCTATTTGCTACTTGGCGGAGTCCCCAATGGGGCTAGCCAAGAGATAATGGAGATGAATGCCGCAGGAAAATTAGCGACACGTCAACATAACCCCCGGAAAACTGGGCTTCGAACCCGAGTTATCCACAGGTAGGAAGTTGACTATCGACGCGTCGTGAAGCAATGCATACCTTGAGCTTCATGAAGGCATGGACAACCGCGGAGCTCCGTGAGATGGGACTGAGCAAGGAGGCAATCAGGCGGAAGCTCCGCGCGGGAAAACTCTTTCGTGTACACCGGGGAATTTACAGCGATGAGTGGTCGCCGCTGGCCGTGGCACGCGCCCTGGCTCACGGGCTGAGTCGAATACATTTCACGGGTAAGACCGCGCGGGAGATTCACTTGGGACGGAAGTTGACGTTCCCGCTGGAAGCCGAGGGACCGCGCACGCTCAAAGGGAAGAACTTTCGGGTGACACATTCGCGGCTTTCGGCTACAACCAAGGTGAATGACCTGCCTGTGGTCCAGGTGCTGTGGGCTGCCCGTCGTTTAGCATCCGCTTGCGGGCAGCTGCTGGAAGAACACTATCGAGGCAAGACTGGGCCTGAGCGCTTGAGCAAAGACCAGCGGAGAATGCGTCGGATTCCCCGGCGTTTGAAGGAGACTATTCGTCACACGCCCATCGGCGCGGACAGCGTGCCGGAGCGCCAGCTGAGCCGAAGGCTACGAGCGGACGGGATCTTTCCCGAGCACAACGCGCTCATTGCGAACTACCGCTTTGACTTGAAGATGGGCAAGCTCATCGTCGAGGTCGACGGCTGGGAGCACCACAAACATAGTCGTGCTTTTCAAGCAGACCGCTCGAAGCAGAACGCCGCAGTGGCTCATGGATATACGGTTTTGCGCTTTACTGCCGACGATATCCGCTACCACCTCGACGATGCCGTACTTCTCATCAAAACCACACTTGAACAGCTCAAAGGGCGTAAACCGAAGCTTCCGGCTGTGGTGATGCAGCCCTTCTGGGAATGGCATGTTTGCATGTAACCCTGCCTGCATGACAAGTTTTCTTTACATTAAGACATGTAAGCGCGACACACCGTAAAGGAGACTACATGGCCGAGCACCAGAATATGGTCCGCAAATGGCGTCGGTAGCTCGAGATGTCTCAAGCTGACCTCGCTGAACGGGCGGGCGTTTCCCGTCAAACTATCGCCAATATCGAGCGCGGCAACTACTCCCCATCTGTGTACCTAGCTCTCGGTATTTGCCGCGAATTAGGAAAACCGTCGAAGAAGTCTTTGGAGATGAACAACATGATTAACGCCCTTGCTAACTACACCCTCAACGAGATCGAGCGCGCCTCCCACGACGAATTCGAACGCGAAACTTGCTACAAGGCCCTCACCATCAGTGCTTCCCCGACGATGTTCCTCGAACTCGTCGCAGCAGCCATCCTTGCCTGGGTCCTTCCTGGTCAAATGAGCATGCTCTGCTTCCTCGCCATCGCGCCGTCTGTCATCGGCAATGCCATCGGCACGGCATGGCTACGCAAACGCGTCGCTACCCCACTTGCTGGCCGCAACTGGGCTGCAATGGCCGTTTACTTCATACCGGTAATTGCGATTTTCACGGGAGTCGCTTATAACGCCTATGCGCCAGCCGACGGCCACAACCCCACCGCCTATCTAGCCGGCACCGCAGTTGGCGCTATCACTGTCCTAATCCTCGCCCCATTCATCCGCCGCCTTCAGCACCGCTGCGACCAAGAGCGCCTGGACGCCGAACTCGACGACTAGGCAGCTCTCCCTTCCGTCGCATCCCCCTCCCTTCGCGCTCACCGCGGACGGCAGGTTTTGCTATTTGCGGGCGCCAGTGAGCGCGAAGGGTGCAGGGCTTGTCGACGCTCTCCCTTCCCGCTCACCGCAGCAACGAAAAGGCCCCGCCGGTCGACGCTGGTGAGCGCGAAGGGAGGGGCGGGGCGAAGGGCCGATATTAAGCCGGCTCGGTCTCGTGGACCACGACCGCCTTCTTGGGCGTCGAGCGGAAGGTCCACAACTTGTTGAAGATGAAGTTAATCGGCATGGCAACCACGATTGAAATCGCATTAGCCCAGTAGTACATGGTGCGGAAGCCGGTGGTGTCGTCGAAAATATGAGGCGGAAGCTGCAGCGGCGAGGTCGGGTTCATCAGCAGGTACTGCACCGCAAGTGTCACCAAATACGCGCCAATGCCCGTAATGAGGAACGGGAAGAACCCGCGCAGCCACGACACCTTGTTGACGGATTTGAAGGTCCACATGCGGTTGAGCTGGTAGTTCCAGGTATTCGCCACCAAGAAGGCAATCGTGGAAAAGAACATAAACCAGCGCACGTGAAACTGGGTGCCGAAGAGGTTGAACATCGCGTCATGCGGCGTAGCGCCGAACCAGGACAATCCACACTTTGCGGCCAGGATTGAAACTGCAATATTGACCAACGCGCCTGAACCGCCAACCAGACCAAACTTGATGAACTGACCAAGATTCGAGGCAAAGCGAGCAAAGCTCAGATCCGCCATGGACACGCCCTTCGTACAAAATGCTCAATTATGATGAATAAAACTTCGTACGAAGTTTAGTCCGTCTCTCAGCACAAACTAAACCGCACGCCCCGATAGCGCCCAATCTCACAGCTGAAACTCACGCTTGCGGCCGGTAACTGGATCGCTAAAACTCAAAGCGACATGGGAAAGCAGCAGCGGCGTGGAGAAATCATAAAGATCCAAGCCTCGATCCACGGGATAAGTATCATCCCCCACAATCGGATGTCCCAGGTGATTGAGCACCACGCGGATCTGGTGGGTATGGCCGGTGAGCGGCCAGACATCGGCAGTCGTTCCACTAGCACGCACGCGGGTCACCGTAGGCGTACCGGTGGAATCCACGCGGACCTGGCGCTCACCCCGCACGCGCCGCATACCCAGCCGTACAGTGCCGTCGAAGGAGAAGGGCGCGGCCACCTGAGCCCGGTAGTGCTTCACCACCACACGCTTCTGAAAGAGTTGCTGATACGCAGCGCGCGTGCGGGGATTGCGCGAGCACAGCACCAACCCCGAAGTCAACCGGTCCAGCCGGTGCAGCGGCACGATGGAGTCCTCATTAAGGTCCACGCGCAAGCGGGTTTGGAGGGTCTCGCGCACAATGCGCCCGTTCGACGTCGTGGGCAGAAAGTGCGGCTTGTCCGCGACTATCAGGTCCCCGTCTTCAAACACCACGCGGTAATCAAAGAGAATAGGCTCTTCGGAAGGTACCGAGGGGTGATACCAGGCCAGCGTCGGGCCGGGCAGCACGGTGCCGGGCTCCAATCGAGTACCGGGCGAAAACGCGGAATCGCCCGCCTCACCTGCCCAATAGGTAGGAGTGGCGGGCACGATGCCAGTCAGCATCACCTTACGCGGGCTAATCCCCTCCCGCGCCGGCGGGCGAAAGGCCATCTACTCAGCCAGGCGCGCGACGGCCGCTGCAATGCGCTCATCGGTGCCGTTCAGACCGATGCGCACGTACTGCTCGCCCGCTGGGCCGTAGAAATCACCGGGGGCAACGAGGATGCCGCGCTCGGCCAGCCAGTCGACGGTCTTGCGGCAGTTCTCACCGCGGGTTGCCCACAAGTAGAGCCCAGCCTCGGAGTGCTCGATCCTAAAGCCCGCGCCAGTCAGCGCCCGCATGAGATCCACACGGCGCGCGGCGTAGCGTTGGCGCTGGAGGGCTTCGGAGGGGTCGTCGTCAAGCGCGGCGACCATGGCCGCCTGGATGGGGCCTGGAACGATGAGCCCTGCGTGCTTGCGCAGCTCCAACAGCTCCGCGATCAGCTGGGCATCGCCCGCAAAGAAACCGGCGCGGTAGGAGGCCATGTTCGCGCTCTTGGACAGCGAATGCATGGCGATGAGCCTGGTGTTGTCACCATCAGTCACGCGCGGATCCAGGATGGACACCGGCGGGTTCTCATCATCCCAGCCCAAGCCCATGTAGCACTCGTCCGAGGCCACGATGGCATTGTTCGCGCGCGCCCAGGCGACGATCTCACGCAGCTTCTCGACACCCAATACCCGGCCCGTCGGATTCGACGGCGAGTTGATGAATACCAGCGAGGCGTCTTCGAAGTCCTCGTCAGCGCGCAGAGGCTTGGCACCGGCCAGAAGCACACCGACTTCATAGGTGGGATAAGCCACCGTCGGGAAAGCCACGGTCTCGCCGCGCATGCCCAGCAAGGTGGGCAGCCACGCGATGGCCTCCTTGGTGCCGATGACCGGCAGCACCGCGTCCACGTTCATGTTGTAGCGGCGCTGCAGCGCCTTCGCAATGGCCTCGCGCAGCTCCGGGGTACCCTGTGTCTGCGGATAGCCGGGAGCCTCGGCCGCTGCGGACAGCGCTAACTGCACGCCAGGGGCAACTGGATCAACGGGATTGCCCACCGATAGGTCAACGATCCCGTCCGGGTGCGCCTGCGCTTTCTTCTTGGCGTCAGCAAGCGAGTTCCACGGAAAATCCGGGAGTGTGTGTCCAAGCGGCGTGCGGCTCATGGTCTACTCCTGGTTCTGGGGCGGGAGTGCAGCGATCATCGGGACGTCAAAGTCCTGCGGGCCGAGAGCTGCTGCGCCGCCCGGGGAGCCGAGATCGTCGAAGAAGGCTGCGTTGGCATCGTTGTAGTCCAGCCACTCATCCGGGACATCATCCTCGTAGAAGATGGCCTCCACCGGGCAAGCCGGCTCGCAGGCGCCGCAGTCCACGCACTCGTCCGGGTGGATGTAGAGCATGCGCTTGCCCTCGTAGATGCAGTCGACCGGGCACTCTTCAACGCAGCCGCGGTCCATCACGTCGACGCAAGGCTGCGCGATGGTGTAAGTCATAAGGTGTTTAAACTCCTGTGTGTCACGGGTTTTCTACGACTAACAGTATGCTACTCCGAGGCGAAAAATGGCCAAACGCTACCCGCGATTCCCGCGGCGAACAGCAGCAGGCTGAGAATATTATTGGGCAGCAGGCTGCTATCCCCCATGGCGGCTCCCAGCATGAACGCGAGAAATCCTCCCACCCACGCCAGCCCTGGCACACCGGCGATGTAGGGATTCTCACTCCACAGGCGGGCTGTGCGGGTTAACACTCCGTTGAACCAGAAAGCGATGAGGATCGTGATGGGAAAGGCCATCCCGGTCTCGCCGGGCCACGGCACCCGAGCGGTGAGATAAACCACCTCGAGGGTCAGCGAGCAGAGTGCTCCTAGAACGAGCCACACTAGGCCCCCCACTTGCTCGCCGCGAGAGAAGTCAGTACGAATGGCGCGCTCGGTCACTTCTCCCCCAGCAATGAATCCTGTGGCTCTCCCTGTCCCAATTGGTAGAACTCCTGACGCAGCAGAGGCATGGTGAGCAAATTCGACAAGGCATAGGCTGCGGGAACCTGCGCGGGGTCCTTGAGCCCCACTTGGACGGCGTGCGGGTTGACGGGGGTGAGGGAACCGTCGGCAAGCCAGATCTGCGTGGCGTGGGCCAGCATCGCTGCGCGCTTGGCGCTGAGAGCCGCGTCAGTGAGCTCGTAGGTGATATCGCAGTCAGCGTTCGTGAAGTTGTCCAGGTACTCCTTATCCGGCAAGCTCCAGCCCTCCGGAGGTGTGACAGCCTCGAGGCCGCGATAGTGCGCGGTGCGTTCGAAGACGGCCCACCAGATACGCTGCTCGGGCTCGGCAGCCGCGTGCACGGCCTTGTGCACGGCGATATGGTCGGGGTGCCCGTAGCCGCCGTCCGGACCATAAGTCAACACCGCGTGTGGTCGCAGCACAGCAAGGTGGCCGTGTAACAACTCTGTGGCCTCGTCCACGCGGTTCACCAGGGCCCGCGGATTCTCGTGAGCGGGCGAGCCTTCCATCCCGGAATCACGGAAGTGCCCGAACCCGCCCAGCTGAATGCCCTCGACTCCTAAAGCGTCGAGCGCGTGCTTGAGCTCCCAAGCACGGAAGCCTCCCAGCTGACCGGTTTCCGCGAGGCCTTGATAAGGCTCGCCGATGATCTCGCCTTCCTCACCCAGCGTCGCGGTAATCACGGTGACCTGCGCGCCGCGTGCGGACAAATCCGCCAGCGTGCCGCCGGTAAAGAGCACCTCATCATCCGGGTGAGCGTGAACAGCCACGACGCGGTAGCCCGCGAGATCCTTAATCATCGTCTTTCCTCCACTGCGGTGCGCTAATCAGACCGGAATCCCAGTCCTTAATGCTTTGTCCGGGGCCAACAATACCCTTGCCCAAAGCGTGGACTCGCACCTCATTGAGCAGCGGGACGAAGAGCACTTCTTCCTTATTGAGCTGCTCCACCCGTTCTTCGGCGGCCTCGGAATCCAGCTCACCGGAGAGGATGCCAAGGGCGGACTCCGCGGAGTTGTCTGGGCAGAAACCCGACAGCGTTGCCGCTGGGCGCGTCGGCGTAGCGCACACGAAGTAATTGGCCAAGCTCATCGCATCGCTACCGTTCTCATCCCACGCCACCACGGCATCCACCTTGCCCGCCGGAAGCAGGTCGGAGGTAATGGTGGTCAGGCGTTCGGTGACGACCTCCGCGTCGATGGCTTTGGCCTGCAAGACGTCCACGATGGTGGTGGCTGCGGCCAAAGCAGTAGGGTTCTGGGGATCCACGCCGATGCGCACGGGTTTGCGTCCCGCACGCTCACGCAGCGGGGCAAGCTCCGCGTTGCTGCCAAAGGGGTTGTGCCCAGGCTCCAGCTCCGAGGCGCGGCCGGTGGCCAAGCGGGCTATCTGGTCGGTATCCAGAAGCGAGGCTAACGCACGGCGCTGGGGCTGCTCATTGAGAGCGCCCTCCGCGGCAGACATTTCCAAGCGGAGCTGGCGTTGCCGTATCACCACACCGGTATTGACATTGCTGAGCAGGCTCAAGTTCTCCAGGGTGGTCTGTTGTGGGGTGAAATCAGCAAAACCGATCTGGCGCGAGCGCAGCATATTCACCGCCTGCGCGGTATCGCGAACAGCGCGCAGCTGGATGACGTCAATATTCGCGGGATCTTCTCCCCAGAAACGGTCATTGCGGTTGAGAGTGATGATTCCTCGCCCGCGGTCCATGCTTTCCACGAGGTAGCGCCCAGCGGAGGCGGGGATCCCGTCGGCCAGCACTGAGGCGAAATCCCTGTCTTCTAGAAGGTGGGAGGGCATCAGATGGGCAAAGAGTTTGTGCCAGACTTCGACGCGGTGGCTGAAGTCCACGGTCACCACCCGCCCGTTGCCGGAGGTCCGCACGGCCTCGATAGCCCGATAGCCAGAAACATTCTTAGCCCCCGGGGTGCGAGTTATCTGGGACCACAAATAGTAAAAGTCGGAACCACTGATCGGCGTGCCATCAGACCATTGAGCTGGAGCGGCGATGGTATAGCGCACACGCATCGCAACGCCTTCGGGGGCTTCGATCTCCTCGGCAGATTCCAGGACATCCGTGTCCATCTCGGTGCCGTGGAAAGCAGAGGGCAACACTAGCTCCGCAATCTGATTAACCAGCTCGGAGTTATTTACCACCAGGTGCGGATTGAGCCCGCCACGCAGCGGGTCGACCCCGATGGACACGGTGCTGCGCTTCGGCAGAGCATCCTCTTCGGGTGCCGCTTCCCGCGGTGGTGCCGTCGTGCTGGAATTCGTTGGAGTGGCGCTGCGATCATCCTCGTCCACCACCGGCGGCGGGCCAGGGTTAGCCTGGCAGGCAGTGAGCAGGGCGGCTGCGAGGATGACCCCAAGCCTAGGCAGGAAACCGTCCACTCCACACAACCTCTAAATCCGAAAAACTCTTCCGCGCTAGTTTAGTACCCTGGGGCGGCGCTTGACGACGCCCCACGGCTCCCCCTACTTGTTGAGCTGCTTAGCGCGTGCGGCCGCGCGCTTGCGGTCGGTGGCAGAAAGCTCAACCTTGCGCACACGCAGGACCTTCGGGCCGACCTCGACGCACTCGTCGGTGCCACAGAACTCCAGCGCCTCATCAAGGGACAGGGTCTTGGCCTTGGCCAAGGTCACGGTGGCATCCGCGGTGGCGGAGCGCATGTTGGTCAGCTTCTTTTCCTTGGTGATGTTGATATCCATATCCTCATCACGGTTGTTGGCGCCGACAACCATGCCCTCATAAGCCTCCATGCCCGGCTCCACGAAGAAGTCACCGCGGTCTGCCAGCTGCTGCAGAGCGTAGGCGGTGATCTGGCCGGAACGGTCAGCCACGAGTGAGCCGGTCGGGCGGGCCTTGATGTCGCCGGCCCAGACGTCGAGGCCGTCGGAGATGGAGTTAGCGATGCCGGAGCCACGGGTCTCCGTCAGGAACTGGGTGCGGAAACCGATGAGGCCGCGGGCCGGGATGCGGAAGACCATGCGTACCCAGTCGCCCTCGCGGACATCCATGGACTGCATCTGGCCCTTGCGGGCGGCCAGCAGCTGGGTGATGGCACCCTGGTGCTCGGAGGGGGAATCGATGGTGAGCATCTCGTACGGCTCCATCGTCTTTCCGTCGATGACCTGGGTGACTACCTGCGGCTTGCCGACGGTCAACTCGAAGCCCTCACGGCGCATGTTCTCGATGAGCACGGACAGAGCCATCTCGCCGCGGCCCTGAACCTCCCAAGCATCCGGGCGCTCGGTCGGCAGCACCTTGATGGAGACGTTACCGATGAGCTCCTGGTCCAGGCGGGCCTTGACCATACGAGCGGTCAGCTTATCGCCTCCGCCCTGGCCTGCCATCGGGGAGGTGTTGACACCAATGGTCATGGAAATGGCTGGCTCGTCGACCTTGATGCGCGGCAGCGGCTCTGGGTGCTCGACATCCGCGATGGTGTCACCAATCATGATGTCGGAAATACCGGAGATGGCAACGATGTCACCGGCAATAGCCTCGGTATCCGGCTGGCGCTGGAAGCCGACGGTGCGAAGCAGCTCCGCCACCTTGACTGTCTTGGTGTGCATCTCTCCTTCCTCGTCATAGTGCATCCAAGCCACCTGCTGGCCCTTCTTGATAGTGCCGGAGTAGATGCGCAGCAGGGCGATACGACCAAGGAAGTCATCGGAGTCCAAGTTGGTCACGTGCGCCTGCAGAGGAGCGTCGACCTTGGCGGAGGGCTCGGGGAGGACGTCATAGATGACGTCGAAAAGCGCCTGCAGATCATCGGCGTTCGGGACATTACCGTTGCCCGGGTTCTCCGTGGAGGCCTTGCCCTCGCGACCGGAAGCGTAGAGAACTGGCAGATCCAAAAGCTCCTCGGCTGCAGCGGCTGCTTCCTCATCCTCCAGGCCGGCGGCGATTTCCAGCAGCAGGTCCTGGGCCTCGGTGACGACCTCATCGATGCGGGCGTCGGGGCGGTCGGTCTTATTCACGCAAATGATGACCGGCAGCTTCGCCTCCAGAGCCTTAGTGAGCACGAAGCGGGTCTGCGGGAGGGGGCCTTCGGAGGCGTCGACAAGCAGCACAACGCCGTCGACCATCGAGATGCCGCGCTCCACCTCGCCACCGAAGTCGGCGTGGCCCGGGGTGTCGATGACGTTGATGATGAGATCCCCGCCGTCCTTGCCCAGGCCCTTGCGGTGGATGGCCGTGTTCTTCGCCAGAATGGTGATGCCGCGCTCGCGCTCCTGATCATTGGAGTCCATGACGCGATCCGAGTGTTCGCCATGGTCGCCGAAAGCGCCGGACTGCTCCAGCATGCCGTTGACGAGGGTGGTTTTACCGTGGTCAACGTGCGCGACGATGGCTACGTTACGGAACTCAGTATTACTCACGTGTGGGGTGCTCCTTAAAAGCATGATGCGTTAGCGGTATGAACGGCCCTTAAATATACTCTCTAGCTCTTTGATGTGCAGCATCCCGCAGAGCGCTGCGGGATGTAACAGATTGGTATCAACAGTCGACATACTGCACAGTAGACCTCTATTTAGAGTTGACTACACCAAAAAAGTGAATATTGTGGCAGCAGATACTATTGTGACGCATGTGATTTAGTTTCTGCCGTCACGTCCCCCACCCACACACAAGGATTTTCCATGGCCTTTTCCGAACAGCACTCTTCCCGCTCCGCCCGTCGTGGCGTCGCCGGACTCACTGCTGCCGTGATGATGGGCCTGCTCAGCATCACGCCCGCACACGCCGGCGCCCCCGACCTCTCCTCGCTCGTGAGTATCCCACAGAGCAGCAACCCGCTGGACAGCCTCGGCCGTCCCACCCCGGAGACGCAGGAGCGCGTTCGTGCTTTCGCCGCACAGCCATGGATCCCACAGGAGGCCCGCAGCGCCATCCTCACCGCACTCAACTTCACTGCTGGTGAAGGCGGCGAGGGCGGCGTTGCCATGCCGGAGGGAAATAACCCCGGCTTCCGCCAGTTCTACTGGCCCACGGTCTCCGCGCAGTGCATCGGCGGGCAGGGCGACTCGGTGGGTTCCGCCATCGCCGTGCCTGGCCCGACTGATATGCCGGCCCCAGGTGCAGGTGAAGGCGAAGCAGTCTTCCTCTTCACCGCGCTGGGTACCCCGACCGCCGCTGAAGAGCAGGGCGACATGCGCGTCCAGTGGTTCAACCTGGACACCTTCCAGTTTGGCACCACTCCCCTGTTCAACAACGGCATCAACACCGATGGACCAACCACTGTCTCGGGCCGCGCAACGACTGGCAAGGGCACCGTCGTGGCGGTCCTCTCCGGTGCGGTCAACACTGCAGAATCCTCGTGTTCCTTCCCACCTACCGCGGCTTACCTCGAGGTGAACTAATGAGCACAGATCTGCACCCAGTCAAGCAAGAGACCTTCAATACGGCCGACAACATCAATGTCGACCCGAAAGGTTTCCAGCGCGAGGTAGACACCTACCGGGTCACCGATTTTGGCCTGTACATGGCCCGCGGCGCCAACCACCCGCGCTTCGGCTACCTCGAGTCTTGGCTGCTGCCGGAGCTCGGCCTGCGCGCCAATATCTTCCACTTCCGCGAGGGCGTGGACGTGCACCAGGACTTCTACATCGACATCGCCGACATCGACGTTGACGGGGACGTGTGGACCACCCGCGATCTCTACGTCGACTTGGTTTCTACCTCCGGCGAGCCGGTCGACGTGCTCGACATCGACGAGCTAGCCGCGGCCACCTCCAACGGCCTCATCAGTGCCGAGGAGGCCGAGCGCGCCATGGAGCGCACGCTGGCCGCCGTCGAGGGCATCACGCGTTACGGCGATGACGCCATGAATTGGCTGCGCACGCTGGGCATGGACCTCACATGGGCAGAGGATGTAGAGCTCGTTCCTGCCGAGTAAAGTTGGGGAGACACTTCTCCCCTACCCCTAAGGATGTGAGCCATGGCCGGTGGCCTCTTTGCCCTGCTTGACGACGTCGCCCTGATCGCCCGCTCCGCTGCCTCCAGCGTCGACGACGTGGCAGCGCTAGCCGGAAAGACTTCGATGAAAGCCGCCGGTGTCGTCGTCGATGACGCCGCCGTCACGCCCCAATATGTCCAGGGCGTCAAGCCGCAGCGCGAGCTGCCAATGATCTGGCGCATCACCAAGGGCTCGCTCATCAACAAGCTCGTCATCATCCTGCCCATCGCGCTCATCCTGTCGTGGATCGCGCCCTGGGCACTTACCCCCATCCTCATGTGCGGCGGTACTTACCTGTGCTTCGAGGGCGCGGAGAAGATCTTCCACTCAGTTTTCCACCGCGGCGAAAAGGAGGAAAAGCCAGCAGAAGAAAGAGGCCCTGAGGCCGAAGACTCCCTGGTCAAGTCCGCTATCACCACGGACCTCATCCTCTCCGCCGAGATCATGGTCATCTCCCTCAACGAGGTCATGGACCAACCCTTCTGGCTGCGCCTCGGCACCCTAGTCACCGTCGGTGTCCTCCTCACCTTGGGTGTCTATGGCGCCGTCGGGCTGCTAGTCAAGATGGATGACATCGGCGTCGCCCTGCTCAAGCGCCACGATGGTGACTCCGCCCTGGGTACCGCGTTGGTGAAGGGCATGCCCATCGTGCTCAACATCATCGGCATCATCGGCACCGCCGCCATGCTGTGGGTCGGCGGCCACATCGTGGTCAAGGGCCTGAGCGAATTCGGCGCCGAGCAGCCTTATGGCTTCATCCACCACGTGACAGAGAGCATCAACAACGGCGCCCTCGCCTGGTTGGCGGACACCGGCTTGTCCATGCTGTGCGGCTTTATTCTGGGCGCCGTCATCGTCAGCATTGTCATGGCGGTCAAGGCCACCGCGGAGCGCGTGAAATAACCTCTAAATAAACAGCGCGAGTGAAACCGCCATGACCGCCATGCCGGCGATAAGGCCGTAGATGGCGCAGTGGTGTTCGCCGGTTTCCTCCGCCGTGGGCAAGAGCTCATCCAAGGAGATGAACACCATGATGCCGGCGATGACAGCGAAGCTGATGCCGAAGGTCATCGGCCCGATAAATGGCATCAGCAGCGCGAAGCCGATGAGAGCGCCGAGGGGCTCGGCTAAGCCAGATAGCGTGGCCCACCAGAAGGCCTTCTTGCGTGAGCCCGTTGCGCTGCGCAGGGGCACCGCCACCGCAATGCCCTCGGGGATGTTGTGGATGGCAATAGCCACGGCAACGGGAATGGCGATCTCTGGGGCTTCCAGGCCCGAGAGGAACGTGGCGAAGCCCTCGGGGAAATTGTGGATGGCCAGCGCGAAGGCGGTGAACATGCCGGTCTTAATCAGCCTTTTACGCCGGGCTTCTTCTTCGGTCGTGGCCGGCTCGTGCGGGTTAATCTCCTCCGGCACGAGGCGGTCAATGATGGTGATAATCGCAATGCCCGCGAAGAACGCCCCCATCATCGTCCAGGTGGCGCGCGCTTCGTCCCCGAGAGTGCTCTCTAGCTTCTTCAGGGCTTCCGGCAGGATTTCCATAAAGGAGACGTAGAGCATCACGCCCGCGGATAAACCCAGCGCAGCCGCCATGAACTTCGGGCCAGGCTCGCGCTTGCCGACGGCTAGGGCGCCACCGATGGACGTCGACAAGCCCGACAGCAGCACGAGGCTGAAAGCGAACGCAATGGTGGCTAAGTCCATAGTGGGAAACTATAGCGTGTCTAACCCGGCCTCTGCGTAAGCTTGAAAGAAGTCCATCGCATCCCATCTGACTCTTGAGGTGACTGTCGCAACCATGGCGCTGTATCCGCTGGCTCCGTCTTACTTTGGTGTCGAGCACGTCGCGATTCTTGAGCACGTGAATCTCTCCACCGCGTTGAGCATCCCGGGTTTGGCGCAGCAGCCTGCGCTTGTCGACGTTTCCTTGCTCCCCGACCCCACCACGGGAGGCTGGCGCGTGCGATCGGATTTCGGTTTTCTTGGTGCGCTCGATGGCGAGGAGTCTGCCGAGTATCCCGCGCTCAATCGTCTGCGCACAGCGGCGATGACTCCAGCAACGCATGCCACCGTCGAGATTGTAGACGGAGAGGTGGAGGTCGCCGTTGCCGTGGGACTCGACCCGTGGATGATTCCGGCGAACAATCAGCCGGCGGGTACTGCCCTGCTCAGCGGGGGCCACGGCGCGCTTGTCCGCGTCGCGGAAGGCGAGCTCACCGCACACCAGCTGCGTGAGATGGGAACCGAGCAGCTTATCGTGACGCTTGCGCTTCTCGACGGCACCGTCCTCGCCACCCACGACAACCTCGTCCTCGGGCCGTGTGCTGAGCTCTCCGATACCCCGGCACTGGCCGCCGCATTCGCGGCCGCCACCCAGTCCGGTGCTTCCCTGGCCGCTCGGGCTTATGTTGCTGCGGGCCGCATCGCAGTGGACCTTCCCCTCGATCCCACAGACCCTACTCACTCTGCCGAGCTCTTCGCGCCTGCGGTCCCACCGCTGCCGCTCGACCCGGACAATCCCGCCGTCCCGCCGGCACTCGACCCCGACGCCGATTGGGAGTTCACTGCCCCGGCCGATCCCCTCGCCTCGCCGCTGCCGGCCGGTCCACGAGCCTTCGCGTCCCCGAAAGACACCTTTTAACTAACACCTTATGCGCAACAGCTAATACACTGACCTGGGGTTTCTTTGCACCCTGGCCACAAAAGGTGCCTTTACTTTGGTTCCTTTGCCCCTGTTGGTCGGCCACGATCTGGCTGCTAAACCCACCTCTCGCGTAGGGTCTTATTTACGCTAGCTCACCGTTTTAGAAGCTCAGGAACACAGCATGCCCAGCAAATGACACAACAATCGCAGAAATCGATCCTCTACAGGCTCCAAAGCTGACGAAGTTGAGGCTTCGAAGAAACGCTATGCGAAGAGGATGGAGCACCTTGCTACCCGACAAGAGCGCTATGCCGATCGCGATTTTGTAATCTGGGCAGAAGACTCCTGGGGAAGCGATGATCCTGACCTAGGCAGCCGCCGTTCGATCCGCTCTGCTTCTGGAGGACGCCCCCAGTCCAATCGCTCTCGCTACTAACCGCTGAATTTAAGCCGCCCCGAGGGGCCTAATACCATTGATTTCATCAGCGACTGCGTCTTCAGCCACCTCCAACTCATAACGGCTTTGCAGGTTGAGCCAATACTGCGGTTCGATGCCGAAGTACCTTCCAAGCCGAAGAGCAGTGTCTGCGGTAATTCCACGCTTGCCGTGGACAATCTCATTAATCCTCCGCGGCGGAACGCCAATTTCTACAGCCAGTTTGTGTTGGGTAATCCCAAAAGCTTCGATGAAATCTTCATTAAGCACTTCGCCGGGATGAATCGGCGGATAAAGCTTGGTACTCATAACGGTCCTTAGTGGTAGTCCTCGATAACAACGTCCGCTGGGCCAGCCTCGGTCCAGCGGAAAGTGATTCTCCACTGCTGATTGACCCGGATACTGAATGTTCCTTTCCGGTCACCTTTCAAAGCCTCGAGGCGGTTACCCGGTGGGACACGTAAGGAGTTCAGTGAAACAGCAGCATCAAGCTGATGGAGTTTTCTATTAGAAGTTTTATGGATTCTCGGATCAATCCGCGGCGACGCTTCGCGTAACCAGACAAGCTCGGTATCACGGTTACCGAAAGACTGGATCATGGTTTCACCCTACAAAACATAACGGAGACCGTCAATGACGGCCACCGTTAAGCTACCGAAGTCCACTCAGTCCTGAGCACTGCCCTCATAGTTCTACTAGCCCCAAAGACACCTTTTAACTAACACCTTATGCACTGCAGTTAACGCACTGACCTGGGGTTTCTCCGAAAACCAGCCACAAATGGTGCCTTTACTTTGGTTCCTTTGTCCCTGGCCCGAACGTGAAGCGCTTGCCATCGACTAGGCGGGTCGCGCCGGTGGCATCGAGGTGCTCCAACAGTGGGATGGCAACCCGGCGCGTTGTGCCCAGGGCTTGACGTGCCTCCGAGAGGGTGAATGGCTGTTCCAACGTAGAGACCACCTCGAGTGCCTCGCGTGGAGCTGAGGGCAAAAGCACAACGCCCTTGGCCAGCCGAAGCACGCGCCCGGCGCGTTCGGCAGCGGCAAGCTCCTTGGAGCCCAGTCCCAATTCCTTGAGGTCAGCAGCCTCCGGGGCGGCGAAGGTCTCAGCGCGCAGGCGCCGTTCGAGCTCAGCTACTCCCCTTTCCGCAGCACCTAGGTTTAGGGCCTGACCGGGCACACGCAGCACGCCATCCGCTGACTCGAGCTTGGCTGCCGCCACCGCCAACCCCAGCAGGGACGGCTCCGATAGGTGCAGGGTGTCCATGGCCGCTGCTTTCGTCAGTCCTGGGGATAGCGGGTTGGCTGCCCTGTGTTCGTCGACCGCACGCAGAAGTGCGTTCTTCCACGCGGTCACCTGTCGTGCGGCAATCCACCACTGAGCGAACTCGATGACTCCGGCAGGCTTTTCCCCCACCGAGAAGCCATCGCGCACGAGCTCTTCGTGTGCAGCGTAGCCGCAGCGTTTGAGCCACTCGGACGGGTTGGTCGGCTCTAGAACTTCTAGCTCAGCTGCGCGCTTCTTCGCATCACCACGTCTGCTCAGCTCAGCCGGGTGCACGTCCACGACTTCGAAGCCCGCCGCTACGTGCCGCCCGCCGGGGCTGCGCACCACGAACCTATCGAGCAGCGTGAGAGGTAGCGGGCTTTCCAGTGTCAACCGCGCGAACTCACCGCCTAAAGGCCGCAAACGCGCGCCCACCCCCACCGTGCCAATGTGCACCACGAGGTTCTGGGGAAGCTCAGCCATCTCAGTGCCAAAGGTGCGGCGAATATCCACGGTATCGAGCACCCGCCAGCGACCTGGGCTCAGCAGTGCATCCCCACGATGAACCTCATCCGCGGCCACCCCACGGAGGTTGAGCGCTACACGCGTAACCGGACCAGCGCTGTCCACCGACGTGTTTTCACTGTGTACTCCGCGCACCGTCACGAGTTGCCCGCCAAGCTCCATCTCATCCCCCACCGAGACAGTCCCCGCCGCCAACGTTCCCGTCAGCACGGTGCCCGCGCCTTTGACGCTGAAGGCACGATCCACCCACAACCGCACGCGCGCCTGCGGATCCGACGTGGGCATGCCGGCGAGAACCCGGTCCAGTTCGGCGCGCAGCTTCTCCACGCCCTCGCCGGTCTTTGCGGAGACTTCGACTACTGGAGCGTCGGCAAGCGCAGTTCCAGCCAGCTCCGCCCGCACCTGCGCGGCTACCTCAGCGCGGCGAGCAGTGTCAGCCCTATCAGCACGAGTCAGCGCCACCACGCCGTGCTCGATTCCCAGAGCGCGCAGAGCATCGCGGTGATCGGTGGACTGCGCCTGCCAGCCTTCATCGGCCGCCACCACAAAGAGAACCACCGATGCCGGCCCCACCCCGGCCAGCATGTTGCCCAAGAACTTCTCGTGCCCCGGCACATCAACAAACGCGACGTCCGCGCCCGAGTCCAGCCTCGTCCACACAAAGCCCAAGTCAATGGTCAGGCCGCGCCGCTTTTCTTCCTCCCAGCGGTCCGGTTCCATCCCCGTCAGCGCCTTGACCAGGCTCGACTTGCCGTGATCCACGTGCCCCGCAGTGGCCACTACATACACCTAGATCACCGCCCGCAATGCCGCGATGAGCTCTGCATCCTGTGCCTCCGGCACGCAGCGCACATCCACCAGGCAACGTCCCTGATTCACGCGCGCCACCACAGGAGGCTCTCCCAACCGCAGAGGACGCGCAAGCTCTTCCGGCAACGCCACGGCCCACCCCGGGAGCGGCACCTCGGGAGCCCCGCCACCACCGACCCGCCCGGCGTGTTCAACGACCTCACCTCCCACCGCCGCGGCCACCTTCTCGGTGCGCTCGCGGTGGCGCTGCGGATCAATGTGGAGCGCGTCCTGCACGGCGTTGGAGTAAGTGGCAAGTGAGGCCTCAAGGGCGTTGAGCCGCAGCTTATCGATGCGCACCGCCCGCGCCAGCGGATGCTTCTTACACGCGGCGATCGCTTCCTTCTGTCCCACAAGCACCCCGGCCTGTGGTCCGCCGAGCAGCTTATCCCCCGAAAAGAGCACCAGATCTGCGCCATCGCGCAAGGCCTCGCTGGCGGAAGGTTCTGCCGGCAGCGCGTTGTCCGGACTAAGCAGCCCCGAGCCGATATCCACGATGAGCGGCAAGTCGGTGAGCGCACGAAGCTCAGCAACCGATACCGAAGAAGTGAACCCACTGATCACAAAGTTGGAGGGATGCACCTTCAAGATAGCTCCCGTGTCCTCCCCCATCGCCCGCTCATAGTCCGCCAGGTGGGTGCGGTTCGTAGCGCCCACCTCGCGCAAGCGGGTGGCCGTGGACTCGATAAGCTCGGGCAAGCGGAATCCCGCGCCAATCTCGATGAGCTCACCGCGGGAGATGATGACCTCCTTGCCAGGGGCCAAGGCGGCGGTCGCCAGCAACAGCGCGGATGCCCCATTATTGACCACCAGTGCATCCTCCGCGCCGGGGCAGGCCGCCAGCACCGCATCAATCGCCGCGCGCCCTCTATCCCGTGAGCGCTGTCCACTATCCAAGTCCATCTCAACGTCCGTGTACCCAGCCGCCGCTACGAGCGCGTCGACCGCGGCCGGCGGCAATGGGGCCCTACCTAAGTTCGTGTGGATGATCACGCCCGTGGCGTTGATGACGCGGCGCAAGGAATGAGGCTGCGCAACTTCCAGCCTGTCGGCCAGCTCCCCTTCGATCTGCGAAGGGGCGAGGGAACCGCGGCGGGCGTCGGCAAGCACGGCGTCGATGATCGCGCGGACCGAGTGCGGGGCCAATCGGTGCTGCGCATCCTGCACCGCCGGGTACTGGAGGATCTCATCCATCTTCGGGATAAAGCGGCGGGGGTCTGTCGTCATGGGTCCTCCTAGCAGCACGGATGGCGGAGACGGACAGGAATCGAACCTGCCAGACCGAGGTACTCGGCCTCACCGGTTTTGAAGACCGGGGCGCCCACCAGGACACGTACGCCTCCGTCTGCTCACCTTACACGCGGCTAAAGTAGTACTTATGACTGACATTAAACTTACGTCCTTTGCCGCCGGTGGCGGTTGCGCCTGCAAGATTCCTCCGGGAGAGCTCGAATCGGCCGTCGCGGGCCTCGTGGGCACCGCGGACCCCAACGTGCTGGTCGGGCTTGACGACGGCGACGATGCCGCCGCCGTGCGCATCCCAAACGGCCTCGCGGTCATCTCCACCGCGGACTTCTTCACCCCGATGATCAACGACCCCTATGACTGGGGCCGGGTGGCGGCAGCCAATGCGCTTTCCGACGTCTACGCCATGGGCGGCACTCCCATCACCGCCATCAACCTCGTGGGCTGGCCGCGTGAGAAGCTCGGTCTTGATGTATTGCGCGAAGTCCTGCGCGGTGGCATGGATGTGGCCAGCGAGGCGGGGATATCCATTACTGGTGGACACTCCATCACTGCCCCGGAGCCCACGTATGGTTTGGCTGCCACGGGCATCGTCCATCCCGACAAGATTATGCGCAATGACGCCGCCGAGGCGGGCCTGCCCATCACGCTGACCAAGCCGATTGGCGTGGGCATCCTCAACAACAAGCACAAGGCCACCGGCGAAGTCTCCCAGGCCGCGGTGGATTCCATGACCACGCTCAACCGCGACGCTGCCGCGGCCGCCGTGGCCGCAGGCGTGCGCGCGGCGACCGACGTCACCGGCTTCGGGCTTCTGGGCCACCTCTACAAGATGTGCCGCGCCTCCGGTATTGGTGCGGAGCTGGATTTTTCCGCTGTTCCTGCGGTGGACGGCGCCATGGAGGCCCTGGCGGAGGGCTTCATCCCGGGCGGCTCGCGCCGCAACCTGGATTGGGTCCGCCCCCACCTCGACTCAGACTTGAGCGAAGAGGACTTGGTCTTCCTCGCCGATGCCCAAACCTCCGGTGGCCTGCTGGTCATCGGCGAGGTTCCTGGCTATCCGGTCATTGGGCGCACCGTGACAGGTGAGGCGCGCATTACTATCCGCTAGTCACCGTCGAGTGCGTGAGGCCTTCTGCCTGGCGGCGGGCCTCAGCACGGCGCTTCTGCGGGCCGATGCTTGTCGACGGATCTTTCACCGCCTCCAACCCCGCATTGAGCACGCCGAAACGAGTGCAGGCAGAACCCGCCAGAAGCGCCAGGCCGGAGACCACCGACACCGCGCGCGACTTTGTGACCGACGCGATTGCGGTTCCCACCCCGCCCGCGGCAATGAGCGCCTCGGAGGCCTTCATGAGTTTCCCGGGTGTGCCTTCGTGCAGCGGGCGCAGAGGCTCTGGCTCCATGTTCGCTTCCATGACACGGGTCGCGGCCAGATCGGTCGCCGCGGCAGTGATACCGAGTACTCGTGCCGCGCCAGCATTCTCCACCGGGGTAAAGACCATGGCGGCACCCGACGCCGCAGCCGAAGCCGAGGACACGAACACATAAGGCAGATGCTTCTTCGCGTCATTCCACGTCGGGTTTGACGTGTTGGCCAACAGCACCGCCGTGTAGCCCGCCAGCGGGCCACCAAGCACGCCGGCGACAGCGCCTGCTGGACCCGCCGCCTTATCGAGGAGGCGGCGAAGCGACTTCGGTAGCACACCGCCGACCAGTTCGTCCGCTTCCACGACCGCGGGCAGCGCCGCGGCGGAAGCGAAGCTGCCCAGGATCCACGAGCCGATGGACATCGGCGAGGTCACCTTGAAGACGCGGAACATGTTGAGCAGGCGCTCTGGGCGGCCGAGGTCGAGCACCAAAAAGACCGACCCTACCGACGCCGCGGAGAAAGCCGTCAACCGCGTCGAGCGTTTCAGCGGTGCGTTCCCAGTGGCCTGGGCACCGGCGGCCAACATCGCAGAACCGCCGGCCACGCCGCCGAGGAAGAGATAGCCGCCGATGGGCCACTCCCACGGCGGGGCCGTGACTACGGGCTTGCCGTAATACGAGGAGAACTCGAAGTCCTCCGCCATGCGCTCTTCTTTGGAACCATCCTGTGCCCCGGCTCCGACTCGTCCACGCCGGCGCTTCTTGCCGCCGCCTCGCCTGCGCCTAGGCTCCTGCGGCGGGCGGTACTCATCGAACTCGCTCACTTGCGGCCTCCCAACATGAATGCCCCGGCCACGGCCAGCGCCATTCCTCCGATAGCTTTCACTGCGGTCTTGTACATCTGCGGCAAATCCGCCGTTGGAACGCGCGGATCCGGCGGCAGCCCGTAGACCTCTGGGGAATCGAGCAACAGGAAAATAGAACCCGTTCCACCGACCCCATCCTGGGAATTGGCGCCATAGAGACGAGCCTCGGTCAGCCCCTGCTCGTGCAGGACGCGGACGCGCTCCTTCGCGGCAGCGAGCATCTCCTCGTAAGGGCCGAACTGGATGGAATCCGTCGGACACGTCTTGGCGCACGCGGGCTGCTCGCCGATCTTGAGGCGGTCATAACACATGGTGCACTTCTGGGCCACGCCCAAGTTCTTGATCGGCATCGCCTGCCCCGGCATGTGGTCGGGCCCCTGGGGTTTCAGCTGCTTCAGCTTGGCCAGCACGTTCACACCCGCGTGGTCAGGTACGTCATAATCCACGGTGGCGGTCTTGTCTGCCTTGAGCGTCACGCCGCCGTCATCGCGGCGCTCAATGACGCCAAACGGGCAACCGGCAACGCAGGTCCCGCAGCCATTGCACACATCATCCTGCACCACGACGGTGCCGAACTCGGAGCGAAAGAGCGCGCCCGTCGGGCACACGTCCAAGCAGCCCGCGTTGGTGCAGTGCTTGCACACGTCGGAGGACATCAGCCAGCGAAAATCATCGGTATCTGGGGTGACGCTTGGGGCGGAGGCTGTGGGCATACCCAGCGCGACGAGTCTGCGCCCCTCCTCGCGCGCCTGCTCAATGCGCTCGTTGTTTTGCTCGATGAAGGCCACGTGGCGCCAGGTATTAGCGCCCAGCCCGCCGGTGTTGTCATAGGAATTACCGGTGACCGCATAACCCTCCACCGGGTTGCGGTTCCATTCCTTGCACGCCACCTCGCAGGCCTTGCAGCCGATACATACCGAGGTATCGGTAAAGAACGCCATGCGCTGATAGGACTCATAGCCGTGCCGGTCAGCCTTCTCGGTCAAAATATTAGCCACGCGTCCTCCTTAGCTTTCTTTACCTTCATAGTCTGCCTCGTTGCCCGCCGTTGAATCATCACCAGTGTTCTCTGCGGAGGCGGTGCTCTCAGTGGTGAAGGCGTCTGAGACATCCAGGATCCTGTTTCCGGATTCCACGGTCAGGTGCGCCCGCTCCTGGTACTCACGCAAGAGCTTGACGCGGGCCTCGCCCCGCGGGCGGCGGCCCGGCTGAATATCGCACGCACCCACCTTGGAGTTCTGGATGAACACGTTCGGCTCCAAGGTCAGACCCAACAGGTCGTTGGCGCCATCGCCGGCCACCTCGGTGGTCTCCGATTCTCCGTAGTGATACGGCAGGCCGATCTGGTGGAAGTCCTCACCATTGATGGTGAGCATCTCCATGCGGTCCGTCACCAAAACCTGAGCCTCGATGACGCCGCGCGGGGACACGATGGTGGCCCACTCGCCGTTGACCAATCCACGCTTGGCGGCCAGTTCCTTGTCCACCTCGCAGAAGAGTCCCGGCTGCAGCTCCGCCAAGTAAGGCAAGCGGCGCGACATCGCACCGGAGGTGTACATCTCCGTCAGACGGTAGGTAGAGAAGACAAACGGGAAGACCTCGGCACCGCGCTCCCCTGGCTCCGGGCGGGAAAGGTTGTCCGCGCGTTTGATAGTCAGGCGCGTCGGTGACTGCTGCTGCTTGTACAGCGCGTTGTGCACCGGTGATTCTTGCGGCTCGTAGTGAGTCGGCAGCGGTCCGTCGGACAGCCCCTTCGGCGCGAACAGCCAACCCAAGCCATCCGGCTGCATAATGAAGGGATCATCACCGTCCAGGGCGTCGGGGCCGACGGCGTCGACAGGCGCGACGTAGTCCGGGCGCTTGGTCACCGGGAAGTCCGGGACATCATCGCCGACCCACTTGCCCTGGTCCTCGTCCCACCAAATGTACTTCTTGCGCTCCGACCACGGAGTGCCATCCGGCTTGGCGGAGGCGCGGTTGTACAGGATGCGTCGGTTGGCCGGCCAGACCCAGCCCCACTCGAGTGCCACCTCGTTCTGCTCCGAACCCGGGACCTTCTTCGCGGCGTGGTTGATGCCGTCCTTATACACGCCGGTGTAAATCCAGCAGCCGCCGGAGGTAGAACCATCGGCGCGCATCTCCGTGAAACTCGGCAGCAATTGGCCCTTCTTCGGCCCGTCGAGGTAGTAGCCGTTGATCTCGCGCAAGATCTCGTCCGAGCTGGGATCCCCGTGCTCATCCTCGGTGTAATCCCACGTCACGGACTTAATCGGCAGGTCGCGCGGGTCGGTCGAATTCGCCAAGCGCTCCCTAATCTTCTTGCCTAGGTGGTAGAAGAACCACGCCTCACTGCGGGCCTGGCCCGGCGGCGGAGTCGCCTGGAAGCGCCACTGCACCATGCGCTGAGTCTGGGTAAAAGTTCCGGACTTCTCCACGTGCGTTGCCGCCGGCATGAGGAAGACCTCGGTAGCAATCTCCTCGGTCTTGAGCTCGCCGTTCTTGACTTCCGGCGAGTCCTTCCAGAAACTTGCCGTTTCAATCTCTTGGAAATCGCGCACGACCAGCCACTTCAACGAGGCGAGTCCGCGGCGCTGCATGCCGCCGTTGGACTGCGCCACCGCTGGGTTCTGTCCGAAGACAAAGTAGCCTTCCACTTCCTTGCGCAGCATAGCCAGCAAGGTCTCGTAGGTCGAGTGCGCTCCGGAGAGGCGCGGCATGAGATCAAAACCCCAGTTGTTCTCCTTGGTGGCGGCGTCGCCCCAGTAGGACTTCATGAGCGAGACCGCGTAGTTCTCACCCAACTGCCAGAAGCCCTTCTGGTCCTCCTGCCGGAAGGAATCCAGGTAATCCGCCCAGGTTTCCTGGTCCACATGCGGCATGGGCAGGTAACCCGGCAGCGAGTTGAACAGGGTCGGGATATCGGTCGAGCCCTGAATCGACGCATGCCCGCGCAGGGCCATGATGCCCGAACCGGGGCGGCCCACGTTGCCCATGAGCAGCTGCAGGATTGCCGCGGTGCGGATGAACTGTGCACCCAGAGTGTGCTGGGTAAAGCCCAGAGCGTAGGCGAAGCACGTCGTGCGCTCCGGGTTAGAGTTCTGCGCAATGGAATCCGCCAAGTAGTAGAAGTCCTCCGGCGAAATACCGCAGGTCTCCTCCACCATCTCCGGGGTGTAGCGCGAGTAGTGGCGCTTGAGAATCTGGAAGACCGTGTTTGGGTCCTCCAGAGTCATGTCCTTCTCCACGTTCCACGAGGAGCCCTCGGGCTTTTGCACATACTGCCACGAGTCCGTGACGTACTTGCCCTTCTCTGCGTCATACCCAGAGAACAGTCCCTCGAGGTCCTCGGTGTCCTTAAAGTCCGGCGAAATTATCGACGCCGCGTTCGTGTAATCCACCACGTAATCGTGGAAATACAGGTCATTATCCAGCACGTACTTGATTATCGCGCCGAGCAGCACCACATCCGTACCACCGCGAATGCCGATGTGACGGTTCGCAAAGGCAGACGTACGCGTGTAGCGCGGATCAACGTGAATAATGCGCGCGCCGCGCTTCTTGGCTTCAACGACCCACTGGAAACCCACTGGGTGGCATTCCGCCATATTAGAACCCTCAATGACGATGCAATCCGCATTCGCCATATCCTGCAGCGGTTGGGTTGCGCCGCCGCGGCCAAACGAAGTTCCTAGACTAGGAACGGTGGCGGAGTGTCATATACGCGCTTGGTTTTCCACCTGAATGGCGCCGGTGGCGGTAAACAGCTTCTTAATGAGGTAGTTCTCCTCATTATCCAGCGTCGCTCCACCCAGGCCCGCAATGCCCATTGTGCGGTTGAGGCGACGCCCCTGCTTATCGACGTCCTCCCAGTGCCTCGCGCGCGCTTCCACAAAGCGGTCCGCGATCATGTCCATCGCGGTCTCTTCATCGAGCTCCTGCCATTCGGTGGCATAGGGCGCCCGGTACTTGATCGTGGTGATTCGGGTCGAGGAGTTAATGAGCTGCTCAGAGGCCGAGCCCTTAGGGCACAGGCGGCCGCGGGAAATCGGGGAATCTGGGTCGCCCTCGATTTGGATGACGCGGTCATCTTTGACATAAACGCGCTGAGAACAACCCACTGCGCAGTAGGGGCAGACCGACTGGACGACGCGGTCCGCGTCAACGGTGCGTCCGCGCAGGTCTTCACTCTTAGCCGACTGCGTGGACACGTCGCGGCCGAAGGCATCCTTGTTCCGGATTTGGCGCACAACGGGCCAATTCAGTGGGCTAAAACGTGACATGATTCAAACCTACTGGCTTGGCCTTGCGTTTTCCACCCTGTTCAAGACCAAAAAATACTGAGCAAACCCAAAACGCGAAAAGCTGGAGCTTTGCAGCTCCAGCCTCTTAGCCCTTAACCGAGATTACTTGCGGGTCTCGGTGATGCCGTCGGTATCGATTTGCTCCTTGCGCAGATCCTCGGTGTGGGTCTCGGTGTCCTTGATGGTCTCCTTGGAAAGGTTAACCTTCTCCACCGGGACGGTCTTCTTCTCTACATTCACGCGCTCTTCGTGCAGGGTAACGGAGGCTTCCTCCGCGCCGTTATCACCGATGGTGCCGGTGTAGTTGGCAGCGTCAGCCTCGGAAATCGGGGTGCGCTCGACGCGAACCTCTTCGCGCTCAACCGGAACCTCGACGGTCTCGGTATCGGTCACGACGTACTTGCGCAGGCGCGCCTCGCCGGTGGCCACGCGCTCCTTGTTGACGTCCAAGCGCTCCTCGGAGCGGATAACCTCGCCCTCATTGTTGCTGAGGTTGCTGCTGGTAGCAGCGGTCTCATCCTTAGCGTGTGCACCTGCACCAGCACCGGCAACACCAGCGCCAGCTACGCCAGCACCGGCAACGCCAGCGCGCTCATCACGCTCGTCACGGTAGGTGGTTACGTCCTGTGCGTTCTCGAGGTCGTAGTGCTTGAAGATGTCCGCCTGCGCCTCAGGAGTCAGCGGCTTATCGGAGTCAAAGTCCGGTGCGTTCTCGATGCGGTCCTTGGAGAAGGCCAGCTTGAGCTCATCACCGGTGAAATCGTGACCACGGAGCGGAACCAAGCTGGAGCTCATACCGAACAGACCGTGGTTGACCTCAACGAAAGTCGGCTGACCGGACTGCTCGTCGACGAAGACCTCCTTGACGGAGCCCAGCTTCTCGCCGGCCTTGTCGTATGCGGTTGCGTTAAACAGATCCTTGATGTTCTTACCCATTGTTTCTCTAAACCTTTCTACATTTGGTCTATATCTCGATGGCAAACGATAGCTTTCATCTCTACCCCCATAAATCCCAGGGGATTGGGGGACGATTTGCTATTTCGTTTGCGTTGACCCCCACCATACGGACGAAACAACAATGCGCCACCGCCGCATCCCCTTCTTTTGCCAAAATCGCACATAGCCGCAGGTCACATTAGCTATAACGATTAGATTACAGACTATTTGAGCACTTCAAACGCCCACCAGTCCCCGCCCTGCACTCCTGCCCCATACCCTAGAACGAAACATTAAGGCGCTAACTTGCGCCCGCAACATAGCGCCCAACAGCGACTCTCTACGCAACCCCTTACGATTCCCAAAGGCACAGCCAAGAGACGTTAGCTACCCCCGCCCCAGTTTCCGAGTTCATTAAATGGTCTACTCCCCCAATCGTCACACCGCCATACCTGAGTACCCTGAACACCATGAACCAAACTAAACACTTCGAACTCAAAGTCCCCGGCGGCAAACTACTCGTCGTCGATCTCGACATTGATACCAATAGCACCGTCACCGCGGCCAAAGTCTCCGGCGATTTCTTCCTCGAACCTGAGGAAGCCTACGAGGCACTAGCCCCAGCGCTGGTCGGCATCACTACTGCCACCAGCACCGAGGACATCCAGTCCCGCCTAGACGCCGCCCTTGCGCGAATCGATTCGCCCGTGGCCCTCCACGGATTCGATACCCACCACCTTGCGGTTACAGTCAAGCGCGCGCTGTCTGGCGGCACCGACTTCACCGACCACAGCTGGGAAATCCTGCGCCCAGGGGTTCTGCCCACCCCAGTAAACGTTGCACTTGATGAGGTCCTTCTCAACGAAGTTGCGGAAGGAAAACGCGGGCCCACGCTCCGCTTCTGGGAATGGGAAGACCGCGCCGTCGTCTTCGGTTCCTACCAGTCCTATGCCAACGAGTTGGACCAGGAGGGCGTCGACAAGCACGGCATCATTCCGGTGCGTCGAATCTCCGGTGGCGGTGCGATGTTCATGGAGGGCGGCAACTGCGTGACCTATTCCCTGTACGCCCCGGACTCGCTCGTGGCCGGCTATTCCTACGAGGCCAGCTACGAGTACTTGGACCAATGGGTACTCGCGGCACTTGGCAAGCTTGGCGTCAACGCCTGGTACGTGCCGATTAATGACATCACCTCGGACGGCGGAAAGATTGGCGGTGCCGCGCAAAAGCGCCGCAAAGGTGCGGTGCTCCACCACACCACGATGAGCTATGACATCGATGCGGACAAGATGATGGAAGTCTTGCGCATCGGCAAGGTCAAGGTCTCCTCCAAGGGCCTGGCCAGCGCAAAGAAACGTGTGGACCCGCTGCGCCGCCAGACCGGCGTGCCCCGCGAGGAAATCATCGACACCATGGCACGCGAGTTCGCCACCCGCTACGGCGCCGTCGACGCTGAGCTTTCCGACGACTCCCTAGCCGCCGCCCGGCGCCTCGTCGACACCAAATTCCTCAACGAAGAGTGGACTAAGCGCATCCCATAATTTGCAGGGGAATTTCTGGGCAGCGTACGGTGTTATAAGTTCTAGTGAACCGATCGGTATAAATCTACCGAACCATTTGGTCCATTTCTATACAACACTGTCTAGAAGGAAAATCTCGTGTCCGACACTTCCTCCCGCGCATCCTCGCGCACGCTGCCCTCGTGGGCCACCGGCTTTGGCGCCCAGGTCATCGCCGGCCTCATTATCGGCCTCATCCTCGGCTTCATCGCTTCCGGCATGGAGTCCGAATGGCTCTCCGATACCCTGTCCGGCGTCGGCGGCGCGTACGTCCAATTGCTCAAGGTGATGGTCCCGCCGCTCATCTTCGCGGCCGTCGTCACCTCGGTTGCCAACCTGCGCAAAGTGGCTAACGCCGCCTCGCTGGCAATCTCCACCCTCGTATGGTTCGCCATCACGGCCTTCTTCTCAGTCTTGGCCGGCATCTTCGTCGCCCTCGTGATGAAGCCAGGCGTAGGCACGACTGTCGACGCCTCCACCGCCGCCGATCCCTCCAACGTTGGCTCCTGGACCGCCTTCCTCCAGCAGCTCGTCCCCGCCAACTTCTTTGGACTCAAGGCTTCGCTTAGCGACGGCGAAGTCTCCCTCAGCTTCGGCGCCCTTCAACTCCTTGTTATTTCCTTGGCCCTGGGCATCGCCGCGGTCAAGGCTGGTAAGGCAGCCGATCCCTTCCTGCGCTTTACTGAGTCCTTCCTCAAGGTCATTCAGGTGGTCCTCTGGTGGATCATCCGCCTCGCCCCGATTGGCACCGCCGCCCTCATCGGTAAAGCCGTGGCCACGTATGGCTGGGATGCGCTTAGCTCCTTGGGCAAGTTCGTCCTCGCTATGTATGTGGGCCTTGCACTCGTCATCTTCGTGGTTTACCCCGCCGTGCTCGTCTTCAATCGGATCCCGGTTGTTGGCTTCTACAAGCGCGTATGGCCAGTCTTCTCCCTCGGCTTCGTCACCCGTTCCTCGATGGGCGTGATGCCCGTGACCCAGCGCTTTACGGAGAGAGCCATGGGTGTGCCTCGCGAATACGCTTCCTTCGCCATCCCGCTCGGCACTACCACCAAGATGGACGGCTGCGCCTCCGTCTACCCGGCCATCGCCGCCATCTTCATCGCTCAGTTCTACGGAATTGACCTTTCCCCGACCCAGTACCTTCTCATCATCTTCGTTTCCGTCATTGGTTCCGCAGCTACAGCCGGCACAACAGGCGCCACCGTCATGTTGACCCTGACGCTTTCCACGCTGGGCCTTCCGCTCGCTGGTGTGGGTCTCTTGCTGGCCATCGAACCCATCATTGACATGGGCCGCACCGCCGTTAATGTCACCGGTCAGTCGCTGTGTGCCACCATCGTGGCCAAGCGCGCCGGCATTCAAGACGAAGCCGTCTGGGACGCTGCTGGTAACGGAGTCTCACACATAATGAACGAGGACCAGGACGCAGACGAGCTCGAGAGCCAGCCGGTCAACACGACTGCATAACTCTTCCCGCCCCAAGCCTTCCTGACACGCACGAGTCGTGAAGGGAGGCTTTGGCATTTCTGCGCCAATCGAAGGACCTTCCTCGTCGTTCTTTTCGACGGTGTTAGTTTAAAGCTGTTCAGAAGACTGAAATGGTAGCGGTGTGGTGAGTATCTGGTAGCGCCTGAGTGAGTATCCGGTAGCGGTGTCTCACTCAGGCGTTGTTGGTGGTTATGCGTTGGTGTTCAGGCGCATGTTTGGTCCTTCGAGTGTGATGATCTCGGCGCCGGAGACGAGTCGGTTGAGGATTGACTCGGAGATCACGGCGTCGGGGATGGACTTGTACCACTCCAGTGGGGTGAATTGTGAGGTCACTATCGTTGAGACTTTGCCTTCACGGCCGGCGAGGATGTTGAGAAGTTGGTGCGCAGTCGCGGCATCAACAGGTGTGGTCAGGAAGTCATCGAGGACTAGGACATCGACGTCGTGGAGGTGCTGGATGAATTTCAGCCGTTTAGGGTCATCGGGTTGGAGGACTGCCAGTTCGGCGGCGAGCATGTCGGTGCGGTAGAACCGTGCGGAGTAGTCTTTGCGGCATGCTGCTGTGATCAGGGCTTGGGCGAGGTAGGTTTTGCCGACTGAGGATTTGCCCAGGATGACAATGTTTTGGCCCAGGTGGCACCATTGTCCGTGAGCGAGTCTGCTGACTTGCTCGGGGTTGATGTTGCGGTCAGGCGTGCAGACCACGTTTTCAAGGCAAGCATCAAGGTTTGGAGATCGGAATGCTTTCAGCAGTTTGTTGATGCGTCGCTCGCGCCTGGCCGCGACTTCTTTATCAAGTGCGTAGAGCACCTTTTGGGAAAACGTCCATGTGTCGAATGCGGGATCGTTGGCGATGTCGATGACGCTTCTGCCAAAGGCTGTCATCCGCAGCGCGGTGAAGTCGGGCAGGACGGATTCGTCAAGGAAGCGATCTGTTGGCGGGGTTGGTGATGACAAGGGGTTTAGTTTCCTTTCTTTGCGAGGTTGTCCATGCTGAACTGGTCTGCACCGCCGAGAAACGCGCCGGTGGTATCCCGGTCAGCGGCTACAGGCTGGGCGGTTGTGGTGCTACGCGGGGCCTGGTCTAATCCGCGGGGCCGGGTGGCGTGTTCTTTGCGTATGGCGGCCATCATGTTTTTGACTGCGGTATATGACACCGCCCGTCGGCTGCCGTCGTTGGCGGTCAGGCGCTGGCATGCCTCTTCCAGGATTGGTTTGTTGCCGTGTTTGCCCATCGAAAGCACATTTCGGCAAGACTGGTACGCCTGGGCCGGGATGGCTTTCGCCGCGATGAGTTCTTCGATGACCTTGCGTGTTGCCGGGCCGGTTTTGCTGGCTTCGCGATAAAAGTAGTCACTAGTCCACAGTCCACGGGTGGAGTCCATTCCAGATGGAATGTGCTCATAGTCAGTGACATAGGCCCCACGCTTATGCGAAACCTGGTGGGTTGCCACGGTCGTCCCCTGATCAAAGACGGTCAAGACCTGGCCTGTGATGCGCACATCGACAGTGCGGCCAACAAGCTGATGCGGGACGGAGTAGCGCACCGTTGCAACCGTGATATGGAAATCAGGGGCCACTTTCGCGCGCTTCCACTCGGTGTGCTGCCATGGGGTTGTCGGCAGGTCAGCAAGGAGATGCTGCTCGTGTTCTTCGAAGAGATCCCTGCGGCTGATGTGCTGACTGCGAAACGGCACGGACCTGTTGATTGCATCGACTAAGTCCACAATCTTTCCGTTGAGCTCGTCCAAGTCAACACACTGGTGGCCTTCAAGGGCGTGGATGACTTTGTGTGTGACGATCTTTACCGCAGCTTCCACATTCGCTTTATCCTTCGGCCGACGCGCGCGCGTAGGAAGTGCTGCTGTGTTGTAGTGCTCCAAGAACTGCTGGTAAGTGTCGTTGACCTTCCGATTCCTATCGGCAGTGCTGATCGCGTTTGATGCCGTCGACGCGTTATCGGGGACAACAACCTGGCAGACCCCACCAAAGTAGTCAAACGCTTGACGGTGGGTATCAAGCCAGGACTGTTGCCGCTGGTCAATACACGCACAGGCAAACAGCATCCCTGAATACGGCAGCGCGGCAACGAAAATGCTGACTTTCGCACCCGGTGTGCCCGCAGGGTCGTACAGGCACATCTTGGTCCCCGCCCAATCCACCTGCATCGTATGCCCTGGTGCATGGGTGATCCGGGCGGTAAGCCCGGCCGCATCGACATGGGAAGCAACCAACTGGCGGAACCGGTCGTAGCTGTAGTGACGCTGACCCGGCTGGGCGGGGATCGTGGTGTACCGAGCCCACAATACTTGCAGTGTTTGCTTCACACGCCCTGTGCGTGCTTTGACGACCGCGTCAAAGTCAATCGGGACGAACTCGCCTTGCCCGCTACTGCGCTTGTCAACGAATATCTCGTCCAGCTCGTCATTCGTCAACGCCGCGACCTGCTGGGCAGTGGTCAAGCCAAGGCTTCGCAGCGCTTGGTTCGCTCGGGAAATCGCGCGGTGCGAGCACCCGAGTTGGTCTTCAATCTGGCGGTAAGAACGCTTCCTAATCAGCAGCGTCATCACCGCACGGTAATCCGTCATCAGCGGACTCCTTCCAGTACGCGCCGCACCCGAGTGGTGCGGCTACCGGAAGTATCATCCCGAGCGCCCTGAGCTGCTACCAGATACTCACTGAAGCGCTACCAGATAGTCACGACACTGCTACCAAATAGCCGGTCGCAACATAAAGCTCGGTACTTGGTGCTTTGGGGTCGTCGTCTGTGACGACGGTGGGTGTGTTCTTGGGGTTTACCTTTCTTTCTGGGTCTTCCTGGACTGTGGGGGTGTCGTCGTTTGAGACGACGAGTCTGGGTTGAATCCTTGTAAGGGGTGTGCTTTGAGTTTTTCGTCGTTTGAGACGACGACTCAGGTTTTAGAAGGGGATGTCCTCGCCGCTGTCGGTGTCGGTCTGGGCTTCGGCCTTGGCTTTGGCTTGTTGTGCGTAGTCGTCGAGTTCTTGTTTGAGGTGCTGGGCTTCTTCGCGGATGCGTTTCCTGGTGGCGGTGATATGTTGGGCGACTGTTTGTGCCCAGCGTTTCTGTTTAGGTGCTAGTGGTCCTTCTGCTTCGGTGATGGTCCAGGTACCGTCGACGAAAAGCCAGATGACATCCCCACTGTAGGGATCTAGCAGGTATTTTAAGGTGCCATCAGTTTTCATATTGTGATGGCCTTGGCATAGGCATGCCAGGTTCTTCGGATGGGTTGGCCCACCATCGGCCCAGTTATGCCGGTGGTCGAGTTGAGTAAGAAAGGCGGGTTCTTCACAGCCGCCGACTCGGCAGGTCCCGTCGCGTCCTTCCACATGCTTGCGCATGATGATTCCTGGTTGATAGCCGTCTGCTTCGGGAATATCACCGGTTAAGTCCCGGGTTTTATCATGCGGCATGGCCTCTTGCCGCCAGCCGAAGCCTTCAACATAGGTTGGAGCATTCTCAATATCGCAGGCTTGGTAGGTGTGTAGCACTACGGTAGCTGGTGGTTTTATTTCACCGCTTAAAAGTTTGATGACGGCTTCAGGAATTGTCAGGTCGTGCTGGGCTGCGGTTTTGCGGATGAAAGCATCGAGTTTTATGCCAGTATCTTCTTTTACTTGGAGTTCTAGCCAGGCGGTGGTGCCATTCGAGGAGAAGCGGTACGCATCTTTCGGGCGGGTGTCGCGAAAGGCGATGGAGTCATCCAGGGTTTTACAGAGGTCGCGGACTTTGCGTCTGATTTGGCTGCGGGTAGGAAAAGCCTGATTCGCCTTGGTTGGGGTGAAGAAGTCGGCGAGGACGGTGTCGATGAGATCCAGGGTTTCATCCGTTAGGGCTGTTAGTGCTGACATGGGCTGATCAATGGCAATCAAGGACTCGATGTCGAGCAGGCAGTGGGTGTCTTGTATGGCTTTGACTTTCGGCAGGCTATCAAGGCGGTGGATAGCGCGCAGGCCTGCTTTGATGTGGCCTTCCGGTAGTGACCAGGCAGCCACCAAGCTTAAAGCGGTGGTGTTGATGTCTGCCTGCAGACTGGGCATGGCAGCCTGCCAGGTGTCATAAATGGAACGGCGGGCTGCCGCACGGGCTATGGCGTGTGGATTATTGGGGTTGGTGATGGAAAAGAAAGCGGTTGAAGGACGTGTGGCGGCGGCGGTGGTCATGGAAGTCTCCCCCGAGACAGATACTGGTTTAGAAGCTGTGTTCTAACCGTAATTGTAGTACCACATAACCCGTATGGCTATAGCCAGCAATGAATTCACGTCAAGTCGTTACTACAAACGGGGGTAACCATCACGAGTTAGGTGATGCGTTCGAACCTCAACCAGCAGCGCTCACCAGAGGAAACGATTAATGCCCCACGCGCGGTGTCGGTGGCACGTGGGGCGAGGGGGTTCTACTGGGCGTCGGGAAGCGCGACGCCAGTAAGTAATTTATTCGTACCGCACATCACCGCGCGCGATGTCCTTGCGCCCGTGAACAGAGAAGTAGACCACCGAAGCAACCAGCAACAAAGCCGCCAGCATCCAATACATGGCGGAATACCCCGTCGCGGAGATAACCTGCCCCAGCAGAATCGGACCGAAGCCAATGCCTAGGTCCAGCAGCAAGAAGAAAGTCGAGATGCCCGCGCCCATCTCATGCATCGGCACCAGACGCACAGCGATAGCCTGACCTGCCGGCAGGATGGAGCCATATCCAATGCCCACCAAGGCACCCGCCGCAATAATCTGCCAATCAGCAACAGCCGAAGCCAGGACTGCCAAGCCGGCAATAAAGAATACGAGCGAGGAATAAATGATGATGTTGTCACCGCGGCGGTCCTGCAGCTTACCCAGCACAAAGCGCAGGATGAGGCTCACCACCGCATAAGCCAAGAAGAAGTAGCTAGCCCCCTTTTCCAGACCGGCTTGAGCGGAATAGCCATTCAGGAAGGTAATAATGCCCGTATAAGCAACACCGACCAAAAGGATGAAGACACCGAATGGCGCGACCGCTGGGTGCACGATATTACCCAAGGAGAAGGAGACGCTTCGACGCTCCTGCGCCGGCGCCTTGACGATGAGCCCCAAGCCCATGGCCACTACCGTCAGCGTCAGCGCCACCAGAAACACGGTGTTATAGCCAGCATTGTGGACAATCGCTAGACCTGCCGCCGGACCAAAAGCAGTGGCCAGTGTCGTCCCTAGGGCGAAGTAACCGGTTCCCTCAGCGCGGCGATGGTCAGGAATCACCGATTGCGCCACGGCCATCACAGCCGTTGAGGCCACCGCATAACCGAAGCCGTGCAAGATACGGACAGCAAACAACAGCGGCAGTGACTGAGCTGGGAAATACAGCGCCATCGCCACAGTGACCACGATGAGGGAGACAACCAGCGAGCGCTTCCGCCCAGCAGCATCCACAATGTAGCCCGAAAAAAGGCGAGCAATCGTCGCCCCCACCACGAAGGCGCTTGAGGCAAACCCGCCCGCCGTATCCGAAGCCTGAAACTGCTCGACGGCATACAGCGCCATGATGGTCACGAGCAGATAGAAGACCGAAAATTGGGCGAAATTGACCAACCATGCAAACACGAATGTCGGCGTAATGAGGGACTGGGATTCAGAGGACGTTTGAGACACCTTCTTCAGCAGTGTTATGGAATTAAGACTTCCACACGCTACCAAATATCAGAGATACTTTCGAATCCTTTCTGGGAAATGCACTGCGCTTGACGACGCCCCTATCCGAACAGTTTCCGCAGGTAGGGCGAACCAAACTTCCACTCCGGATCCATATTCTCGCGTAGCTGACAGAACTCATCAAATCTTGTATAAAGTTGAGCAAAGTCGTTTCGGGACAAGGAGTTCATTTTGCCCCAGTGCGGGCGCCCACCCGCTGCACGGAAGATGGGCTCCAGCTTCGGCATGTAGTCCTGCGGGTTGAGCGCACGCGGAATGTGGAATGCAATGTACATCGATTCGCGGCCCGATGCCGTCGACAGCGCAACGTCATCCGCGGCCGTCGTGCGCAGCTCCATCGGAAACCCGATACGCCAGTCCTGTTCGTCGATGAAGCGGCGGATCTCGCGGACGGTGGCGGGGCCGTCGGCAAGCGGCACTGCGTACTCCATCTCGTGGAAGCGAACCCGGCGCGGACTGACGAACACATCGTGAGCAGCGGAACGGTAGCGGTTATGAGAAATGACCGAGGTGGCGAACTTGTTGAGCATCGGGATAGTCCCCGGAATAAGACGCCCCAGCGTCAGGGCGGCGGCGAAGGCGCCGTTGCCGATGAGCTCGTCGTCGATAAGCGCTTTGAGACGTGAGCGGCGCTCCCCGTTCGGTTCGAGGCGCGTGTTGGCCTTGACCATCGCCCGGTCGGTGTGCGGGAACCAGTAGGACTCGAAGTGGTCGACGTCCCTAGAGAGCTCTTCCCAATTATCCATCAGCTCGTCGAAGGCAATGCCGGATTCTTCCGCCAGCAGGTCGAAGGCATCCACGCACTGCATTTCAACTTCGACAACCACGCCGAGCGCGCCCACACTGACGACCACGAGGCGAAGGAGCTCTGGGTCTTCGTCGATGGAATAGGTGCGGGTGTTGCCGTCGGCGTCGATAAGCGTCAGCCCAGTAACCGTGCCCGCAAAGCCCGTGTAATTGATGCCGGTGCCGTGGGTCGAGGTCGATATTGCGCCCGCCAGCGATTGCGGGTCCACATCGCCCTGATTAGCCAGGGCAAGGCCAAAGGGGCGCAGAAGGGCTGGGACATCACGTAATCGAGTGCCCGCCAGGAACCGTACGCGCTTGCGCTGCTTATCGACGCTCACCAGCCCACTCACGTGATCGAGATTGAGCATCGTCTCCTCCCCCGCCGCAATGGGAGTGAAGGAGTGGCCGGCGCCCACCGCACGCACGCTGCGGGAGCGACTAATGATTCCGGGGATCTCGTCTATGCGGGAGGGCTGTACAAGCTCCTGCGGTTTCGTGGTGACCGACCCTGCCCAATTGCTAAATGTGGTTGTCATCGGAGTGTCCATCCTTGTCCTCTATAGGTGTCCCATACATCAACGCCGTCATTCCCAACGGCCAAAAGACGGTCGACGTTCTCTGTCATTTCGCCGGCCTTGGCGTGGCGGAACCACACCAAGTCCTCGACGTTCAGGTCAGCCCCATGCAGCGGGGTTTGCACCTCACCGGCACCCTCCGTGCTGGAATAACTCAGCCCTGCCGGCCACACCGGAAGCGGAACGCGATCCTTGGCGGGCGGCCCGGAGGCAATCCAGCCTCCGGAGTTGACCGTGGCCCAGCCCGGCGCGGGAACGCGGGAGACCTGGCAGACGAAGAACGCTGCCGCCTTGTGGTTGATGCCGGTGAAGTCATCGAAGATCGCTGGCGTGTAGAAACCGGAGCCAGCGGCCAGCTCGGTCAAGGTTCCCTCGGCCGCAGATTCCTGGAGGCTGCCCGTGCCGCCGCCGTTGACGAATTCGATGTCCGCCACCTCCCGCGCTGCCTCCACGCAGGCTCGGCGCCGCGGGGCCAAATCCGCCATGGACTTGGTGCGCAGCCAGCGCTTGACCGCCCCCACCGGACCTGGCAGGCCATCCGCGACGGATGCCACTTGCCCCTCATAGGCCATGAGTCCGACAAGCCGGTGCCCGCGTCGAAGAATCTCGCGCGCCAGTACCGAGACCTGGTCCGGCGTGCGCACGGGCGAGCGCCGCGGGCCGATAACCGCACCCGGCAGGTGGAGCGTGCAATCAATATCGATGGCCACGCGCAGGGTTCCCTCCAGCAGGCCGAGGAGCTCTACGCTGTCCACCATGATCGTGATGGACTCGCGCGCAATGTCATCCGCTGCGAGCTCACGCAAGGCTTTCCGATTGACGCTCGGATAAGCCACCACGATGTCACGGAAGCCCTCTTCCACCAGATGCAGAGCCTCTGGAACGGAATAGGCGAGGATGCCGCGGTAGCCCTCGTGCTCGAGGGCGCGGCGAAGTGCTGCCACGCTGCGTATTGACTTCGAGGCCACGCGGATGGGTAGTCCCCCGGAGCGGGTCAGCATTTGTGCAGCGTTGTAGTCGAATGCAGCGAGGTCGATGACGCCTACGGGCGCTGGGCTTTCTCCAGATCTGACGAGCGGCTCAACGGCCGCGCGTACCTGGGCCTGTGGAGTAGTCGCGAGGATTGGCATAGCGTCATCCTAACCACGATTAATTTAGTTTGTGAGACAAATCTCGAAAAATGTATAGCGCCATCGCATATTTTTGGGACAATAGACCGCATGAAGACCTTCACTCAGACCCGTCTGCCCCAGCGAGTGCTCAATTTCTTGGACACGGACCCCACCCGCGATGTTTGCGGCACGGGTGAGCAGCACCAGGCTCATGCGCCATTTACCGGTGAGGAGCTCTTTAGCTTCCCTGTCGCCACCGCGGGGGACGTCGAGAAGGCCGTCAACTATGCGCGCGCCGGCGTTGGGCAAGGTGACCGCGCCGCCATCCTGCTGCGCCTGCACGACCTCGTTCACGAGAACGAGGAGCTCATCCTCGACCTCATCCAGGCAGAAAACGGCAAGTCCCGCTCCCATGCCTATGACGAGCTGATGGATCTGTATAACTGCGCGCGCTTCTACGCGGTCAATATCCGCAAGGCTTTCGGCGCAGACCGCCACCCCGGCGCGCTTCCCGTGCTGACTAAGACGCGCACCCAGCATTACCCACTGGGTGTAGTGGGGCTTATCTCTCCGTGGAACTATCCCCTGTCCCTCGGTGTGGGCGATGTTCTGGCAGCACTCTCGGCCGGTAATGCCGTGGTGCACAAGCCGGATTCTCAGACCACGCTGACGGCGATCCTTCTGCGACGCCTAGCCATCGAGGCGGGCCTTCCGGAGGCCGCTTGGCAGCTGGTTCCCGGCCGCGGGGCGGAGGTGGGTGATGCCCTCGTGCCGCTGGTGGATGGCCTCTCCTTTACTGGTTCCACCAAGGCCGGCAAGTCCATCGCCACCCAGGCTGCGGGGCGCCTCATCCCCACCATGCTGGAGTTGGGCGGCAAGAACCCGATGCTCGTGCTTGACGACGCCCCCCTCAAGCCCACCGCCCAAGGTGCCGTGCGCACCGCATTTTCCTCCTCCGGGCAGCTGTGCATGTCCGCCGAGCGCGCCTATGTCCACGAGAGCGTCGTTGAGGAGTTCCTCGCAGAACTTCAGAACGCGCTGGACCAGCAGGTGCTCGGCGCGGCCTTCTCCGATGCCGCCACCATCGGCTCGCTGACCTCGCAACGCCAGCTCGATGCCGTTAAAGCCCACGTGGAGGATGCCGTGTCCAAGGGCGCCACCGTGGTCTACGGAGGAAAGGCCCGGCCGGACCTTGGTCCATACTTTTATGAGCCCACCGTGCTGACTGGTGTGACCCCAGAGATGGATCTCTATGCCACCGAAACCTTCGGCCCGGTCCTCGCAGTCTATGCGGTGAGTTCCGACGCCGAGGCCATCCAGCTCGCCAACGACACCACCTACGGCCTTTCTGCCTCCGTGTGGTCCGGAAACTCCCGCCGCGCGTGGAAAGTCGCCTCCCAGCTGGAGGCCGGCATGGTCAACATTAATGAGGGCTTCGCCGCCGCCTATGGCTCGATCGCCGCGCCCGGTGGCGGCGTCAAAGAGTCTGGCCTAAACCACCGCCACGGCATTACCGGCATGCGCCTGTGGGCCAACGAACGCACCGTGGCCGAGCAGCGCCTGCACCCGCTTGCGCCTTCGGAGTACATCTCGCCGGAGCGCTTCCGCCAGCTGGTCTCCACCGGCATGCAGCTGATGAAGACTTTCCGGCTCTAAACGCCATCAAAACAACTATGAAGGAACTTACCCGCGACGAGCTTCTCGCCCGTCGGCTCATCGCTCAAGGCCTTGCACCATCGGCCGCGCGGCCGACTCTGGCGTCGGCCCTCGATGTTGCTGAACATCTCCTCGCCCTCCAAGGCCAGACCTACGATGCCGGCATCAGAGCGCTTTCTCTTCGCGCCGGCTGCGATGAGCAAAAGGTACTCGAAGACATTTCTCACTTTCGCGTGGTGCGCTGTTGGCCGCAGCGCGGCACGCTGCATTTCATGCCGGCTGCCGACGTCCGCTGGATGTCCCGCCTGCTCTACCCGCGCGTAGCCTCCAGCCAGAAGTCTCGGCGGCCCAGTCTAGGGCTCAGCGAAGAAATGTTTGAGACGTGCTCTGAGGCCCTTCACAACGCAGCGACATCACCTTTAACCCGCGCGCAGGTCTATGAGCTTTTCGCTGAAGCTGGTGTTGATCCCACTGAAGGCAGGGGCTCCCATCTACTCCGCGCTTTCGGCGGTGCCGGCGACCTCGTGCAGGGCCCGAAAGCTGGCAGCCAAGAGACTTTCCTCCACGTCGACGCGCTGCCTACCGTCCAGCGTGAACCGGAGGAACCGCTTGCTGAGCTGGCCCGGCGCTATGTCGAAGGGCACGGCCCAGTGTCCGCAGCCGACCTCCAAACATGGTCCAAGCTCAGCAAATCCCAGGCCGCCAAGGCACTGACATCGGCGGTTGCTCGACCTATGCGCCACGATGGTCAGGACTTCTGGATGGCCCCCTGGCAGGAGGATGTCACAGCTGGCGAGATCGATGCAGCCCTCAAAATCCGCCTCGAGCTCCCCGCTTTTGATGAATACCTTCTGGGCTATGCGCACAAGGAATGGATCGTTCCCGATGAGATCCGCGATGATGTCCTTACCAAGAACGGCCTCAGCTGGCCGTGGGTCATGGAGGGCGGACGCGGGGTCGCAAGCCTGCGGTACGCGAGGTAATCTACAACATCCGCAGGACACGGCGGTGCACCGTGCCGGCTGGTTCAACGTGGATGAACACCTCGGCACCGGAGAAAAGCTCGTCGATGGCGTCCTCGATACGGTCGGCGATGGTGTGCGAGTGCAACACCGTCCATTCGCCGGGCACGTCCATCGTCAGGTACACAAGGCGCTGACGACCCGCTGCCACTGTGCGGCGCGAGGTGAAGGAGACCTGGTGGTGGTCCTCCAGCTCATTGAGAAGCGCGTCCAGCTGGGCATGCTCCTCCTTGGGCAAGGATTCCGACAAAAGGGAACTCAAGGATTCCTTGAGCAGCTTGTACCCGGTCCACAGGATGTTAATGCCCACGGCAAGCGCAATGACGGGGTCCAGCCACAGCCAGCCTGTCAACGCCACTGCCCCAATGCCGACGATGACGCCGACGGAGGTCCAGACGTCGGTAAGCAGGTGCTGGCCATCCGCCTGCAGAGTAGAAGAACGGTACTGCTTACCTGCGCGGACCAGCATCACGCCTACTACCAAGTTCACTACCGCGGCTATCAGCGACAGCAATAGACCCACGCTTGGTTGCTCGAGCGGCAGCGGGTGCAAGAGGCGCCGGATGGCCGTGTAGATGATCATCGCGGCCGCGACGAAAATCATCGCACCTTCCACCAGCGCGGAAACATATTCGGCCTTGCCATGACCAAACTGGTGGTTCGCATCCGCGGGCTTGGCGGCAATCTTGATGGCGATGAATCCCACCACTGCGGCGACTAGGTTGACACCGGACTCGAGAGCATCCGAAAGGAAGCCCACCGACCCCGTCACCGCGGCAGCAATCACTTTGAGCACAATGGTGACGACGGCGGCGGCGATGGAGAGCTTCATAAAGCGCTCGAGCAGCAGTTGCTCTGAGCTAAGAGAAGACAAGTTAAAACTCCTTCGGTTCGGGTGCGGACCGAAGGTCTCGTTCACGCCGCAGGCTGTGCAAACGCTGGCTGGCCGGGCGGAAAAGCCAGTATGTCGACCAGGCATCTCGGAAAGTATCCGAGGGAACTACTCCCCTTCAGGAATATCTAACATTATAGAGGCCTTACAGCGGAAGCAAGACGCAAAAAGCCGCGGGTTGCGCACCCGCGGCTTTAGTAAAGATAAGGTTTAGTGCTGGCCCTCTGCGAATTCCTCAACCAACTTAGCGTTGAAGGCCGGGAGATCGTCCGGGGTGCGGGAGGAAACCAGACCCTGGTCGCAGTGAACCTCTTCGTCTACCCAAGTAGCGCCGGCATTACGCAGGTCGGTCTGCAGGCTGGGGAAAGAAGTAAGGGTACGCCCCTTGAGCACATCGGCATCGGTCAGGATCCAAGCACCGTGGCAAATAACGCCCAGCGGACGCTCCTCGGTGACGTGATTGCGCACGATTTCTACAGCGGACTTGTCCAGCCGGAGCATATCCGCATTATCGGTACCACCTGGCAAAATGATGCCGTCGAATGCCTCGCCGGTAGAAGCGGCGGTTGTGGCATCAACATCAATTTCGGTGCCGTTTTTGCCGGTGATCTTGCCTGCCTCAGGAGCAAGCACGCATACGGTAGCACCGGCCTTCTTGACTGCCTCCAGCGGAGAGGTCAGCTCGGAGTCCTCGAAACCATCGGTAGCGATGATTGCAATAGTCTTATTATCAAGTTCAGCCATTAGGTGACCTCCTTTTATCGAATGGAGAAGCCAGCCTAACGCGATGTTGACGAGTTCGCCACCCCCGGAGAGAACTCGCCTACCACGTCGCTACACCCGAACGCTTTCGAGTTGGGTGCGCGGGCAGCATGTCGACCGCCCCATCATCGCCAAGCGGACCCCAGCTACTCCTTAAGGACATCCTTACGCTGATTACCCAGATAGGCGTAAGCAGCGGCGATGAGAGCCTGCGTCGCCGTGGTGAGCGTCGGCTGCAGCTCCGGAGCAAATCGCGGGTTGTGGTTGGGAATTGATGCGCCATCGGTACGCCCGCCGAAGCCCCAGAAACAATAGGGAGCGCCAAAGGCATCGGGGATGCGTGAGAAATCTTCGGACGCCGTCCACGGCTCCATGTCGAGAACATTGTCGCTACCGAGGACGTCGATAAGCTGCGCGCGCACCTTTTCAGTCACGTCTTCATCGTTGACGGTGAGGGGGTAATTATCACTCTGCGCAAACTCTGGCTCGCACGGGGACCTCGCTGCCCGGCACTCTGCCTTCACAATGCGGTGAATCGCCTCAACGATTTGAGCCCTGACATCCTCATCATAAGCACGGATGTTGATGCGCAGGGTCGCCGAGTCCGGGATGATGTTTGCCTTCGAGCCCGCCTGCAGTGCCCCAACGGTCAACACGGCGAACTGGTGCGGATCGACCTCACGGGAGACAATTGTTTGCAGCCGCAGAACGATGGAGCTGGCCAGCACCACAGGATCGACGCTGAGGTGCGGCATCGAGCCGTGGGAACCGTGACCATAAACGGTGACGGTGAGCGAGGTTGCTGTAGACAAGACTGGGCCGGGCGCAATCAGCACGCTGCCGGCTGGGGCATTCTTATCAATGAAGATGTGCTGGCCAAAGGCCACATCAGGCGTGGGGACTTTATCGGTGAGCCCTGCATTCACCATGGACTGCGCGCCCTCCGCGGTTTCCTCACCCGGCTGGAAAAGCGCGACGAATGTACCGGACCACGCATCGGTCGCCTTGGCCAGCGCCTCGGTGGCGCCAAGTAACCCGGCCACGTGGGCATCGTGGCCACAGGCATGCATTGCCTCGCCCGTAGCGGAGTAGTCCAAGCCGGTGTCCTCGGTGATGGGCAAGCCGTCGAAATCGGCGCGCTCTAGGACCGTCGAGCCTTCGCCGTTTCGGAGGATGCCGACGACTCCCCCGCCGAATTCCAGCACCTCAACTCCTGGAAACTCCCGGAGCTTATCCGCGATAACACCGCGGGTGCGCTCCTCCTCCATGCTGAGCTCAGGATGCTGGTGCAAATCCTTGTAGAGGGCTTCTTGCCACTGCGTGACCTCTGCTGCGCGATCTAGGATGTGGGCAATACTCATGCCCACAGCCTACGCGCTATGAGCGCACGAGTTAGCCGCCGATCTTGAAATCGCAGACGTCGCCGTCCTGCATGATGTACTCCTTGCCCTCCTGGCGCACCTTGCCAGCATTGCGGGCTTCCGCCATGGAGCCGGCGGCGTCCAAGTCATCGAAGGAGACGATTTCGGCCTTAATGAACTTCTTCTCAAAGTCGGTGTGGATAACACCCGCGGCCTGCGGCGCAGCGGAGCCCTGCTTGATGGTCCAGGCGCGGGCTTCCTTCGGACCTGCGGTCAGGTAGGTCTGCAGGCCGAGGGTAGCGAAGCCGGCCTTGGCCAACGTCGCCAAGCCGGGCTCCTCCTGGCCCACCGACTCGAGCAGCTCCAGTGCCTCCGCCTCATCGAGCTCCAGGAGGTCGGTTTCGGTCTGGGCATCGAGGAAGACGCATTCCGCAGGGGCGACGAGCTGGCGCAGCTCCTCTTTCTTGGCGTCATCGGTGAGCACGGCCTCATCCGAGTTGAAGACGTAGAGGAAGGGCTTCGCGGTCATGAGGTGCAGCTCGCGCAGAAGCGCGAGGTCGATCTCGTTGTTCTTGGAAGCAGCGAAGAGGGTCCGGTCATCCTCCAAGATGGCCTGGGCCTTCTTGGTCTCCTCCACGGTCTCTGCCAAGTCCTTGTTCTTGCGGGCTTCCTTTTCCAAGCGCGGCAGGGCCTTCTCAATGGTCTGGAGGTCCGCGAGGATGAGCTCAGTATTAATAACGGAGATGTCGTGCGCCGGGTTGACCTCACCGTCGACGTGGATCACATTTTCATCAGCGAAGGCACGAACCACCTGGCAGATGGCGTCAGCTTCACGGATGTTGGCGAGGAAGGCGTTACCCATGCCTTCGCCCTTGGAAGCGCCTTCCACAATGCCGGCGATATCCACGAAGGACACGGTGGCCGGCAGGATGCGCTCGGAGCTGAAGATTTCCGCAAGGCGGTTCAGGCGGGAATCGGGAAGCTCAACAAGACCGACATTGGGCTCAATGGTGGCAAACGGGTAATTCGCCGCCAAGATGTCAGAACGGGTCAGGGCATTAAACAAAGTGGACTTGCCCACGTTGGGCAGGCCGACGATTCCAAGTGTAAGACTCACGGGGCCAATCCTAACGCACCCCGAATCTTTTGAGGCAAGATGGTGGGGTGAGTTCTGATCAGCCATCCCCCAACGCCTCTTCCTCTGAGTTCGCCGCCGCGGAGGCAGCGCTCGGCGGGCGTTTCGATGACTCCGTCGATGCTGCTTCGCTGAACGCTGTCTCTCCGCACCCGCCCGGCAACCAGGTGGATCGCTCCGTGGTCGTCAGCGAGGTCATCAAGTCCGCATCGCTGTGGGCACTCCGCCTGACCATCATCGGGATATTCCTGTATGCCTCCTTCCGCATGCTGGGCAACTTTTGGCGCGGCATCCTGCCCGTTCTCATAGCGCTGATTATTTGCACTGTGCTTGCCCCCATTGCGAGCGCCATGCGGCGCAAGGGACTGCCCTCAGCTCTCGCTGCGGCAGTGACCATTCTGGTGTCTTTTACTGCGGTGGGCGCTCTTTTTATGTTCATCGCACCGGACTTCGCGCGGCAGTCCCAGACACTGTATCTGCAGACGGTAGAGGGCATTCAGCGCTTGCAGCTATGGGCACAGGGCCCGCCGCTCAACCTCGACGCGGATGAGATCGGCGGCTACATCGATGAAATCGCCCTGTGGCTACAGCGCCAAGCAGGATCCATCGCGGGCTCCGTATTCACCGGCATTGGCACGGCGACTTCCATCGTGGTCACACTCTTCATCATCGTGGTGCTGACCTTCTTCTTCCTGAAGGACGGCCACAACTTCCTGCCCTGGCTGCGCCAGGCCACGGGCCGCCGGACCGGCTGGCACCTCACTGAGCTGCTGACCCGCGTGTGGAGCACGTTGGGTGGTTTCGTGCGGGCACAGGCTGTCGTCTCCGCCGTTGATGCTGTCTTTATCGGCCTCGGCCTGGCACTCATCGGTGTACCTTTGGCCATGGCGTTGGCCATCATCACGTTCATCGCCGGATTCATCCCCTTCGTCGGCGCGATCGTGGCCGGCGCACTGTCCGTGACCATCGCGCTGGTCTCCTTGGGTTTCACCAAGGCACTCCTAGTGCTTGGCCTGGTACTGCTGGTCCAGCAGCTCGAGGGCAACGTGCTTTCCCCGTGGCTGCAGTCAAAGGCCATGAACCTGCACCCGGTTATCGTATTGATTTCCGTGACCGTAGGTTCCGCACTCTTCGGCCTTATCGGTGGTTTCCTCGCCGTCCCGGCCGCAGCGACCATCGCGGTGGTCTACCGCTATTTCCAGGACATGATGATGCTCCAGTCAGGCGAGAGAACCGCCGAGGACTTGGAGTTTTCAACTGTCGCTGGTTTCCTCATCGGGCGCTACACGCAGCAACAGGGCGATCACAAGCGCGAGCAGTGGCTGTCCATCCCCGACCACGCCGCACCCGAAGGTGCGGCCGAAGACGTCGCCCACAACGGCACGAGCACTCTCGACCAAAAGCTCGAGGCGAATGTCGACGTTGACGCGGACTTCAGTGAGCGCGATGGAGGAGCACGAGCGGGGATCAAGCGCGCAATTAGCGCTCTCGAACAGATGTTGCAGTCAAAGGGCAAAGACTAATTCTTCATGTCCGGGACGCATGCCATGATGACAGGCATGACGTCTTCCCTCCCCGTAGTGCTCCTCTTCCTCGGCCTCATCATTGGGGCCGCATTGGGCTGGCTAGCCCGCGCCTATTCAGCGCAATCCGCCCAGCCTTCAGAGGAGCATCGCGCCCTGCAAGAGTCCCAGCGCCGCCAAGCAGAGCTCGCTCCGCTGGAGAAGGCCATGGACCGTCTAGGCCTACAGATCCAGGAAATTGAGGAAGATCGAGCGACCTCACTCGCAGCACTCAGCAGCCAGGTCCAAGCGGTAACTCGTACCTCAACACGCCTGTCGGATCGCACGGACAAGCTGGTCGGCGCGCTGCGCTCCCCCAATGTCCGCGGGCGGTGGGGCGAAGTGCAATTAGAGCGCGTCGTTGAGCTCGGCGGCATGCGCAAACACGTCGACTTTGATTCCCAAGTCAGCGCCCGCATCAACGGATCGCTGGTACGCCCTGATCTAGTCATTCACTTGGCCGGAGGGCGCAGCATTGTCGTGGACGCGAAGGTGCCTCTCAGTGCCTACCTCGACGCAATGGAGACCGAGGACCCAGAGGAGCGGGCAGGGTATCTCCGGCGCCACGCGCACCTCATGCGTTCCCACGTGCAGGCGTTGGCCTCCAAGGACTATATCGAGGCCTTCTCCCCCACCCCACAATTTGTGGTTCTCTTTGTCCCCGCCGATACCTTCGTCGACGCTGCCCTGTCTATCGACGCCGAATTGCTGGAGTTCGCCTTCGAGCGCAACGCCGTCATCGCCACCCCGAGCACCCTCTTTGCCCTCTTGCGCACCGTCGCGGTGAGCTGGCAGCACGAGGAAATCTCCGATAAGGCCCGCGAAGTCCAGCGTTTGGGTCGCGACCTTTATACGCGCTTGAACACTCTTAACGAGCACTACGACAAGGTGGGCCGCGGACTCGAGCGCGCGGTGGAAGCCTATAACGCAAGCTTGGCCAGTTTGGATTCTCGCGTCGGGGTTACCGCGCGGCGGCTCAAGGATCTGGATGTTCCAGCCCGCGTTGACCGCCTGCCGGTGGAACCGCGCAGCGTTGGTTCTTGGCCGCGGCGCGCCCAGAATGAATAACGTTTTGGTCACCAACCCCGGTAAGCTTTCTGGGCGTGTCTGTAGCCAAAAATCGTCGCCGCCCTCCCCGCCGCGGGATGCCGCTTAGCCGAGCACTCCTCGTCGCGCTCGTCGTTACGCTTGTGGCCTTGGCGGTCTCAGGCATTCTGGGCAGCGTGGGGCTGCCCTTCGCCCTGATTTTTGGACTCGGCTCGCTGGCTGTCACCTGGTTGGTGGAAACTCGCGGCCTCTACATGACGGTAATTTCCCTGCCGCTGCTGTACGCATTAGGAACCGTGGTTGGCGGGTTCATCAACTCCACTGCTGGATTGCCGGAAGGGGCCTCGCCCTTTTCCAAGACTGCGATTCTCACCACGGCTTTCCCACTATTGCAGCATTTCCCCGTGCTCATCGTCACGGTTGTGGCCTGCGCGCTACTTGCAGTTCTGCGCCTGTGGCGCAGCGATAGCCACGCGAAGGACCTTGAGGCGGAAGCCCAAGAAAAGCGCCGCGCCGAAGTTGCGTCCGATCGCCGGAGCCGCTCCGAGCGCCTGTCCGTAGCAGAACTCCTTGCCCGTGAGGCCACGGGCTCAGGCCGAGTCCGTGAGCGCGACCGTGAAGAACGTCGCCGGATTCAAGCTGAAGAACGCGCGAAGCGCCGACAGGCTTCCCCCGATGCGGATGAGCGAGAAGATTTCCGCCGCGCTGCCGCCGAATCAGCGGAGAATGCGCGGCGTGCGCGGGAGCGCTCCCAGCGGTCCTCCCAGCCGCTGGAAGAAAATCTCTACGACGAGGATTAACGCGCCGTACGTGCCGGACGCAGTTCGCGCGGCAGGGAGAAGGTAATGGTCTCCGTAGAGGTGGTCACCTGCTCAACATCGTTGTAGCCGCGCTCATCGAGGAACTCCAGCACTTCACGGACGAGCAGCTCAGGCACGGACGCACCACAGGTCACGCCAACGGTGTTTACGCCTTCGAGCCAGGCTTCGTCGATCTCCGAGGCAAAGTCCACTAGGTGTGAGGTCTTAGAGCCCGCCTCCAAAGCGACCTCGACGAGGCGCTTGGAGTTCGAGGAGTTCTCGGAGCCCACAACAATCATGAGATCGCACTTCGGAGCAATGGCCTTGACCGACTCCTGGCGATTCTGTGTGGCGTAGCAAATGTCATCTGATGGCGGGTTCTCCAGATGCGGGAAGCGCTCACGCAGCTTATTGACGATCTGGATGGTTTCATCCACCGACAACGTGGTCTGGGACAGCCAGATGAGCTTTTCCTCATGCAGGAAATCGGGCAGCTTGTCGACGCCCTCCAGACCATCCACGAGGTGGGTAACGTCCGGGGCCTCACCAGCGGTGCCTTCGACCTCTTCGTGCCCCTCGTGGCCGACAAGGAGGATCTGGTAGCCATCGCGCTCAAAGCGCTGAGCTTCCTTGTGAACCTTGGTCACCAGCGGGCAGGTGGCATCGAGCGTGAGCTGCTTGCGCTCTTGTGCCTCCTTGCGCACGCTCGGCGCGATGCCGTGTGCAGAGAACACAAGGTGAGCGCCTTCGGGGGCTTCGGAAGCCTCCTCCACAAAGATGACACCACGCTCAGCCAGGGATTCAACAACGAACCGGTTGTGCACAATCTGCTTGCGCACGTAGATAGGGGCGCCGTACTTCTCCAACGCCTTTTCCACTGTCTCAACAGCACGGTCCACGCCGGCACAGTAGCCGCGGGGAGCCGCCAGGAGCACCTTCTTTGCAGTTTCAGTCATGGCACCCACAGTATCGAAAGTCGCGGACATACTGTAGTTCCCGCCCAACCGGCTTGGCGGTGACACCGGATGTCCGGCACGCCTCCTAGACTGAGCCATACACTGTTCAGAACAGACCCCAACGAGAAGACCGCTCAAGAGAAAGGACTGCGCGTGAACCAACCGGCCAATTCCGCGGAGACTCCGTGGCCAGTCGGCAAGGTCAATGACCAAGTCAAAGGCTGGATCGAACGCCTCGGCTTCCTCTGGGTGGAGGGGCAAATTACCCAGCTGAACATGAAGCCGACGTGGAAACTCTCCTACATCACGCTGCGTGACGTCGAGCAGGAAAAGTCTGTTCAGTTGACGTGCAACACCTCGCTCATCCGCAATGCTCCCTCACCGCTCAAAGATGGCGACCGCGTCGTGGTGTACGGCAAGCCTGCCTTCTACGCTGGGCGCGGAAGCTTCTCCCTGTGGGTGACCGAGATCCGTCACGTCGGCATCGGTGATCTCCTCGCTCGGGTGGAAATGCTGCGTCAGAAGCTGCGCCAGGAGGGTCTGTGCGATCCTTCGCGCAAGTTGCCGCTTCCCTACCTGCCCAAGAAGATCGGCCTCATCACCGGTCGCGGCTCCCATGCCGAGCGCGATGTGCTGTCTGTGGCACAAGACCGCTGGCCGGCGGTTCAATTCAACGTCATCAATACCGCGGTGCAGGGAGCCACGGCTGTTACCCAGGTGATTGACGCTTTGCGGACCCTCGACGCGGACCCGGAGGTCGATGTCATCATCATCGCTCGCGGCGGCGGTTCAGTGGAGGATCTCCTCCCCTTTTCCGAGGAGGCGCTGCAGCGCGCAGTGGCGGAGGCCCGCACCCCTGTCGTTTCCGCCATCGGCCACGAGCCGGATCACCCAGTGCTTGATGATGTCGCTGATCTCCGCGCCGCCACCCCCACCGATGCGGCCAAACGTGTCGTGCCCTCCGCCTCCAAGGAGTACGCGCTGATCTCCGAAGCACGCTCGCGCATGGCGGCAGCGCTGCGCGGCTGGGTGGACCGAGAACGCCGCGGACTCGAGAACATCCGCTCCCGCCCGGTTCTTGCAGATCCGATGGTGCCAATCAACGCACGCCGCGAGGAACTGGAGCGAAATCTTGCGCTGATCCGCCGGGTGATGAGCCACCAGCTGGACCGCGAAACTAACCAGGTAGCCTCGTTGCGTGCTCGGGTCTCCGCCTTAGGCCCCTCGGCCACCCTCGAGCGCGGCTATGCCATCGTGCAGGTCCTTCCACGCGATGGCAGCGGTCCGGAGGTCGTCACAAGCTACACGCAATCACCACCGGGTTCGCAACTGCGCATACGTGTGGGCGATGGCTCGATCACCGCTGCTGCAATGGCTTCTCAGGCCGCAGATTAAACAGAACACCTAATAGTTAAGACGGAACATACAAGAGAAAGAAGATACTTCACCTCATGACTGACACGATTGGCGCCGGCCAGCCCGGCCAGGACGCGTTCCCGCCGGTGGAAGAGCTGAGCTATGAGCAGGCTCGTGATGAGCTCATTGAAACAGTGAAAATCCTCGAGCTAGGACAGATGGGACTGGATGAATCCCTCAAGTACTGGGAGCGCGGCGAGGCCCTAGCTAAGGCCTGCGAGGCGCACCTCGACGGTGCCTCGAAGCGCGTAGAGGAGGCCCTCCGAAAGAACGCAGAGGGCACCGATAGTGCAGCACACAACGAAGAAGCAGGAGAAGACTAAATGAAGATTTACGGCTACCCGGGAGATCGCGTGGACTTCGTCTCCAAGTCAGGCGGAGCAGGGTCCATGGTCTTTGGTGATTCGCGCCAGCTCGCCGAAGAATTCTTCGGTCCGCCGCACACCGCGAATAGCGAAGAGATCGGCTACTTCTCCGGCTCCATTGTTCTGCGCTTTAGCGAGAATAGGCTCAGCGAGATCGCCGTCTTCCCCGGCAAGTCCCTCCATGAGAAGGTGGATGTATACCTCGGCAAGACGCGTCTGAGCGGCCTCGATCCAGAGTCCCTCACTAGCGCCGCTGGAGATTCGGTCGAGGTGGAATGGGACGGAACCACGCTGCAGAGCGTAACCTTCCGCTAAGCAGCGAAGCCTATTCGCTGATGACGCTTCCATCCTCAGCGATCTGGAGTGGCTCGGCCTCAGTGAATGCGGTCAGGGCTGCTTCATAGTCGGCATCGGAGGCAGAGCCGGTGAGGACGAGGCGGGCATCACCCAAGTCGGTAATCCACAGCGGGCGTACGTCTTTGTCATCGCTGCTGAGAATCTCCACGTCCTGGCCCGCTACCTCACGCCGCTCGGAGTTGGCACGGTAATTGGAGTCATAAGCCCCGGGGACATCGCCAAGCGCCAACTGCGTCTGCGCTGACTCAACATAACCGTCGTTAGTGGTCAGCCAGCTCACCACAGCACCCGATTCGCCGCCCATCTGCTTGCGTCGCGCGGCTGTGGGCTGCCAGCCCTCCGGCATGTCCGGCTCTCTAATGACAGCCCCGCTACCGCGTGCTTCCATCTCCAAGAAGGTAGCGGCATCCACGTTCTGCACGGGCCCCGACTTTTCCGGGTTGATTGAGCACAGTCCCGTTGCCCCAACCGCGAGGAACATCATGATGAGGATGACGCCCACTGTCAGGGTGATATCACGCGCGTCCTCAAAAATCTTTGGTTTATCTTCAGATGCCACTCGCCTAGTATGTCACGCCTGCTCCACCACATGCGACAGCGACCTCCTACCTGCCCTTTTGGAGGCAATCACCCCCATATCCCACTTCTGGGGGAGGCATTCGGGCTTGAAACCGTCAGAAAAGTGGAAGAATGAAATATGTATTCCGGGTTGTCCCCCACCCCGGGCCGAGCCACCTGAAAAGAAAGGGACTAATCAAACATGTCTGATAACACGTCTTATATCCCCGACCGCAACCTAGCCATGGAGCTGGTGCGTGTCACCGAGGCGGCAGCGCTCGCCTCGGGTCGCTGGGTTGGCCGTGGACAGAAGAATGAAGGTGACGGCGCCGCGGTGGATGCTATGCGCAAGCTCATCAACTCCGTCGAGATGAACGGTGTCGTCGTCATCGGCGAGGGCGAGAAGGACGAAGCCCCGATGCTATTTAACGGCGAGAAGGTCGGCACCGGCCAGGGCGCCGAGATGGACATCGCCGTCGACCCGGTTGACGGCACCCGCCTGATGGCTGAAGGCCGCCCGAATGCTATTTCTGTCATCGCTGCTGCCGAGCGCGGCACGATGTACGACCCGTCCGCTGTCTTCTACATGAAGAAGATTGCTGTCGGCCCCGAGGCAGTCGGTGCCATTGACCTCAACGAGTCGGTCGAATGGAACGTGAAGTCGGTGGCTAAGGCCAAGGGCATCAAGCCAGCTGACCTGACCGTCGTCGTTCTCGACCGCCCGCGTCACGATGACCTCATTCGTCAGATCCGCGAGGCCGGTGCCAAGGTTCGCCTCATCATGGACGGTGACGTCGCAGGCGCCATCGCTACTTGCCAGGACAGCAACTCCATCGACATCATGATGGGCATCGGCGGCACCCCAGAGGGCATCATCACCGCCTGCGCCATGAAGTGCATGGGTGGAGAGATTCAGGGCAAGCTGTGGCCCAAGGATGAAGAAGAAGCCGAGAAGGCCCGCAAGGCTGGCCACGACCTCGACCGCGTCCTCACCACCAACGACTTGGTCTCCTCTGAGAACTGCTACTTCGCCGCTACCGGCGTGACCAACGGCGATATGCTCCGCGGTGTCTCTTATCGCCCGAACGGTGCCACCACCCGTTCTCTGGTCATGCGCTCCAAGTCCGGCACCATCCGCTACGTCGACTCCATCCATAAGCTGGCTAAGCTGCAGGAATACTCCGTGGTGGACTACACCAACCCCCACGATAAGGAAAGCTAGTTCACTTTCCTAGGAAGAGTGCTACGGTGGCCATGAATGCCGTGCCACGGCACACATAATGAACCCAACAAAACTCATTTCACAGAAAAGGTGAATCCATGACTGAATACCGCATTGAACACGACACCATGGGCGAAGTAAAGGTTCCGGTCGACGCCCTGTGGCGTGCCCAGACCCAGCGCGCTGTGGAGAACTTCCCGATCTCCGGCCGCGGTCTCGAGGATGCGCAGATTCGCGCTCTCGGCCTCCTGAAGGCTGCTTGCGCCCAGGTGAACAAGGACTCCGGCAAGCTGGACGCGGAGAAGGCTGACGCCATCATCGCCGCCGCCACTGAAATTGCAGAGGGTAAGCACAACGATGCTTTCCCGATTGACGTCTTCCAGACCGGCTCCGGTACCTCCTCCAACATGAACACCAACGAGGTCATCGCCTCCATCGCCCACAAGAACGGCGTGGAGATTCACCCGAATGACCACGTGAACATGGGTCAGTCCTCCAACGACACCTTCCCCACCGCAACCCACGTTGCGGCAACCGAGGCTGCGGTTAATGACCTCATCCCGGGCCTTAAGGTCCTGCACGATTCCCTGCTGGCCAAGGCCAAGGAATTCGCTGATGTAGTTAAATCCGGCCGCACCCACCTGATGGACGCCACCCCGATCACCCTGGGCCAGGAGTTCGGCGGCTACGCTCGCCAGATCGAGCTCGGCATCGAGCGCGTTGAGGCTACCCTGCCGCGCTTGGGTGAACTGGCTATCGGCGGCACCGCTACCGGTACCGGCCTGAACACCGACGCAGAGTTTGGTGGCAAGGTCACCGAGGAGCTCAAGAAGCTCACCGGCATTGACCAGCTCTCCGAGGCCAAGAACCACTTCGAGGCCCAGGCTGCCCGCGACGCCCTCGTCGAGTTCTCCGGCGCCATGCGCACCGTGGCTATCTCCCTCAACAAGATTGCCAACGACATTCGCATGATGGGCTCCGGCCCACTCACCGGCCTTGCGGAGATCCACCTCCCGGATCTGCAGCCGGGCTCCTCCATCATGCCGGGTAAGGTCAACCCGGTTCTGAGCGAGGCCGCCACCATGGTGGTCAGCCAGGTCATCGGCAACGACGCCGCAGTTGCTTTCGGCGGCTCCAACGGTCACTTCGAGCTCAACGTCTACATCCCGATGATGGCCCGAAACGTCCTCGAGTCCTCCCGCCTGCTGGCTAATGTTTCCCGCGTCTTCGCTGAGAAGTGCGTCGACGGCATCGAGGCTAACGAGGAGCGCATGAAGAAGTTTGCGGAGTCCTCCACCTCCATCGTCACCCCGCTGAACTCCAAGATCGGCTACGAGAACGCCGCCAAGGCAGCTAAGCACGCACTGAACGAGAAGATCACTGTCCGCGAAGCCGTCATCGACCTCGGCTTCGTCGACGGCGAGAACCTCACCGAGGAGGAGCTCGATGAGCGCCTCAACGTTCTCACCATGACCAACCGCGACCGCGATAACTTCTAAGTTCGCTTTCGCCAACGCTGCCGCTCTCTTTCGGGAGGGCGGCTTCGCCGTTTTCCCATCCGCCTCGCTGGGCCAACAACAGGGTCGGGGTAGCCGAACTGCCCGATCTGCCAAAGTTATAGCCGCTGATTCAAGATCTGGCAATAACTTCGTCAACCAGGGCAGTTTTGATCTTGAAAATTAATGTCTTGAGTGTTTCCGAGCCATCACTTCGCGCCGTTTTCTCGCTCCTTTCCTGTGCGCTGCACCATAGAGAGCGCCCCGCCATCATGAAAATCACCAGCATTGCACTTGGTGCAAACTTGCACTGGGTGTAGCATTGCACTCCGTGCAAGAAGAACTGTCATTACGCGAGCAAAAACGCCTGAAAACTCGCCTACGCATAGAGGATGCTGCCACCCTCTTGGTAGACGAGCACGGCTTTGCTGCAGTTACGGTGGAGGAGATATGTGAGAAGGCCGGTATTTCCCGGCGTACTTTCTTTAACTATTTCGATTCCAAAGACTCAGCCGTCTTGGGCAACCCCAGCCAAGAGTTCTCCCAAGAACAAAAGAGCTACCTGCTCGAAACTCCCACGGAGAATATCTTCAAGTTGGCCGTCGACCTCATCAAGGAACACCTCATTGGGCAGCACGCCAATAGGGAAATTGCTGAACGACGCCGTCGTATCTCCCGCGATGCGGACGCAGCGGCGGCGTCCTTAAGCAGAAAGCGTGCCAAATCCAACGAAGTCCTTGAGCTTCTCACCCAGCGGCTAGAGAAGGAACCAACTCTAAAGACCATGCCGGATGTCTCCCCGCACACGGAGGCACTCCTCATTGCCTCCACCATCCGGGAGGCTTTTTGGTTGGCCACCACCTCGCCAGACTTCAGCTGCGATATCCCCTTTGAGCAGCGCTTTGACTCCGCACTCGCACTCATCAACAACTATTCGAAAGGACTTTCATGGTAGCTACCGCGAAACCGTCAGTGGCCAACACTGACAACGGCAAGCCGGAAAACAACCTTGTCCTCGTCTTCTCTGCCCTCGTGCTCACCATGTTGATGAGCTCACTGGGGCAGATGATCTTTGCCTCTGCCTTGCCCACCATCGTCGGCGAGCTCGGCGGTGTCGACCACATGAGCTGGGTCATCTCCGCCTTCTTGGTCACCATGACCATTGCTATGCCCATCTCCGGCAAGCTCGGTGACATGATGGGCCGCAAGTGGCTCTACATCGGAGGTATTGCCACCTTCGTCATCGGCTCCACCGTGGGCGGCTTCGCCAATTCTATGAACCTGCTCATCATCGGCCGTGCCATTCAAGGCTTCGGCGCTGGATTCATGATGATTTCCTCCCAGTCTATCATCGCGGAGGTCACCACGGCACGTGAGCGCGGCAAGTTTATGGGCATCATGGGCGGCGTTATCGGCCTGTCCTCCGTCCTCGGCCCAGTCCTTGGTGGCTGGTTCACTGATGGACCTGGCTGGCGCTGGGGTCTGTGGATGAATATTCCCCTTGGTCTGCTCGCCATGACCGTGTGCGTGCTCGTTCTGCACCTGCGTGTCGGCGATACTGATCTGCGTAAGTTTGATGCCTTGGGAGCCACCTTCATCGCTATCACTACCGCCTCGCTCATCCTCATGACCACCTGGGGCGGCACCCAGTACGAGTGGTCGGATCCCGTCATTCTTACCTTGGCCGTCATCGTTGTGATCGGTGCTGTCATCACGGTCTTCGTCGAGAAGCGGGCCAAGGAGCCCCTGATCCCGGTGCTGCTGTTTAAGAACCGCAACATGGTTCTCACGACGGCAGCTGGCATGGTGCTGGGCTTGGCTATGTTCGGAGTGCTGGGCTACATGCCGACCTATCTGCAGATGGTGCACACCCTGACGCCCACCAAGGCGGGTCTCATGATGATCCCGATGATGCTCGGCATGATCGGTACCTCCACCACCGTTGGGTTCGTCATCGCCCGAACCGGTCACTACAAGCGCTACCCCATCATCGGCCTCGCCATTACGGCAGGCGCTCTGTTCTGGATGTCGAAGCTGACTGTGGACACCTCCCTGACTCAGCTTGGCGCCGAGTTCCTCGTCTTCGGCATCGGCCTCGGCTTCGTCATGCAGGTGCTCGTTCTCATCGTTCAGAACTCCTTCCCCGTGGCTCTGGTGGGTACCGCAACGGCGGCGAACAACTTCTTCCGCCAAATTGGCTCCGCCATGGGTGCGTCCTTGGTGGGCTCGCTGTTCATCCACAACATGAAGGATGAGTTGGCTGCCAATATGCCGGCTGCTATTGCCTCCATGGGCAATGCCGGTGCACCCTTTGCGGAAAAGTTCAGCGCCGAGGGCGGCGGTTCCTCTAGCCTGACCCCGTCGATGGTGGCACAGCTTCCTGACCCGATCCGCGACGTGATCCTCAATGCCTATAACGATGGCCTCACCCCGGTCATCCTGCTTATGGTTCCGATGGCCATCATCGCTCTCCTGCTCATCCTGCCGGTGCGGGAGGAGCACCTCAAGGAGACCATCGATTAGAGCACTCCCCTAAGGACGTAACAACAAGAAGTCCTCGCTACGAATAATCACGTAGCGAGGGTTTTCTCGTGTCAAAGGGCTTAACGCAGGATTCCGAATTGACGGGCTACCTGGGCAGCCACACCGATGAGTGCCAGCAGGCCGGCAATGATGCCCACGATGGTTCCAACTTCCGAGCCACCGGAGCTTGAGCTTCCAAGAAGAGACTTCTTGGTCACCTTCACGGTCTTGGTGACTTGGTTGGCCGACAGCCGCGGCTGACCGTTGTGCAGCGCATAGGTGTTAAAGGTGACGGTCGCGGTTCCCTCGGACTTGGCCGTGTAGGTTCCGTCCTCGTTGACTTCGAGCACCTCCGGATCGCTACTGCTTGGCGACGCCACCGGAACCCCCAACTTCGCTCCCTGGATGCCATCAATGGTCAGCCCCAAGCGGCCTTCGCTTCCAACGGAGGTGCCGCCGGTTGTCATGAGCTCGGCACCGTTGACTTCGCTTTCCGACACGGCAATGGGGAATGCGTGGCGGCCGGAAATGCGAGCCGGTTCACCGGACATATCGCGATTGGAGAAGAAACCAGCAGTCACCTCCCCCACCTGCGCCTGAGCGAAAGTTACGTGGGTGGGATCGATGATCGAATAGAGATGCCCGGTTCTATCATTGAACTTGCCGTTTGAACGGATGAGCATGTCCCACTCGCTGGCCCCTTGGTACTTATCGGTTGACCACGATGCGATCGCCTCCGACATTCCTGAAGTGGTCAGATTTTCACCTGCCCATAGGTTGTCAATCACGCCGAACGGAGGAACCCCTGGCAGCCTTAGGTGGTTGAAGTCAAGGTTCTCCTCGGCAGCGCGCTGCATTGCCGCATGTTCGAGGCCTCGATCCCAGGAGATTGAATTCACATATGCGTCGCGGGTGCGGTAGCCAGCGGCACTAGCGGCCTGTCGCAGGGTTCCGCCGTTGAAGGGCAGATTGTCGTCCCAAGCTTTGCCGCGCAGTTCGCGAACTTGGCGGGTGACCAGGTCGATGTCGGATTGCATCACTGGCTCGGCAAAGACATAAGCCAGAGCACCGTTGGGGAGGTTGACATCGAGCTCGGCCACGGGAACGGAACCAGCCGACGGATACGTTGCAGCCGTGGCAACGGGCGCTGCGAAAGCACCAGTTGACACGGCTACGGCGGTAGAAAGGGCAAGCACAGAGGTGCGGAAAGACATGATTCGCCTTCGATAGAGAGTGGTTGAGAACAGGTCCTATTCTATCCCCACTCCTGCCCTGATATTAGAAAACTGAGATAATTACTTTCTCTTCTGGTTGGCTTCTGCCTTCTTCTCTTCCGGCTTCGGAAGGAGCAGCTCATAAACATCGGTATCGCGCCACTGGCCGGCAAGCTCACCATAAGTCATCTTTGCCATGTGGGAGTAGGTACCCACCTTGACGAAGCCGCGGGACTTGTGGAGACCAGCGGAGCCTTCGTTCTCCGGAAAGATCCACGAATGGATGGCCCACTTGTGCAAGTCACGGCAGACCTCGATGAGCTGATCCAGCAAAGCACCACCGATACCCCTGCCCTGGGCTTCCTTGCTCAGGTAGATGGAATCCTCCACCACGCCGTGGAACACGGTGCGGGTGGACGCCTGCGCAGCGCAGACCCAACCGAGAACCTTCGAGTCATCGTCTTCCTCAACAGCGACGAAGACGGACGACATGATCTTGACGTTCTTAAATTCCTCGAAGGTCAACGAACGGGTCTCGTAGGTGGCGTGACCAGTGTTAAGGCCCTGCTCATAGATTTCCCGCATCTGCGGGTAGTCCGCAGCGTTGAAGGGGCGGATGCGGAAATCCTTCTTCTTGTCTTTCGCGTTGTCGCTCATGGAACAATTATTACTGAGTCCACTGCGTTAATGCCAAGCTGAGAGCAGGGAGATCGCCATTCGCGAACGCGTTAATTCTCACCCTCCAACAAATCGGTGACGAGCTCCGCAATGGCAGAGCGCTCAGAGCGCTGCAGGGTCACATGCGCAAAAAGCTCATGCCCCTTGAGTTTCTCAATGACCGCCTGCACACCATCGTGGCGGCCAACGCGCAAGTTATCGCGCTGGGCAACGTCATGGGTAAGCACCACACGAGAGCCGCGGCCCAGCCGCGACAGGACAGTCAGCAGCACATTGCGCTCTAATGACTGGGCCTCGTCGACGATGACGAAGGAATCATGCAAGCCGCGGCCGCGGATGTGGGTCAGCGGGAGAACTTCCAAGAGGCCGCGGTCCTGGACCTCCTCCATGACGTTTTCGGATACCAAGCCTTCCAAGGTGTCATACACGGCCTGCGCCCATGGGTTCATCTTCTCGCTCTCAGAGCCCGGCAAGTACCCCAAGGACTGCCCTCCCACTGCATACATCGGGCGGAATACCACGATGCGGCGGTGCTCACCGCGCTCCAGCACTGCTTCTAGGCCAGCGCACAATGCCAGCGCGGACTTACCCGTGCCCGCCCGGCCGCCGATGGACATGATGCCCACGCAAGGATCTACTAAAAGATCCAGCGCAACGCGCTGCTCAGCGGAGCGGCCTTGGAGGCCGAAGACGTTGGTATCCCCGCGCACCAAACGCACGGTCCCCTCAGCCGTCATGCGCCCCAGCGCTGACTGCCCGCCTGCCTGCAGAGTCACGCCACAGTGCACCGGCAGGTCCTCGACGCGGGTACCGGCGGTGGTCACGGAGCCGTCGATAAGCACCTCGCCCTCCCCGTAGAGCTCATCGATGACCTCGGCGCTGGTGGGCACGATGGCCATGCCGGTGTAGCCAGTGAGCACGACATCTTGCGCATGGTACTCATCGGCCTGCAGGCCCACAGCGCCAGCCTTGACGCGTAGCGGAACGTCCTTGGTCACCAGAACGGTGACCTTGCCCTCATGCTGTAGGTTGAGCGCGCACGCGAGGATCCGGTGGTCCCCCTCCGGCCCGCGGAAGGCCACCGGCAACAAGGATTGATCCTGGTGGTTAAGCTCCACGCGCAGCGTTCCGCCCGCGGCATTGACGGGCAGCGGCTGGTCTAGAGCTTCGTAGGTGGCGCGGAGGTCCTCCAAAAAGCGAAGAGCTTGGCGGGCGAACCAGCCAAGCTCCGGGTGATGACGTTTTCCTTCCAACTCAGAGATAACGACGATGGGCAGCACCACATCGTGCTCTGCGAACTTACGCAACGCCCATGGGTCGGAAAGAAGGACGGAGGTATCGATGACATAGGTCTTGGTTGCCACAGCAGCCTCGTGCGGCTGCTCGGTCAGGACGGAAGGATTGGTCATAGCGGCAGGGTTCTCCCTTGTTATGCCCGCCCCAACTCATCGACCTGGGAGGGCATGGTGAAGCTGGTGATTGTCGAACTGCCCGGAGACTGCACTTAACCTCCGGACACCGTCCACGCTAGAGAGTGAAGGTTGAAATTACATAGGTGCAAGATGAACAGTATTAAAACGGCATTCACCGCAGTCACACCATTCCCACGAGTTAGAAGCGGTTTATTCTCTAGCGAAGCCGTGACCATGGAAAACAGCGACAGGCTCCGCACCGTTCTATCAGTGCGGAGCCTGTCTTAGAAGCTCAACGGGTGACTATTCCCGCTACATATGAGCTAAGCCTTTAGTTGATCGTGGCCTCGTACTCGCCGGACTCACCCTGCAGCCAGGAGATAGTGCCGTTGGTGAACTCCTGTACCCAACCGTTGCCCTCGGCCTGCTCCGGGGCAGTCGGCAGGCCGACCTTGCTCTCAAGGCCGCCTTCCTCGTTCCAGGTCTCGGCGATCTTGCCAATGATCGGCTGGGTGCCTTCGCCCTCAGCGAATGCCAGCAGCTTGTCCTTGGCAAAGGTCGCAACGCTGCCCTTGTCGGTGGTCTCGATGGACTCCGGGGCACCCCACTCAGCAGCCTTCTCCTTGATGGCCTGAGCGAAGTCAGCAGGAACCTCTACATCACCGTTGGCGGTGGATACGCTCTCCTTGTCGCCCTCGGCGCCGCCCTCCGAGTCGGCAGAATCTGCTTCAGAGGAGTCAGCATCCTCTGCGCCCTCAGCGTCGGAAGGATCGGCGGACTCGGAATCCTTCATGGAATCCTTAGCGTCCTGAGCGGCAGAGCCAGCAGCATCCGTAGCGTCGGACGCGGCGGACTGTGCGGCGTCGCCAGCCTCCTTAGCGGCATCCTCAGCATCCGAGCAAGCGACGACACCCAGGGACAGGGTGGCGGCGGCGATACCAGCAGCGAAACGACGAGTCATCTTCTTCATTCTTAAGCCTTTCTCTTCTAGTTGAGCACTGTTCTAAGTACTTTTGTTGAGAACGAAGCCCACCGTAGGCAGAGCCAGCATGTCTTGCCACCATCCAACCTATGATTTGACAACAAAGAGCTTTCTTTATTTACGTTTCCGCTGTTGAGAGCCCCTATATCTTTTCGGTAACGGTTTGGAAATCGAGCCCTTGTGAGACTTTCCTTGGGCCTTTCTGCGTTCTTGTTTAGCCTTTGCTTTGTCGCGCGCGCTGCGCTTCTCAGCAGTATTGCGGGAGGAATTCCGCGTCCTTCCCTTGGCCACCCCGACGAAATCCTGAATCTCATCGCCGTCATCTTCTCGGCGCCACACCAAAGCGATTTCCGTGCGCGCAACGGAAGGGTCCTCTAGCCCAAGTGCGACTACCTGTGTCTTGCTCAGCACCTTCAGCAGGGGTCGAGGCGCGATGGCCACGCCCACGTTGGCTGCCACGACCTGGAGGGCGGTGCGTAGCGCGGAAACATCGACGCTGCCGTCCTGCGCAATCCGGAAGTTCACGATCTCTTCTGCGACATCCTCTGGTGAAATGTCCTCCCCCACCTCGGCGTAGACCGAGTCTTTCGGCACCGCAATACCAGGCGCCTCCACATAAAGACGAACCACATGGAAGCCGTCATCAACCCGCGGATCTGGCAGGCGGGTCAGCGCAAGGTCTGCCTCATGTGCGAGAAGTGCCGCCATCGCATCATCGGCGTCGACGGTCACCAGGGACTCGGGAGAGTGCGAGTCACGGTAGCGTCGAAACCACTTACCGGGTTCTGTACCAGTGGCAAAGACAAGGCGGAGCATGCACCTCATACTACGGTGCTGCTAGCGTGGTGAGCGTGACTGATACCCCGAATAGTGAAACCCCGACCAACGAAACCCAGCAGCCTTCCGGTACAGCCATGCGCGCGCAAACCGCGGCCAAGAAGCTGGGCATCTACCTGCCGGCCACCCCGGAGGAGTTTCAAGCCAACGCAGTAACCCACGCGCAACTGCGCGACTTGCAGGAGAATCCGCCGGAATGGCTCGCTACCCTACGCCGCGAGGGCCCGCATCCGCGCCCAGTGGTGGCACAGAAGCTGGGGATCTCCGTGACCGCGCTGAAGAAGAACGAGATGGACCGCCCTCTCACCACCGCGGAAATTAAAGAACTCCTCAGCGCAATGCCCGAGTGGCTCGAGGCCGCCCGGAAAGCTCACGCTGAGGAGCGTTCGGAAGCTTAGACCAGCTTCCAGTCTTCGAGGCCGTCGTAGAGCGGGAAGTCCGCGGCGACCTTCTCCACGCGGGCGCGCAGCTTGGCGACGTCCGCGTTCTTACCGTTTGCCAGTGCGGTACCGATAACATCGGCCACCTCGGTGAAGGCCGCCGCGTCGAGGCCGCGGGTAGCCAAGGCCGGGGTACCAATGCGCAGACCAGAGGTAACCATCGGCGGGCGCGGATCATTCGGAACCGCATTGCGGTTCACGGTGATGCCGACCTCGTGGAGAAGGTCCTCCGCCTGCTGGCCATCGAGCTCGGAGTTACGCAGATCCGCCAAGACGAGGTGCACGTCGGTACCACCGGTGAGGACGTCGACACCTGCCTTGGTGCAATCCTCAGCGGTCAGGCGCTCAGCCAGGATGCGAGCACCTTCCAGGGTGCGCTCCTGACGCTCCTTGAACTCCTCGGTGGCCGCAATCTTGAGGGCGATAGCCTTTGCCGCGATAACGTGCATGAGCGGTCCGCCCTGCTGGCCCGGAAAGACGTTGGAGTTGATCTTCTTGGCAAAGTCCTGCTTGGCCAAGATAAGTCCAGAGCGCGGGCCACCAAGAGTCTTGTGGACGGTGGAGGACACAACATCGGAGTGCGGCACCGGGGAGGGGTGCAGACCAGCTGCCACGAGGCCCGCGAAGTGCGCCATATCCGTCCACAGGTAGGCGCCGACCTCATCGGCGATGGAGCGGAAAGCCTCAAAGTCGATGGTGCGCGGGTAGGCGGACCAACCAGCAATGATCACCTGCGGCTTTTCTGCCAGAGCCTGCTCGCGCACCTTATCCATATCGAGGCGCATGGTCTCCGGGTCAACCTCGTACGCGGCAACGTCGTAAAGCTTGCCGGAGAAGTTCAGCTTCATACCGTGGGTCAGGTGACCGCCATGCGCCAAGGACAGGCCCATGATCTTGTCACCCGGCTGGATCAGCGAAGCCAGGACCGCAGCGTTGGCCTGGGCACCGGAGTGCGGCTGGACGTTGGCAAAATCAGCGCCAAACAGCGCCTTAGCGCGATCGCGGGCCAGATCCTCCACGACGTCGACGTGCTCGCAGCCGCCGTAGTAGCGGCGTCCCGGGTAGCCCTCTGCGTACTTGTTGGTGAGAACAGAACCCTGCGCCTGCAGAACCGCACGGGGGACGAAGTTCTCCGAAGCAATCATCTCGAGGGTATCGCGCTGACGAGCAATCTCACCGGAAATAGCATCGAAGACCTCGGGGTCAAGATCGCGCATCTCCTGGTAGCGCACGTCTGAATTGTTCGTAGTCGTCATGAAAGCGTGGTGTCCCTTCCTAAAGATGGTCAAGATCGCCAGCAGTGCCCGCTCGCAGCACAACACCACCGGCTTTAGAAATCGCCGAAGCTAGTTCTACATCCTAACGCCCGCATCCCCCGCGCGGGGGCCTCTAGGAATCTTTTCATTCGGGGCAATTGCACTAGGTGCCTGATGCAGTGCGACAATAGTCGGCATGGCGCGAATGACCGATGCGAGCCCGTACCTCGATTTTGACCGTGATACGTGGCGTGCCCTGCGTAAATCCATGCCACAGGTGCTAACGGCAAACGAGGTGGAAAAACTCCGCGGCATCGGTGACCGCATCGACCTCACCGAGGTAGCAGAGGTTTACCTCCCTCTTTCGCGTCTCATTCATATGCAGGTGGAGGCCCGACAAAAACTCACCGCGGCCACCGAAGCCTTCTTAGGTAATCCGCCGACGCACGTGCCCTTCGTTATTGGCGTCGCTGGCTCTGTTGCCGTGGGCAAATCCACGACAGCACGCCTGCTCCAAGTACTCCTTGAGCGCTGGGAATCCCACCCGAAGGTCGACTTGGTGACCACGGACGGCTTCCTCTACCCCACCGCCTACCTCAAAGAACACGGGCTGATGCAGCGCAAGGGCTACCCCGAGTCCTATGACCGCCGCGCGCTGATGCGTTTTGTTACCGATGTTAAATCGGGCAAACCCCTAGTCACGGCCCCGCTCTACTCGCACGTGTCCTATGACATCGTCCCCGGGGAATTTCAGGAGGTCCGGCAGCCGGACATCCTCATCTTAGAGGGCCTCAACGTCCTGCAAACAGGCCCGACCCTCATGGTCTCCGACCTGTTCGACTTCTCTGTTTATGTGGACGCCCGAGTCGACGACATTGAAAAGTGGTACATTGACCGCTTCCTCAAGCTCCGGCACACCGCTTTCCGCGAACCAGGTGCGCACTTCGCCTCCTTCGCGGACATGACGGATGAGGAAGCCTACGTGCAGGCCCGTGAAATCTGGCAGTCCATCAACCTGCCCAATCTCATTGAGAATATTTTGCCCACCCGGGTGCGCGCTTCCTTGGTTCTGCGCAAGGGCTCACACCACTTGGTAGATCGGGTGCGGATGCGCAAGCTGTAGCCAGCGACCTGAGCTTAGCGTCCGAAGCGGCGCGAGCGCTGAGAATAATCGCGCAAGGCGCGTAAGAAGTCTACCCGGCGGAAAGCAGGCCAATAGGTATCTGTAAACCAAATCTCCGAATAAGCAGCCTGCCACAAAAGGAAGCCGGAAAGACGCTGTTCACCGGAGGTGCGGATCACAAGATCGGGGTCCGGCAAACCTTTGGTGTAGAGGTTGCCGGTGATGGCCTCTGCCGTCACGTTTTCCGCGATCTCCTCCGCGCTCAATCCCTTTTCGGATTCGCTGCGAATGAGGCTCTGCACGGCGTCGACGATTTCTTGACGTCCGCCGTAGCCCACCGCGATGTTAACGATGACGCCCTGATGATCCTCCGTGGCTTCAGCAGCACACTGCATTTTGGCGGTAACTTGTTCAGGGAGCAGATCCAAGTGTCCCACGAGACGGATTTGGCAATCCAGATCACCCTGGGAGAGGTGCGTGACAACATCAGAAATGATGTCAAAGAGCAGCTGCACTTCCTGCTCGCTGCGCTTCAAATTTTCCGTCGACAACAGGTAAATAGTGACGACCTCAATGTCGGTGCCTTGGCACCAAGAGATCATCTCACTAATTTTCCGCGCTCCCTGGCGGTGACCGTGGCTAATATCCGTAAAGCCCGCCTCGCGCGCCCAGCGGCGATTGCCATCCGCCATGATTGCCACGTGGCGTGGCTGCGGTTTGTTCTTAATCTCACGCGTTAGACGCGCCTCATACAGGGGGTATAGGAGCTGGCTTAGGAACTTCACGGTGGGGAAACGTCCTCTGCGTTAAAAGATGGACTTCTTACTGTTATCGAGAATGCCGGCTTCCTTCATTGCCGCATCGACCGCCTCATCGTCGAAAGGATCAATGCCGTGATCCTGCGCGAACATGGTGCGACGGCGGAAACGTGAGTAGCGGCGGTGAAAATTCCAGCCTGCAAAGAGGACGGCAACGCCCATCAGGGCAAGGATGAGCAAACCGATGGGTGAGGCCTTACCGAACTCTGGTCCTACCGGCCCGCTTTGGCTCCCCTGGGCGAGCAGAGCGACGTCATGCGCCGCGAAGTACAAAGCGTTCATGTTTTAAGCCTCCCCTACTTCCGGGATTCCCGCAAATAAATCATCCTCCGGCAGCGCCGTCGAAACGCGGGTCTTAGCCAACTCAAATTCCTCCGTAGGCCAGTGCTCCTGTTGCACAGACACCGGCGTCGCAAGAAAGGCACCGGCCGGATCAATTTGGGTGGCGTGAGCGCGGAGAGCGTCCTCACGGTTTTGGAAGTAGTCCGCGCACTCTACCTGCGTGGTCACGCGCGCCATAATGTCACCGAAGGCGGTATCCCACCGCGCGAGCATCGGCTCGTAGGGACTCACCTTTCCCTCTTCCACAAGGAGGTCGTGGAAGATCTTCATCCTTTGATACACAAAGCCGTGCGTGTAATAAAGCTTCAGCGGCTCCCACGGCTCCCCCAATTCTGGGTGGTACGCGGCATCGCCCGCGTTTTCCCACGCCAACATAGACGCCCGGTAAACCATGAGATGATCCGGGTGCGGGTAGCCGCCGTTCTCGTCATAAGTAATGATGACGTGAGGGCGGAACTCACGGATAATCTCCACCAGCTCTTGGGCTACCTCATCATCTTCCTTGAGAGCAAAGCAGCCATCGGGGAGCAGGTCCTTAATATTAGGTGCAAGTGGGTTGCCGGGAAGGCCCGAGTCCACGTGTCCAAGCCAGCGGTGTTGCACGCCCAAAGCAGCAGCCGCTTCCGCCATTTCCTCACGACGAATACTGCCCATGTTCTCGAGGACACCAGGGCGGTCCATGGCTGGGTTGATGATATCCCCACGCTCACCACCGGTGCAGGTGACGACGAGGACCTCCGCCCCTTCCGCAGCATATTTCGCGGTTGTCGCCGCACCCTTCGAGGATTCGTCGTCAGGGTGCGCGTGAATAGCCAAAAGGCGCTTTGTACTCACTGGGTGCTACATCTCCCTACATTGCTTCTTTAAACAGACGCCCAGTCTAGTGGATAGTAACTTCGTCGCGACCGTTGGATAGAATCAGACTCATGTCTGACGCCCAACCTGCTTCTCGCTCCGCACGTTCACAGTCTCGCTACGGCTCCACGAACAGCTCTCCGCTCACGGGAGGCTCATGGACCAACCGGGCACTGGTGCTGGTGTTTTTAGGGATGCTCGTCGCAGCCATCGTCTTTGGTGTCCAGTACTTCCGCGGCCAGCAGAAGGTCAACGCAGATATATCCTATGTCACACACGAGATCCTCTCCGATGACTCCATGCGCATTTGGGTAGACATCACACGGAACCGCGTTGAAGAACCTGCTTATTGCATCGTGCAGGCTTTTGACTACGCCAAAGCGGAGGTCGGCCGCCGCGAAATTGCCGTGCCGGCCGGCGGTGAGTCCGCCCAGCGCGTCGCTGTGGACATCCCCACCAATCACCCGGCTGTCGCCGGTGGCGTCTACGGCTGTTCTGGAAATATTCCTTCTTATCTAGATACCAGCACTATGGATACAGCGGGTGAGGCGACCGACAACTAAAAGCCCAGCTGTGCTAGTATGTTGAGCGTTCTGAATGGGCCGCGCCACCTGCACTTTTGCGCCCGTTCTTTGAGAAATAAAAGTGTTCATTAGAAACCGTATACGGAAGGTTGCACTATGGCTGAGCAGCAGAAGCAATACATCACCCCGGAAACCAAGGCCAAGCTCGAGGCCGAGCTGCAGGCCTTGATTGACCACCGCCCGGTCGTCGCCGCGGAAATTAATGAGCGCCGCGAGGAGGGTGACCTTAAGGAGAACGCGGGTTATGACGCCGCACGCGAGATGCAGGACCAGGAAGAGGCCCGCATCAAGCAGATCTCCGAGGTGCTGGCTAACTCCACCACCGAGCGCACCGCCGTCCAGGAGGGCGTTGCCCACATCGGTTCGGTCGTCCACGTTTACTACAACGGTGACGAGGAGGACCGCGAGACCTTCCTCATTGGTACCCGCGCTGCTGCTTCCGACAACAAGGACTTGGAGACCTACTCTGAGCAGTCCCCGCTGGGTGCCGCTCTCCTGGGTGCTGCCGAGGGCGAGACCCGCGAATACACCGCGCCGAACGGCAAGACCTTGTCGGTGACGGTTGTCTCTGCTGCGCCTTATGATTCCGCAAAGGCTGCAACTCCGCGCAAGTCCTAATTTATACTACTCTTAGGTCACCGTTTTTCTGAGAAAGAGTTTTATCCCCATGAAGAAGTTCACTCGTTTCGCTGCCGCTGGTCTGGTTTTCTCCGCTGGTCTCACCCTCGCCGCTTGCCACCCGCCGAGCGAGCAGGATTCCACCGAGAAGGTTGACACTGGCGCCACCTTCACTGGTGAGGCCCCTGGCTCTGGTGCTGCCGCATCCTCCGAAGCAGCGGCTGAGACCGAGGTTGCTGAGACTGGAGTTGCTGGCACCGAGGTTGCTCCGGCCGGATACACCACTGCCCCGGTTCAGCAGTAGACTCTGCGGTAACTTGAAGCGAAAGCGGCGCCCCGAATAGTCGGGTGCCGCTTTTAGCATTTGAGGGCAATCACCCTCAACCACATGCCCCTAGTTTTCTTCGCGGGCCCAATCCCCAATGACTCCCGGCAACACCGCAGGCGCTTCGCCGAGCAAGTCACGGCGGTTGGGGTCGCGCTCCACCTGCGTCGTAACGGATTTGATCCGACGCTCACCATCGCCGCCGCGTGCCATTCCGCCCATCAGGGGCATCATGCGCATCCCTGCACCGCGCGCATTGCCAACACCCGACTTCGCGCCGTGCGCTCCGCCGGCAGCGCCCACGACACCACCGGCGTTGCCAACGGCACCAGCGCCACCAGGGCCAGCCACGCCGCCCATACCAACGGCGCCACTGCCTGCATTACTGCCCAGGAGGCCACTGCTGCTTAGCGACGCCCGCCCTTCCCTCTGCTGACCAGCCCCTGTTCCCGCCCCTGGAAGGCCACCGAGTACCGGGTGTGTTCCGGTCTGGGGCCCGCCGAAAGAAGAATTCAAACCGCCCAAGCCCGCCGCGGATGTGGTTGGATTCGCTGATGCCTCCGGCAAACGACCATTGAGTCCCGCAATTCCTCCGGGAAGCTGGCTTCCACGTCCTTCAGCGAGACCGACTGATCCCAACCCATTGAGACCACCTGCCGCATAGGGCGCACCGCCCGGGGCAGTCGTGGCTCCTGTCATCGTGCCATGAACCGGGTTAAGAGCCCCGATTCCCGCACTAGCGGCCGATGTGTTTACCTCGGCTGCATCGATGGGTGCCAGCGCCTCACCAAAGCCAAGGTCGCTAAGAATACCGCGCCCACGGTTCTGCAATTCTCCATGAAACTTCGCGATATCCTCAGGGCCCATCCCGACGCCTTCAAGCCCTTGGATCTGACCATTTGCGACATCAAAAGACCCAGGCCCCACAGCGCCACTCTGTATTGCTTCAGCGATCTTTTGGGGCCAGGCAACCCCATCTGTGTTGTACCGGTTTCCGTCGCCCGCGACCGCCCCAAAATGCGTGCTGGTATCCCCACCACCGCTGGGTGGTGCCGCATCCATGAGTGCATGCTGATACGGCATAGCCGAAATCACCTGCTGCTGCAGAACACCCTGCATATAGGTCAATGCTGCCCTTTCAGCGGCTGCGCGTGCAACAGGATCTGGAATCGCTGCAACCTCGAATGCCAGGGCAATGGCTTCGGGTTGCACGTTTACTAGCTGCGCTTGGAAGCCAAATAGCTTCTGCTGCATAACATTTGCATTAGCTATGAAGTGTGTTCCTGCCTGCGCGACCTCACGAATCTTTTGTGCCGCACGAGTAGTAGCTTCGCTGTCATTCTCCGATTCCAAGGACGCGGCTGAGCGCTCAAGTCCGGCGACGATATCGGCGACTTCCCCGCTCAGCGCTCCCCACCGTGCGTTGGCTTCTGAGACATCCCAGAAGCGTGTGCTGAACAAATTCGATGCCAGGCCCATAATCGACGCGCCGGGATCCACGATTGGAACAGTAAATCCAAACGGACTGTAGCCCGGGTCTGGTTGTGACACTATCGGCATCGACGATGCCCCGCCTCCCCCGCCAGCATCAGCAACATCCAAACCCCGGCTGGTGAGTTCGTCTTGTGATTCGAAGCTTGCTAATTCAGTTTGGAGTGCCTCCCCGAGCCAAGACACCTGCCCTCTAAACCCCTCCAAGGAATTGCGCGCCGACCCCGGATCCGTAGCCAGCACACGCTGATGAATTGCACCAACTTCACTTAGGCCAGTAACCGTGGAGAAGCCTCCATCTAGAGGGCTATGCACCCTTTGCGTGGCCAGAGACAGATTTTGACCGAGATTGTTAATTGCGTCGACTTCTTGATTTAAATTTTCTTGATTAATAATCATCGCTTACCCCGAGCCCCATCAAACTAGATAGCGGCGCTTGCTAACCTTTCAACGTTTTTACAGTTATCTGCTATCGAAATAGCGTCGGACAAGTTCGTCCAAGAGATTGAGATCGTCCCCTGTACAGTCTCCATATACCCAGTGCAGGTCGCGTTCGTTATAAACGATTCCTCAACAAGATAGATTGATTTGGCTTCTTCTCCAGTCGCCTCCACCCCGTCAGGGAACGCTGAGCGAACCTCAGAGATAGTGAAATCTCTTGACGCCACAGTCACGCTTGCTTTACTTCCACCCTGATCCTGCGCCTCAAACTGACAAGACCGATATCCAGTTTGGCGTTTAACCGAACCAGTAGACACCAAACCCAAGTCTTCAAACACTGCTTGAGTCTCCGTGGTACATGGATCAAATACTTGGAATCCAGGCACCGTACGATCAAATTCACCAAGCGGCGGCAGCACCCCACCTCCCGCACGAGGCTCGCCGCGTGAAGCCTGGTCCTCCCGCGACCTCGTGGCGGTGGCATCAGCGACCCCCGAGTCCCCTGAGCCACCGCCGGTGTTATCGCCAGGAAAATTGTGAAAGTCCCCCGGATTATCACCATGGTCGCGAGCACCTAGACCTAGCGGAGATGCACAGTTTGACAGCACCCCGATACAAACCGCCATCAGCACTAGGCCCCCGATTCGCTTCATGGTTTCCCTTCAACCAACTTTCCTGACTGTCAGAAGCCCCTCGCTGAAGCTGAAAGCTTCGAGCGGCTTCTTGAGGTTACCCTCGTTTAGTGGACACCCTATTTGTACGGATCTTGTGTCCGTAAGAGAGGATGTTCATTGTGAGTCAACAGCGCAAGAAGTACACGCCTGAGTACCGGCGTGAAGCCGCGAACCTGGTAATCGAGTCAGAGCGCCCGATTGCCCATGTGGCTAAAGAGATTGGTGTTTCCGCCGGGCTTTTAGGCCGGTGGGTCAAACTAGAGCGTGAACGCCGAGGAGCCTCGGATGGGATGAGTGAGGCTGATCTTCGTGCTGAGAATGCTCGTCTGCGCCGTGAGTTGGCGGAAGCCAAGATGGATAACGAGTTTTTGTCAAAAGCGACAGCCTTCTTCGCCGCGAAGCAACGCGAGCAGAAAAGTTCGAACTAATGCAGCAGGAGAAGGCGAACTACAGCATCAAGCGCATGGCACGACTATTAAAAGTATCTCGGTCTGGATACTACAAATGGGCCCATGTGCAGCAGAAACGACTATCCGGAAAGGATGATCGGGCAGCATTTTACGATGATGTTGACCGTAAGATTCATCAGATTTGGAAAGACTCTGATGAGGTTTATGGTGCTCCGCGGATCACCGCAGAGCTCGCCGAGCGCTACCGCATTTCGCTTAACCGTAAGACTGTGGCGAAGCGGATGCGCATGATGGGCATTGAAGGGATTTCACCGCGTGCCTTTGTCCCGGTGACTACAATCCAAGCCAAGCGTAAGTCGAGTCTTCCTGACCTGGTCAAGCGCATGTTTGATACTGGTGAGCTCAACCGGGTGTGGATGTCGGATATTACCTACCTTCGCACCGGTGAGGGCTGGCTGTATTTGTGCGCGGTCCGCGATGGTCATTCCCGCAGGGTATTGGGCTGGGCTATGGATAGCGTGCAAGACACAAGTTTGGTCGAACGGGCCCTGCGGATGGCGCATACACTGCGCGGTGATGTTCCTGATGGGCTGGTGTTTCACGCTGACCGCGGAACGCAATTTACCAGTGAGAAGCTCTGGGAGGTCTGCAGCAGACTGGGCATTGCTCAGTCTGTGGGGCGTACTGGTGTGTGCTTCGATAACGCGATGGCTGAGTCGTTCTGGTCGACGCTAAAGACTGAATTCTACGACCGTAAGCGCTGGGCGAGCCGTGATGCTGCACGCAAGGCTGTTGCCTACTGGATTGAAGTCGTCTACAACCGTCGGCGCCGGCACTCTGCACTCGGAATGGTCAGCCCCGTCGACTTCGAGAACCACGCCGGCGCAATCAACAGCAGAAAAGAAATAGCTGCCTAACCACTAGGTAGCTCCACTACGTGTCCACGATTTGCGGGCAACCCCATTCTGCGACCAGAATGCCTGAGAATTATCAAGATGTCGCGCCAGCCCCAAATAAAGTTCGTGCAATATTTCCAGACAGAACAACTATTCGATGCCATTAATAGAACTTTTATAAATAGTCGCTGGTCATAGCCTGTAAGAAGCTTGGATGCTGACAGTGAGCCACATGTGACCGAGCTGCCGATTATAACCAAGTGGGGGTCCCCTAATTACAACACTGTCAACTTCAGGGTGTCGTTTTCCAATACGAAAGCAGGGAGCCAAACACCTCACACGCCCACACTCGGCAACATCTCAAGAACGACATAAAAGCCCAGCTAGCTCCACCGACAGCCAGGGGAATACAACGACGCCGCAACGCAATATTGCGGCTTAGCAGCAGTCACATCAATGCCGAAGGACGAGCGGTGCCCCACCGGTCCCCCGAATTCCTACTTTCAATCTTCGATAAATCGAACATTTCGCCCATAGCCACCAAGAGAACCTTCGGCTTCACAAGCATAACTAACTGGATGGTAATCCACGTCGCGCGGGGAAGATGACTAACGTGCCGGATGGAATTGATACACAATCACACACAGGACTTCAGGAACATTTGTACTAACCGCTGGCTAGCTCCGGCGGTTTTTAGTACTGAGGCGACAGAGAGAACACTCCGGCAATAACCGGCGAGGTGCCCAATAGAAACTTCTCGACGGCTCACAAAAGAAACCGGCGGCCAACATCACAAAGTTTGTGGTGTCGGCCGCCGGTTCGCAACAGCGCTATGAGACTAATTAGTCCCTGAAGTAGCTCAGCAGGCGGAGAATCTCGGTGTAAAGCCAGACCAAGGTCACAGCCAGACCAAGAGCGATACCCCAGGCGTACTGAGCCGGAGCGCCCTGACGGATGAGGCGATCAGCTTGGTCGAAGTCCGTCATGAAGGACAGCGAAGCCAAGACGATGCAGACGAGCGAGAAGATGATGGCAAGCATGCCGCCGTCACGCAGCGGATTGAAGCCGAAGAAAATAGCACCCAGCATGTTACCCAGTGCCAACACTGCCACACCGGCAATAAGGCCGAACATGATCTTGTTGAACTTTGGGGTGACCTTGACCGCACCGGTCTTGTAGACCATCAGCATGCCGATAAACACACCGACGGTGCCCATGATGGCTTGACCAATGAGCGCCATGCCATCGGAATTACCGAAGGAGACGCCGGCGAACATGAGCGAGAATCCGCCCACGAAAAGGCCCTCAAACACGGCGTAGATCAGCGTCACCGCAGCAGAGCCAAACTTCTTTCCAAAAGTCGAGACGAGGACAGTAACGAAACCGCCTAGCGCACCAACCAAGGTAAGGATCATGGCAATACCCGGGTTAACCAACTCACCGATGGCAAAGTTGAGTACGGCCATAACGATAATGACACCAAGAGTAATACCAGTCTTGGTTACGACATCATCAACCGTCAGTGGACGATCGGCGCTACGATTTCCCTGGTTAAACGGATTGTCGTTCTGACCGTAGGGGTTAACCTGGGTCTGGCTTTGGCTGGATGAGAGGGAACTCATGACGGGGTTGCTAGAACGCACGCGAATCCCGATTCCTTTCACAGTCTTTCTCTAAAAAGCGGCCACTCGAGGCCGCCTTGTCTTTCATTTCACTAGGATCAACGCTCCCCATTGCTAGGAAGTTCCCAAAAATCTCACAATTCGCAAAATTATCCCCGTTTAACAGGGACTCGTCGCCAAGCACTGCCCCTCGCCTACGACTACCACGTTGACTAAATCGAGACTTTTGGGATAGTTTTCGCTCTCCACCCCCGATTGAACCAGCGTTTCCACTGGTCATGGTGCCCCCAGTGGGACTCGAACCCACACTGAATCGATTTTAAGTCGACTGCCTCTGCCGATTGGGCTATGGGGGCCAAACCGTGCCCACTTATCTTAGGGCAAGGATAGTCATGAACTGAAAATAGGGTCGGCTTCTGCGCAACCTTCCGCCCTTAGCTCAGTAGTTTTGCTGCAAGGCCAGTAATGATGCCATCGAGGATGTCCTTCTCACTGATGAAGAAAGAACGTGCCTCGCTATTGCGTTCAATCATCGTCATGATGCCCTCGACCGCCACGCATCCACCGCCGATAACATCCGCGCGTCCTGGGTGGATGACGGGATTGAGAGCACGAACATCCGAGGGCAGACCAATCATTTGTCGGGTGAGCACCCGCAGGGCGTCGAAACGCAGCTCGGAGCCATGAATGGAATCAGCATCGTAGCGTTCCATCCCCTGGGCCAGTGCCGACAGAGTCGTAAACGTACCGGCGCAGCCAACGAAGGTCAGGGCTTTATCGATAGGAACGATCTTCTCAACTTCGGCCATGCGCTCAGCCACGTAATCCGTAGCGATCTCAATTTCCGCTTCGGTCGGCGGATCATTGCGCATGATGCGCTCGGTAAGGCGCACACAGCCCATTTGTGCCGAGTGGGAGCCGAGAATCTCACCGTCGATGGTGCCAACGACGAACTCCGTCGAACCACCACCCAAATCGATAACGCAATATGGGCCTTCCTCAGAATGCAGGTCCCCCACCGCGCCAGTAAAGGACAGCAGTGCTTCCTCTTCGCCGGAGATAACCTCCGCGCGAGCACCAGGCTGGACTTGACCGAGCAGTTCCTCAGTCATGTCAAAGAACTCGCGGTGATTCTTTGCATCGCGGGTGGCTGAGGTGGCCACCATGCGCACGCGCTCGACCTTCTCAAACTTCATCTGCTTGACATAGTTTTCGAGTGCCGCGCGGGTCCGCGCAAGGGCCTCTGGTTCAAACTCGCCGGTGGCGTCGACGCCCTGTCCGAGACGAACAATCTCCATGGTGCGGGAGATATCGCGGATCTTTCCGTCTTCCTGAATCTCACTAATAAGCAGGCGGATGGAGTTGGTTCCGCAGTCGACAGCAGCGACGCGAGTCATAAGGCTAGCCTTTCTCTTAACCGGCGTTAGAAAAATCGAACTGGGCCATATCAATGCCCAAGTCCCCCACGGTGGGCCAATCCTCTGGGATGGCGCTTCCTCGAAGTTTACCGTGTTCTGCGGCCATCGCTACGGCTTCGGTGCCGAACCGTACGCGGCCTGGCCCCTCCGCCAGAGCATAAGCGATAAGAACGTGAAGGCACTTCACGCGCTCAGGCATGCCACCACCGGAAAAGTCAGTACCTAGGTCTTCCATGGCGTTGCGGGTTGTCAGGTAGTGTTCATGCGCGGCTTGGTAATCCTTCTTCAGGTCCTCATCCTCTGCCAGGCGCTGCTCCATCCATTTCATGACATGGGCAACTTCAAGGCGCGATGCTTCGGCGGTCAAGCGCGGGTCGGTGAGGTAATAAAGAGTGGGGAACGGGGTGCCGTCGGGAAGCTTAGGCGCGGTCTTAATCACCGCCGGAGCTCCGTCCGGAGTGCGGTATGCAATGTCCACGACACCACGTGGGGTGCGGCCCAGTTGTTCGCGGACGACTTCAAGATCAGCATCGGTCACGGTCATAGGAACCATTGTGACACGGAGGAATGGTTGAGTCCTATTCAGCAGGGGCTTCCGATTGATTCTCTGCTTCTTCTGCTACCGAATCCCACAACACCGTGTACCACTCGCGGTCATCGGTATCCTCGCGGCGCTCAGAAGTTACCGTGTCACCCGAGTCCATGCGTGGATCCATAATGCGGAAGGCCGTTTCACCCTCATCCATCACACCGAACCGGCGACGCGCCTCTTGCTTGACGTACTCCTCCGAGTTGTACTTATCAATCTCTGTGAGGAGGTGTTCCTTGTGGGCCTGCTTGGCGGCAATAGAGCTTTCTAGGCGGGCAATTTCTGATTGGCCGTGGTAGTAATTGCGCAGCGGAACAGCAATGGATAATAAGACTACGAGAACAACGGCAATGATCACGCCGACGCCCAGAATGTCCAGACCCTTGGGCTGGACCGGGGTCTTCTTCCGTTTGGTGCGCTGCGCATCGCGGGCACGCGTGTGTACCGGAACGGTGTTCCGGCGCTTCGTGCGGGGAGAAATAGTGCGTGCCATCGGGAAGCCATTGTATCCCGGACCGGCCCCAGTGCTGTGCGGCGCGCGTCGTGTCTCAGAAATAACACGTGTCACAGAAGTTTAGAGTCCGTTCCACTAGGTGCGCTGCGTCAGCTTAGCCTCCACGGCTGCCCTCCCAACGCAAAAGGTGCCACAGTTTCCTGTGACACCTTCTGGATTAACGCTAGCTTAGCGAACAGTCCGAGAAGACTGACATCAGAAGCTAGTGGGCGAACTTAGCCCTGGAAGCGCGGGAATGCGGAGCGTCCGGCGTAAACAGCAGCATCGCCCAGCTCCTGCTCAATACGCAGCAGCTGATTGTACTTGGCCACGCGCTCAGAGCGGGCCGGAGCACCGGTCTTGATCTGGCCACAGTTCAGGGCGACTGCGAGGTCAGCAATGGTGGTGTCCTCGGTCTCACCGGAGCGGTGGGACATCATGGTGCGGTAACCGTTGCGGTGAGCCAGCTCGACGGCGTCAAAGGTCTCGGTCAGGGTACCAATCTGGTTGACCTTGACCAGCAGAGCGTTGGCAGCCTTCTTGTCGATGCCCTCCTGGAGGCGGGCCGGGTTGGTGACGAAGAAGTCATCGCCGACGATCTGAACCTTGTCACCGAGAGTCTCGGTGAGCTTGGTGTAGCCCTCCCAATCATCTTCCTGCAGCGGGTCCTCGATGGACACGATCGGGTACTTAGCAACGAGCTCCTCGTAGACCTTGGCCATCTCCTCAGCGGTGTGCTCGCCGCCCTCGAAGTGGTACTTGCCGTCCTTGAAGAACTCGGAGGAAGCAACGTCGAGCGCCAGAGCGACATCCTTGCCCGGCTCGAAGCCTGCCTTCTTGATGGCCTCAATGATGAGATCCAGAGCAGCCTTGGTGGACTCAGCCTCCGGAGCGAAGCCGCCCTCGTCACCGAGGCCGGTGGACAGGCCCTTGGACTTAATAACGGACTTCAATGCGTGGTAGACCTCTGCGCCGATACGCAGCGCCTCGCTGAAGCTTTCTGCGCCGATCGGGGCAATCATGAACTCTTGAACGTCCACACCAGAGTCTGCGTGGGCGCCACCGTTGACAATGTTCATCATCGGAACGGGCAGGACGTGAGCGTTCGGGCCACCTACGTAACGGTAGAGCGGCAGGCCAGCGGACTCGGCAGCGGCCTTAGCTGCTGCGATGGACACGCCCAGGATGGCGTTGGCACCGAGGCGGGACTTGTTCTCCGTGCCGTCCAGCTTGATCAGAGCCTGGTCGATGAGGCGCTGATCATCGGCCTCGAAGCCGGCAAGTTCATCAGCAATCTCTTCGTTGACGTTCTCAACAGCCTTAAGAACGCCCTTGCCCAAGTAGCGGTCACCACCGTCGCGCAACTCGTGAGCCTCGTGAACACCGGTGGAAGCGCCAGACGGAACGCCGGCGACACCGCGTGCGCCATCGTCGAGGAAGACTTCAGCCTCAACGGTGGGGTTGCCGCGGGAATCAAGAATTTCGCGTGCCATTACGTGGATGATGTCAGCCATGCTGCTTTCACTCCTATAGAGCCAAATTGATCTTGGTTTGTGTTCTGGGAGGTGCTCCCAAACCACCTGCAGCCAATTGTTCCAGAAAACTTCGGAACGTGTCGGGCTTAAACGGACAACGTGACAAAGATCTAGGAAGGGACTAGGACGTCGCAGGCTGTTCAATGGCGTAGGAGTTCGCCGCTGCCGCCACTTTACGCAGGTAGTCCTCTGATTGGTTGTAGTTAAGGACGGCTGAGCGCCAGCCTTCCGGCGTGGAAAGGTCCCTATCTCCAAAACACAACAATGCGGCGGCACCTAGCGCAGCATCGTCGATCTGGTTGGGATCAGCCACCCCATCGCCATTGGCATCACGGCCTAAATGCTCCCAAGAAGAAGCGATAAATTGCATCGGCCCGACGGCGCGATCAAACTCGGAATCGCCGTCAATCACGCCGCCGTCACTATCCGGAACCATGGTGGTGTTGTTCGTGCCATCGAGAGGTATACCCACGATGGGCGGGTCGGGGTAGCCGTTCTCATCGAGCGAAGAACGGTGAAAGAGATTGCCGTTATAGGTCCCGTGTCGGCTTTCAACCCAGCCGATCCCTGCGAGGGTATTCCAGCGCAGATTGCAGTTCGGCCATGATTGCCGCGCAATCAACTCCGCATTGCCATAGGCCCGCAAGGCCTGATCGGGGATGCTGGTGGCATCAGCAAGCTGGTCGGACCACCACGTCAATTTATCCGCCGTGCGCCCCGGACCTTCGACATCAATATTGGGCACTTCTACCCCGCCCACGGGTGGTAGATCCTCTGGGACGGGGGAAAGCTGCCGGAACGGGGATGGCTTATCTAGGAAGGAAAGACTCCAGGCCACCAGGGAAATGATCAGAATGATAGCCAAGACAATGCCAAGGCCACAGCCCCCGATCCTCCTAAGCCCCTGCGTCATAAAGGTGAATACTACAGCCCGTTGCAGGAAGGGGGTCGAGCGACACAGAGGGCGCCACGCGGCGACCGCATAGACAAGGCCCACGACCATTGCGGAACAAAAGTTATGTCAAAATGTTCCCATGCGTAACATTCTGCGCTACACTGCAGCGTTGAACAGAGAGCCGAGGCCCCGCTGGTGCTCCACGTTCTATCACTGTCCGTTCTAGAAACGTGCTTTTCTCTTAGTCAAGGAGTTCCATGTCCATCCGTCGTATCCTCGCTACTGCTTCCGCCGTTGTCACTCTGGGTGCCATCGCACCCGCTACCGCCTCCGCCGCTTCCCTTACTGAGCTGGGCGGCTTCCTTTCCCAGGGCATCCAGTCGGCTGACTGCAACACCCTGCGCAGCACCCTCACGCTCATCGATCAAAGCACCGAAGGCGAGCTTCTGACTCCGGACACCACCCGCAACCAGCTTTCGAAGAACCTCACCGCACTGGGCAACTCCGCGGAGCTCGGTCCGCTGGCTTTCGCCGCTGTGAAGTACGCCGGCCAGACCGCTGACCGCGCCCTCGAGTGCAAGATTGTTAAGGAAGACACCATCGCCACCGGTGGCACGGGTCTATCCTCCAAGATCGCTGACTATGCTCCCCTGCTGTCCTCCATGATCCAGAAGGGCTAGTCCTTCTTTTCTCGGGCCTTACCTTCGGCCCACAGGCGCTCCTGCTCCTCTACCCCCACGATGTCCTCTGAGCCATCAAAAAGGTAGGGCGCGCGGGAGCGCATTTTGTTGACGAAAGACATCGCAACATCATCAAGGTTAAAGGCCCCACGCCGCGCCGCGATTTCGGCGTGGAAGAGGATCTGCAGGAAGACATCGCCCAATTCCTTGAGCAGCTCAGCATCCGAAGCGTGCTCCCGCACAGCCTCGGCAAATTCCGCGGATTCTTCCTCCAAATACGGCAGCAGAGTCTCGTGGGTTTGATCGCGCTCCCACTCCCCAATGCGCCGCGCACGCGTCATCACCTCGCGCGCTTGCCACATCGGTTCCTCCAAGGAGGGGGCTAGGATGAGCTCCGCGTGGGCGTCGATAAGCGCGCGCACCTGCGGATGGGAAGGATCTGTGCTCACCACAACACCGTGGCCTGCAGGATCCTCACCGCACAATAACTGGTCGAAGTCCCAGCGAACCTTCACTGGTACTTCATCGGTGAAAACAACAGGTCCCTGCAGCTTTCCAACGGCCTCCATGGGTATTAGGGTGGGCCAGCGCGGATCTAACAACAGGACAGTCATAAGCAACGAGTATAGGTCCCAGCCTCCATGAACTTTCGCTGCAGTTGCACAAAAGCCCGCCTAAAGGGGTATTTTTAACCAATGACCACTTCCAATCTCACCGAATCGCCGCGCACGCACTCCGTGACGCTGTGGACGCTCGTCGCGCTCATCATCGGTTCCACGGTGGGCGCCGGAATCTTCTCTCTACCGCAGAACATCGCCTCCGTGGCTGGCCCTGGTGCCATGCTCATCGGCTGGCTCATTGCTGGCGTGGGCATGCTCTCTGTTGCTTTCGTTTTCCAGATCCTGGCTCACCGCAAGCCACATCTCGACTCCGGCGTGTACTCCTATGTTCGTGCCGGCTTAGGTGATTTCATCGGATTTACCTCTGGTTGGGGCTACTGGCTCGGCTCCGTGATGGCGCAGGTGGGCTACGCCACCCTGTTTTTCAACACTATCGGCCACTACGTCCCTTTCTTTGACGCCGACCACCGCTGGGTTTCCGCCATTGCGGTGTCGTTGCTGTCCTGGGGTATTTTTGCCGTGCTTGCCCGCGGCATTAAGCAGGCGGCCATCATGAACATGGTGACCTCTGTGGCCAAGATTGTGCCCATCCTGGCCTTCATCGTCATTCTCGCTTTCGTAGGCTTTAGCTGGGATAAGTTCACCCTGGATATCTGGGGCAAGGCTTCCGACAAGTCCCTCTTCGAACAGGTCCAGGGCATCATGCTCTTTACCGTGTGGGTCTTCATCGGCGTGGAGGGCGCATCCGTGTATTCGAAGCAGGCGCGCACCCGTTCCGACGTCGGTCGCGCCACCGTCATCGGCTTCATCAGCGTTTTGGCACTGCTGGTCTCCGTGTCCACGCTGAGCTTCGGCGTACTCACACAGGAAGAGCTTGCAGCACTGCCGGATAATTCCATGGCTTCCGTGCTCACCGCTGCGGTCGGTGAATGGGGTGGCGCGCTCATTTCTCTCGGCCTGTGCCTTTCCGTGCTCGGCGCCTACGTGTCCTGGCAGATGCTGTGCGCGGAGCCGATCGTCATGATGGCCGTCGATGGTCTTCTCCCCCGCAAGATCGGCACTGTGAACATCGCCGGCGCGCCGTGGGTAGCGCAGCTGATTTCCACGCTGACGATTCAGCTCTTCGTCATCGTCTTTTTCCTCAACGAGACTTCTTACAACGCCATGGTGCAGCTGGCCACCATCATGTACCTGCTGCCCTACATCTTCTCCTCGCTGTACCTGGTTCTCTTGGCCGTGCGCGGCAAGGGACTAACGCACCCGCATGCCGGGGTGCGTTTCGACATCTCGGGCCCGGAGATGAGCCACCGCGAGAACCGGCGCCATCTCTTCATCGGCCTAGTCGCCTTCATTTATTCCATCTGGCTGATTTACGCTGCTGACCCGGTCTACGTGCTGCTTGGTGCACTGGCCGTGGTCCCCAGCATGATTCCTTACGTGGCCACCCGCCTGTACAAGAAGGAACGCGTGTTCAATACTTTTGAGTGGTTCGTGGTTGCGCTGGTGATTATCGGCGCGGTGGCTGCGGTGTGGGGCTTGGGCACCGGTCGTTTGGTGCTCTAGAAGGCCTCGGGCGCCGAGCGGTGCGATAACACCGCATACGCGATGCAGCTCACTAGCCACAGCACATGACCAATGGCGCTGACGACGAGGAAGATGCCACCAGTAATAGAGGCCGCTTCCTCGTTGCCAAACCACCACGTCGGCACGGTGGCTGGTCCGATGTCCCCAAAGTCCGGCAGGTTGGCGTTGCCCACGATGAAGCCGATGAACGCTAGGGCCATCGATGCCCATGCCCACTCCAAGCGGCTTGCGTAATCACTGCGGATGAACAGCGGGAGCAACCCGAGAAACACCCAGAAGCCAACCAGGAAGATCCCAAACATCACCAAAATGAAGGTGAGCCAGCCACCGTTCTCACCGCTGAACTTGATAACCAGGGAGACGGGGATACTGAACAACGCCGCGAACATCCACACCACCATCATGATGATTCGGGGATTAGCTCTACTAGGCCCAATGTGGTTGTTCGCGGCGTCCATTATTTTTCTCCTACGCTAATGACGTTCTTTTTAGTCTTAGCACCGCTGACGTCGACGCGCTCGAGTTCGAACATCGACGCCAAGAAATCCGCCATCCACTGCAGGAGTTCAATGTCTCGCAGCTTGGGATCAGTGACATTGCGGCCAGCCTTGGGGAAGTTGAGCTGAATGGCCTTGGCCGCCGCGCGGTAATTCGAGCCCGGGAAGAGGCGCTTGAGGCGAACCTGTTTGGAATCCGCCAATTCCACCGGGTGGACCTTAATGCGCGTGCCCTGCACCGTAATATCGCTGACCCCGGCCCGGCGGGCCTGGTGGCGCAGGCGTGCTACCGCGAGCAGGCGTTCCACTGGCTCCGGAACGGGGCCGTAGCGGTCCTGCATTTCCTCCACCACGTGTGCCAGATCCGCATTCTCCTTGGAAGCTGCGAGCTTGCGGTAAACCTCCAGGCGGAGACGTTCGGAGTTGATGTAGGACTCCGGGATATGAGCATCCACCGGCAGGTCGATGCGGATTTCCTTTGGCCCTTCGTCCGTGACCACGGGGGTCTCCCCGCGCGCAAGCGCCTTGAAGGTCTCCACAGCCTCACCAACGAGGCGCACGTAGAGATCGAAGCCCACGCCAGCGATGTGGCCGGACTGCTCGGCGCCCAGCACGTTGCCGGCGCCGCGCATCTCCAGGTCCTTCATGGCCACGGCCATGCCCGCACCCAGATCGTTGTTCTGGGCGATGGTGGCCAGACGGTCATAGGAGGTCTCCGTCAGCGTGGCGCCCTTCGGGTAGAGGAAGTAGGCGTAGCCGCGCTCGCGGGAGCGGCCCACGCGCCCGCGCAGCTGGTGGAGCTGGGACAGACCCATGTGGTGGGCGTTTTCCACGATGAGGGTATTCGCATTAGCGATGTCCAGGCCGGTTTCCACGATGGTGGTACACACCAGGACGTCGAATTCGCGGTCCCAGAAACCCTGGACGGTGCGTTCAAGCACGTCCTCGTTCATCTGGCCGTGCGCGACGACGATGCGCGCCTCCGGCACTAGGTCCCGCAGTTCGCGGGCCTTCTTCTCGATGTCAGCGACTTTGTTGTGAATGAAGAAGACTTGGCCATCGCGCAGCAGCTCGCGGCGGATGGCCGCGGCCACCTGCTTATCCTCGTACGCACCCACATAGGTTAGGACCGGGTGACGGTCCTCCGGTGGAGTCAAGATCGTAGACATCTCGCGGATGCCCGCCATGGACATCTCCAAGGTGCGCGGAATCGGTGTCGCGGACATGGTGAGCACGTCCACGCTAGCCTTGAGCGCCTTGATGTGCTCCTTGTGCTCCACACCGAAGCGCTGCTCCTCATCCACCACGATGAGGCCCAAGTTCTTCCACTGCACACCGGTCTGCAGCAGGCGGTGCGTGCCGATAACGATATCCACGGAACCATCCGCCAAACCGGCGAGAATCTCCTTGGACTCCTTGGCCGAAGTAAAGCGCGAGAGCACCTCGATATCCACCGGGAAACCTTGCATGCGCTCGCGGAAGGTATCGGCGTGCTGTTGAGCCAGCAGGGTCGTGGGCACGAGGACCGCCACCTGCTTGCCGTCCTGCACGGCCTTGAAGGCTGCACGCACGGCTACCTCGGTCTTGCCGTAGCCCACATCACCGACGACCACGCGGTCCATCGGCACCGTGGATTCCATGTCTTCCTTGACGGCATCGATGGCCAGCATTTGGTCTTCCGTCTCGACGAAGGGGAAGTTATCCTCCATCTCCGCCTGCCACGGGGTATCGGGGCCAAATTGGTGACCGGGTGCTGCCTGGCGCTTGGCATAAAGCTCCACCAGCTCCCCGGCGATCTCGCGCACTGCGGCGCGCGCCTTCTTCTTGGTGTTCTTCCAATCCGAGCCGCCCATCTTGGACAGCGTCGGCGCTTCGCCGCCGGTGTACTTGCTCAGTAGATCCAAAGAATCCATGGGCACCCACAGCTGGTCGGCCGGCTGACCGCGTTTGGACGCCGCATACTCCAGCACGATGTACTCGCGGCGGGAGGTCTCATCACCGGATTGGACGGTGCGCTCGGCCATCTTAAGGAACTTGCCGATGCCATGAGTCTCATGCACCACGTAGTCGCCCTGCTTGAGTGCGAGGGGATCCACGCGGTTGCGGCGCTTTGCTGGGCGACGCTTCGCCCCCGCAATATCGCCCACACGGTTACCCGTCAGATCGGTTTCCGTGATGACAACGAGCGGCAGCGCCTCAGCATCCTTCAGCTTGCGTACCTTTGGGAACACCAGACCCGCATGGGACAAGGCCTGGTAGAGCGTGACCTCGCCGGGGCTCGGCTCCCACCCAGGAGTGGCCACCTTGGTGGGGATGCCCTTTTCCGCGAAGCGCTCCACCATGCGCTTGATCGCACCCTGCGCAGGGGCGATGAAGGCGGCACGCCCGCCGGCGGTGGTGTGCGCCAGAAGCTGCGCCATCATGGCATCAATCTCTGTGATATCACCGCGCGGAGTAGGTCCGGGCTCAAAGTCCAGCGGCAGGGTTTCCGATTCGGCGGCGGCGAACATCCCTGGCGGGGCGAAAGTCCACAGCGGGGCCTCGATATTCCGGCACGTCGTCTCTAAAGACTCATAGGAGCGGTAACTCGACGCCGAGGTGTCCAAGCCCTCGGCAGCCAACGGACCATCCGCGCCCATCGCGGCGGCCTCCCAGCCAGCAGCCAAGAACTCCGCATCGGTGGATTCCAGGTCTGCAATGCGGGTGCGGATCTTCTCCGGCGCCACGAGCAACACATGGGTGCCTGCTGCAAGGAGTTCAGGGAGGGTGACAAAGGGGACGTCGGCAAGCACGGCCAGCACGGCTTCCATACCTTCGGCCGGGATGTGCTCCCCTACTTTGGTCAACAGCTCTGCCAGAGCCGCATTGCCCCCAAACTTCCGCGCCAGCTCGCGGGCACGTGCGGCGACCTCATTAGTGATCGGCAGCTCGCGGGCGGGATAGATAGCGACCTCGCCGACCTCAATCTCGGGGATGGCACGCTGGTCCGCCACAGAGAACTGACGGATATCCGTAATCTCATCGCCCCAAAACTCGACGCGCACCGGGTAATCGGAGGTTGTGGGGAAAACATCGAGAATGCCGCCACGCGTGGCATATTCACCGCGCTTGGCCACCATATCCACGTGCTTATAAGCGCGAAACTCCAGCTCTGACAGGATATGAGAAAGCTCGTGCTCATCTTCTTCCTTCAGGAAGATGGGCGCACGGCCCTCCACCTTGCTCAGGATGGGCTGGCAATATCCGCGGGCAGAGGTCACCACGACCTGGGCTTTGCCCGCCCCCACGAGGTCGAGCACACGCGCGCGCTTGCCGACGATATCCGCGGCCGGCGACAACCTCTCATGCGGAAGCGTCTCCCATGCCGGGAAGTAAGCGACCTTATCCCCCAGCATGGCCGTCAGCTCCGCGGTGAGATCCTCCGCCTCGCGCCCGGAGGCAGTCACCACCAGCACCGGCGCATGGTGCGCCAGCGTGCCGATGGCCCACGGGCGCGCCTGGTCAATGCCAGTAATGTGCAATGAGGCTTCCCCCACTTGGGAGGCGAGCCCTTTAAGTTTCGGATCTGAGGCGGCTACCTTGAGCAGCCCGCCCAGCATCGGCGTTGCCACCTACTTACTCCCTTCAACTTCGGTGCTGCTTCCATGCCGGAAAGACCATTCCAGCACAAGTTAACGATGTGTGCCGCGACGGTCTCCCGCGAAGGCTCGCGCACGTCCAACCACCACTGCGCCGTGGTGGCCACCATGCCGACGAGCGCCTGGCCGTAAAGCACCGCCAGCTCGGGGTCGAGACCGCGGTGTTCGAAGGCCTCACCGAGAATATGCGCAATCTGATTTACCGCCGTGTTCAACAACGTGGAGAAGCTACGCTCCTCCCCTGGCTTGGAGTCACGCACGAGGATCAAGAAACCATCGGTTTCCTCCTCCACGTAGGTCAGCAAAGCGACGACCCCCTGCTCGATGCGCTCGCGCCACGACCCCGTCTGCAGTGAATCCGTCACAACCTTCTCTAGCGCGACAAGCTCACGGTCGATGACGACAGCATAGAGGCCTTCTTTACCTCCAAAGTGCTCATAGACCACCGGCTTGGACACACCAGCGCGTGCTGCAATGTCCTCGACGCTGGCGCCATCGAAGCCGCGTTCTGCGAAGGCTGCACGTCCTATGGAGATCAACTGCTCACGGCGCTCACGCCCGGTCATCCTTTGTCGAACCATGTCTACTACTGTATCTCCCCCACTGGACATCGCCGGCACCAGCTAAAAGTCGGCCGTTAACCACGCTCCCGAAAGTCTCGGGCACCTGTTTAGGTTTGGTCAACACCTGTCATGTAATATGTCCTCCAGCGCACATAATATGTGCGCAGTTTCCCCATGGTGTAATCGGCAACACTACGGTTTTTGGTACCGTCATTCTAGGTTCGAGTCCTGGTGGGGAAGCTATTTTCGTTTTCTGCGTCCCCGCCGAAAGCCTCTGATTTCAGCCCTTCGCGCAATTGATGCCACCTGCGCTGCGGTGTAGTTCAAGGGAGCAATACCAGCCCGTGGAAGCACCCATCCGCGCCAATACGCCATAACTGCTAGGCCAAAGCCCACGAATGGCGAGATGATCATGCCGAGGGCGAACTTATCGAAGTGCCCAAATGTCGCCATCACGATTCCGGTGAGCACAGCCGGCACGGCATAGAGCGGGCTACCGCCAAAGACCGAGGGAACCTGACCGGAAGCAACATCGCGCACCATTCCGCCGCCCACTGCTGTGAGAACGCCCAAGAAAACGCAAGCAATAAAAGGCATACCGTAGGCCAGCGCTTTCACACAGCCAGTCGTGCACCACACACCCAAGATGACAGCATCCGCATGCTCAAGAAAGATTTCCCAGGCCTTACCCTTCAGGTCCGTCAAGAAGGCAATGAGCGCACCCACGCACGCCAGAGTGAGATACCACGGATCAGAGATAGCAGCTGCCGGGCCGTGAGAAATCAGCATGTCACGAATCATGCCGCCCGCCAGCGCCGAAAAGAGCGCCAGAAAGACGAAGCCGATGATGTCGAATTCTCTACGGCGCGCAATCGTGCCGCCAATAATGCCGTTAAGCACCACACCGATGAGGTCAAAGACCTGGTACAGGAAATGGATGAGCGGGTCGACGTCCTGAATCACAGATACTGACCTTAGCTGATCACATCACTTTTAATCTTCGACTCCATCCAGTTTCATCGCCGCTCGGGTAAATGACACGATCCACGCACCGACTGCAACCAAGCAAAGCGTCCCAGAGTAAGAATCCCTCGAAAGACGATAGCAAGTTCCCGGCCACACAAATAGGCGATAAGGGTTGTTCGATGGGGCTAGCTCCCGCGTGTCCGATTCATACCTACTTACGCGGGAAGCACCGCTCCAAATACACCGACCAGTGGATACCGGAGGGCTCATCCCCGTTTACGCGGGGAGCACTTCGCACCATGTCCCCCTGTACTGTGCTCGTTCGGCTCATCCCCGCTTACGCGAGGAGCACACGACACCGTTGCCTAGGGCTTTCAATTGTTGGGGCTCATCCCCGCTTACGCGGGGAGCACAGCCTGCCAATGACAGCGCGGATGTTTTCCTTGGGCTCATCCCCGCTTACGCGGGGAGCACTTACCTTCTCTCTACGGATCAGAAGGTTGGGGGGCTCATCCCCGCTTACGCGGGGAGCACCAGTCATTTAGACCACCCCCGCGGCGGTTAGGCGGCTCATCCCCGCTTACGCGGGGAGCACATGAAGACGTTTGCACAGGAGTACTCGGGCTGGGGCTCATCCCCGCTTACGCGGGGAGCACTTGCGTTTCTCTTTCCAGGTGAAGATGGTGGTGGGCTCATCCCCGCTTACGCGGGGAGCACTGAAGCCCGAGAAGTTCCTCCCGACGGACCTGGGGCTCATCCCCGCTTACGCGGGGAGCACGTCACGGTCCCCGCCGACATCGGCCGAGTGAAGGGCTCATCCCCGCTTACGCGGGGAGCACTCTTTGATGCGTACACCAATGTCACCAAGGGCGGGCTCATCCCCGCTTACGCGGGGAGCACGATGGTATGGGACGGCGCGAAGGCCGTATTCACGGCTCATCCCCGCTTACGCGGGGAGCACGATACTGAACACTTTCCGCTTGCCCCATTGTGGGGCTCATCCCCGCTTACGCGGGGAGCACCGCTCAAAATCGTTCATGATTCCTCCCCAATGGGGCTCATCCCCGCTTACGCGGGGAGCACGACCAGATGCCCTTGGCTTTATCGGCAATCCAGGGCTCATCCCCGCTTACGCGGGGAGCACTCCCGCACGTCGCGGGCGATAACACGGCGAGTGGGCTCATCCCCGCTTACGCGGGGAGCACCCATTGATTGGTTGAGAGATTTTGCCGATTGGGGGCTCATCCCCGCTTACGCGGGGAGCACGGCGCTCGTGTAGCCGCCGCATACTGCCTGTACGGCTCATCCCCGCTTACGCGGGGAGCACTCGGGGCGGGGTAGGTCATTATGCTCTGCCAGGGGCTCATCCCCGCTTACGCGGGGAGCACGATACCCCAGCGTGCGCGACGATTTACCTTCACGGCTCATCCCCGCTTACGCGGGGAGCACACGTTGACGTTTGAGCTTGTGGTTGACGGGGCGGGCTCATCCCCGCTTACGCGGGGAGCACTGCTGGTTTCGTATCAGTCCCCATCGTTCCGACGGCTCATCCCCGCTTACGCGGGGAGCACCAGCTGAGAGAATTCTCCTCCCATTTTGGACAGGGCTCATCCCCGCTTACGCGGGGAGCACGACTTCCGGGCGAAGGCTAAGCGACTGGGAATGGGCTCATCCCCGCTTACGCGGAGAGCACGGCCAGTCTTACCGATAGGCCCCTGGGATCCAGGGCTCATCCCCGCTTACGCGGGGAGCACGTCATCAGCGAGTAGGCCAGCTTTGGCTAGGACGGCTCATCCCCGCTTACGCGGGGAGCACGCTAGTGAAACGTCGCCGGACAGTCCCACCCCGGGCTCATCCCCGCTTACGCGGGGAGCACCTCCGCCAGTACATGATGACGAAGCTTGGGCCGGGCTCATCCCCGCTTACGCGGGGAGCACTCCCCGAAAGATGTCAAAGCGCGCGTCAGCGAGGGCTCATCCCCGCTTACGCGGGGAGCACACTGACGACCTCGGACTAGGCAAGGGCTTTCGCGGCTCATCCCCGCTTACGCGGGGAGCACGTGCCTACCAGGTCGCCTTGCGAGACGCCTAGGGGCTCATCCCCGCTTACGCGGGGAGCACACATCATCGCCCGGCTCGAGGCATACATGAAGCGGCTCATCCCCGCTTACGCGGGGAGCACGCCCCGTACCTCGTCCAGTTCCGGGGTGGAGACGGCTCATCCCCGCTTACGCGGGGAGCACGAGCGGTGCGCTGGTCTCAGGTTCTCCAACGAGGGCTCATCCCCGCTTACGCGGGGAGCACCAGCAAGCTGGTCAGAAGCAACTATCGCTCCTGGGCTCACCCCCGCTTACGCGGGGAGCACTCGGTGATGGTCAGTGAGTCGGAGAACCAGGGGGGCTCATCCCCGCTTACGCGGGGAGCACCCAATAAAGCCAGCGCCTAGCACAATGGTGGTCGGCTCATCCCCGCTTACGCGGGGAGCACCCTAGAAGCAGCACCCGAGAACGCTTCGTGGTCGGCTCATCCCCGCTTACGCGGGGAGCACTGGATGCCCTTGAACCATCCGAGCGCATCGTGGGGCTCATCCCCGCTTACGCGGGGAGCACTTACCCCGCAGACCATCGGAGGTCTGCGCGTGGGGCTCATCCCCGCTTACGCGGGGAGCACACCCGCCCTGTCAAGCTGACTGAGCAAATCTAGGGCTCATCCCCGCTTACGCGGGGAGCACCAGATTTGGCGAGCCGGTACGACCTGCGATTTCGGCTCATCCCCGCTTACGCGGGGAGCACTGTCTCGCCGGTTTTATCGTTGGTGCCGGTGAGGGCTCATCCCCGCTTACGCGGGGAGCACTCTCACCAAACGGGGTCGGACTATCCGGCGACGGGCTCATCCCCGCTTACGCGGGGAGCACCTGGTTTGGGGTGTTCATGTCATCCTTTTCGTGGGCTCATCCCCGCTTACGCGGGGAGCACAGCGTTCCCGTAGTGAGCGCATCCTGAATGAGGGGCTCATCCCCGCTTACGCGGGGAGCACTTGTCAGTGAAATCAATAAACGGGTTGGACGTGGGCTCATCCCCGCTTACGCGGGGAGCACAGGTGAGGCCGCGCCTATCCCGCCGTGGTGGGGGGCTCATCCCCGCTTACGCGGGGAGCACATCGCGCAAGGCACCCAGCAGAACCCGTACCCCGGCTCATCCCCGCTTACGCGGGGAGCACTAGTGAGGATTGATTTTCCCCACGCCATGATTGGGCTCATCCCCGCTTACGCGGGGAGCACCAGGATTTTGACGAGGCCGGTAAGCCTATCCCGGGCTCATCCCCGCTTACGCGGGGAGCACTACGGCACCCTGATTCTGGAAAGTGGCCGGCGGGGCTCATCCCCGCTTACGCGGGGAGCACCCGATGCAGCTACAGCATGATCATTTTCAGAACGGCTCATCCCCGCTTACGCGGGGAGCACTCAGCGCTGGGGTGGTTCCCATCCCCGATATGGGGCTCATCCCCGCTTACGCGGGGAGCACGGTGATGCGGATTTCACCAGGCACGGGGGCGGGGGCTCATCCCCGCTTACGCGGGGAGCACCTGACGCGGGCAGCAGTGCACCCGCCGAATAGGGGCTCATCCCCGCTTACGCGGGGAGCACACCGTGGTCTTGCATCCAGTCGAGGATTTCGCCGGCTCATCCCCGCTTACGCGGGGAGCACTTGAAGCCCTTGGCCGCCAGCCATGCGCCTTCGGGCTCATCCCCGCTTACGCGGGGAGCACAGTGTGTTCACTTCGCGGCGCACATCCCGCGACGGCTCATCCCCGCTTACGCGGGGAGCACTGTCCATGGTGCGGGCCACCATTTCGACTAGGGGGCTCATCCCCGCTTACGCGGGGAGCACTTGGGTAACAATCATCAAATACGAACCGGACAGGGCTCATCCCCGCTTACGCGGGGAGCACGCGTAACCGGGGTGCGTAATTAAAAGTTTGCGGGGCTCATCCCCGCTTACGCGGGGAGCACTGAACGAGAGCGCGAACCAGTGAACCAATACCCGGCTCATCCCCGCTTACGCGGGGAGCACGACGTTGGGCATTGCAAAGTTAGGCATTAGTGGGGCTCATCCCCGCTTACGCGGGGAGCACGATAGGGAGTCGTATTCCTTCTTGGCCTGCTCCGGCTCATCCCCGCTTACGCGGGGAGCACCGTTTAACGTCACCGGCGACACCGAGCGCCAGGGGCTCATCCCCGCTTACGCGGGGAGCACTGAAGCCCAAAGGCGGTCTACTTCTGCCTGGTGGGCTCATCCCCGCTTACGCGGGGAGCACTTTCACATCATTGCGCACAGTGTCGGTAGAGACGGCTCATCCCCGCTTACGCGGGGAGCACGCACTCAGGCCAGAAAGGATATGAATTCATCACGGCTCATCCCCGCTTACGCGGGGAGCACGCACAACCTCGCTGCCAGGAAGGAGGTCAACCGGGCTCATCCCCGCTTACGCGGGGAGCACCTCCGCTTTGCGCATGCCGGCGAGCTCGGAGAGGGCTCATCCCCGCTTACGCGGGGAGCACGACGGTGATGTGTTGGTGGGTGGCTTCTGGGAGGGCTCATCCCCGCTTACGCGGGGAGCACTCCGGGGAGCCAAGCGCCGTCACGCGGAGCATGGGCTCATCCCCGCTTACGCGGGGAGCACTGGTTTGCGGCGTGCCACGCGGTATCGGAGTCGGGCTCATCCCCGCTTACGCGGGGAGCACTGGTATTTCCGGTCTAGGGCGGTGAGCCGGTAGGGCTCATCCCCGCTTACGCGGGGAGCACTGATTGGGGGAATGCGCGCCCCTCCCTAGTGGGGGCTCATCCCCGCTTACGCGGGGAGCACGAGTTACGGAGGTTTCCCCAGCCGTTACCCATGGGCTCATCCCCGCTTACGCGGGGAGCACTTTTGAGGGCTGCGCGGATTGTGCGGCTGTAGGGGCTCATCCCCGCTTACGCGGGGAGCACTTCGCCTGCCATTAGTTGGTTTCCTCCAGGTGGGGCTCATCCCCGCTTACGCGGGGAGCACTACACTCCTTCTACCACTGCGTCATACAGTTGGGGCTCATCCCCGCTTACGCGGGGAGCACGACGAAGGCTTCACCATCGACCAGGACGCTGACGGCTCATCCCCGCTTACGCGGGGAGCACTCGGTCTCTAATGGGCGTCGAGATTCCCATAGGGGCTCATCCCCGCTTACGCGGGGAGCACTACCGTCCGGCGACTATCCCGTCGACATGCTGGGGCTCATCCCCGCTTACGCGGGGAGCACCGGACAGGGATATCGGACAGCGCGTGAAGTGCCGGCTCATCCCCGCTTACGCGGGGAGCACGCCACCACGAGAGTTAATACGTACCCGGACGGGGGCTCATCCCCGCTTACGCGGGGAGCACGCCTCATCAAGAGCGGCCATCGCATCAGCAGAGGGCTCATCCCCGCTTACGCGGGGAGCACGAGATGTGGCAACTCGACAGCGAGGGAAACGTGGGCTCATCCCCGCTTACGCGGGGAGCACCCAATTGATACGCAATGACCTAATGGCGGTGGGGGCTCATCCCCGCTTACGCGGGGAGCACCACTTCGCCCGGTTCTACTGCGCCTTTAGGGCCGGCTCATCCCCGCTTACGCGGGGAGCACGCCGTAGGTCTATCCGCTAATCAGTATCAAGAGGGCTCATCCCCGCTTACGCGGGGAGCACCGGCCCGGTGAGCTGAGCAATGGGATAGTACGGGGCTCATCCCCGCTTACGCGGGGAGCACGTCCGCTTCTCGCTCAGTGTGCCGCCGACTGTCGGCTCATCCCCGCTTACGCGGGGAGCACCGTTGGATGACGCTTTCGCCACATCTCGAGCGGGGCTCATCCCCGCTTACGCGGGGAGCACCACATCTCGAGCGGTTGATTACCTCGCGATGAGGGCTCATCCCCGCTTACGCGGGGAGCACAGGACACGCAGGTCAAGGCCAACACTACGATTCGGCTCATCCCCGCTTACGCGGGGAGCACCTTTCGCCCCACTAGGCGCAGTTGTGCGTAACGGGCTCATCCCCGCTTACGCGGGGAGCACCTGAGCCGTGAGCACGGTGGGCGTATCCCCAACGGCTCATCCCCGCTTACGCGGGGAGCACACTTGCTGAACAGCGCATTAACGAGCCGTAAGTTCAGTTTACATACGACTTCTCAGCAGCAAGAGAGAGGCTGTGCCCCAGTTCTTTCTACTTCCCTTTCTGTTTACGATAGGCAGACCGGACCTGCCGTGCTCGCGACCATCCAGTTCTGCTCTGCACAGTCTTCCGTTCAGGAGAGGGACGAACCATGAGTGTGACTCCATCGAAGTCTGTTGGCTGCCAATGGTGCCGGTGAGTCTTAAACTCAAGGCCTTGTTCATTAGCTGCCGAATAAACCAATAGCGCTCTCCCGTCCTTACATAGTTCGACTGTTCGCTCCCACAACAAATCACGAATTCTTGCTGAAGGACGACCTACAAACACTCCAGGAGTTAATTCAATCAACCATTTGGAAAGATCACCTCGGAGCCCAGCCGGGCACGCTGTAACGACGAGAACGATCATGAAAGTGTCTCCTCTTCAGACCAGTTCACGCCTGAAGCAATAACCTCGAGTTCACTCCACAACATAAGTTCAACATCACTCACAAGTTCGTCATCAGGGATATCGAACAACGATTTCAAGTCTTTTACCATGCGAGGCATCAGCCTGTGCGAAACAACATAATCGCGAACATGCCGACGGACTTCCGTCGATGGATTTCCCTTGGCAGCAGCGACAGCGTCGAATGCAGCCGGGATTGAAATTTCTGCCTTATATAGATCTGCGATGTCATAAACGAAAGAACGATCAGTTCCGTTATGAATAATGCCTAAGGCTGGAATGAAGCCTAATGCGGCGATTACGGCATGGGCTACTCCATAAAGCGCTGCGCTCGCAGCGGTAAGCGCCTGGTTGATTGGATCCGATGAATCGAAGTCATTCGGATCATAGGATCGACGATTCCAATAAACTCCGGTCCGTTTCGATTCCGCTTCGTACACTTTCTTCATCCTCGCGCCTTCCCGACCACGTAGTTGTGCCATGGTCAGACTTGACACATCTTCGCCAGGAAACCGCATCGAGTACATGCGGCGCGCACAATCCAATCTCTTTCGTTGGTGAGTGACTACCTCCGCTTGGATTTCTGCCATGCGGCTTGATTTTGCTGGCGGCCGGCCGTGCGCGTAGTACCGCACACCGCGCTCTCCTACCCAGACGGTACTTACGCCAGCGTCGCCAAGCAGGGCCATCGCAGCATACGTAATCTTTGTCCCTGGCCCCAAAAGAAGAGCTGCGATTTGGGTAGCTGGAAGATGAGCGATGCCCCGTTGGTCCATTATCGTGAGCGAATTGCCATCACGATTCACTACACAGCGTTCAGCGTAAAGAAAACTGATCCGGTCCCCTACGCGCGCCAAGGCCTGGCGTGCGATAGGGACCTCATGTGGCGTAGCCATTAAGAAACTGCCGCCAACGTCATCAAACCACAACCATAACCACGAGCACGACCTATGCCGTGAGTAAGAGTGGAGCGGAGCAGCGCAGAATCTGTGACCTCCAGGGTGCCACGATAGCGGGCCGTTACAATACGGATGTGGCGTCGGTTCCCACCTTTGCGGAAATCAAGGGTCCGCCTCTCCACGATGGCTGTTTCATCTTCTACCGACCAACGTGCTCGTTCTTCCGCAGGCACGGTGTCATTGGCGCGCGGAGCCAACGCAAAACCAACCTTTTCCGCCCGAGAATAGAGCCACTCAAGCTGGTGATCTACTGAAACGTGGGCTTTAACTTTGCCGCGTTTTCCGTTGTTGGACTGAGAATAGGTTGGGTTTGCAAGCAGCTCAAACCTCCAGCGCTGCCCCTTCTGCAAGGAACCCAGCAGGCGGGTGTAATCAAGAGACTGGGCGGGCCGTGTGTCGTAGCCAGCCTGCTCTACAATTCCAGACGCCGTCGGTTTCTCGGGACCAACAATGTAAAGAGCATTTTCGTGACCATTTCGATCAATCCGCCATAACAACCGTGCTTCATCGGTATCGATGTCGGGCGGAAAAGCTGCACTAACTGCCGCATGCATGGCATGTGGATTCGTAAGAAGCTTCCGCCCTTGACGCAACTGAGGGTTGATCAGGATCTTGGTTAGCGTGGTCACGCGTTCATCACCGCTTCCATGAATGGGTCCGGCCGCAGCTGCGATGCATCCAAGGGATTATCAACCATGGCGCTCTCACGTTGAACAACCGTGCGCCAGGAGTACTTTCGGTGCCTCGGGTCAAACGACACGGGCACATCTTGCAACGACTCCCCGAGTTCACCTGGCTTTGCATCGCGATAAATCGGCAGGGCTACCTTCTCTCCACAGGTCTTCATGTACTCCTTTGTGGCATGCCACGTAGAGTGCGCCTGAAGCGACTCAACCGCAGGTATATCATCAATTCCCTGCACCAAATTTGGCGGTGCCGGACATGAACGTCGTCCCAAGAAAATGGGGAATGCAGGTTTGTTCAGCGCCTCAGCCAAACCTTCAAGTAAACCGCGGTCCTCTGCCTCGATGGCGGCAACAAAGGCAGCATCAGAGAGGAAATAGCGTGTTACCAATTTTGCAGATGCATTAGGATTGCGCTGCCAATCCTGTGCCGTCTGATAATCGCGCAGCAGACTGCCAGATTGGTCAACTCGCACAGCGAACGTCAGACGTGCGAGATCCTCAATGCCGTCGGTCCGCCGGCGACCTTCGGCGGCGGCGAGCATGCCGAGCACTCCGGATTTCGATGGAATCTGAGACGTTGTTCGAGTGGCGTAGCGTGATTCGTTGCCCCACGACTGCAACGGGGCTTTGAGTAGCAGTAATAAGCTCGATGTCATGAGATGACTCCCTTCACTAGGACTGGGAGGAATCCAACGCTGCGGTGAGACGTTCCGAAAGTTCGGGCAAAGTTACGGTCTCAGCGATGTCAGCGAACGGTGCTCGCGCTTCGCTTACTCCAACCGCGAATGCAGCCAATGGCTTCAGACCGTAGTTCTCCTCAAACTCCCTTTCTTCCTTTGCCAGAGCTTCGGCACCTGCTAAACGCAGGTTCTTGTCGTCGGTGGCTTGGACGGGCTCTTCAAACGCCGTCACAAGGCTGACCGGACGGGTATCGCGCACTGTGACATAGACCAGCTCAGGCAGCGTGTGGTTGGCAAAAGTATTGATCTTGCCGGTGGGCATCGACTTGATGAACGCGTCGACAAACTGAACCGCAGCCTGCTTCGCGTTCTCTTCGGAGGCGAGATTCTTCGTAAGGCCAGCTACGTTCACAGTGGCGAACCGGTACAGGGTAGAAGACATCATTTGTACCGTGCCGATCATCCCAGCACCCGTCTCTTCACCATCTTCTGCAAGATCATCGACCGCAGTGAAATAGTCGAATTCTGGAGCGCTGCTGTGGATACCCAACGCATGAGCAACCTGCACTGCGGCATCAACATTGAAGGCAGCGTCATCAGCAATCATGCGACCAAACATCGCCATATCGACAGAATGCTGCGTATCGAGGATCACTTTAGCCTCAGCCTTTTTGATCTTCTCTCCGTCAGCATCGACGATCGCTCGAACTGCGCGATCAATCTGCTGCGGGCTCAAGAAGATGAGGTACTTAGTCCGCGGATAGCTAGCTTCCTTAATGAGCTCCTCTTTGTCCTCGGCGTCGGACTTTTCTAGTTCCTTGATCCGCTTGCTATCGACTTCGGTCGAAATACCTGCGGCCTTGAAAAGATCAGAAACCTGTTTGATAGCGCGCTCAGAATCCCAGCCATCGTGGTTCTCAACGAGTTTCGCGATCTTCTCTGGCAAGCGCTTTGAGCGGTCCCCCACGAACTCAGGGTCGACGTTCTTTTCAAAGTAGTTTCGAATTGCGCGCTTCCAGGATTGTGAGGACACGCGCTGGCGCGGTACCCCACCAAAAATTGCGGACTTGGGAGCACCCGTATCGTCTCGGTTGATCAGAGATGGCGGCAGAGTTTGTAGTGCGTGGATATCAATGACAAGGGACATGGTGAACCTTTCCTTTCAGTTCAAGATTGTTGTTTTAGGATTCAGTAGCTTTCGTGCTCTTGACAAAAGCACCAGTGGCAAAATCACGACCCCACCTCAAGAGAACCCCTTGACGGCGATCCTGATCAGCTTGGGTGGAGGTCCGAGCGCTGAGAATTCTGAGGTCTTGTGCGAATTGCCCATAGTCAAAGCCAATCTTTGCGCCGCGAAGCAGCGTGATGAGCGAGCGGATATGGATCAATCGGGATGCTTCATCGCGTGAAACGAGCATGGCATCGAAGCGGGGCTTTGTGGACTGCGATTCGCTCTGTGCAAAAAAGCGGCCACATGCACGGGCAAAGCTTTGGCCTTCAACGTGGGCGTCAGTCGTCGCACTTTGCATGTGAATGCCAAACATGACGAGGGCATGAAATGCTGCAGACTCCGACGCTGAAGGAGCGTTTCCTCTGCCGAGTTCCTTCTCGCTAAGAGGCGGATGAAGGATCAGCAGAACTTCCTCTAGAGCTAGAGGTTGGTCGTTGAGGGGCACGGAAGCATATTTGCGAAGTCTCGCAAGCGTTGCGCGTGCCTGTGCACTTTGCGAATGGTTTGGCGAGCGCAAGATAGCAAATTGAAGGTCGTTCGCAGTCCGAGCAACTGCTTGGCGCAAGGTTGGCCCTGTCGACGTGCTCGGGTAATCAGTGCTAGTTGAAGTGTTAGTCATCGGAGTCATCCTCGTGTGAGTTTCCAGAGGCACCTGTGCCTGGGATGGTGAGAGAAGTCGTCAACGGTAGGTCTTTATCGAGCCTTCGATGCAGTTGTCGGTAGAGCGAGCCGGCTGAAACTATTCGTCCCTTGCCGCTGTCTCCGGCGTCGACTTCTCTGCCCACGATGGCCTTTGTTCCAGCACCACGAAGAAGTTCGCGGGCATCACGAAGCACCTGTTCGCGGACCTGCTTTTGCCAATCAATCTGCCATTCCTCAGCGTTGTCAGAGATCAACCCTGTCATCCATGTCAGGAAGAGCGGTTCAAGACGAGCATAGAAACGGTCAGCAGTACTGCTTCCGAATTCATAGTCACCGCCAGCGGCGACGAGCAACTGACCGGCAAACCAGCCGAGGCTGATTGCAGCTTTGCCAGTTTTCTCAGCGGAGGTACGTACGGCATTGCGCACCTTGCGTCCAGTTTCATCGGCACGCAGTACGACGAGTGGCAAACCTATCGTGGCGATAAACGTCGAGGCCACGGACGACTCCTGCGGGCCGTACTCCATCGACACCAATGCGAGATCGAGAAGGCTCTTGTCCAAGTACCCATCCGCTTCGAGAGCCGCCAGGTTGGAGAGGTTCCTCGGCCGCTTAGGAGCTTTGTTCTTTCCGTTATCGAATCCGGGGTCATCCTCCAACGCGATCAATGCATCGAGCGCTCGCCACATTGTCCGCGTCGGGTCATAGGGGCGAGCATAATATGCAGGTGTCCCCTTCTTCGATTGATTCGGACTGTAGCGGTAAGGGGTCATGGGATCGCCCATGACGTTCTTTCCTGCATCTGGAATACGGTCGCCGTTAGATACCAATACTTGAACCGCACGGTCGCCTTCGAAAAAGAGACGAATACGCCGTGCCTGCCAAGTCGCGAGATCGACCGCACCGTGTGGGACGGCGCCTATGTCATCACTTGATCCCGGTCGCTGTGCTGCGGTGTCGGGTTCTCGTTCCCAGACGGGAGTATCCGCGCTCACAGCTCCTCCTTCTTGGGAATCCAAGACCGCTGACGGCGGGGTATTGAGAATCAGAGTCTCAAGAATCCCACCTTCGCCTAGGATAATCGTGCCGCCAGTGCGTCCGGTCCAACCGGTTCCGATGGGGTATCCCTTGCCTCCTTTGACGCGCGGGTCCCCTTCCGCTCCTGACTTAATGCCCGAGAAATCAAACGCCTGAGTGTGAATGAGCCACCGAGCCGCCTCATCAAGGGCTAGCGATTCTCGCCCTTCAGCTGTGCGCATGGTGAAGAAATCGTCGGCGGCTTCCGGAACAATGAACGATACTGGTCGGGTTGCTCCAGACTTCGTATGCAGGTCAGCGACTTGCATGAAGGGAGCACTTGGTGAAAGAAGATCAAACCGATCTTCGTAGCCATCGAGGTATTCAAGGACCACGTCGTCGCGCTTCTCATTCACAAGCTGCTCACGCAGCTCATCGAACCATTCCGGCCAATCGAAGTCTTCCCAGTTATCGTCCGCGTAGCTTTCTACAAGTTCTAGAGCATGTGCCCGCCAAAAAATAGCTAGCAGCACACGAAGCACCGCGTAATCCTGGGTTGGTGAGTCTCCAACGACTTTGTAAGCGTCACCGCGTCCAGAAAAGATATCGCGGATGCTCAAACTTACAGGCTGATTGGTACCATCCATGCACTTGATCCATGGCTCATCGAGAAGGTTAAACGTTGAGGTGTCAGTCATTCTTCTTTCACCTCCTTTCTTTGTCTTGTTGTGGGTTGTTGATTGTCGTAGAGGAGCCTCTGAGAGGAGGTGCCCTCAGAGTACAAAGGTCGATGGACATTCACTTTCTCCCGTCGCTAAGAATTTCGATTCCCAGCTTGGAGGAATAGGTCACGGTAAAGCGCCCAAGTTGTGCGGTGTCAGATTCGTCCAGCGGCAACGCCAGTTGTCCCCTCAATAGGAAGTGAGAACGCCATTGTGCCGGCGTAGCTTCTTCCAAAGTGCTGACAACCGCCTCGAAATCAGATTCCCACCTCGTCATACGGGTTGGCAGACGGACTGTGCTCGAAGCCAAATGGAACGCAACGTTGTAGGACAGCTCAGTGCCATCAAGTACTTCTTCTTCAACGCCCCACGGCTGATACCCGTACTCGGTACTCCTAATAGGAATGACTTCCACCGAAGGTTCGGCGTCTCGGACTTGAGCAGCTCCGCGTTCATCACCCGATGCTGCGTCATCGCTGATGAGTTGCGAGAAAAGAGCATCATAGCTGGTTCGTCTCCGAGGGCTAGGCAGTCGAAAAGTCGACGATTTCGAGTGCGCGCTATCTTCAGCAAACAGATTTTGCGCCTGAGCTTTCTCCCATACCTCGTCCCACTCCACCGGCGGCGTGAAGTTCTTGTCATAGGCTGCTCGGACAAGCCCCTCGATATCGTCGGGGCGATGAAAGACTTCTGGAAGCATCGCGTACGTCGATAGAAGAAGGGTTTGGCCGTAGATAAACTCGGCTCCCGAATCAAACTCAGGGACAGGTTGGCGCTTGAGGATCCCGCGGATTATCACTCGTGGCTGTTGTAGCTTTTCGGGCCGATCGGTGGCTGGGCGCGTATGGCGATGCAATCGTCCGATACGCTGAATAATGAGATCCATCGGTGCGATATCCGTGACGAGAACATCAGCATCAATATCGAGGCTTTGCTCCGCCACTTGGGTTGCGACCACAATCTTGCGCTGTGGACGCCCACTTCCCCGGTGAGAATCCGGTCCGAGTTCCTCGCGCAGTGCATCTTCTTTCGCTACGCGCTCCCATGCAACGAAACCGGCATGATGCAGCTGGACCTCGTCGCCATAAACGCCTTCTAGCACGCGATATGCCTCTTGTGCGCGGGCAATCGTATTGCAAATAATGAGCGCGCAGCCGCCTTTGTCGAGGTACTGCTCCGCAAATGTAACGAGCTTTTCCACATCATCGTCTAGGTACTCGATGCGCGCTTCTAAGTTCGTCGGCATTGGCGGTACCGAGTGAAACTCCACGGAATCCCGTGTTGCGAGTGTTAGCAGTGGATACCCAATAGGTTCCTCATCCGGCCAGGAAGCACAGGAGTATGCCTGCACCAGTGATCGTCGCTTGTCTGGCGGAAGCGTCGCTGACATGAGAATGACGCTGGCACCGTAATAACCAAGCCACTCAATGGTTCTTTGGAGGTAGTCACTGGTGTAAACATCAAAGGAGTGCACCTCATCGAAGATGATGACTTTTCCCGCCAGCCCCACGTGCCGCAGCATGTGAAAGCGCTGCTGCAACGCCATCATCAGAACTTGGTCCACGGTACCTACAACGAAATTGGACAACAGCCCTAGCCGCCGTCCAGACATCCACTGCGATGCAATGACTCCCCCACCTTCCCCGGAGTCTTTACCAATTTGCGAGAATTTCAGCTGCCGGTACGGCTCCGAAAGAACGTTCTTGGAGTGGGCAAGGTACATACTTTTCACCGAGTCAACGCTGTTGTTCGAAGCCCATTCGATCGTGCGCTCCAACAATCCGTTGGCCGTTGCCATGGTCGGCGCCGCGAAGAAAACTCCTTGCGCTGCACTGTTAGCCCCCAAGATTTCTGCGGCAGCAAGGGCTGCTTCAGTCTTCCCAACCCCAGTCTCGGCTTCAATAACAACAAGCGCTGGTCCTTCCAGCTGTTGCGCTGCCTCTACGACCGCACGCTGCACCGGCCGGGCACAATACTCCTCCGGCCAGTCAAACGAGCACCGGAAGTGAGCGTCGATATCCCGCCAGTCCCCTTTTTCAGGTTCCCAAGGCATCGTTACGTCGATAGCTGCGGCAGCTGCCTCGACCCGCTCAAGCTGCGTTCCACTCACGTGCAGCGTGAACGCGTGCTCATTAGAAGCCATCCAGTCCGCCATCACCACAAGCCCAGTGAGGATTTCCGCCACACCTTGATGCAGCTTGTTGCCACGCCCAACTATCTCAATCACCGAGTCAGCACCACAGAGTTCCGTCATCGCGTCGAGCAATTCTTTGTGCACGCGCTTCCACGATTCGGGGTACTCCTCAATAAGGGCGCGCACCTGTGTAGAAGGTTTATTCGCAATACCGTGATGGGCGTTAACCACTGCCGCCAATGCGTTAGCTTTTGGGAGGCGAACACCTCGCGCGCATAACCATTGCGAGAGGATTTCACCCGATGCAACGCCATGCGGGAGCTTGTCAAAGTTAGCCTCATCAACACTGAGGTCGATATCTAAACCTGCATCTGAGACGGCATGCACGAGATGGGCTTTATCACTTTCCAGGAGTAGACGCTGGAAAGTTTTTACGCTTTTTCCGATGTCATGACACCCCGCAAGCCACACATATAGCGACTCAACCCCTACCTCATCGATCCCCAGTTCTCCTGCAAGATAGCGCTTCACCGAAGCTGCTAACCAGGAGTTATACAAGAAAGAGGCGGCACATGCCGAGTCCACCATATGCTGCGGCAACGTCAAAAAATCCATGGCGTTACCGGATTTCGCCCACAAACTTTGAGCTTGCGGACTACGCTCGCGTGCCCAGCCATCAGCCCTAAGGCAAAAATCACGTGTCCGGTCCGGAATTAAACTTGAGTTCGGTCCCTGTCCAGCGGTCTTTTCCATGATCATCCTTCACAAGAAGTGGTTTAAGACGAGCATAGCATCTATAGCATTAGCAAGTTCATTGTTTTCTGAAAATTGTTCTTTAACAATCGCAATGTAGGCTTCATGACGGGCCATTTAACTTCCCTGCGCTGCTGGGATGAGCCCTTGCTGATGCTTAACACCATCACCTCCCCGCGTCAGCGGGGCTTTCTTTTATCTGGAACACCCAATCTGCGAGCGCTGGGCCCAGGTATCGTCTACGTTGTCAACATGGCCTCTCCCCTTGACTTCAAGCGCTTGGAGCTTGACTCCAACACACCCATCGGTCCTATCTTCCCCGCCAATGAGCGATGCGGAATCTACGTCATCGAGTTCGACAATGGCACCAAGTACGTGGGCCAATCCATCGACGTCGTCAAGCGGTTCAGAAACCACACGCATGGCTCCAACCATCATGAATCCTGGGGCGATGTCGTAGCACTATCATTTGCGCCCGCACCGTCTTTGGAGCTGGACATCCTTAAAAACAAGTAATCCAGAGCCAACTCTCTGCCGGTGTCTTACTCAGGAATCGCAGCGGTGTACTGGCCTCCGAAGGCCCCAGCCCGCTGGATTTAGTCGTAACCGTCACTGAGCAAAAGCACTGGGTTCTTGGGGATTGGGATCCTTTACCGCCTGACCACGCAGCTTTTGTTGCGGCTGCCGAAGCATCGGGACCAACAAAACTGGAAAAGAACACACCACCTGAAGTTGCTCAAGCCGTTATCAAAGACATCGCCTTCACCCTCGGGCACATCATCCCTGTCGCGCCAGAAACAGAGAAAACTTACTGGACGTTGTCGGACTATCCTTCAACCGCAGGTGGCCGATACGCCACCCTCAACACAGGGATACTCGAGTTTCTCGTGTTTCCACGAAACAATATTCTCGATCACATTCCGGACCTAGAACCAACATTCCGCGACAGCTTTACCCTGGGCACAGGATTCTTCAACCTGCTCCCCAGTGAAGGCATCGATTGGGATGCAGAACCTGACGCAATCTGGATCAGCAACTCTCCTCGTCATCTAGTCATGCATTATGAATACGAAGTCACGTCAGTCGAAGCGTTCTATTTCCCCATCGGCCAATTAGAGGAAACCTTCAAAGCCCTTGGACCAGAAGTGATCTCTGACGCTCGCAAATTCGCGGTCACCTTGATGCGCAACCGCCCGTCCAACCTCTTCCGCCGCTGGCACAGCTCGGCGCTCGTCGGCCGTGCCTACGAGAAAATCGTGAACGGTTAAGCCTTCGCCTCCGGCGTCGCATAGGGGCTGCGGGAGGAGTCCACTACCTGGCCCGCGTGGGCGGAGTGGGCGGTGGCGATTTGCTCGAAGACTAAGGCGGCGGGTTTGACGCGCACGTCGGGCTTTTCGCCCTTGTTGACCATGACGTACTGCCCCATCATTCCCTCGTCCTCATGCAGCAGCATGTGGCAGTGGTACATGTACGGGATGGTCTTGTCTGGGAAATGACCGAACTCCACTAACAGGCGTGCGGTGACCTTCGGTGGCAGGTTGACAATGTCCTTCCACCCGGAGTTGAAGACATCCATCTTCTCATCGCCGTCCCACTCCAGAACCTTGAAGCGGGCGTTGTGGATGTGGAAGTTGTGCGGCCAGTCAGAGTTCTCATTGGTCACGGTCCAGATTTCCGGGGCGTCGTGATCAATGACGGTATCCACGCGGGCCATGTCCATCTGCTCACCGTTGATCATGAAGGTGTTAAGCACGAACTCACGCTCTTCAAGCCCCTCCGTGGACGGGGTTTTCGCCGCGGCGGGGTCCAGCGTTTCCGGCAGGGCGGGTGGCTCCGGCGCGGACTCTTCCGGCCCGGAAATGGTGAGCAGGTCGAAGGAATCCTGGAAGCCGAAGTCGGCCGCATCCTTGTCCTTGGGCACCCCAAAATTATCCTTGCGCGGCACCGAGCGCAGCTGGACTTCCTTCCCGGGCTCCAGGTCCACGATGATTTCGGCACGCTCGCCGGGCCCGAGGAAGAGGGAGTCGACTTCCACGGGGGCATCGAGAAGCCCCGTGTCCGTGGCGATGACGTGGAAGGGTCCGTTGCTCAGCTCCAGCGTGTAGAAGCGCATCGAAGCACCGTTGAGCAGACGCAGGCGAACCCGGCGCGTGGTGGCGTCGAAGCGCGCATTGGTGATGCCGTTGACTAAAGGCGTAGTCCCCAGAAGCCCCAAGGTGTTATCGCTCTTTTCATCAATCTGCCCGTCATCGGTGAACTTGGCATCCATGATGACTACCGGGATGTCGTCCACGCCGTAATCCTGTGGCAGGTCCAGGCCATCGGCCACATCGTCATCAATGAGGAACATGCCCGCCAACCCGCGGTAGGCATGCGTGGCCGTGGCCATGTGCGGGTGCGGGTGGTACCACAGCGTGGCCGCGGGTTGGATGATCTCCCACTCGGGTTTCCAGGTCTTGCCCACCTCAATCGGCGAGTGCGGGCCGCCATCCGAATAGGCCGGTAGCTTCATGCCGTGCCAGTGCACCGTGGTCATCTCGATGAGGTCGTTGGTGATCTCCGCGCGGACTTTCTCACCGCGCCGAGCACGCAGTGTGGGGCCTAAGAAGGCGCCGTTGAAGCCCCACGTCCGCGTGCGGTCGTTGCCGGGGAGGATCTCCGAGTAGCCATCTTGGGCGGTGAGTTTGAATACGCGCGTGCCGTCGACGACCTCTCCTTCCTCCACGGGCGGGATAGGCAGGGCGCGCGGCTCGCTGTCGTAGCCCAGTGGCTCCGGCTGATTCTTCGACCCCGAGGTGGAGCAGGCGCTCAACCCCATCACTGCGGCCCCGGCAACAGTCAGCACGGAACCCTGGACGAAAATACGGCGAGACACTGTGGGGCGAGCGGAGATAGACATGCCTCCCAGGATAGAGATCAGGTGAACCTTAGACCCCGGATTGGAGCGAGCCGGGCTTAAGATCACAGTCATGGCTTCGCGTTCTGCAACCTCCCAAGGCTCCTCATCGTCCGAAGAGTCCGCCAATGCCCGCCGCTTCGTCTGGTCGAATGGCCTGCAGGGCGTGGGCGATCAACTGCTCTCCGGCAAGACGGTCCTGCCCTGGCTGTTTAGCGTGGCTGGGGTCCCAGCCTTCTTCACCGGCCTGCTGGTGCCCTTGCGTGAGTCCGGTTCCATGCTCCCGCAGGCGGCGCTGACCCCTTGGGTCGTGTCCAATCCAGCCCGCAAGCGCCTGTGGGTGCTGGGCTCGGTGGGTCAGGGCCTGTGCGCGGCGATTATCGCGGCGGCTGCCGGGCTTGTCGAAGGCCCCCTCCTCGGCCTCATCATCTGCCTCGCGCTTGCCGCGCTTGCCGTGCTGCGCGCGCTGTGTTCGCTGACCGGAAAGGACGTGCAAGGCCGCACTATCTCCAAGGGCCACCGCGGAGTGGTGACTGGTCGGGCCACGCAGCTCGGTGGCGCGGTCACCCTTATTACTGGCGTCATCCTCGCCGTACTAGGTGAGCTCCCGCGCTGGGGTTTGGCGGTGATGCTGGCCATCGGTGCGGCCACGTGGTTCTTGGCGGCAGCAGTCTTCCGCACCATCGAGGAGCCGGTGCCGGATGACGCCGGTCAGAAAGGCCTGAACCGCAGCTGGTGGACGGACACCTGGAAGCTGTACACCCAGGATTCCCGCTTCCGCAGCTTCGTCAACGTTCGTGCCTTGCTTTTGGTGTCCGCCCTGTCTACTTCTTTCATCGTGGTGCTTTCGCAGAGCATCGGCTCGCAGGCTTTGAGTGGGCTCGGTGGCTTCGTCTTGGCCTCGGGCTTGGCCAGTCTCGTGGGAGGCAGGGTATCCGGTGTGCTGTCGGATAAGTCTTCGCGCTTGGTCATGTCCTGGGGCGCGGCTACCGCGGCGATCATCCTGCTGGCCATCGTCGCCTGTGCCACCTGGGCGCCTACAGAGGTGAGCATGTGGGCACTGCCCCTCGGTTTCTTCCTGGTCAACCTGGCGCACACTGCCATTCGCGTGGCGCGCAAGACCTATGTGGTGGACATGGCCGGTGAAGATAAACGCACCCGCTACGTCGGGGCTGCGAACACCATGATGGGCGTCATTCTGTTGGTAATCGGTGGCATTTCCGCCGTGATCGCGCTGGCCGGACCCTCGGCGGCTATCCTGTTCCTGGCCTGCACTGGGCTGTTCGGAGCCTGGCGTGCCCGCGCACTTCCGGAGGTCTCACGCGAAAAATAGAACGCAGGCGTTATGATGAAAAAAGTAAGTCCTGACATCCCCAATCACAGGAGAAGCACACACTCGTGGCTGAAGTAACGAACTGCGCTGCCATCGTCCTTGCCGCAGGCGCAGGTACCCGCATGAAATCCTCAACCCAAAAGACGTTGCATGAGATTGGCGGGAGGTCACTTCTCGGCCACGCCCTCCACGCAGCCGCTGGCCTGAACCCGGAGCACCTCGTGGTCGTCGTGGGCCACCAGCGCGACCAGGTCTCCCCCGCCGTCGATGCCATCTCCGAGGAGCTAGACTGCGCGGTCTCCCAGGCCGTCCAGGAGGAGCAGAACGGTACCGGCCACGCCGTCCAGTGCGGCCTGAGTGCACTGCCTGAGTTCGATGGCACCGTCATCGTGACTAACGGTGACGTTCCCCTGCTGCGCCCGGAGACCCTGCGTCAGCTGCATGAGGCCCACACCGGCGAAGCTAACGCCGTGACTGTGCTGTCCATGACTCTGGAGGATCCCACCGGTTACGGCCGCGTGCTGCGCGCCGATGATGGATCTGTCACCGCCATCGTGGAGCAGAAGGATGCCTCTGAGGAGCAGCGAAAGGTGCGCGAGGTCAACTCCGGCGTCTTCGCATTCGATGGCGCCGTGCTTCGTGACGCCCTGACGAAGCTCAACTCCGATAACGCCCAGGGTGAGCTCTATATCACCGATGTACTGGAGATCGCCCGCGAGGCCGGCCACCGCGTCGGAGCGCACGTCGCTGCCGATCCGGAGGAGCTCTCCGGTGTCAACGACCGCGTGCAATTGGCCGCGGCCGGCCGCCTTCTCAACCGCCGCATGGTCGAGGAAGCCATGCGCGGCGGCACCACCATCGTTGATCCCGATACCACTTGGATCGGCGTCAACGTGACCATTGGCCAGGACGTTGTCATTCACCCCAATACCCAGCTGTGGGGTGCGACGACCATCGCCGATGGCGCCGAGGTTGGCCCCGACACCACCCTGACCAATATACAGGTCGGAGCAGGCGCCAGCGTGGTGCGCACGCACGGCTTCGACTCGGTCATTGGCAGCAATGCGCAGATTGGCCCGTTCACCTACATCCGCCCCGGCGTCATCGTGGGTGAAGAAGGCAAGCTGGGTGGCTTCGTCGAGGCGAAGAAGACCCAGATTGGCCGCGGTACCAAGGTTCCCCACCTGACCTATATCGGCGATGCCACCGTGGGTGACTACTCCAACATTGGTGCCTCCTCCGTCTTCGTCAACTATGACGGCGTAAATAAGCACCACACCACCATCGGCAGCCACGTGCGTACCGGTTCGGACACCATGTTCATCGCTCCCGTTACCGTCGGTGATGGCGCCTACTCTGGTGCGGGTACAGTAATTAAGGACGACGTTCCCCCGGGAGCGCTCGCGGTCTCCGGCGGCAAGCAGCGCAACATCGAAGGTTGGGTGCAAAAGAAGCGTCCGGGCACGCCGGCAGCAGAAGCCGCCGGCAAGGCACAGGACGCCAAGGCTAACGACCAGACCACTAACTAACGACAAGTAAAGGGATATCTACTGATGACTGGCAAGGTTACCGGCAGCAGCAAGAACATGATGCTCTTCACCGGGCGCGCTCACCCGGCGTTGGCTGAGGCTGTGGCCAAGGAGCTCAAGACCGATCTGGTTCCGACCACCGCCCGCGATTTCGCCAACGGTGAGATCTTCATTCGCTTCGAGGAGTCCGTCCGTGGTGCAGACTGCTTCGTGATGCAGTCCCACACCCAGCCGCTCAACAAGTGGCTGGTAGAGCAGCTCATCATGATTGACGCGCTCAAGCGCGGCTCCGCTAAGCGTATTACCGCCATCCTGCCCTTCTACCCGTACGCACGCCAGGACAAGAAGCACCTGGGCCGCGAGCCTATCTCCGCCCGCCTGGTGGCGGACCTGCTGGCTGCGGCCGGTGCCGACCGCATCGTGTCCGTGGACCTGCACACCGACCAGATTCAGGGCTTCTTCGATGGCCCGGTCGACCACATGCACGCGATGCCGATCCTGACCGACTACATCAAGTCCAAGTACCCGATGGACAACCTGGCCGTGGTCTCCCCCGACGCCGGCCGCGTGAAGGTGGCGGAGAAGTGGGCACACGAGCTTGGCGACGCCCCACTCTCCTTCGTTCACAAGACCCGCTCCAATACCGAGGCCAACAAAACGGTGTCCAACCGCGTCGTCGGTGACGTCGAGGGCAAGGACTGCATCCTGCTCGATGACATGATTGATACCGGCGGCACCATTGCCGGCGCTGTCCGCGTGCTCAAGGAAGCCGGCGCCAAGTCCGTGGTTATTGCATGTACCCACGGTGTCTTCTCCGACCCGGCCCGCGAGCGCCTGTCCGAGTGCGGTGCTGTCGAGGTCATCACCACCGATACCCTGCCGCAGTCCACCGAGGGCTGGGACAACCTCACGGTCCTATCCATTGCCCCGCTGCTGGCTCGCACCATCCACGAGATCTTCGAGAACGGTTCCGTGACCACCCTCTTCGAGACTCACTAGATTTGGTTCTGCGACAACGCTGCTGCTAAAATCTTGTGCGTCTCGGCGAGGGAGAAATCCGTTATCGACGCGATAGCACAAGTTAAGCAGTGAATCTTGTATTAAGCCTGCGATGACTCGTCCAAGACGTCCATCGGCAGGCTTTTGTCGTATCTATACGGTTTAAATGCCCTCGCCGCACCTAATACTTCAAGGAGATTTCACATGGCTAACACCCGTCCAGTTCTTAAGGCTGAGGTCCGTTCTGAGTTCGGCAAGGGCTTCGCTCGCCGTCTGCGCGCTGCAGGCAAGATCCCGGGCGTTGTCTACGGCCACGCCGTCGACGTTCTGCATTTCGCCGTTGACCGCCTGGAAATGACCGCACTGGTCCGTAACCACGGCGTCAACGCCGTGTTCGAGCTGGAGCTCGAGGGCGAGCAGCACCTGGTCATGGTCAAGCACATTGACCAGAACGTCCTGACCTTCAACATCGACCACATCGACCTGCTCTCCATTAAGCGTGGCGAGAAGGTTGAGGTCGAGGTTCCGGTTGTCCTCGAGGGCGAGCCGGCTCCGGGCCTCATGTTTATCCAGGATGCCGACGTCCTCCTGGTCGAGGCAGACGTGCTCAACATTCCGGAAGAGATCGTCGTGTCCATCGAGGGCCTCGAGGACGGCACCGTGGTCACCGCTGGCGAGGTTTCCCTGCCGGAGGGCACCACCCTTGCCGCCGAGGAAGACACCGTCATCGTCTCCATCTCCGAGCCGGAGGTTGATGAGGACGTCGAGGCTGCCGCTGAGGCTGCTGAGGAAGGTGGCGCTGAGGCTGGCGCCGAGTCCGCCGATGAGTCCGCTTCCGAGGAGAAGAAGGACGAGGAGTAAACCTCCCCTCACCTATCTAACGCACCGCGTCCGCCCCCAGCTTTCTGGGGACGGGCGCGGTTCGCCGTTTTCGCCCTTGCGCTGTTTAGAATGGGCAGCGTGACTTCTTCTCCCTTTCTCGTCGTTGGCCTAGGAAACCCCGGACCGAAGTACACCGGTACCCGCCACAACATCGGCTTTGACGTGGCTGATGAACTAGCCCACGAGCTGTTCGCTTCCTTTTCCGTTCATAAGAAGACAAACACGGATGTCGCCGAAGCGCGGCGTGGAGACGCCAAGGTGATCGTCGCCAAGCCGCGCAGCTTTATGAACCTGTCGGGCGGACCCATCAAGGCCCTCGCCCAATACTTCAACGTTCCACATGATCACATCATCGTTGTCCACGATGAGCTGGAGCTCGACTTTGCCACCATCAAACGACGCCTCGGCGGTGGGGACCATGGGCACAATGGCCTACGCTCCACCACAAAATCCCTGGGCACGAAGGACTATCAGCGACTTTCGGTGGGCATCGGCCGCCCACCTGGCCGCATGGATCCGGCTGCATTTGTGCTCAAACCGTGGAACAAACAGGAAGCCCAGGAGATTCCCATCATCTGCGCTGATGCGGTCGATGAGATTCTTCGCGCGTTAGACTAGCCGGCATGAAGCTCGCTACTCTCCGCACCAGTTTTGGAACCTGCGCTATCCGGATCGACGGCCCCAACGTGGGCACCGAGCTGGATTATGAGGACGTAGGAGAACTGCTCGCCAGCCCCGATTGGCACAAAGCTGCGCAGCTCTCCGGTGAGCCCGTGGTTTTTGAAGATTCCGACCTCGCCCCCGTCATCCCGAATCCAGGAAAGATCATCTGTGTTGGCGTTAACTATGCCAAGCATGCCCGGGAGATGGGGCGCGAACTTCCCACACAATCCACGCTCTTCATCAAATTTCCAGAAGCCCTGACAGGCCCCTTCGATGACGTCTATGTCCCGGACTATGCCACGAAGAAACTGGACTATGAAGGAGAGCTCGCCGTGGTCATGGGCCGCCGTGCGCACCGGGTGAGCGTGAAAGATGCGCTGGATTACGTGGCTGGCTACGCCATCATGAATGACTACACTTTGCGCGATTATCAGCGGGCCACCACGCAGTTCCACGCCGGTAAGTCCTTCTACCGCACCGCCGGCTTCGGGCCGTGGCTAACCACCGCAGATGAATGGGCCCCGGGCAAGGCAGCGCGGCTAGTCACGACCGTCGATGGTGAGGTCCGCCAGGACGATAACACCGATGACCTCATCTTCTCCGTCGCCGAGCTCATCGCGTTCTGCTCCTCCCTTTACCCTCTGAATCCGGGCGATGTTATTGCCACCGGAACCCCGGAAGGCGTGGGCTTCGCGCGCGGTGAGGACGCAATGCTTGGCGACGGTTGCGTGACCCGCATCAGCATCGATGGACTCGGGGCGATTGAGAACACCACGCGCTTCGGCGAACCTCCCGCTGCCGGGGGCTGCGGCGAAGACTGTACCTGTCACGGCCGTTAACATTCCGTCGTATCCAGGATCTTCAGCGAAAACTGACAGGCTTCGTTAGGGTGGGGCACCACACGTGCCCGACCGACCAAGAAGGATGAGCCCAAATGACTCTTCGCTCCCGCTTCACCGCCGCCGGCCTCGCACTATGCGCCAGCACCGCGCTGGTTGCGTGCTCTTCAGATAAAGAGGCCGACCCGCCCCGACGCCGACTCCCGCGTCTGTGGAAACCGTGACGGAAACAGCCGTTGCGACGGGCACGGATGCGGATGACGCTCAGCAGCCTGCAGACACGGCTGCTGTCGGAGACGCCGGAAATGCAGTGGATTCTGGGAAGCTCACCGGCGATGAAGCATTCGAGAAAGCTCTAGCCCATGCCGGCGTTGATGCCCAGGCCGTCACGGAGAAGGAAGTCGACTACGACGATGGTGACGACGGCAAGGGCCCGCACTGGGAGATTGAATTCAAGGCTAATGGCCAGGAACATGAACTCGGCGTCGACGCCGCCAGCGGCGCGGTGACGCAACACGAGGTTGACTAAATACCTCCCAATTCGCCCCACTTACCTAACCCCCGCGGTTAGGTATTCTCCCAGCTAAGCGGTAAATTTAGAGGTATGAGTTCACAGTCTAAGAAGTCTGCCACCAAGCCGCCGAAGCTAGATAAGCAAGCCTATGAGGACGAGCTCAAGCGCCTCCAAGCAGAGCTCGTCGAGATGCAGCAGTGGGTCGTTGAGACCGGCGCCCGCGTGGTCATCATCATGGAGGGCCGCGACGCCGCCGGCAAGGGTTCCGCCATCAAGCGCATTACGCAGTACCTCAACCCGCGTACCTGCCGCATCGAGGCGCTGCCGAAGCCCACCGACCGCGAGGCGGGCCAGTGGTATTTCCAGCGCTACATTGAGAAGCTGCCCACCGCCGGCGAGATCGTCATCTTCGACCGTTCCTGGTACAACCGCGCCGGCGTGGAGCGTGTCATGGGCTTCTGTTCCCAGCAAGAATACGTGCGCTTCCTTCACCAGGCTCCGTTGCTGGAGCACATGCTCATCGAAGATGGCATCATCCTGCTCAAGTACTGGTTCTCTGTCTCTGACGAGGAGCAGCTCGCACGCTTCAAGTCCCGTCGCAATGATCCGCTGCGCCGTTGGAAGCTCTCCCCCATGGACCTGCAGTCCATCACCCGCTGGGAAGACTACTCGCGTGCCAAGGATGAGATGTTCGTCCATACGGATACCCCGTCTTCCCCGTGGTACACGGTGGAGTCTGAAGATAAGAAGCGCTCACGCATCAACGTGATCAACCACATCCTCAAGACGGTTCCCTACCAGCACGTGGAGCAGGACGTACCTGAGATCCCGAACCGCCCCGAGCTCGAAGCTGAATACGTCCGCCCACCGCGCAACGACTTTGCCTACGTTCCGGATGTCGCTGCCGACTTGGAGCGTGCCAAGGTCAACGGCGACGGCTCCGGCAAGAAGCAGGGCAAGAAAAAGAAGTCCAAGAAGGACAAAAAGAAGAAGTAGTTCTTCCGCAGACTTCTCCTAAATTTCCGGCAGGCATAACCACCCCACTCGTTGCACACTGCCCTAACTGACGAAAGTAGCCCGGATTTTTCAATCCCAGCCTCTACTTTTGTCAGATCGGGCAGTTTCGCGTTTGAAGCATCCTGCCAAAGCAAGGTCACACGCCGAGCAGGAGCCTAAAACAGCGAAACACCGCCCACGCCATGCAGCGAGGGCGGTGTTAGGTTTCCTAGCGCTTAGAGCTCAGATACGTCAACGCGCTTCGGGTACACCACCGGGCGGGCGCCGGCGATGTCCTCAACGATGCGGATGACCTGGTTGGAGTAGCCGAACTCGTTGTCGTACCACACGTAGAGCACGAGGTGCTTGCCGGAGGAGATGGTGGCGAGACTATCGACCACACCAGCGTGGGTAGAGCCCACGAAGTCAGAGGACACAACCTCCGGGGAGGCGATGTAGGAGATCTGCTGGCGCAGGTCGGAGTGCAGGGAAACGTTGCGCAGGAAGTCATTGACCTCGTCGCGGTCAGCTTCCTTCTCCAGCTCGAGGTTGAGCACGGCCATGGAAACGTCCGGGGTGGGAACGCGGATGGCGTTACCGGTGAGCTTGCCTTCAAACTCCGGCAGGGCCTTGGACACGGCCTTGGCCGCACCGGTCTCCGTGAGCACCATGTTCAGGCCAGCTGCGCGGCCGCGACGGTCACCCTTGTGGAAGTTATCGATGAGGTTCTGGTCATTGGTGAAGGAGTGTGCGGTCTCGACGTGGCCGTGAACTACGCCGTAGCGGTCATTGATGACCTTGAGCACCGGGGTGATGCCGTTGGTGGTGCAGGATGCGGCGGAGAGGATCTGGTCGGAGTCCTCGATGTCGCCGTGGTTGATGCCGTAGACGATGTTCTTCAGGTCGCCCTTGCCCGGAGCGGTGAGCAGCACGCGAGCCACACCCTTGGACTGCAGGTGCTGGGACAGGCCCTCGCGGTCGCGCCACACACCGGTGTTATCAACGACGATGGCGTTGTCGATTCCGTACTTGGTGTAGTCAATGTCCGCCGGGTCGTTGGCGTAAATCATCTGGATCTTGGTGCCGTTGGCCCAGATGACCTCGTTCTCCTCGTCGACAGCGATGGTGCCGTTGAAGGCACCGTGGACGGAGTCGCGGCGCAGGAGGGAGGCGCGCTTGAAGATATCCATGTCGCCCTTCTTGCGCACGACGATGGCGCGCAGGCGCACGCCGCCGTAAGCAGCCTCGCGGGCAATGAGGATGCGGGCCAGCAGGCGGCCGATGCGGCCGAAGCCGTAGAGGACAACGTCGGTGGATTCCTTATCCACAGCAGCGCCGACGAGATCCACGAGGGTCTCCTCGAGGTAGTTGCGCAGGTTATCGGAGCCGGACTCCTCGAAGCCGGTGGCCAGACGGCCCAGGTCAATGGAGGCGGTGCCCAGGTTCATCGAGCACAGTTCCTTGAGAATAGGCAGGGTCTCTGCGGTGGAAAGCTCGCGCTCAGCAATGCGGCGGGCGTAGCGGTGCGCCTTGATGATGTCGATGTCGGTCACGCCGATGAGCAGGCGGCCGTAGATCGAGGTGACAACGTTGTTGTTGCGGTGCAGCTGGTGGATGAGCGGGATCATCTCTTGGGCCAGCTCCAGGCGCTCGTTCCAATCCTCGTGCCCAATGTGCGCGTTCGAAGTCACGTGCTTTGTATCCTTTACTCGTCAAAAAGGGTGTAAAACTCTGTCCATCCGTAAATATTAACCCTTATTCATGCCCGTTTGGGTGTAGTTGAGCGAGGATCTCCGCCACACTACCCCCGCGAAGTTTCATTACATCGACACCTACGAGGCAATAGTCCACGTCGGCGTCGAGCTGGGCACGGCGAGGTTTCAGCAGTGCGTTGAGATAGGGGTAGACCAAAGGCAGTTTCGGGTGTGCCCGTGTGTAGGCGGTCTCCAGCCCGCGGGCGTAGCGCCCGGAGAACGCGCGGGTGGACACGGTTTTCCCGCCGCGGCGCAGAAGTCCCCGGTTGTGTTCACTCGTCCCCGACTCCTCGGAGAGCAGGAAGGCAGAACCACAGCTGACTGCTTTTACCCCCGGCCAGGCCAGGGCCGTGGCAATGTCCTCCGCCGTGCGCAGTCCACCCGCGGCAATGAGCGGAAGGTCCGTGACCTGGTGGACCGCCGCGACGAGTTCTTCAAGCGGACGTTGGTCGGGTTCCGCACTCGGGTCCCACACGCCGCGGTGCCCGCCCGCTTCAGGGCCCTGCGCGCACAACACATCGACACCACGCGCGGTGGCAGCCTGCGCTTCCTCGGGGGTGGTGACCGTGGTCCACGCCTCTGCCCCAGCGGCATGGATGCGCGCGACTTCTTCCTCGCTAAAGACGCCGAACATCGACCAGAGCACCGCTGCCCCACCCTCCACCGCGGCCTCGAGCTTGTCCTGCCAGCCGAAGTTGAGGGAGACGTCGCCAAGCACAACGCCTTCTTCCGCAGCGAGGGACTGCGCAGCTGCGAGTTCCGTTTCGGTCAGCGCGCGCTGCGGGTGAAAGATATTGACCCCGAAGCGCGTGCCGGCACATGCAGCGATGGTCTCCCGCGCGACGTCGACGGAGCAGGTTCCCAGCCCCAGCGCGCTAAAGGAACCGGCGGCGTCGGCGGCGGCGACCAACTCAGGTGTGGTGGGCCCGCCCGCCATCGGGGCAGGTAGGACGGGGCAAGTGATAGTCTCAAGAAGTTGACTCATGGTTCCCCAGCCTAAAGAAAACCATCAAGGGAGTAGTTGTGTCTGCCATCCGTGACTTTTTCACCCGCCTCTTTGGCCGCGCCGACGAAGCACCGAATAGGAAAGCAAAGAAGGCCGCCACCCCCGGATTAAACCCGGCGGATTTAAGCGCCGAGTGGCTCATCGTGGGTTTGGGTAATCCCGGCGCGAAATACGCCGCGACCCGCCACAATGTGGGATACATGGCAGTGGATGATCTCCTCGCCAAATCTGGTGACATGCTCGAGCCTGTCACGGGGCACCAACTCAGCGCGGCGCAGCTCGAGCTTGGGGGCACGAAGGTCGTGGCGCTGCGCTCACATACGTACATGAATCTCTCTGGCGATCCCATTGCACCCTTGGCCGCGCAGCTAGGGGTTGCGGCAGAGAACATCATCGTCATCCACGATGAGCTTGACCTGCCCGCTGGCAAGGTACGCATTAAGAAAGGCGGCAACGAGAACGGCCACAACGGCCTGAAGTCGCTGAGCGAGCGCTTGGGCACGCGCGATTATCTGCGCGTGCGCATCGGTATCGGACGCCCGCCGAAGGGTGGTTCCATTCCAGACTGGGTGCTCGCGCCTGTCGACGCCAGCGCTGAGCTCGATTCCACCATCGCCACCGCCGCCGAGGCCGCACGCCTCATCGTGGCTGAGGGCCTCAACAAGGCCCAGCAGGAAATCCATTCCCGGTCGAAATAAACCCCGGCGCGCCCACGCTCAACGTCCTACACTGTCCAAGTATGAGCCGCACGAGCCACAGCCTGCCATCCGACCATGCCCCACGAACGGTCGTCATTACCGGCGCTTCTAGCGGCGTGGGCGCGGCCGCTGCCCGTATCCTTCACCAGCGCCGCCCGCAGGATTCGCTGGTTCTGGTAGGCCGCAATCCGGAGAAGACGCAGGCTGTGGCCGAGGAGATCGGCGCTGACTTTCATGTGGCCGATTATGAGTCTTTGGGCCAGGTGCGCCGGCTCGCCGAGGAGCTGAGCCAATACCCGCAGATCGATGCCTTGGGCAATAACGCCGGCGGCATGTTCGACGGCCCTTTTGCCACCGCCGATGGCTTCGAGCGCACGTGGCAGATCAACGTCGTGGCCCCGTTTCTGCTGACCTCCCTATTGCGCGATACGCTGCGGGCCAGCAACGCCACTGTGGTGCAGACCGCCTCGTTGGCCAACATGCTCTATTCCGCTTTCGATCCCGGTGACCCGAACACCTTTGAAAAGTTCAGCGCCGAGCGCGCCTATGGCAACGCCAAGTTGGGCGATATCCTGCTGACCCGCTACCTCGACTCCCACGGGCTGACCTCCGTGGCCTTTCACCCGGGCATATTAAATACTGGCTTCGGGCATAACTCAACGAGTAGGACGAGCAAGCTCTATTCGACCGCTGCGGCTCAATATGTCTTGGGCAAAGCGGACAAGGGCGGTGAGAACTTGGCCTACTTCCTCAGCGGCACCCCGGGCATCCATTTCAACTCCGGCGAGTACTACAACCAGAAGCGCAAGCCAGGCCTGCAGCGGCCGATTGCGAAGAAGCTCTCCGTGGCCCGGCGCATCTTTGATGATCTGGGCCGCCAGCTCAATGTGGAGTGGTAGGAGCCAGAGGCTAAACTAGCCCGCATGAGTATTGCCTCCGAAGCTTCCCGCCGCCGCACATTCGCCGTCATCGCCCACCCGGATGCTGGTAAGTCCACGCTGACGGAGGCGCTGGCGCTGCACGCGCACGTCATCAACGAAGCCGGCGCGGTGCACGGCAAGGGCAACCGCAAGTCCACGGTTTCTGACTGGATGGAGATGGAGAAGGAGCGCGGCATTTCCGTGGCCTCCTCCGCCCTGCAGTTCGAGTACGCGCCCGAGGGCCATGAGGGCGAGCCCTACATGATCAACCTGGTGGATACCCCGGGCCACGCGGACTTCTCGGAGGATACCTACCGCGTGCTCACGGCGGTGGATGCCGCCGTCATGCTTATCGACGCCGCCAAGGGCCTCGAGCCCCAAACCCTCAAGCTCTTCCGCGTGTGTAAGGCCCGTGGCCTGCCGATCATCACGGTGATCAACAAGTGGGACCGCGTAGGACGGGAACCGCTGGAGCTTGTCGATGAAATCATCAACGAAATCCAGCTACAGCCCACCCCGCTGTACTGGCCGGTGGGTATCGCCGGCGACTTCCGCGGTCTAGCCCACATTAATGATGATGGTGAAGCCGACGAGTACGTGCACTTCCTGCGCACCGCCGGTGGTTCCACCATCGCCCCGGAGGAGCACTACTCCCCCGACGAGGCCGCCGCGAAGGAAGAGGAAGCCTGGGAAACGGCCGTGGAAGAGGCAGAGCTGCTGGCCGCGGACGGCGCCCTTCATGACCAGGAGCTCTTTGAGCAGTGCGTGACCTCCCCGCTCATCTTCGCTTCCGCGATGCTGAACTTCGGCGTGCACCAGATTCTGGATACCCTGTGCGCCATCGCCCCGGCTCCGCGCTCCCGCGATTCGGATCCGCAGGCCATCGAGGCCGCTACCTCCGCCATCGATGAGGTCCGTGAGGTCACCGATGAGTTCTCGGGCGTCATCTTCAAGGTGCAGGCAGGCATGGACCGCAAGCACCGCGATAACTTGGCCTTCATGCGCGTGGTCTCCGGTGAGTTTGAGCGCGGCATGCAGGTCAACCATGCGCAGTCCGGTCGCAGCTTCTCCACCAAGTATGCGCTGACGGTCTTTGGCCGCACGCGTGACACCGTGGATTCGGCGTACCCGGGTGACATCGTCGGCTTGGTCAATGCCGGTTCCTTGGCTCCTGGTGACACGATTTACACCGGAAAGAAGGTGCAGTTCAAGCCCATGCCGCAGTTCGCACCGGAGTCCTTCCGCATCCTGCGCGCGAAGTCTTTGGGTGATTACAAGGCCTTCCGCAAGGGCTTGGATCAGCTGGCAGCGGAAGGCGTGGTCCAGATTCTGCGCAACGATACACGTGGCGATGCCGCCCCCGTCATGGCCGCGGTGGGCCCCATGCAGTTCGAGGTCATGCAAGCCCGCATGGAGGTCGAATACAACGTGGAAACCATCACCGAGCCCATCCCCTACTCGGTGGCGCGCCGCACCGACGCCGAGTCTGCGCCCGAGCTGGGCCGCCAGCGCGGCGTGGAGATCTTTACCCGCAGCGACGGCGAGCTCATCGCGCTCTTTGGCGATAAGTGGAAGCTGGCCTTCATTGAGAAGGAGCACCCGGAGCTCACCATCGAAACACTCGTGGCGGATTAACTATTCAGCCCCTTGTTGAGTGACCCACCCAACGGTACGATTAACACAAGTTTCGTACACCGTTAGGTAGGTCACCATGAGCTCTCCCCTCACCGGACTATCCGTCCTCTTCCTCGGCGGCATCGGACCCGGCCCCTTTGCCGCGATGATGCTTGCGGATATGGGGGCACAGGTCACCCGCGTGGTCCGCCCAGGAAACCCTCCCGCCGTGGTCCCGCACAGCATCCTCTACCGCGGACAAGAAGTTCTGGAGGTGGACCTTAAGGACCCGGTAGACGTCGACAAGCTGCGTCAGCGCCTCACCACCACGGACATCCTCATCGAGGGCTTCCGCCCCGGCGTGGCCGAGCGCTTAGCACTAGGTCCGGAAGAGGTACAAGAGATAAACCCGGCGCTGGTCTATGGGCGCATCACCGGCTGGGGCCAATCCGGCCCGCTCGCCCACACCGCCGGCCACGACATCAACTACATCGCGGTCTCCGGTGCTCTGCACCCCATCGCGGGCAGCGATGGTGCTCCCGTTCCGCCGGTCAACTTCCTCGGGGACTTTGGCGGCGGCTCGATGTACCTGGTGACAGGCCTACTAGCGGGCGTGCTGCAGGCGAAGAATACCGGTCGGGGCTGTGTGGTGGATGCCGCTATTGTTGATGGCGCTGCCAACCTCACCGCCATGCTGCATGCCTTCCGCGCCGAAGGCCAGTGGCAGGACCGCGGGACCAACCTTCTAGACGGAGGTGCCCCGTTTTATAGCGTGTACCGCACGGCTGATGATCAGTGGATGGCCGCCGGTGCCATTGAGCCGCAATTTTATGAACTCATGGTGGAAGGCTTAGGCCTCACAGAGGAACTGGGCCAATACGAGCAGAATGATCGCTCCGCCTGGCCAGCTATGAAGGAGATCATCGCGCGACGGTTTGCGGAGAAGACCCAAGCGGAGTGGATCGATATCTTCCGCGGCGGCGATGCCTGTGTCACCGAGGTTGTCTCCCCCGAGGATGTTTTGGAACACCCACACCTTACAGCGCGTAACACCTATGTTTCCGCCGAGGGGCACACGGAGCCGGGTCCGGCCCCGCGTTTCCTCTAGCTCAGGCCCGGGATCAGCACGTTGATGCCAAGCATCAACGCCAGCGTTGCCAGCGGAATAACGATGGTCACCACGGCAACATCCTTATAGGACAGGCGGTGCGTCATGCCGCACACAATCAACATGGTGAGTACCGCACCATTGTGCGGCATGGAATCGAAGGACACCGAGGCCATCGCGGTCACGCGGTGCATCAGCTCAAGACTAATACCCTGTTCCGTCGCTAGCTGGGCGAGCTGATCACCCAGGGTCTGCATCGTGATGGATAGACCACCCGAAGAGGAGCCGGTAATACCGGAAATGACGGCAGTAGACACCGTGGAGACCACCAATGCATTATCGGAGATGCCCATCATGTTGCTTTTGACCACGCTAAAGACTGCCAGTGCGGCAATCACCGCGCCATAGCCAACCTCCGAGGCCGTGGTCAGGCACGGCAGGATAGCGTTCTTAGCTCCATCGGAGAATTCCTTGACGGACTCGGCGGCCCGCTTGGGAAACATCGCCACGATGACGAACACCGCGCAGGCCAGAGCAACCGTCGGCGACCAGATTCCCAACAGCGCATCAAGGTTGGTCTCGCCGTATTTCTCTTCGCCCAGGTAAGACGTATCCAGCACTTTCGACACCCCGTAGACCATGGCGAAGTTCACCACGATGACAACAGCGATGGGAGCCAACCCCAGCAGCCCCTGTACCTGGACGGAGGGCTCAGTTTCTGTCCGAGCGTGAGTCGACACGCGGCCGCCGGAGTTGGTATCGAAAGATTCTCCGCCGATTTCTACGCTGGTTTCTTCCCCACTATCACCGATTCCCTCGGGCGTTTCTATGACCTTCCCGTCGGCATCGAGCGGCTCGAAGGTCTCCCCTCCCGCGCGCAGGGTGCGTACGCGGTACTCCAGCCAGGCGGTTCCGGCCGCCAGCATGATGGCGGAAGAGATGAGGCCGAAGAGCGGTGCCGCGTAGACGTTAGTGCCGAAGTAACTCGTGGGGATGGCATTGTGGATCTGCGGCGAGCCGGGAAGCCCGGCCAGCGCGAAGGTGATGGTTCCCAAGGCAATCGCTCCGGGCATGAGCCGCTTGGGGATCCCAGACTCCTTGAACAGTGCCGTCGCGATGGGCACGATGGTAAAAGCCACAACCCAGGCGGACACACCGCCATAGGTGAGCAAGGCTGTGGCGACGACCGTCGAGAACATCGCCCGCTTAGGCCCGAATAGCGCGGTGATACCGCGGGCTAGGTACCGAGCGAGCCCCGTGGAGGTCATGAGGAAGCCGAAGATAGCGCCGAAAAGGAAGAGCGGGAAATACTTGGTCACAAAGTTTCCAGCCGCCGGCATGAAGATCTGGGTATAGGTGGCCAGGATCGGTTCTCCGGAGAAGATCACCGCGATGAGCGCCGCGAAGGGGGCGACAACCACCACGGAGTGTCCGCGATAAGCCATTAGAACGAGGAAAATCAGGGAGAGAACCACCCCGATGAATGAGATAACCATCGTTTCTACCTCACAGTCTTGGTCATCTGAGGCAAGAGGGCGAATCGCCCTTCCTGCGCGTGGGGCGCCGGTACCATGTCCCCTATGGAGGAGAAAGTAGCTTCGACGCGGGAGAGGATTCTTGAATGCTCGCGCGAGCTTTTCAGTGAGCGGTCCTTCTCACAGGTGTCGATGAAGGACATCGCGGAAGAAGCCGATGTATCTGTCGCGCTGATTGTCAAGCACTTCCACAACAAGGAAGGGCTCTTTGAGGCCACGGTGGATTTCACCGCCTCCTCGGCGGCGCTCTTTGCCGGTTCTTTCAGTGAATTGGGGCGCACCGCGGTGGTGGAAACCCTTACCGCTCCGCATAACGCCCCCTACTCCATGGCCCGGACTATTTCGGTGGCGAGCGGCGATTATCAGACTCTCGGAGCCATTGGTAAGAGAATTAAATCCGATTTGTTGGATGTCCTGGCCTCCCGGATTCGTAAAGAGTCCGGGAGCCAGTACCCGTCGCCGGAGCTGCGGGCCCAGTCGGCACTCGCGCTGCTCATGGGGCTGTCGTTCATGCGGCGTTTCGGCGATACTGAGTTCGCGGCCTTTTCTACCGAGGAACTCATCGAGTATTATGCCCCATTGCTCCAGGGCATCCTCGACGGAGACCAGGCGTTTAAGACGCTTCCTTGGAACGAACCTCGGTGATGATGGCGGAGAAATCGAGTCCGCCGTGGCCTTCGTCCACGAAGGAGGCGTACTGCTCCTCCGCAACCCGGCCCAGGACGGTGTCGGTCTTGGTGTCTTCCGCCGCGGCCATGGCCAGCTTGAGGTCCTTGAGCATGAGGGCGGCGGCAAAGCCCGGCTTGAAGTCGTTATTCGCCGGTGAGCTCGGCACGATATCCGGGACCGGGGCGTTGACGGACAGCGACCAGGAATTGCCGGTTGCGTTGGAGACAACATCGTAGAAGGCTTGGTGGTCCAACCCCAGGCGCTCGCCGAGGACGAGGGCCTCCGCCAGGACGATTTGTTGGACCGCGAGGATCATGTTGTTGCAGGCCTTGACCGCCTGGCCGTTGCCGATGTCACCACAGTGCGTCACGGACTTACCCATGATGTCGAGCAACGGCTTGACCTTCGCAAAGTCTTCGGCCGTGCCGCCGACCATGAAGGCGAGTGTTCCTGCGGCTGCACCTGCGATGCCGCCGGATACCGGCGCATCCAGGAAGGCGGAGCCAGCCTTGCTCACGGTGTCTGCGAGCTCACGGGCTTCCGCGACCGCGATGGTGGAGAAATCAACATAGGTCTTTGGATCTTCGTGTGCTGCGAGGACCGACTCGAGGACCTGCTTAACCAGTCCGCCATTGGGCAAGCTGGTGAAGACTACCTCGGCGCCCTGCGCGGCTTCCTCAGCGGTGTCGATGATGGTGATGCCCTGCTCGGCGGCGCGATCCCGTGCTTCCTCCACGACGTCGAAGCCGCGGACCTCGTGCCCGGCCTTCGCCAGGTTGGCGGCCATGGGGCCGCCCATGTTGCCCAATCCGATAAACGCGATAGTCGTCATTGTGTTCTCTCCTTACATGACCGGCATTGTGAACTGGGGACCTGCGGAGTCGTCGCTGGGCCAACGCGAGGTGACGGTCTTGGTCTTGGTGTAGAAGCGGAAGGAATCCGGACCGTGCTGGTTGAGGTCGCCGAAACCAGAGGCCTTCCAGCCGCCGAAGGTGTGGTAGGCAATCGGCACCGGAATCGGAACGTTGACGCCCACCATGCCGACCTGGACGTTCTTGCAGAAGTCGCGGGCCGCGCCACCGTTCTGGGTGAAGATGGCCACGCCGTTGCCGTAGACGTGGTCGTTCGGATAAGACACGGCCTCTTCCAGGGTCTCAGCGCGGACCATGACCAGCACCGGTCCGAAGATTTCCTCGCTGTAGACGGACATGTCGGCGGTGACGTTGTCGAAGAAGCTCGGGCCGGAGTAGAAGCCGTCCGCGAGGGAATCCTCGTTGAAGGTCTTGTCGGACATGTCCAACTCGCGGCCGTCGGCAAGCAGCGTGGCACCCGCCTCCACGCCCTCGGCGATGAGCCGGTGGACGCGGTCGCGCGCCTCGGCGGTGACCAGGGGGCCGTAGTCGGCCTCCGGGTCGAGGCAGTGGCCGACCTTCAGCTCCGGGATCTTCGCCAGGATGGCATCGCGGAGACGGTCTGCCGTGTCCTGCCCCACGGGAACCACCACGGACAGGGCCATGCAGCGCTCACCGGCGGAGCCGAAAGCCGCGCCCACGATGGCATCGGCGGTGGCGTCAATGTCGGCGTCGGGAAGCACAATAGCGTGGTTCTTTGCACCACCGAAGCACTGGGCGCGCTTGCCGGTCGCCGCGCAACGCTCGTAGATGTACTGCGCAATCGGCGTGGAGCCCACGAAGCCCACGGCCTTGATCGTGTCGGAATCCAGGATGGCATCGACGGCTTCCTTGCCGCCGTGCACAACGTTGAGAACACCGGCGGGGCCGCCGGCCTCAATGAAGAGCTCCGCCAGGCGAACCGGCACGGAGGGGTCACGCTCGGAGGGCTTGAGCACGAAGGCATTGCCCGCCGCCAGGGCCGGGCCGGCCTTCCACAGTGGAATCATGGCCGGGAAGTTGAACGGGGTAATACCGGCAACCACGCCGAGCGGCTGGCGCAGCGAGTAGGTATCGATGCCGGTGCCGACCTCCGAGGAGTACTCGCCCTTGAGCTGGTGCGGGGCGCCGAGCGCAAACTCCAGCACGTCGACGCCGCGCAGGACATCGCCCTTGGCATCCGGGAAGGTCTTGCCGTGCTCCAGGGAGAGCTGCGTGGCCAGCTCATCCATGTTCTCGTGGATGAGACGGATCCACTCCATGATGATGCGAACGCGCTTTTGCGGGTTCAGCGCCGCCCAACCTGGCTGCGCCTTCGCGGATTCCGCGATGACGCTGTCCACATCGGCCTTGTTCGCAAGAGCGACGGCGGCCTGCTCCTTGCCGGTTGAAGGGTTCAGGACGGGCTGCGTGTTGCCCGACGTCCCCTCGAAAGTTTCTCCGTTGACGTAGTGATAAACAGTGCGCATGGCGCGTCTCCTTCCTGGAACCTCCGGCTCCCTCTATGGCTTGGGTCACACACTAACCCCAGTCCGGAGTCACACGCCATGAAAAATGAGAGTTAAAACACTGTTCACCCCCTGGCGTGAACTGAAATACATGCTGTGTCCTGCACTTTCCTCCTGGGCTTCCCTTGGAATCCGTGGGGTGAATGCCATTCACCTACCCTGAGCTCGGGTAAGGCCGGGCTAAGGTAATGACATGGACCACACGGAGCAGCCCGCGACCACCACGCCTTTTGGCCCCGGACCAACGAGCTGGGAAGCCGATGTCATCCTCAACGATGGCGATATCGCCACCCTGCGCCCCATCACGCCGGCCGACCGCGACGCCATCCGCGCCTTCTACGACCGCGTCTCGGATCAATCGAAGTACCTGCGCTTCTTCGGCACGCACCCCACGCTCACCGACGATGACCTGGACCGGTGGTTGCACACAGACGGCTACGACAAGGTCACGCTCGTCATGGTGGAGCGCGGCAATATCGTGGCGGTGGCCGGATACTCCATCGTCGAGCAGTTCCTGCCTGCGCGCGTGGGCGATGTCTCCTTCCTTGTTCAGGATTCCCACCACGGAAAAGGCGTGGCTAATATCCTCCTTGAGCACCTCGCGGAGATTGGGCGCGAAGGAAAAGTGGAGCGCTTCTTCGCGGAAATGCTCACACAAAACCGCAGGATGGTGCAGGTCTTCGTGCGGGCAGGCTATTCTGCGAAGCCGGAGCTTGAGGATGGCTTCATTAGGGTGGATTTCCACATCGCGCCGAATGAGAATTCCCGCGATGTCATGGAGCGCCGCGAGCTGCGCGCCGAAGCCAACTCGATTCACCGTTTGCTCAACCCGAGCTCCGTGGCGGTGGTAGGTACGCTCTCCAGCCAGCAGCTGGCCAGCGCCGGCTTCACTGGGTCACTGCGCAACCTGCACAGCGTCGATGAGCTCTATGACCTTGCTGAACCAGTCGATCTCGTCGTCATCGAGTTTCAGGGACGCGGCGGCGCCGACGTCATGCAGGCCGCTGCCGCCGCGGGTGCCAAGGGCGTTGTGGTCATCTCCCGCAGCCAGAACCCTAACCTCTCGCGCGAGGAGGCCCGCGACATCGTGCTCGCGGCCAGGGACTACGGCCTGCGCGCCCTCGGCCCCGCAGCTCTAGGCCTCATCAACACCGATGAGTCGGTGCGCCTCAACGCAAGCCCCGCGCCCATGCCGCGCGCAGGGCAGGTAGGGCTCTTTACCCAGTCGGCGGGCGTGGCCACCCTGGCACTCTCCCACGCGCTACAACTCGGCTGCGGGTTAAGCAACTTCATCGCTGCTGGTTCCTTCGCCGATGTCACCGGCAATGACGTCATGCAGTTCTGGAGCCAGGATGAGAACACACGCATCTGCCTGCTGTCCCTCGACTCGATTGGTAACCCGCGCAAGTTCTTCCGAATTCTGCGACGCCTGGCCCTGGACAAGCACGTTGTGGTGTTTCTTCCCTCGCGCGCGCTGAAGTCCGCCCGACACTACGCGGTCGAAGATTTGTCTGCGGCCAGCCCGGCCGCGCTGGATGAGATCATCCGCTACACCGGGGCCATGGTGGTCACCCGCCGCGATGCCATGCTCGACATCGCCCAGCTCCTCGCGCGCCAACCAGTGCCGCAGGGGCGCCGTATCGCCGTCATATCGAATTCCTCCGGCCTCACCGCGCAGATGGAGCAGGCGGCCTGGCGCTTCGGGCTTCGCCCGCACGCTCTCACCGTCGTCGACGACCCTGCCCCCGCTATCACGGAACAGGCCCGGCGCGCGCTGGAGGATCCGGATATTGACATGGTGCTGTGCGCTGTCGTGGAGGTCGGCGAGTTCATTCTCAAGGATGCGCATTCCAGCTTATCCCAGCTGGCTTCCACAACGACGGATACCCCGCTCATCGCCAGTTTTGTTGGCTTCGACGTTCCCGATTTTCGCACCGCGCCAGGCCCCGAAGAACCCCGACAGCTACCGGTGTTTGGCACCTATGCCGACGCCATCGAAGCGTTGGCGACCATCATCGATAACGAACGTCGCCGCACCCTCGCCCGCCCCAACCCTGCCGATGAATTCGCCACCAGCACCGGCTTAGCCGAAGCACGCAAAGTCGTGGCGGAGATACTTGTAGATTCTCCCACCGGGAGGTGGGCGACCGACGAGGAATGCGCGCGAATCCTGGGGGCCTATGGCATCGACATTGTTCCGTGGAATCCGGTGAACACCCTTGAGGAGGCCATTGCAGCCGGCCACGAGTATGGCTGGAACGTCGTACTCAAGTGCACCTCGCAGATGGTGCGGGGCCGCTCGGAGCTGCCTACTGTCGTGCGCGATATCCATGATGAGGAATCCATGGCGCGGGCGTGGACCACCATCACCCAACTCACGTGCGATCTCCACTTGGGCGAAGACCCGGCAATCTTGATACCGGTGGTGCAGCGCATGGTCACGGCGGGCGCCTCACTTACCCTCCGGGCCATCGAAGATCCCGTCGTGGGCCCGATGATTTCTGCGGGATTCTCCGGGCTGCCCTCGGACCTATTGGGGGACGTCGAGTGGCGCGTGCCCCCGCTGCGCCGGACGGATGCCCTGGACATGCTCAGCTGTTTGAAGGCCTCTCCCCTGTTGGCCGGCTACCGCGGTACCAAGGCCGCTAAGTTACACCGTGTCGAGGAGGTGATGATGCAGCTGACCCAACTCAAGGACGATATTGCCGCTCTTGTTGACATCGAGCTCTCCCCGGTTATCGCCGGGGTGAAACAGACTGATGTGGTGGGGGCTCGCATGCGCATCGCCCCGCTGGGTGATGTCCGCGATCCTCTCGCGAGGTCCCTGTCATGAGCCAGTCGAAGCCGCTGCTTTTTGCCTCGGAGGAGATGTACCGTTACTCGCTGGGCCCGCAGCATCCGATGGGGCCGGACCGCGTCGCCGCGGCGATGTCGCTGGCGCAACACTTCAGTGTGCTGGAGGAGTTCGATATCGAGTGCCCCACCCCACTGAACACCTCGCACTTGCAGCTCGTGCACAGCCCCGACTACATCGCTGCCACCCGCGCCGAGGTGCCGTCCAAACGGTTTGGGCTGGGCACTGAGGACAACCCGATTAGCCATGGCTTGTCGACGGTCGCCGCGCGCATCGCCGGCGGCACCCTTGCGGCCGTGCGCGCTGTATGGGAGGGCCGCGCGCCACGGGCCGTTAATCTTTCCGGCGGGCTGCACCATGCTTTTGCCGATTCCATGTCGGGATTCTGCATGTATAACGACGCCGCCATTGCGATCCAGTGGCTACTGGCCAATGGCGCCCAACGCGTGGTTTACCTGGACTTGGACGCCCACCATGGCGACGGCGTGGAGAAAATTTTTTGGGATGATCCCAACGTGCTGACCATCTCGGTCCATGAGTCGGGGCTCTATCTCTTCCCCGGCACAGGCTATGCGCACGAGATTGGTGGGCAAGGCGCGGAAGGCACCGCCGTCAACGTGGCCCTGCCCCGTGGGGTCACGGATGAGGAATGGCTGCAGGTCGTCCACGCGATCGTCCCGCCGCTGCTCAAGAAATTCCGCCCCGATTTCATCATTTCCCAGCACGGCGCGGATCCGCACCGTTCGGATCCCCTCGCGGACCTGGAACTCACCATCGATGCGATGGCGCGCGCCTACCGCTCGGTGGCGGTGTGGGCACAGCAATTTGCGGGCGGACGATGGGTGGCCCTCGGTGGCGGCGGCTATCGAGTCGATGCCGTCGCCCGCGCCTGGACGCAGGTACTTGCCGCGGCCGCCGGTGTGGAGCTCGCCGCCTCCTCCCGGATGCCGGACGGCTGGGAGGGCTCCCCCACGCTGGGCGATGAAGGCGCATGCGCCGCCATCGGGGACTTCGACCCCACCAAGGTCATGGCGGAAAAGCCCCACGCGGCGCTAGTACAGACCACGCGCGCCATCTTCCCCTACTGGGGCTTGCCCGCTTATGGCTAGGCCCCGCGCATGCAGGGCGCACGTGCGGGGCAGCATTAGTGAGTACGCGGTGCGAACCCTTAGCGCGGCGGCATACGCAGTGCGCCATCCAGGCGAATCGTCTCGCCATTGATATAGGGGTTCTCCGCGATAGACAAGGCCAGGGCAGCAAACTCCTCTGGCTTTGCCAGCCTGGCGGGGAAAGGCACGGTGGCTTCGAGCTGCTCACGGAACTCCGGGGTGATTTGCTCCATCATCGGGGTGGCCACCACGCCCGGCGCGATGGCATTGACACGGATGCCCAGTGACGCCAGGTCCCGGGCCCCGGTAATCGACAGGGCGGCCACCGCGCCTTTTGACGCCGCATAGGCTGCCTGCCCTACCTGCCCTTCAAAGGCCGCGACGGAGGCAGTGTTGATGATGACGCCGCGCTGGCCGTCCTCATCGAGTGGTTCTGCCTGGGCCATCGCCTCGGCGGCCGCGGTCATGACGTGGAAGGTACCCATGAGGTTGACGTTTATGGTCTTAGAAAACAGCTCCGGATCGTGCGGGCCTTTGCGTCCGAAGATGCGCGCCGAGGGGCAGATTCCGGCGCAGTTTACCGCTACACGCAGCGGCGCTGAAGATGCCGCGGCGAGGACAGCCTCCCGCACGGCAGCGGCATCGGTGACGTCGACTGCCGTGTAGTCGATGCCACTGTGCTGTTCCTCCGGAACGGACAAGTCGAGCACGGTGACCGTGGCTCCGTGCTCTGCGAGTGCCGCGGCCGTGGCCGCTCCAAGGCCGGATGCACCGCCGGTCACGACGGCAGAGGCTTCGTGTAGGTTCATGGTTTCTCCTTTGATCACAGCGGGGCGTGGGATGTGTAGTGCTGCAAATGTGTGGACAGTGATTACGAGGGCGGAGCTGCTTAAACGAAGGCGGATACGCCAGTAACCGCACGGCCGACGATGAGCGAGTTGATGTCGTAGGTTCCCTCATAGGTGAAGAGAATCTCGGCATCATCCATCATCTTCGACAGGTCATACTCTGTGAGAATGCCGTTTCCACCGCCGATGTTGCGGCCCGCGGCTGCAGATTCGCGCGCCAGGCGCGTGGTCGTTGCCTTCGCCAGGGCGGCAAACGGCATTTCCAGCTTGCCCTGTTCCTGGACCTCCGCCAGCTGGGCCATCATGGCGAGTGAGGCAGTGGCGTTGCCAAGGATGCGGGAGAGCTGCTCCTGCACCAGCTGAAACTTCGCAATGGGCCGGCCAAACTGCTCGCGCTTGACCGCGTACTCGCGGGCCTTATCGAAGATGCCGAGCTGCAGCCCAGCTCCCTGCCAGCCCACCCAGGCGCGGGAATAGCACAGGAAGTCGTTGACGTTGGCGAAGGATTCGGCGCCAGGGATGAGGTTCTCGTGTGGGATGAGGACGTTGTCGAAGTTAAGGTCCGCATTCTGCATGATGCGCAGACCCATTTTGCGCGAGATCTTGCTGCGCGTAACACCGTCACGGTCGAGCTCAACGATGAATGCCTTAATCTCATCATCCGCCGTATCGCGGGCGAAGGTGATGGCGAAATCAGCAAAAGTACCGGCGCCAATCCAGCGCTTCGCGCCGTTGATAACCCAGCCCTCGGCGGTGCGCTCCGCCGTTGTGGCAAGACCGCCGGCGATATCGGAGCCGTGGTCCGGCTCGGTCAGCGCGAAGCAGCCCACCTTGGTGAACTGACGCAGGCCTGCCAACCAGGTGTCCTTCTGCTCTGGGGAGCCTAGCTTGTCAATGAGCCCCAGGACGAGCTCATTGTGGATGCCCACCAACGCCGAGAGCGATACGTCTGCGCGGGTGACTTCCGCGTACACCAGCCCACGGTAGAGCCGTGAGGTGTTGGTGAGCTCGATTTCACCCAAGCCCATCTCCGCCATCCGGGGAAGCAGGTCGAAAGGCAGCTCTTCGCGGTCCCAGTATTCGCCCACGACCGGGCGAATCTCCGTCTGCAGAAACTCGTGGATCTCCGCCAGGCGTGCCTGCTCTTCGGGGACTAGGCGGTCAGCGACGGCGAAGATATCGGCGTGGGGGTACTTGATCTTCTCCAAGTGTTTCCCGCTGGGATGCTGTGGGCCAAGGATCGGCGGCATAGTTTTCTACCTTTCTAGCTGGATCTTGTCGCGACTACATGGATTCATTTGAGGCCATAGACGGTCTTGTAGGTCAGGAAATCAATGGGGCACTTCACATTGAATGGGTACGATTATACATATTTCCGTACTCCCCACACTGTGTTCTATGATCAGTTTTCACAACACAGGACCCCCAGCCCGCCCCAAAAGAGCCCCTCAAGGCCGGAATCGACACAGACGGAGAGACACATGACCCAGCCACTCACACCACGGCAGCGAGAGCTCTTTAACGCCCTTTTGCAGGACTTCCTGGCCGAGGGCTTCGAGTCCTTCACCATCGATGGCGCAACCAAGCGCTACCAATGCTCCAAGTCCACCATCTATGCGCTGGGCCCATCGAGGGATGCCATCATTCGGCGTGTACTAGTCAGTTTCTTTAAGGAAATTGCACGCCGCACCGCGGTCACCAAGGCACCCACATACGCCCAAGCGCTTGAGAAATACTTCTCCTCCATGACCATCGCCCTAGAGCCCGCCAGCCCGGAGTTTATGCGCGATCTTGCCTCCGAACCCGCCGCCCAGGAGGTATTCAGCCTCAACACACGCAGGGCTACCGAAACCATCCATGAGCTGCTCAGCCACGGCGTTGCAGCCGGCGAGTTCACAGCGGAGTACACGGATTTTGTCTCCCGCCTAATCCAGCGCTCCATGACCGACATCCAGCAGGGCTTCTACTCGGACACCTTAGCTCCAGCCGAGGCCTACCACACGCTTGGCCAGCTCATCCTTCATGGAATTTCACGGCGCTAGCCTGCGACTTTCACACAGGCTACCCACATCCTCTAGAAATTACTTCGAACTCAAAGTAAAGTAGGCTGCGACCCACGTCACATTGACGCATGGTCTGGGACGCGGACCATAGGCAATGTAGCGTCCTTCCCCCCCACATGAGCACAAGCTAGAGGAGAACCAATGACCACGGTGACCGAACAATTCCAAGCAGCCCGCGATCTGCTGGTTTCTTATCAGACCGATTATGAAGCAGCCTGCAGCAACTTCGAGTGGCCGCGCTTCGAGCACTTCAACTTCGCCCTCGATTGGTTCGATCACCTCGCCACCGCGGAGGATTCCAAGGACCGCGAGGCGCTCGTCATTTGTGAAACCGACGGCAGCAGCACGCGCCGCACCTTCGCCGAGATGTCCGCTCGCTCAGCACAGCTAGCCAACTGGCTGGAAGCACAAGGCGTTCAGCGCGGTGACCGCGTCATGCTCATGCTCAATAATCAGGTGGAACTGTGGGAGTGCATGCTGGCCTGTATCAAGGCGGGCTTCGTGCTCAACCCGGCAACCGCCATGCTGGGTGCGGCAGATCTGCAAGACCGGACCGACCGCGCCAACATTTCCTGGGTTGTGGCCAATGCCGAGGATGCCGTGAAGTTCCAGGACGTCACCGGTGATTTCACGGTTATCCAGGTTGGTGATGAACCAGAAGCGCAGTCGGCGCACCCGACCCTGCGCTACTCAGATTCTTTCACGGGTTCTGAGGTCTACACGCCGAAGCAGGAAACCAAGGCAGATGAAACCCTCCTGCTCTACTTCACCTCCGGTACCACGTCGAAGGCGAAGCTCGTCGAGCACACCCATACCTCCTACCCGGTGGGGCACCTCACCACGATGTACTGGATCGGCCTGGCGCCTGGCGACGTCCACCTCAACGTCGCCGCCCCCGGCTGGGCCAAGCACGCGTGGTCAAACTTCTTTGCCCCCTGGATCGCCGGGGCCACTATCTTCCTGTACAACTATGCGCGCTTCGACGCTGCTGCGCTCATGGACAAGATGGAGGAAGAAGGTGTCACCAGCTTCTGCGCCCCGCCGACAGTGTGGCGCATGCTCGTCCAGGCGGACCTGGGTCGCATGAAGACCCCGCCGAAGAAGCTCGTCGCGGCGGGCGAACCGCTGAACCCTGAGCTCATCAGCACCATCAGCAAGGCCTGGCACACTGATGTTCGCGATGGCTTCGGGCAGACGGAAACCACCCTGCAGATCGCCAACACCCCGGAGCAAAAGGTCAAGCCTGGTTCTATGGGCCGCCCGCTGCCGGGTTGGGAAGTCGTGCTCAAGGATCCCGCTACGGATGAGATTGGGGATACCGGTGAAATCTGTTTGAAGATTGATCCCCGCCCAGTCGGCCTGACGGTGGGTTACTTCAACGATCCCGACAAGAATGCGGAGGTCTTCCGCGATGGTTACTACCACACGGGTGATACGGCGGAACGCGATGAAGACGGATACATCTTCTACATTGGCCGTGCCGATGATGTCTTCAAGGCTTCCGACTACCGCCTGTCCCCCTTTGAGCTCGAGTCCGTCGTCATCGAGCACCCGGCCGTCGCCGAAGTAGCGGTGGTTCCTTCCCCGGATCCCATTCGCCTTGCCGTGCCGAAGGCCTACGTGGCTTTGGCGAATGGCTACGAGCCAAACGCGGAGACGGCCGAAGCCATCCTCAAGCACTGCCGTGATGGCTTGGCGCCGTATAAGCGTATCCGCCGCCTCGAGTTCTACGAGCTGCCAAAGACGGTCTCTGGCAAGATTCGCCGCGTCGATCTGCGCAAGCGCGAAACCGAGATCCACTCAGCTGATGGCGGTGAGACGACAGCTTCGACGGAGTTTGCTGATTCCGACTTTCCGTCGCTGAAGGGCTAGCACCACCCGCCTTTCGATGATGCAGGCTCCAGCTTCCGGCTGGGGCCTTTGTTTCTCTTATCCGGGTTCTCGGAACAGTGAAGCTGTCGCTTATAGTTGTCTCACACGCTACAAGGAGGTCTTTTCCGGCTCATGGATATCATTGCTGAAGCACGCCGCCAGTGGGCTCAGCGCTATTCCGCGCACTCCGCGCGTGGCCTGGCCACGGTCTCCTCCTTCGAGCGCGCCGCCCATATTTTGAGAAACGGTGCCGAGGAGGCTCTCGCTCCCTTTGGGGTGAGCTATAGCCAATTTGAGGTCCTCGCCGTGCTCATGTGGTCACGCGCAGGAAGCATGCCGATGTCGAAGATCAGTTCTCGCCTACAACTCCCGCCGGCATCACTGACCCACACGGTGCGCAAGTTGGAAAAGGACGGACTGATCACGCGGGTAAGCGACCCTAAAGATAAGCGCTCGACCTTGGTGATGGTCACCGACCAAGGCATCGTGCTGGCTTCCGCGGCGGGACCGGCACTTGATCGCTATTTCGAGTCCATTGCACTGCCCGCACGCGAACAAGATCGCGTTATCGCTGCCGCCAACCGTATTCGCCGCGCCGCCGGCGAGGACGTCGAGTCCCCAGAGGCTCAGTAGAGCGACGGAACTGCCCTATCTGCAAAACCTGCGCTCCCGCCCTGCCCGATTCACGGGCTTCAACTTTGGCAACTAGGGCAGTTTTTGTCTGAGAACTAATCCCCCTCAGAGCTACTTCGCAGAGCGAAGGAGCTTAAGCATGCTTGAAGTCTGGGTCACGCTTCTCCACGAAGGCTGCCATTCCTTCCTTTTGGTCGTGGGATGAGAAGAGTGCGTGGAAGGTGCGGCGCTCAAACTGGATGCCCTGGGACAGCGAGAGCTCATCCACGGCATTGACTTGTTCCTTGATCTGGGACGTTGCGACGAAGGACTTCGAGGCGATGAGCTGCGCGGTTTCTAGCGCGGAATCGAGGAGCTCGTCGGCGGGAACCACGCGGGCCACGAGACCAGAGCGCTCTGCTTCCTCCGCTGCCATCATGCGGCCGGTCAGGCACATCTCCATTGCCTTGGCCTTTCCGATGGCACGGGTTAGGCGCTGGGAGCCGCCCATGCCCGGGGTAACGCCGAGGTTGACCTCGGGCTGGCCAAACTTGGCCTTGTCACCGGCGATAATGAAGTCACACATCATGGCTAGCTCGCAACCGCCGCCAAGCGCGTAGCCGTTGACCGCCGCGATAATGGGCGTGCGAGCGCGCGTGAGGACGTCCCAGCCGGCGAACCAGTCCGCGGTGTACATCTCCGTCGCCGTCTTCGAAGACATCTCCTTGATATCTGCGCCGGCGGCAAAGGCCTTGTCGGAACCGGTAATAACGATTGCGCCTACTTCTCCATCGGCGTCGAATTCCTGGACCGCGTGCGTGACCTCAAGCATGGTGTCGTTGTTCAGCGCGTTGAGTGCTTCCGGACGGTTAAGGGTGATGAGTGCGACGCGGCCGCGCTTTTCAGTAAGAATTGCCATGGAACTAGTGTCCTTTCTGTGATTTCGGGTAGTGCTATATCTGGCTCGTGAGCAGGGGGTGGCTGTGCCTAGTTTTCGGAGGTATCGAATGTGGGAGCTTCCACATTGCCTTCGCTGTGTTCGAGAATAGACGCCACGACGTCCGGTGGGACGGCGCCGATGGACTCGTATTCCCAGGAAGGGTTACGGTCCTTATCAACGATCTGCGCGCGGATACCCTCGACGAATTCCTTGTGCTTTTGCATGTTCACGGACATCCAGAATTCTTGCGTCAAGGTTTCTGCGAAGCTCATCGACGCATTGCGGTTCAGGGATTCTTCGGTAACGCGGATTCCCAGTGGGGAGTTAAGGCTCATCCGCTTGGTAGCCTTCGCGGCCCAGTGGCCTTCACCCCCGGCGGCTGCGCGCTCCTGTAGCCGGGCCAAGGTTTCCTCGGCAGTCTCCGCGGCATAGACCTCAACCATTTCGGCGCGATCCTCCCCGAAGCCGGGTCCCACCTCTTCGGAAAACTTCTCGATGTCTGCCGGTTCCCCCGACTCCACCAGCTGCTCTACCAACGCGTCGAGCTTGTCCTTGGGCACGAAGTAATCCGCAAAACCGGTATCGATCGCCTCCGCGGCGCCCACGTGGATCGCGGTATAGGCCAGGTGGCGGCCAAGGCGATCTGCAGCTCGGGACAGCAGGTAGGAACCGCCGGCATCGGGCGAATACCCAATTCCTACTTCCGGCATGCCGATGCGTGAATCCTCACTCACGATGCGGTGCGAGGCGTGCGCCGACACGCCGATTCCACCGCCCAGCACGATGCCTTCCATGAGCGCCACGTAAGGCTTGGAATAGGTGGAGATCAGATAGTTCAGCTCGTATTCCGTCTTCCAGAAATGGGCGCCTGCGGTTCCGCCTTCCAGGGCATCGTGGTACAAGGCTGCGACGTCACCGCCCGCGCATAGCCCGCGTTCGCCAGCGCCGCGGAGAATAACGAGCTTGACGCGGTCATCATCCTGCCACTCCTGAAGCACCGCCGTCATCTCATCAATCATCGTCTGGTTCAGCGCGTTAATGGCCTTGGGCCGATTGAGCGTGAGCACGCCGGCGTGTCCACGAACTTCGCTAATAATCTCATTCGTCATCTTCTTCTCCTATTTTTCTACTCATCTATGGGCGGGGTTAGTTCACAGCCTCAAGCAACAGGGCTTCACCTTGTCCACCGCCGCCGCACAACGTGACCCCGGCGCGGCGGGCATGGGATTCTGCCAAGAGGTGCGCCGCATGCACCACGAGCCGTGCACCGGAAGCACCGATAGGGTGCCCCAGGGCAATCGCTCCGCCCTGCGGATTCACGTCATCGGGGTGGATTCCAAGGACCCTCGCGGAATGCACCACTACCGCGGCGAAGGCCTCATTGATCTCGATGTGGTCGAGGTCCTTTGCACTCCAGCCCTGCCGTTCCAGGGCTTGAAGAAGGGCACGAGCGGGCTGCTCCTGCAGCGAAGAATCCGGGCCGGCTACTTGCCCAGGCGCGCGCAGGACCGCCATGATCGGCAACCCTTTTTTCTCCGCATGTTCGCGGGTGGTGAGAACGACGGCCGCAGCCCCATCCGTGATGGGTGAAGAATTTCCGGCCGTTATGCCTCCTTCAGGCTCAAAGGCCGGACGCAGCCCAGCCAAGGATTCTTCGGTGACTCCCTCCCGGATGCCTTCATCGCGCGAGAAGGTGATCTCGTCGTGCCGGCTCGCTACGGTGATCGGAGCGATCTCCGTGTCAAAGAGTCCCTCCTCGCTCGCCTGCAGAGCGCGCTGGTGGGACAGCGCGGCGCAGCGGTCTTGTTCCTGGCGGGTGGCCGGATAGCGCTCGGCATACTTCTCCGACAGCGAGCCCATGGAAATCCCGAGGTCCGCTGCCCGCAGGCCATCGTGCTCCATGTGATCGAGAAGCTCAACAGAGCCGAATTTCTTTCCCTTGCGCGACTGCGGCAGCAGGTGGGGAGCATTCGACATCGACTCCATTCCCCCGGCCACTACCACCGTGGCTTCGCCGGAGCGCAGGAGCCGGGAGGCGTCGATAATCGCGGTCAGACCGGACAGGCAGACCTTGTTGACCGTTGTGGTGTGCGCGTTCGGGGAAATTCCTGCCCCCAGTGCTGCCTGCTTCGTGGGGTTTTGCCCCACACCTGCCTGCAAGACTTGTCCGAAGATCACCGCATCAACGTCGTCGGGGTTGACCTGCGCTTGCGCGAGCGCAGCAGCGATGGCATGGGAGCCGAGCTCCGTTGCGGGCAAGGCCGCAAGGCCGCCAAGCAACTTGCCGAAGGGCGTTCGGGCGGCGCCCACAATAACGATGTCCATATTTCGCTCTCCAAACTGTACGAAGTTAACCCGAATCGTACCGATGGATTGTGCGCTGCGCCACCCTTGTGGGTCAATCTCAGCTCGCATAATGCCGAAGTATTGCTGCACAGAACAGTTTGAGCCGCTACTAAGGCATAAAGCCGCGGGCCAGATTAGAAGGTGAGCATGAGTGGGATGACCACGATCTTGGCTATCTGCGCCACCACAATGGTGGCCGCGTAGCCGGTCATGATGCGGGAATCCGTACTCATACCCGTGGCGTAGTTGACCACGGCAGGCTGGCCGAAGATGCCGGAGATACCGCCGGCGGTGCGGGTCTCCGACTGGCCGAGGAACCTATTGGCAACAGCGAAGATAGCGACGGCAACCACGGTAATGATGGCGGCCAGAACCATGGACTTCAAGCCCATCCAGGAGAAGGCCGTGGACTGGAAAGCCTCACTCGAAGCGAGCCCCACCGACGCCAAGAAGATGACTAGACCCCACTGCTGAAGAGCCAAGTTGATTGAAGCCGGAACCTTCCAGGGCACGCGGCGTGTGCGGTGCAGAGCACCGAGAACAAGTCCGGTAATCAGCGGCCCCAGCGCGAAGCCCAGCTCAAAGGACGTACCACCTGGCAAGGGCACCACGATGAGTGCAATGAGATAGCCCAAGAACAGGCCGCCGCCCACAGCGATCCAGTTCAGCTGCGAGTAGCCCTGAACCGAGTCACCGAAGTAATCGCGAATATCGCCCATACGGTCCTGATCCCCAATCACCGCTACCCGGTCACCGGCATCGAGGTGCGTATCGAAGCTAGCGAGGAACTCCTCATCACCGCGCTGCACGTGGACGATACGGCCACCAAAGCGCTGGAAAAGGTTGAGGTCCTCCACGGTTCGACCGGCAATGTCAGTGTTCGAGACCACCACGTTTTCGATAACCAAGCGCTTATCCACGAAGGGCACTTGGGGCTGGCGCTTTCCCAAGGCAGCGGTCAGCTCATGCTTCTTGGCCTTCGTCACGAGCACGCGCAGGATATCGCCCTTGCGAATCTCCGGATTGTCACCTGCGACGGTGCGGGTATTGCCGCGGCGAATGGTGGCGATGACAAATTGGTCCTCGAAGCGCTCCACGAGTTCCTCGTAGGTGATGTCCTTGGTCACCCGGATGGTGCGGGAGCGGAAAACTTCTTCTGCAGAATTGTCTTTGTCCTTAGAACCCGGCCAAGACTGCTTGAGCAGGAAGGCCACGAGCAAAATGGCAACGGCTACGCCCACCGGGTAGCCCAAGGAATAACCCACGGCGGGCAGCTCCTCGCCGGTCTGCTGTTGGGCAACCGCAAGCGACGCCGTCGAGGTCGTCGCACCGGAGAATACACCCACGGAAAGCAACGGCGACAGGCCCATCCATCCGCCCGCGAGAAGCGCCACGGCAGCAGCGCCCACCACCGCGATGGCAGCAGTGATCATGTGTTTCAGCTGCTCAGAGAAGCCCTTGAAGAAGCGTTCGCCGGCAGACAAGCCCTGCATATAGATAAAGAGGCCAAGGCCCATCTCTTGCAGGCTGCTCAGAATCGTGCCATCGAGATCGATAAAGGCGCCGATGGCCAGTCCTACAAACAAGGTGCCGGCTGCGCCAAAGCGCAGCGGGCCGAAGGGGATCATGCCAAACAACGTGCCGAGCAAGGCAACAAAGAATATGCTCAGCCAAATATTTCCATCAAATAGAGCCAACACGAAGCTTCATTGTAGGAAAGCGAGAGCAAAACACCACGTTCCAGGGCGCTTTCCTGCCCCCACAGGTGCTTCGTCTCACGTCCTAGGAATCAAGGTGAGCTGAGTACGCGCCCACCGTGCTGGCGAGCTAGCTGCTGAGGAATTCCTTCCATGCCGACCATTCCGCATAGGTCTGCGCGCGCCCAGCTTCATAGTTGGCGCGAAGCTTAGTCACCGAGCGCTCGGTTGAAGCCACCTGCATATCCTCCGGGAAGAAGAGCTGAGCTCGCCCCTCCTTTTCCAGCTCCAGAAGCCGGTCCTTGGAGGCGTTATAGCGTGGCGGGCGCGCAATCATCGCCTCTGCCACAGCCGGGTATTTGCGGAAGACCCTCCGCAGCGCCGCCGGCCGCCCCACCTCAGGGCGCACGTAGCCACGCGGTTTCGATCCGAGGAACAAGAACTTCTCAAACCCGGCCTTCTCCGCTTGCTCGATGAGAATGCCACCGGACTCGCCCATGGCGCCGTCGACATAAGGCACACCCTCGATAACTCGCATCGGCATGATCAGCGGCAACGTCGAAGAGGCCCGGACGCGCACCATCAGGTCCTCTTGGGTCTTGATGTCTTCGCGCCCCCAGTACACGCTTTCCCCGGTATCGGCACGGGCGGCAGAAATACACATCTGCGCCGGGTTGGCTTCGAAAGCCTCCCAGTCAAAAGGCATGTCCTGGTCCGCGGCCTTCTCGTAGATGAACTCAGCATTAAAGTAGCCGCTGCCGCGCAGCAGCGAGCCCAAACCACCGAAGCTGGGGTTCTTGGCAAAGTCCACGAAGGATTCTTCCGAGCGGCTCACGTCGCGGGAGAGGAAGTTCACGGTGTGCGAGGAACCCGCGGAAACGCCTCCAACCCAGCCGAATTCCACCTCTTCTGTGAGAAGTTTGACGATGCACGCGGCGGTATAGGAATTGCGCATGCCGCCGCCTTCAATGACGAGTGCTGTATCTTTCGCGTCAATCACAGTGCCCGATGGTACCCCCGCGCTAGGATCGCGCCATGGGTTTGTTTTCTGCGGTTAAGGATGTCATCGACAGGCTCGGTGGCTCCAGCACTGTTCGTTTAGCTTCCCCGGATCCCCACGCCGTCGGGGTCTCTTTAGATCACCTGTCTGTGCACACTGCGAGCGGTCTCATCATCCTGGTTACCTCCCCTGCCGGCGCGCAGGTGCTCAGTGAGGTGGCACGTTCCGGTGAGCCCGCGCAGTTGCGTGGCCCGCAAACCACGGTGCATCTCTTAGCCACGGCGAAGGAACAGCGCCCCGTCCATGACCCCAAGAAGGGATGGGCCATCCCGTTGTCGCCCGCAGAAAGAGAGATACTATCCCAACTCACTGCCGAACCCGGCGATTATGAAGTCTCCGAGGCCCTCGCGGTCTCCATCGAAAACATCCCGAAAGAAAGCTAACCGCCCATGCTCATCCTCCCCTTCCAAGGGCACACACCCCGCATCCACCGCAGCGCCTGGATTGCGCCGAATGCCACCATCATCGGTGACGTCACCATCGGTCCGGATTCCTCCGTGTTTTACGGCAGCGTGCTGCGCGGGGATGTTGGCGCCATCCGCCTAGGCGCCCGCGTCAACATCCAGGACAACTGCGTCATTCACGTCGAAGCCGCTGCACCGTGTGTACTGGAGGATGACGTCACCGTGGGCCACATGGCTATGCTCCACGGCACGCACGTGGGCGCAGGCGCGCTGGTGGGGATGAAGTCCTCTTTGCTCTCCGGGTCCACCGTGGGCCCTGGCTCTCTCATCGCCGCCGGCGCGGTGGTGCTCGAGGGCCAGGACATTCCCGCTGGCTCCTTGGCCGCCGGGGTGCCCGCCAAGGTGCGGCGTGAGTTGAGCCCTGAGGAATCCGCCGCCTTCATCCCGCACGCCGCGCGCTACGTCGACATTGCTAAGGATCAGGCGCCGCTTGGTGACGCCCTCTCGCTCGACGAAGTCCTTTACGACTAGTCCCGCAACTGCCGTTGTTGACAAAGATCCGACCAGATCGTGCGGCGAGTTCAAAAGTTTTGGCAACAACGGCAGTTCCACCTCCGCAAGCTAGGGCCGCGAGTGAAGTCACAATCGCTTCATTCAGGGCTAAAGCGCTAGAGCAGGGAAACAAGTCCCATGATCACCAGGAAGGCGGCCACTCCGTAGCCGCTCCATAGCGCAACTGTTGCGGAGTTCTCCCGCGCCCACGCGAAGGCGCATCCGGCCCAAGAATCTGGCTTCGCCCGCACAAGCGCGATGAAGAGCCCGCACACCGTGGGCAAGGACAGCGCAAAGGAGGCGTAGAAGAAGAGGCCTCCATACTTAACGGTGTTGCTAAAATCCCCGGCCGCGAGGTGCATCAGCCCATAGAAGAAGGGCACGGAGGTCAAGGACTGGATAACACCCATGGCATAGCCCACCGCGACAGTCTTGGCCGAAGGCGTGCGCAGCGGGCCGAGGATTTTCTGCACCATGTCATTGGGTTCGCCCTTGGAACGCCAGGCCAAAAGGCCCAAGCCAATGCCGATGACCACCAGCCCCCAGCCAAGCAGCGGTGATTCCAGCGCCGCGGCCACCTTGTCCTGGATGCCGACGAACACGAACATCACCACGGCGGCTGCGGTGAGCACACCGAACCAGTCACCGACGATGACGAGGGCCGCAATCTTGCGGTAGCTCCCCCGCGGAAGCATGATGCCGATGGCCACCAGGATTCCGATCAATAGAGCATTGACGGAATCGGCAAAGGCATTGAGCACGGCTTCGAGCATGCGAGCCAGTGTACAGGGCACGTTTGCAGAACTTACTCTGGACACCGAGCCTCCCGCCCTCTACACCAAGCTTTGATCTAGTGGTGCAGCCCGAGGAAACATTCACTCACTGTTTACCGTTAAGGGCCCTCATGTGAGGGCTGTCAACGGTACGGTATTGAAAAGTGCTTGCCGCCGCGAAGGGTTTCTCCCCCATCGTCGGCGGCACCCTAACTCATGCCCCCGACAGTGATGTGGAGAGATAAAAAATGAAGGTAGCGATTCTCGGCGGAGACGGCTTCTGCGGTTGGCCCGCTTCCCTCTACCTCTCCGACCAAGGCCACGAGGTCATCATCGTGGATAACCTCTCCCGGCGCGCCATCGATGAAGAGTTGGGGGCGGAATCCTTAACACCCATCGCCTCCATTGACGAGCGCCTGGCTGCGTGGACCGAGGTCTCCGGCAAGACCATCGGCTTCCGCAACCTCGACGTGGCCCAAGACTACGACGGCTTGTTGGAGTTCCTGAATACCGAACGCCCGGATGCTGTGGTGCACTTTGCTGAGCAGCGCGCCGCACCCTATTCTATGAAGAACTCGCGCACCAAGCGTTACACGGTGGATAACAACATCAACGCCACCCACAATCTGCTCGCCGCCATCGTCGAATCTGAGCAGGCTATCCACGTCGCGCACTTGGGCACCATGGGTGTCTACGGCTATGGCACTGCCGGCATGAAGATCCCGGAGGGCTACCTTGATGTGCAGGTGGACGCGGGCGAGAATGGCGTCGTCAAGCAGCAAATCCTCTACCCCTCCAACCCGGGCTCGGTCTACCACATGACCAAGGTGCTGGACCAGCACCTGTTTGCCTACTACGCCAAGAATGATGAGCTGCGCATCACCGACCTGCACCAGGGCATCATCTGGGGCACGCACACGGTGCAGACCCAGAAGGATGAGCGCCTGATCAACCGCTTTGACTATGACGGTGACTACGGAACGGTGCTCAACTGCTTCCTCATTCAGGCCGGTATTGGTTATCCGCTGACCGTGCACGGCACCGGCGGACAAACCCGCGCCTTTATTCACATCCGTGACATGGTGCGCTGCATTGAGCTAGCGCTGGAGAACCCTCCGGCACGCGGTGAGAGCGTCAAGATCATCAACCAAATGACCGAAACCCACCGTGTGCGTGACCTGGCAGAACTGCTGGCGAAGATCTCTGGTGCGGAAGTGGCTTATGTGCCGAACCCGCGCAAGGAATCTGCGGAGAATGAACTCCACGTCACCAACGACACCTTCCTCGAACTAGGACTGGAGCCGACCACTTTGTCGGAGGGGTTGCTCCATGAGGTGGAGGAAGTCGCGCGCAAGTACGCCGACCGCGCTGACCGCTCCAAGATTCCAGCGCAGTCGCTGTGGACGCGACAGCAGCACGCCGGCGTTCCTTCCACGGAGGCTTAAGTCCCACCGTGCGCATCGCAATCGTTACTGAGGTCTTCCTCCCCAAGATCGACGGCGTGGTCACGCGCCTGACGCGTACGCTGGACCAGCTGGCCGCGATGGGCCACGAGGTCCGGATTTTTGCCACGGGCAAGGCCCCTGCCACCTACGCCGGTTTTGAGGTCACCCGCATCCCCAGTTTGTCACTGTGGGTCTACCCGGAGATTAAATTCGGCCTGCCCTCGTGGAAGTTCTTCAAGGAGATCCGGGATTTCGATCCCGATGTCATCCACGCGGTCAATCCCATTTGGACCGCCGCACTCGGCGTCTTTGCCGCGCAGCGCGATGCCGTGCCGCTAGTGGCCAGCTTCCACACCAATGTCCCCGAATACGTCGATGCGCTGGGGATTGGATGGACTAGGCCGCTGACCGAAGCCACGCTGAAGTATCTGCACAACCAGGCGGCAGTGAACCTGTGCACCTCCGGCCCCATGGTGGATAAGGCTCGGAAGATGGGGATCCGCAACGTGCAACTGTGGCCCAAGGCTGTGGATACGCAGACCTATCACCCTGACCGCGCCACGGCGCAGATGCGCGAGCGCCTGACCGACGGTAACCCGGATGCCCCGCTGGTGACCTATACCGGACGAGTATCCAAAGAGAAAGACTTGGAGCGCCTCGACCACGTGATGCAGCTGGTTCGGGCACAGCTTAGCGACGCCCGCCTGGCCATCGTTGGCGATGGCCCCGCCTTGGAGGAGCTCAAGGCTAGCTTCAATCCTGCACACACAGTGTTCACCGGATACCTTTCTGGCGAGGAGCTCGCCGCTGCCTTCGCCGTGGGGGATGTCTTCCTCTTCCCCTCCGCCACGGAGACCCTGGGGCTGGTAGCACTCGAGTCCTTCGCCTCGGGCGTGCCGGTGATCGGCACGAATGCCGGTGGTATCCCCTTCGTCATTGAGGAGGGTGTCACCGGCCACCTCATCGCTCCCGATGCCAATGATGAAGCCTGGGCCCTCGCCACGCTCGGGCTCCTCGAAGACCCTGCCCGCCGGGAGACGATGGGTGCTGCCGCCCGCCGCGAAGCCGAAAAGTATTCCTGGGTAGAATCCACCCAAGCCCTCCTTCAGGCCTATGAGGAGGCTATCGAGCACCCCTTCCGGAGGGAAGAGAACGAAGTCAAGGAGCACTAATGGATTCCGCCCAGAACCTGTACTCCGCTGGCGCTTTTATCCAAGCCGGCATCGACGCCACGTTTGCCTCCCGCTTGGGCGACGTGCGCGACGTCGAAGTGAACTTTACGCCTGCTGACCCCGCGCCCGAAGCCCAACAATCAGCGCAGCCAGACCAAGACCAGCGCGCGGTGGTGCGCTTTAGTACTGGTTCAGGGAGCTATGACTTCGATGGATTACGTCTAGCCACCATCCAGGATGGGCAGCTGCACTGGGCCACGGGTTTGACGGAACAAGCGCCCCAACCTCAGTTCCACGGACCACAGCCCGATTCCGCCCTGCTCCGCGGCTTAGCGCGGCGATTGGTGGGTGACCGCCCCGTTCTCCGCGTCCCGCAGGGCGAGGGCGAAGCACTCGTCGCCGTCGACTTTACGGAGCTCCACCCAGACCCCCGTGTCAGCATCCTGGCCGGACTCGAGCGCTCGGGGGATGTTGAAGGGGGCGTCGACGAGCGCCTTGCTGCCTCTGAGCTCGCCTCTTACTTGGGCGTGGCCCCGGCGGCGGCAGAAGGCCTCGCGCGCTTCCACGGCACTCGGATCGCGGCCCTTCCCCACCCCTCGGGCCAGGCCGTGCTCAGCGCACGCGATGTCTTGGCCGATGCCCACTTTATTGCCACCGAGCACAATTTCTTCTTGGAGGCCCGCTTCCCCAACTTGTCTGCGGACCTCGACCCCGGCACGTCACGCACCGTGGTGAACTCTGATTATGGTTCGCTCACGGTTCCCGCCCACCTCATTGCTACTCTCGACGCTTCCACGGACACGTTCACGTGGGCGTGGGCGGACGAGCTATCTAGTTCCATGTCCGCTCAAGCGGCGGCGAACCTGCGCCGCTTCGGCTATGACAATGCGCTCCCCGAGCTGATCCGCGCCCGTGTGTCGATCCCCGAAGCGCGCTCGGTGCGCTTGCCCCAATTAGCCATGCCGGTCCTGGGACTGTGGACCCTGCTGCCTGTGCAGCTGCCCGATGGTCGCCAGGGGCTGGCGCTGACCGATGCCCCTGCCTTCCATCTGCCCGCACCGACCCCGGCCGCCACGCAGGCCACCCTTAACGTTGCCGTGCCTGAAGGAGTGGATGAACACCGGGCGCGCGCCGCCTATCAGCGGGCACGCGGCCTATAAGCCCTGGCTAGGAATTCAGCACTGCGCGGAATTCTTCGGCGTCAACCTCCTCGGTGGTTGCCGGGTCAAACGCAGCATCCTGGGTCTTGTCCACCAGCACCGCGCGCACGCCCTCGGAAAAATCGGGACGGCGGTACATGTGCATTCCTAGCTTGAGCTCCAGCAAGAGGGCCTCGCGGATATCGTCGACAGCAGCCTCCGCCTCATACAGTTCATTGGCCGCAACGATGGCGGCTGGGCAGGCGGCGGCCATGAGGCGGCGTACTTCGCCGGCAATGTTCGGGCGCTTGTCGAGCTCCGCAGAAATCTCCTCCCATGTCGGCAGCGTGAAGGTCTCCTCCAAGTCTTTGGCTACCTGCTCCAGCGGCGCCGGCTGTTGTGGCGCAGGCAAAGCTAGATCTTCCAGTGCGGGGTCGATGCCCCGCTCGATAGCTGCCTCAATTAACTCGGCGGCATCCTTAACCACGTGGGTTGCGACACCCGTCCACAGCATGTCCGCGGCATACATGCGGTACCCGCTTAAGCCCCAGAACTTTGCCAAGCCCGGCGAAGATACTCCGCGTGTGCCCACCATGCGCTGCGCTGCATAGGCCACTCCCACGTCCGTGACGTAGCCGATATTCATCTCCGGCATCGACGCGAAGGCCTTCTCAGTTACCACGCGGTGCGAACCATGCAGGGAAATACCCAATCCACCACCCATGACAACGCCGTCGATGACGGAAATATAGGGCTTCGGGAACTCGGCGATATCACCGTTGGTGAGGTACTCGCTGGCGAAGAAGGCATCGACCTCCTCCAGCTTGCCTTCCGCGATTCCCTCACGTGCGTGGCGCACATCGCCACCGGCGCAAAAAGCTTTGGGACTGTTGGAATGAATCAGGACTTGCTCAATCTCGTCATCCTGCGCCCACGCTTCGAGGGAGCGGCGGATAATGTCAATCATCTCTGGGTTCAAAGAGTTCAGAGCTTTCGGCCGATTGAGTTCAAGGACTCCGGTACGGTTGCGGACGGAAACGAGTACTGGATCAGTCATAGTCATGCGCACCAGTGTTCCATATCACAAATGTTTCAGCCACCTAATTTTGGCGCTACCTTGGACATGGTTTCTGCTTTTAGCCCAACCCTTTTAGATTGGTGTGACTTTCTTGCTCCCACAACTTGTTGCTCTTGACATGGACGGCACACTCCTCGATGCCCACGGCCAACTACCAGCGGACTTCGCGGAGCTGCAGGAGCTTGCCGCCCACCGTGGATGCGAGCTAGTTCCGGCCTCAGGGCGCCAACTGGCAACGCTCAAGGAGATGTTCCCGCAAGGCGAAACCTTCATTGCTGAAAATGGCTCGGTAGTCATGCGTGGTGGCGACATCATTGCGACATTCCCGCTCTCGGAAGCGACCGTGCACTCAGCACGCGAGGCCTCAGCGGCCATGGATGTGGAGCACACCGTGGTGCTGTGCGCCCCGGAAACCGCCTACGTCGCGCGGGATGCATCCGATGCAGCGCGCGCAGAGATCTCCAAGTACTACAAGGCAGTCACGTGGGTCGATGACCTAGACGCCGTCCCCGATAGCAACATCATCAAGATCGCCATCTTCTGTGAATCCGGTTCAGAGGCACACATCTACGAACCCATCGTCCGCGCTGTCCCGGAAGACAACGTGGCGGTATCGGGCAAGGTCTGGCTCGATGTCATGGCTCGCGGCGTGGATAAAGGTGCAGCCTTAGTCAAGCTCGCTGAACTTGCCAACGTTCCCATCACCGCCACCGTGGCCTTCGGTGACTACCTCAATGATCTCGAAATGCTGCGCGCTGCCGGGACAGCCGTCGCGATGGAGAACGCGCATCCGCAGCTGAAGGATCTAGCGGATATCATTGCCCCTCCCAATACTGACAACGGCGTCAGCACCGTGCTTCGCCAGCTTTTGCGCACCTAACACGCTCCCCTGACTCGTTGCCCGACTAGCCGCGCTCACAGAGTAGGATTACTCGGGTTACTAAGCCTCAGTACCCGAACCACGGTGTCTACCTGCGGAGTGTGAAGTGAAGAAGTTTTTGCGGTCGATGGTGTCACGCTTGGCAAAGGGCGAATCATCCACATCGAGTCCCACTCCGGACTCCCCTTCCGCTTCCCAGAAGCCTTCTTCAACTTCGACTACTGCATCTAAAGGCTCTGCTGCGACTGCTAAGTCCACCCCGGCTGCCAAGCCCACGTCGGCTTCTCCTTTCACTGCACCTGCTAACACCACGAAGCCGGGAAAGCCGACAACTCCCGCCAAGCCCACCACCTCGGATAAAAACGCTGCGCCCAACACTCAGCGGCCCAGCGCTCAGCGCTCGGCCGCGCGGCCTGGCCGCGTCCGCCCACGGCCAGCGGAAGACTTCACCTTGGATTTGTCACCGAGCGCCCTTCCCAAGGCTTCGGCGGTGAAGAAGGCCAAGCTAGTCAAAGCCCGCGAGGAGGCCGACGTAGCCTCGACTGGCCGCCGCGCCCCGCGACGTCCCCTACCTCGCCGCTCGGCGCCCCAGCCAGCTGCGGCAAAGTCCCCTACAGCTGCCAAAGCACAGGCACCTGCCCCGGCTCCGGCACCGGCAGCGAAAAAAGAAAAGGCTCCCCAGCCTACAAAGAATCCCGCACAGGGCGAAGAGGGCCAGAAAGCCCATCGCGCTGAGGCCAAGAAAGCCAAGGCACCTGAACAAGCCAAAGAACCGGAAAAGAAAAAGAAGAAAACAGTAACGCCCGGGCCAGAGAATGAGATTTCGCGGGCTCTGGCTCGTCGCTCTCAGTCCGTCGGGGTACTGAGCACAAAACAAGAAAAACAAGAAAAGCGCCGTTCAGCAAAGCGGCCGATAGCGAAGGAATCCACTGCTGCTGCCGTGGCTCCGGCAGCTGCAACCGCGGCAGCAGCAGATGCCACAACGGCAAGCGCCATGGCCACTACTGCGGCTGCGGCACCCGCCACGGCTCCTGCCGCTGCCGGTGCATCCACCAGCAGCACAGCTGCCCCGTCTACTACTGCACCTGCAACCACACCGCGCCGTCGGCGCGCCCGGCTGCGTCAAATACCGGGCCTGGATGGTCTGCGTGGTCTCGCGGTGCTTGCCGTGGTGATCTATCACTTCTTCGGGGATATTCTCCCCGGCGGTTACCTCGGCGTGGACATGTTCTTTGTCCTTTCCGGCTTCCTTATTACCTCGCTGCTGGTCCGTGAATTCAACGCGACTGGGCGCATCAGCCTCAAGGATTTTTGGCTCCGCCGTTTCCGGCGCATTCTCCCTGCCGCACTCGTGGTCCTTTCGATATGTACTGCGATTGTGGCCCTCATCGGCGGCGACCTAGCAGTAGGCATCCGCCAGCAATTCTTGGGCACCTTCTTCTTTGTCAACAACTGGACCCAAATCGCCACGAGCCAAACCTATTTTGCACCAAATGAAGTGCAGGTTTTCGCGCACTATTGGTCCTTGGCCGTCGAGGAACAGTTCTATCTGATTTGGCCCCTGCTGATGTTTGGCATCTTCGCCATTTCCCGCCGCAAGCCCAAGCGCCTGCCCATCGCGGTATCGCTGATCCTCACGATTGCTTCGGCTGTTGCGATGGCTCTCATCTTCACCCCGGGCGAGGATCCCACCCGCGTGTACTACGGAACCGATACCCACGCCTTCGGTCTCCTCATTGGCGCAATACTGTCCCTGCTTTTAACCTCCACCGACAAGGACGTCGACGCCGACTCCTGGCCGGCAGCAAACAAGGGCATTCTTGCCGGCACCGTTGGTGCCCTCGCACTCGTTGCCTACCTTGCTCAACTGGTGTGGATGGGTGCGGACCGCGAATTCACCTACCGCGGTGGTTTGGTCCTCACCAGCGTGCTCGGCGCGGCGATGATTTGGGGAGTGGTGCGTGAAACCGGCCCCCTCACCCGGATCTTCCGCACCCCCGTGATGCGCTGGCTGGGACAGCGTTCCTTCTCTTTGTACCTCTGGCACTGGCCGGTGGTCATGATTATCCACGCGATGTCCGACGCCCCTTCGTGGCTCCTGGGTCTCCTTTGCCTGCCGCTGAGCTGCTTGCTGGCAGAGGTAACTTACCAGTTCGTAGAAAACCCCTTCCGCCGCGCCGGATTCCGCCCCACGTGGCATGCCTATTGGGCGGCACGCCCCAGCATGGAGGAGATTAAGGCTAGCTTTGGCAAGGCACTGTGGCCTGCAGTCCCCGTCATCGTCGTACTATCTCTGCTCGGTGTGGGCTATGCTCTGGTGACCTCGGAGGATAAGAGCGAACTAGAGCGCGAGCTCGAGCGCATGGCACAGTCCAACGAGCAGGCTGCAAGCTCCGCTCCGGCACAGCCCACGGAGACTACAAAGCCGAAGGAAAAGCGTGCGATACCCACCGGCAACGAGATCAGTGCAATCGGCGATTCTGTCATGCTCGCCGCTTCCGAAGCACTTAATGAGCGTTTCCCGGGTATCAGTATCGACGCTGCCATCTCCCGCCACTATTCGGCAGCCCTGCCGGTGGTTCAGGGGTTGAAGGATTCCGGCCAGTTGCGCTCCACCGTATTTGTGGGTTTGGGCACCAACGGAGCTACATTCGAGGGCCAAATGGACGAGCTCATCGATATCGTTGGCTCCGAGCGCACACTGGTCCTCGTATTGCCCTACGGTGAGCGCGATTGGATGGGGCCAGCGCGCGCCGAAATCATCGAGGCCGCAACCACGCACGACAACGTCTATATCGCAGACTGGTGCGGAGTGGCGCAGGAAAATCCTGCCATGCTTTACGACGACGGCGTCCACCCGTTACCCGAAGGTGCACACCTCTACGCGGATGCTCTGTACGATGCCCTCGAGCAGTACGCAGACGAGGAGAAGAACCTCACTACGGTCTGTTCCAGCTAAGCGACAAAGACCTAAGAGTCACGAAAAGCCGCCCAGCTTCACAGCTGGGCGGCTTTTGTTTAAGCATGTGGTTTAGACCGAGAATTCAGCCATCTTATCCCATTCCGTCTTACCTGGGATATGCGTGTTGATGATGTCTGGGGTCTCCACCAGGTACTTCGGCAGCTCCTCACAGGAGCGCTTGAAGTGCTCGGTGTTGACGTGGTCGACGTCAGTGCCGTCCTTGTAGGACTCAAGAAGCAGGAAGCGCTGCTTGTCTTCCGGATCGCGGAACCACTTGAAGTCGATGCAGCCGGGCTCTGCCTGGCATGCCTTGGTGTACCAGTCGATCTCTTCCAAGAAGGTATCGGCGTACTCGGGCTTTACGTGGAACTGTACGTTGATCAGAATCATGGGGCCCACTGTAACCCTCTGCGCGAAAACGTGCAGAAGGCCCTGCCTGAGGTGGCAGGGCCTTGCGCTAGGGCGGCTTTAATTGAACCGCGCGGAGGTTTAGTTGAAGAAGTACTCCGCTACGTAGACGTGGGTGCCATCAAAGGCCTGGGCTACGCCGAAACCGGTGCCATCGGTCTTGGTCACGGGCACGTCGCGGTTGAGCCAGTTCACGCGGTCCTTCGCTTCCGACTCAGTGAGCTTGTAGATGTTGCCGCTGCCCTCCTCCAGGTGAGTCAGACCATCGCCAGCATTGTCTTGGAAGGTAACCTTGCCGGCCGCAGCCTGGTTTGCCCATTCCTGAGCAATGTTCTTGGCGTTGGCATCCTCGTGGTGGCCCTGCTTCAGCAGGTGGGCGTGGGTTGCACCAACGAGCTCGTTTGCCACGGCCGGGGTCGGCTTCTTGATGAAGCCTGGCAGCTGGACGTTGTACTGCTTGGCCAAGTCATAGGCCTGCGCGGGCAGCTCGATTTCAAAGGAGTTGATCTGCTCAGCAGCCTGGGAAGACAACTGGTTCAGTTCCTGCGGCTGTGCGGAGGAGAAGGTGGCCGGGGCGGCCTGGGCCGCGGACACCGACAAAGCGGCAGCAAGGGATGCTGCCACGGCGGCGGTAGCGGACAGGCGGGAAACACGACGGAAAGAATTCATGCCTTCCACCGTGCCATACATCTGCGAGCGCAGTGAAGGTCTGCCCGGCTCTAGGGGATTTTCGATACCACTTTGTTATCCCCTGCTGGGGTTAGTGCCCCGACATGAAAGAATGACCAGAAGCTAGCTTTAATGATTGTTCGAAAGGTTGATCACTGTTGCTGGACGTCTTAACCGGCTTCGCCATCATTTTTGTGGTCATCGGGGTGGGGTTCTTTCTGGGCCACCGGGGCGTTATCGGCCACGGTGAGGCCCGCCTGCAGTTCAACCGCACGGCGTTCTGGGCAGCCACCCCGGCGCTGATCTTTTCCAGCGTGGCAACCTCGGACACTTCTGCTTTCACTTCTCCGGTTGTCGCTGTCATCGCGATTGCTTCGGTCGCCACGATGGCCCTGTATGGGATGCTCAGTGCGCTGTTCTTCCGGCGCAGCGGGGCAGAGACGATGGCCGGAGCGGCCGCGGCCAGCTATTACAACTCCGTCAACATCGGGCTGCCCATCGCCACCTATGTCATCGGTGATGCCACCTTTGTAGTGCCAGCACTTGTGCTCCAGATGGCAGTGCTCTCCCCCTTCATCATCGCCGGCCTCAATGCACAGGGAACAAGCTTGCGTTCGATCAGCAGCTCCGTGGTCTCCGGGCTGACCGCACCAGTCGTCATCGCGGCCATCGCCGGTTTCATCGTTTCTGCGGCTGACTGGCAGGTCCCCGAGGTCATCATGGCTCCCCTCGAGCTCCTCGGCGGGGCTTCCATCCCGATAATCCTGATGAGTTTCGGCGCTTCCCTCACGGGTAAAGGGTTACTGGCCAACGACCGCCTGCCGACGATTACCGCCACGGTGCTCAAGCTCATTGTCATGCCTGCCATCGCCTTGGCGGCGGGCCTAGCCTTGGGGCTTAGCGGCAACGAGCTCTACGCAGCGCTCATCTTGTCCGCGCTTCCGACCGCGCAGAACGTCTACAACTATGCCGCGACCTACCAGTCGGGAGAAACGGTGGCGCGCGATACGGTCTTCCTCACCACCTTTCTCTCCCTGCCGGCCATGCTGGCTATCGCAGGGTTCTTTGGGTAGGGCTAGACCTAGTTCTCAAGCACTAGCCTTCGAGCTTCTCCCCCAGCTCCAGCCATTCCATCTCAAGTTCTTCACGCTCGGCGGCAACGGCCTTGAGCTCGGAGTCGAGCTTCGCTAGCTCACCACTGTCCCCCTCACCAGAAGACATCTTCTCCGCGGCGTGTGCCATCTTTTCATTCAGCTTCGCAGTCTTGTCGTCGAGCTTGCTCATCTTGCGCTCCAATGCATTCATCTTCTTGGTCAGCTCGCGCTCCTCCTGGGAGCTCAAACGCTTGGCCGGGGCGGCTTCCGTGCTCTTCTCGTCGGCGTCCTTGGAGGCTTCTCCTAAATCGAGAACGCCGCGGGCAGTGGCGGCTTCCATCTCCTGGCGGCGGCGCAGGTATTCCTCGATTCCACCCGGCAGGTTGGTGAGCTTGCCATCCCCAAACAGCGCGTAGGTGTTGTCCGCGATGCGCTCGATAAGGTAGCGGTCGTGGGAAATGACCACCAGGGTGCCGGGCCAGGAATCCAGCAGAGACTCCAGTTCCTGGAGGGTATCGATGTCGAGGTCGTTCGTGGGTTCGTCGAGAAGCAGCACGTTTGGCTCCGCCATGAGCACGCGGGTCAGCTGTAGGCGGCGGCGCTCACCACCGGAGAGATCGCCGACCGGCGTGCGCTGGCGCTTGGCGGAAAAGCCCAGGCGCTCCGCTAGCTGGGAGGCAGAAAGCTCCTTCTTTCCCAGGTGGACGTAGGTGGCAACGTCTTCCACTGCGTCGAGAAGCCGGCGCTGTGGATCCAGGTCATCGAGTTCTTGGCGCAGCCAGCCCAGGCGCACGGTCTTGCCCTCGATGCGCTTGCCAGCGGCAAGCTCTACTTCCCCGGCAAGGGCGCGCAGCAGCGTGGTCTTGCCCGAACCGTTAACGCCGACGAGGCCGATGCGCTCGCCCGGCGCCAACCGCCAGGTGAGGTGATCCACCAGTGTGCGCCCATCGGGTGTCGTTACCTTTGCATCCTCAAGCTCGATGACGACTCGCCCCTGGCGCTGCTTAGAGAAGGCCATGAGCTCAACTTTGTCGCGCGGCGCAGGAACATCCGCGATGAGCGCCTCGGCCGCCTCGATGCGGTAACGCGGCTTCGAGGTACGGGCAGGCGCCCCGCGGCGCAGCCATGCCAGCTCCTTCCGCGCTAGGTTCTGCCGGCGCTGCTCGATGGCATCGGCCTGACGTGCACGCTCGGCACGGGCAAAAGTCCAGTCGTTATAGCCACCCTCGTAGGCATCGACGACGCCATCGTGCACCTCCCAGGTCGTGGTGGCAACGGTGTCGAGGAACCAGCGGTCGTGCGTGACGACGACGATCGCCAGCTTGCGCAAAAGCAGGTGGCTGGCTAGCCACTGCACGCCTTCGACGTCAAGGTGGTTGGTCGGCTCATCGAGCACCACGATGTCGAGGTCTTGAACGAGTGCGGCAGCCAAGTTCACGCGGCGGCGCTCACCACCGGAGAGCGAGCCCACAGGGGTGTCTAGCCCTAGGTCAACGATGCCGAGGCCGCCGAGGACATCGCGCACCTTGGCATTAGACGCCCACTCGAAGGTTTCCAAGCCCAGTGGTTCGATGATGACCTGGGCGATGGTGAGAGACTCCTCCAGCTCAAAGCGCTGGGTCACCACTGCCATGCGCAAATCCGAATTGTGAGATACACGGCCCGAGTCCGGGGATTCGATGCCGGTGAGAACTTCCAGCAGCGTGGTTTTGCCGCCGCCGTTGACGCCGACGATGCCGATGCGATCACCGGTTTGAACGCCGAGGGAGACCCCGTCCAGCAGGGTCTTGAGGCCGAAAGACTTGGTTACGTTTTCCAGGTTAATGAGGTTCGCCATATCGAGTGTTCATCTTAGTGCCTCGGCGCGGTTACCCCCCCTCACCATTACCTTTATTGCTATTGATTTTCACTTCCAATACTGTGGCACACTATGAAAAAAGAACGTCTCGCCCTGTGCGCCGCACTATCCGCCACCATCCTCACCATTACCGCCTGTTCCTCCCCTGACAGCGAAGAAGCCTCATCGCCCTCCAGCGCTGAAGCTAGCAACGCGCATGCCGAGCACGGCGAGGGGCACAGCCATGACGGCTTCGAAGCCGCGGAGGGTGAGACTGAGGTAGCCGAACTACCTCCCCGCATCCTTCTGTCGCACAAGAATGGTCTCACCACGCTCGACGGCGAGACCGGTGAGGTCATCGACAGCGAAGAGCTGAAAGCATTCCTCCGTCTGAGCGATGCCGGCGATAACCGCCACATCATGGTGACCAAGGGAGATAGCTTCCTCACCTTTGACACGGGGCGCATCACCAAGCCCCACGGCGACCACAAGCACTACTACGCGGCACAGCCGCAGCTTCTCAGCGCAGCCATTGACGCACCGCACGCCGGCCACGTGGTTCACCACGACGGCTTTACCGCGCTCTTCTCCGACGGCGATGGCGTGGCGCGGATTTATAAGACCGAGGACATCGGCAAGGAAGATGCCAATCCCGTCAACATCGTCGAGACGGGCGCTGCGCACCACGGTGTAGCCGTGCCGCTGAAGGACGGCTCAGTAGTCACCACCAAGGGCACGGAAGACGAGCGCCACACCATTCAGCACCTAGACTCCTCCGGCAAGGTCCTTGCGGAAACCACCGAGTGCCCCGGTGTCCACGGCGAAGCCGCCGCCGGCAATGGCACTCTCTTCTTCGGCTGCGAAGACGGGCCCGTCGTCTTCGACGGCACCGACTTCCACAAGATTGACGTATCCGCTTATGCCGGCAAGGACGGATACCAGCGCTCCGGAAACTCCGCTGGCTCGGAGGAATCCAACATCATCCTGGCCGATAACAAAACCGACAAGGATGCCGAATTCGAGCGTCCAACCTCGGTCACCTTAATCAATACGGAAGACCACTCCGCCAAGAAGGTCGAGCTCGGCGAGTCCTATTGGTTCCGTTCTCTGGCCCGCGGCCCCTTGGGCGAGGCACTGGTGCTCACGACCGACGGCAAGCTCAACGTCATCGACCCGGATTCCGGCGAGGTAACAAAGCAGATTGACGCTATCTCCCAGTGGAAGGAAAACGAGGAGTGGCAACAGCCGGGACCGATCCTGAAGGCGGCAAACGGCTATGCCTATGTCACCGATGCCAACAAGCAGGAACTGGTGGTTCTTGATCTTCTCGGTGACCAGGAGCCGCAGCGCTACAAGCTCGACTTCAAGCCCGTGGAGATGGCCGTCCTTTAAGGAACACCACCTAGTGCAACGCCGGCGCTAGACCGGCGTTTGACGCTAGACCAGTGTTGCGCCGGTGGCAGGGCCGCGGGTCACCAATCCACGAGTACCGCGGTTATCGGCGCAGACCTGAGCCACCACTTCCTGGGCAGTCTCCTCGTCTTCACAGAGGAAGGCGCAGGTGGGCCCCGAGCCGGAGACAATTCCCTTGAGGGCACCGGCAGCTTCACCAGTCTCGAGGATCTTGCGCAGGTCTGGGCGTAGCGAGAGGGCTGCCGGCTGGAGGTCGTTGTGCATCACCGCGGCGAGCTCGCGGGGATTGCCGCCTACAAGCGCTTGTCCCACGGCTTCCGTGTCGAGGTGTGGGGTGCTTCCGCGTCCGGCAGCGCGCAGCTCATCCAGCTTTCGGAAGACAGAGGGCGTGGACAAACCCTCCGCATTGGTGATGATTGCCCAGATATATCGCCCGCGCGAGAGCATCGGCGTCAAGAGTTCGCCGCGCCCGCGCCCCAACGCCGTGCCACCCATGAGGGTAAAAGGAACGTCGGAGCCGAGCTCCGCGGCGAGCTCATAGAGCCTTTCCGTGCTGAGAGGCTCGCGGCCAAACTCCTTGCTTAGAGCCTGGTTGGCCAACAACAGGGCCGCGGCGGCATCGGCAGAGCCGCCCGCCATTCCGCCGGCGGCCGGGATGTTCTTTTCCATCGTGAGCGTTCCAGCAGCCGGCAGCATCAGATTCTGTGCCACCAGCTCCACCGCGCGCCATGCCAGGTTCTCGGTTGATGCCGGAACGCCCTTCGCATGGTTGCCAGTGACCTCCACGGCGCAGCCTTCGCCCCAGCGGTAGTTCACGCGATCGTGTACATCGAGGGACTGGAACACGGTGGCCAGCTCGTGGAAACCATCCGCGCGAGCCTCCCCCACACCGAGATGCAGATTGACCTTGGCGTGGGCGCGTGCCTGCCAGAGCTGCGGGGACTCGTTTACTGGTTTGCTCATGAGACTTCCGCCAATCTAACGAAGTCCTCCACACCTAGCTTCTCGCCGCGCAGGCGCGGATCGATGTCCGCCGTGCGTAACGCTTCCTCGGCTGCTGCGGCGGAACCATAGAAGCCTGCTAAGGCGGCGCGAAGAGTCTTGCGCCGTTGGGCAAAGGCGGCGTCGATCAGCGCGAACAGACGCGGACGTAGTGCCTCGTCGAAGGGGCGGGTGCAGTCGATACGCACCAGCCCTGACTCGATCTTGGGTGCCGGCCAAAACACGTTCTTGCCAATTGTCCCGGCCTGGCGGACCGGGCCATAAAAGGATGCTTTCACACTAGGAATGCCATAAACCTTGCTGCCCGGTCCGGCGGCGAGGCGCTCCGCCACCTCGAGCTGCACCATGACCAGGACACGGCGAATCGATGGGTAGACCTCCAACAGGTGGAGCAGCACCGGCACCGCCACGTTATAGGGCAGGTTGGCCACCAAGGCGGTCGGCTCCCCCAGCTCCCCCGCCTCAACGGTAAGGGCATCCTTCTCCACCACGCTGAGGCGATCCGCAAAGTCGGCTGCCCGCGCGGCCACGGTGTCCGGGAGCTTGCCGGCCAAACGCGGATCAATCTCCACTGCCGTGACGTGCTCCACCTCCCCCAGCAGTCCCAATGTCAGCGAACCCAGACCAGGGCCGACTTCCACCACGCGATCTTCCGGACTCAGGTCCGCAGCGGCAACAATGCGCCGGATGGTGTTGGGGTCATGGAGAAAGTTCTGGCCCAGCTTCTTTGTCGGCGTCACATCGAGCTCAGCAGCGAGCTCGCGGATCTCCACCGGGCCCAGCAGGTGGGGTTGTGTCATGGTATCCAGACTAATACGCGCGGCTCGGAAGCTTTAGCGCAGGCCGAGCTTCGAGGTGCAGGCGGGCCATGCGCCCCAGCCCTGCGCGGCCTGAACCTTTTGGGCCACCGCAATCTGCTGCTCGCGGGAGGCCTGCCAGGCCTGCGGAGCATACTCGGTGCCGCCAAAAGCAGCCCAGGTCGACGGGGTGAACTGCAGACCACCGGAGAAACCGTTGCCGGTATTGATGGACCAGTTACCGGTGGCCTCACACTGTGCGAGGGCATCCCACACGGAGCCCTCAGCAACGGCCGGGGCGGTGGACTTGGGCTTGGTGCCGCGCGCGATCACTGCGGCGACGGCCTCATTGCGGACGTCTTCCTTGATGATCTCGTTGGACTCTTCCTTACCGTTGACCTTCACAATCTTGCGGGTCACGGTACGGGAACCAGGGGTGCCTTCCTCGCGAACTTCCTCGGTTCCCTCTTCCAGCTCGGGATCATCGACAAAGTTGGCGGGGGCGTCGAAGTCTTCCATCTTTTCTTCCTCGGAAATCTCGACGCGGTCCACAGTGATGGCCGTGCCGGCCTTAACCGGGGTATCCAGTGCTGGGGATACTCGGTCATCCTTACCCACGGTGATCCCACGGGCTTCCAATACGTCTTCCACGGTTTTAGCTGCAACGCTGGCGTAGGAGACGGAACCGCCGTCAGAAAGCTTGATGATCTTCGGGGACGTAACCTCAAGGTTCATGCCCTCAGTCACCGTTTCATCCTCCTTCACGGTCTTGGAGCCGGAAGTGATGGCTGCTCCCGGGGCGATACCATCGAGGCCGCCCAACAGGTCAGAGACCGTGAGATCGGTGGAGGAAAGCTGCTTCTCAACACCATCAATGGTCACCGCAACCGGCTTAGCGGTACGAACGGTGATCGAATCACCGTCAGAAACCTGCTCTGACAGCGCGGGATAAACAACGTCTTCTCCCCCGACGTTGACGCCCGCAGCTTCGAGAGCAGCGTTGACATCGCCAGCGAAGGTAGCTAGCTCGGTGGTCTCACCGTTGACGTCGAGCGTGATGTCCTTTTGGGCACCAACGGCAACAACACCGCCCACGGCAAGGGTGCCGAGCACACCGCCGGTGGCCATGCGCAGCGGCAAGGAGCGGGAGTTATTGATTCGCTTGATCTGCTTCTTCGGGGACATAAACCTTTACTCGTCTCTGCGATGCTTTGTGCACGAAAGGCAGCTTCCCGCCTTTGGCACCTGTCATGGCGCGCCTTGGGCGCGCCGGCCGGCAACATCAAGGCCGGACTAACTTTGAATAACGATACGGTAACAGAACTCAACGATCGAAACGTATTTACACGCCAGGACCACTAGCAACACATTCGCCACAACAAACACGCGCGCCACCCATGAGCAGCACCTTTGTATCGAGTGAAAATCCTCACACTCCAAAGACCTGCGCGAAGGTCTCAGCTACCTCCGCTGCCAATTCCTCTACTTCCTGACCACGTGCCTGCGCCACGCAGCGATAGGTATGCCCAATCAGGGAAGGTTCGTTGCGCGCACCGCGGAAAGGCTCCGGTGTCATGTACGGCGCATCCGTCTCAATGAGCAGTTGGCCGGCCGGAGCAAGCGCTGCGGCCTGGCGCATCTCTTCGTTGCGCTTGAACGTCACGTTGCCAGCGAAGGAAAGAACATAACCGCGCTCAAGGGCTTCTTTGGCCACATCAAGTGGTGAAGAGAAACAGTGCAGCATCACCTTCGGCACTTCCGCGCACTCCCCCAGCACCCGCATGAGCTCCTCATCGGCCTCACGGTTGTGGATCATCAGCGTCTTCCCCACTTTCGCCGCCAACTCAGCGTGCCAGCGTAGCGCTTCCTCTTGGACTTCAAGCGGCGCAGTGCGCTCCGGCTCGTGGTGAATCCAGTAGGTATCAAGGCCTGTTTCACCAATGGCCACGCAGCGTGGGTCCGCTGCCATCTCGCTCAGGCGCACACGGGCGGCCTCATCGAGTTCATGAGCCTTTGTCGGGTGAATCGCACACGCGGCATACACGTTGTCGAATTCCTGCGCCGCGGCCAAAGCCTTCTCTGCCTCCGCTAGGCCGTCACCCACGGTGACGATGCGCTCAACACCAACAGCACGAGCGCGCTCGACGAGGTCGGCATCAGCGTCGCGGCAGGAGGCGAGGTGCGTGTGGGCGTCGATAAGCTGGCTCAAACCTTCGGCGGGAACGGGCGTGGGGCGTGGCTTCTTCTTAGACATGGCTGCGAGTGTAGTCTTGCGCGCATGATTATCCGTGAAGCGACGGACGCCGACGTCCCCGCGATGACCGCCACGCTGAATTGGGCCATCCGGGAGACCCATTTCATCTTTCGCAGCGAACCCGCCACCGTGGAGGAACGCACCGAGTACCTGCATCAACTACGTCGCGACAAGTGTCCCTGTTTCGCGGCTTTCGAGGATGACGGCACGTATTTAGGCTGGGCACTCTACCGCCCCTACCGCGATCCGAAAGTGTGGCAGGGCTGCTACGAGACGACGATCTACGTTGATCCCACCGCCCACGGCCGCGGGGTAGGCACGCGCTTGCTCGATGCAGTCGTTCAGCATGCCCGCGAGGCGGAGCAGGTCCATACGCTGCTGGCACTCATCGTGGCGGACAACGTCGCATCCATCAAGTTGCATGAGAAGTTCGGCTTTGCCACTGTAGGAACGTTAAAAGAAGTCAGCCGCAAAGCTGGGCGCTGGATAGACCTCACCCACTTGCAACTCATGGTTTAAGGAACATCATGCACGTTCGTCCCGCAGAGCTTGCCGACGCCCCCGCAATCTCCGCCATCTACAATGCCGCCTCCGCTGCGAAGCCGGCCACTAACCTCGTCACCTGGCAGGAGTCCGTAGAGGACCGCGAAAAGTGGCTCGCGCAGATGGAGGAGGAAGGTTTTCCCGTCTATGTGGCGGTGGACGACGATGAGATCGTTGGCTGGGCCACCTACTTCCAGTTTGTTACCCCGGCTATCTACTACGGCACTGCGGAGGATTCCATTTACATCGCGGAGTCTGCGCGCGGCAAGGGCGTGGGCAGCGAGCTCATGGACACGCTCATGGACCACGCGAAGGAGAATGACTACGTGGAGACGATGATTACCTATATCGTGGACACCAACGAGTCCTCCATTGCTCTACACCAGAAGTTTGGCTTCGTGGAAACCGGCCGCATGCCCAATATCCACACCAAGGACGGCGTGCGCCTCGGCTTGGTCCACTTGCAGCGCGACTTCGACCGCTCCTAAAGCGGCTTGACGGCCACTGCCTCAGGGAGGGCACTGCCCTACGCCCCACCCCAGTGACGGCACTGCCATTGTTGCCAAAGATCGGGCTGGATCTTGAGGCGAAGCGGGAAACTTTGGCAACAACGGCGACTTCGGCTTAAGCAACTCACCCTGCGCAACGCGGTCACAGACGGCAAACGCGTTAAGCCGACGCTGCCTGAAGCGGCGCAATATCGTCCAACTCAGCGAGAATTTTGTCTTCCGCGACATCCAAGTCGTAGTGGGTCTGCAGCCCCAGCCAGAACTGTGGGGATATTCCAAAATATTTAGCCAAACGGAGAGCCGTATCGGCGGTAATAGCCCGCTTTCCGTGGACGATTTCGTTAATACGTCGAGGCGGGACCCCTATCGAAACAGCGAGTTTGTGCTGGGTGATCCCCATTTCCTTGAGAAAATCCTCCATTAGGATTTCGCCTGGGTGCACTGGGGGGGGCTTGTTAGTGGTAGTCAACGATTTCAACCTCCTCTGGCCCTAAAGCGGTCCACCGAAAGTATACCGTTGAGGACCCCCGCTAGGCAGCGAGCTCGTCGTCAATGTAGACCCGCGTGGTCGCGCGCAAACCCGCCACCAGCATGCAGAGGCTGAGCACCATGAGACCAATGAGCACAGCGGTCCAATTGCCGGTGGCGCCGCGCACCACTCCCACGGACAGCGGCACGAGGCCCGCCAGGACGTAGCCGCCCGGCTGCACGAAACCGGAGAGACGCGCGGTAGTCAGCGCGCTTCGTGTGCGTGCGGTGAGCAATGCCAGCGCCAGCGGGAAACACATACCACCGATTCCCATGAGGCAAGCCCAAGCCAGCGGGGCGGCGTCGGCGGCCACGAGGACCCCACCCCACCCGGCGCAGGTGCATAGCGCCAGCACCACGGGCACGGGGGCAAGACGGTCCAGTCGCGAGATAAGCCACGGCATGACCACGCCGCCGAGAATGTTAAAGACTCCGATGACGGCGAGCGACACACTGGCGGTGTTCTCACTCACCCCTTTCTCCACCAGCATGCGCGGCAGCCACCCCATCTGGACATAGGCCATGGTGGACTGCAGTCCAAAGAAGAAAAGCATGGCTACCGCCGTGGGCGAGGCGAACATGGGGCGCTGCGCGCCTGCCTCGTCAATCGTGCCGTGAGCGACATCCTTGCCAGCCTGCGGAAGGACCACTATCCAGGCCACCAGCTGTGCGACGGCCGGCAGGCACCAGATCCACAGTGCACCTTGCCACGTGCTTTGCGTCACCGCGGATAGCGGGCCAAGGGCGCTGGACACGCCCAACATCGTGGTGTAGGTGGTCATCAACGCCACCAGTGTGCGGCCCGAACCATGCTGCTTGATCCAGGCGGGAAGCAGCACGTTCGCCAGCGCGATTCCGGCAACGACGCATAGAGTAAGCGCCACGAAGAGCGGAAAGCTACTTACCCACGGTCGGAGAGCGAGCCCCGCAACCAAGGCCACCGTGCCGCCGGCCAAGGTGCGGCTTAGCCCCGCGCGGCGCGCGATGGGAACCGCCGCCAATCCCATGGCAGCAAAACACAGGCCAGGAAGCGCGGTCAACAAACCTGCCTGCCCAGAACTAATCCCAAAGAAATTCTGGATCTGTCCCAGCACCGGTGCCACCGAAGCGATACCGGAACGCAGGTTCAGTGCGGTCAGACAGACAACGACAAAGAGGAGGATGAGCGCAAGCGAGCGCCGAAACGCCGAGCCCACGCCTTTACTTCTGAACCGGGGCCCACTCCGGGCCGGTCTCACCGAGCTCCGGATCGAGCTTTGCCACCAACGGCTTCGGCTTCTGCAGCGCAGTGCCCGGAGTAATGTCGACGCGCTTCCACGCAGCCTGCTGCGCCGAGTAGTCACCGGTGATGATCGGGTACGGGTGGTTCTCCGGCGGGAGGTTTACGCCAACGAGCTCGACCGGCATATCATCCACCACGTCCTCGATACGCGGCTGTGCGGCCCAGACGCCGTCACGACCCAGGGTCTCGTGCACCTTCTGTGCGGTGAAAGGCAGGAACGGGGTCAGCATCACGTTGCAGTCGGAGACCACCTGCAGTGCGGTCCACAGCACGGTGGCCAGACGCTCCCGCTGGGTCTCATCCTTGGCCAGCTTCCATGGCTCCATCGCCGCGACGTAGGCATTGGCCTCGCCGACGACGTGCATGATGGCGGTCATGGCCTGCTTGAACTTGGACTGCTCGAGGAATTCCGCGGCGGTGGTGAAGGTCTCCTCCGCCAGTGCCAGGATGTCCTTGTCTGCCTGCTCCAGCGCGGCCGGGGCCGGGACCTCGCCGAAGTTCTTGTGAGCCATCGACACGGTGCGGTTGACCAGGTTTCCCCAGCCGTTAGCAAGCTCATTGTTGATGCGGCGCACGAACTCGTCCCAGGTGAAGTCGGTGTCGTTATTCTCAGGGCCAGCCACGGCGATGAAGTAACGCAGTGCGTCCGGGCCAAACTCCGCAAGGAAGTCCTTGACGTAGATAACAACGCCCTTGGAGGAGGAGAACTTGGAACCGGACATGGTCAGATACTCCGAAGACACGATTTCCGTCGGCAGGTTGAGCTCACCATAGGTGTGCAGCTCACCACCCTTGGAGCCCTTGCCCGCATAGCCCAAGAGCTCTGCTGGCCAGATCTGGGAGTGGAAGGTGATGTTGTCCTTGCCCTGGAAGTAGTAGTGACGGGCTTGCGGGTTCTGCCAGTAATCCTTCCACGCATCCGGGTTACCGGTGCGGTGTGCCCACTCGATGGAAGAAGACAGGTAACCAATAACTGCGTCGAACCACACGTAGAGCTTCTTCGCACCATTGTCCTCCCAGCCTTCGACCGGAATGGGAATGCCCCAGTCAATGTCACGGGTCATGGTGCGCGGGCGCATATCCTCCAACAGGTTGAGGGAGAACTTGAGCACATTGGGGCGCCAGTCCTCGCGCGTCTTCAGCCACTCTTCGAGGACATCCTTGACCGCAGGAAGGTCCAGCAGGAAGTGCTCGGTATCGATGAACTTCGGGGTTTCGCCGTTGATCTTGGATACCGGGTTAATGAGATCCACCGGATCGAGTTGGTTGCCGCAGTTATCGCACTGGTCACCGCGCGCGCCATCGGCGCCACACAGCGGGCAGGTGCCCTCGATGTAGCGGTCGGGCAAAGTGCGCCCTGTGGACGGCGAGATTGCGCCCTGAGTGGTCTCCTTAATCATGTAGCCGTTCTCGTACAGGCCCTTGAACAGCTCCTGCACCACCGCGTAGTGGTTGCGGGTGGTGGTGCGGGTAAAGAGATCATAAGACAGTCCGAGGCCAGCCAGGTCGGTGACAATCTGACGGTTGTAGCGATCCGCCAATTCACGAACCGTCACGCCTTCCTTGTCCGCCTGTACCAGCAACGGGGTGCCGTGCTCGTCGGTACCGGAAACCATGAGGACGTCGTTGCCACGCATTCGCTGGAAGCGGGCGAACACGTCGGAAGGAACGCCGAAACCCGCCACGTGTCCGATGTGGCGGGGTCCGTTGGCATAGGGCCAAGCAACATTAACGACAACTGTCTCAGTCATGGCCCCTACTCTATCGAACACCCCCTCACCGGCAATGCAGTGAGGGGGTGTAAGGAAGAAATGCTCGCGCACCAGAGCAAGATGCTAACTAGTGCTTGTGACTGTGCTGGCGACGGCGGGCCTTGTAGGCCTGCTCGCGCTGGAACTCGCGGTGCAGGCGACGCTCACGCGCCAACTTGCGCTGGAAGGCCTGGGACTCACGGTACTCGCGGTAAATCACATCGTTGCTCAAGTCCTTAAAAATAGCGAACATGAGGCCAACGAGGATGAAGAGGAATGGCAGCGCTGCCACGATGGTGACGTTCTGCAGGTTCGACAGGGCATCCTCGCTCGACAGCAGCAAGGTCAGGCCCACAGCCGCAGTGAGCACACCCCATGCCGCGGACAGCCACGGCTTGGCAGTGGTGGCACCGGACTGAGACATCGAGCCCATGACTGTCGACGCCGAGTCGGCCGACGTAATGAAGAACGTAGCCAGCAGCAGTGCCGCAACGATACCCGCAATGAAGCCGCCGGGAAGGTTTTGCAGAAGGTTGAACAGTTCCTGCTCAGCAGACTCACCAGAGATGGAGTTACCCTTCTGCTCCATGTGGATAGCGGTACCGCCGAAGATGGCGAACCACACGGTGGAGACACCAGCCGGGACAAGAAGCACGCCAACGCAGAACTCGCGGACGGAGCGACCGCGGGAAATGCGAGCGAGGAACATGCCCACGAACGGCGACCAGGAAACCCACCAAGCCCAGTAGAAGATGGTCCACGTCGACAGCCACTCACCGGCAGTTCCGTTGTCAGACTCAGCAGTACGAGCGATCATCTCAGTGAAGTTCGCCAGGTAGTTACCGATGGAACCCGGAATCTGGTTCAGGATCGACACCGTGGGGCCAAAGATGAACACGAAGATGGCCAGCAGAGCCGCCAGAATCATGTTGGCATTGGAAAGGTACTGAATGCCCTTGCCCACCCCAGACATGGCCGACAGGATGAAGGCCAAGGTCAGCACGAGAACGATGCCGATGACGACGTTCTGCGTGGGGTTCTCAATAATTCCGGAGGCCTGCAGGCCTGCCTGAATCTGCATGGCACCCAGACCCAACGAACAAGCAGTACCAAAAACAGTGGCAAAGATGGCCAAGATGTCAATGATCTTGCCCACGGCACCGTCCGCAGCGCGCTGGCCAATGAGCGGCACGAAAGCCTGGCTCAACAACTGCTTGCGGCCAATACGGAAGGTGGAATAAGCGATGGCAAGCCCCACGATGGCGTACACGGCCCATGGGTGCAGGGTCCAGTGGAACATGGCCGTGGCCATTGAGGTTCCTACCTCATTCTCACCATGGCCCGGAACGCCGTTCTTAAAGTAGTTGAGCGGCTCGGAAGCGCCGTAGAACATCAGGCCGATGCCCATGCCGGCAGCGAACATCATCGCGATCCAAGAGACCGTGGAGAATTCCGGTTCTTCGTTGATCTTGCCCAAGCGGATAGTGCCAAACTTAGAGGCAGCAATGCAGATGACAAAAATAACGAAGACTGTTCCGAAGAGGACATAGGCCCAACCAAAGTTATTCACCACGAAGCTCAGAGCATTGCTGGAGAAGGTGGCAAAGCTCTCTGGAGCGGCCAAGCCCCATGCCACAAAGGCGGCAACGAGCAGGCCGGCGATTCCCACGATGGTCCAGTCGATCGGCGAATCGATGCCACCGGGCCCGTACTCGTCGTTTTCTTGTTCCTCAACTGGTGCAGGTTCAGCCGCAGGATCGAACGCCTTGTTGGTGAGCATGTCCTGGAGCTGGCTCGTGGCTGAAGATGCCTCGAGGCGCTCGTCGACAGTGCGGTATTCTTCCACCGCAGCCGGCGAGCTCTGTCCTTGAGAGGCAGCCGAAGACACCTCCGTGTCCTTCACATTGTCTGAATTAGTCGAGTCTGTCATACCTACCGACCTTGGTGCTGTCTCATCAACTAGTCAAACTAAATCAGAAACAAAAAGACTATTCGCCACATGTATTTCGGGCATATAGCGTTCCTCAACCGGCTGTCACGAGCTTCTTGGTGCGACCGTTATTCCACTACAGCTGCTAAACGTGTACCGCAACTGTGCAGCTTGCCAGCTTGTTCGGAGGCTTTTCGGAGGTATAGCTCCCCTACTGCGCATGCCACGGCCACACCGAGCGACATAACGATGCCATAACGATTGCCACAAAAGAGACGGTCATCACTTTTTCTTATTCATGCAGCTCAGCCACGGGCAGCAAGGTAGGCATCATAAAGCTCACGATTAGACCACGCCGTTCCCGCGGCGGCCTGCTTGCAGGCATCCTTGGCCCGCACGCCCCGTTTTACCTCTGCGCGGACCTGCTCCACAAGGGTCTCCAACGACACGGGTGCGGCATCACCGCCCTCGATGACTACGGTGATTTCACCCCGCGCATTCTCTTGCGCCCATTCGGCAAGCTCGCCCAAGCAACCGCGCTTAATCTCCTCGTATGTCTTCGTCAGCTCGCGGCAGACTGCAGCGCGACGGTCGGCGCCGAGGATCTCAGAGGCGTCGCCAAGCGTCTGCGCCAAGCGGTGCGGGGACTCAAAGAAAGCAATAGCGCGCTGCTCCCCCACCAAGGACTCCAGCCACGCCTTACGCGGGCCGGGCTTGCGCGGTGGGAAGGCATCGAAGAGAAAGTGGCCTACTCCTAAGCCCGACAGGGCGAGAGCAGTCGGCACCGCCGAGGGCCCGGGGAAACACGTCACCGGCACGCCCGCCTCCACGGCGGCGGTCACGATGGAGTGTCCCGGATCAGAAACCAGCGGCATACCGGCATCCGACACGACAAGTACAGTTCCTGTCCGGGCAGCGGCAACCAGCGTGCGCGAGCGCTCTTCTTCGTTGTGGTCAAAGTTGGAGACCACCTTGCCGCGGATTTCTACTCCTAATGCCTGGGCCAGATTGCGTACACGGCGAGTATCTTCCGCGGCAATCACATCTGCGTGGCCCAAAGCCTGCATGAGACGGGCGGAAGCATCACCGGGATTTCCCAGCGGCGTGGCGGCGAGGATGACACCGCGAGGCAGGGGTTCAAGCTGAAGACTCATACTCCCCAGCATTGCACATGCAAGCTAGACTCTTCCGGGTGAGTATCGCAACCCCTACAGATCGATCTGGGCGCCGCAAGCGCACGCGCCTCTCCGCCGCGCGTGGCGCCCATACCCGGCCGGCTCCGCCTGCCCCGCGGCCCTACACCTGGACCCGGGCCGACACGATCAGCACCGCGATCATTGGTGTCTTAGCTTTTCTCACACGATTCATTGGTCTAACTGCACCGGTTTCTGAAGGCACACCCGTCTTCGATGAGAAACACTACGTGCCGCAGGCCTGGGACATGGTCACCAGCTGGCACAACCTTTTCCTAGGCGGTATTGAATCTAATCCGGGCTACGGCTTGGTTGTCCATCCGCCGCTGGCCAAGCAAATCATTGCGATATCAGAAGCGCTTTTCGGCTATACCCCACTGGGATGGCGGGCCATGGCCGCGCTTTTTGGTGTGGGCACAGTAATGCTCACCATGGCGCTGGCCCGCCGCTTGTCTGGTTCGTGGCAGGTGGGATTCCTGGCTGGCCTGCTCGCCGTGTGCGATGGTGTACTGCTCGTGGCCTCCAAATTCGGAATGCTCGACATCTTCCAAGTCTTCTTTGTGGTCGCCGCCGCATGGGCTTTGGCGCGGGATCACCAGCAGATGCGTGAACGCCTCCAGGCCGCCTTCGTGTCGGGAACGATGGGTGACTCCGACTTCGGCCCCCGTTTTGGGTTCCGGTGGTGGCGTTTTACGGCCGGCGTTTTCCTGGGGCTGACGTTGTCGGTCAAGTGGTCTGGCCTGTACTACATCATGTTCTTCGGTCTGATGAGCGTTTTCTCGGACCTCGCGTTGCGCCGTCTGTATGGCGTGCGCCGCTACATCGTGGGCACGCTGGTACGCGATACACCAGCGGCCCTCGCCTCCATCGTTGCGGTTCCTGTGGCACTGTACACCTGGTCCTGGCGTGCGTGGTTCGCTGATGAAACCGCTGTTTACCGCCACGCCAAGGTAGACGGCACGATTGAAGAGGGCTCCTGGCTGCTCCACCTCCCCGAGCCACTCGCCGGCTGGTTTTACTACCACTCTTCCGTGTTGGAGTTTCACGCTTCCTTGACCACCTCCGGTGGGCACAGCCACCCCTGGGATTCCAAGCCGTGGGCTTGGCTGGTGGCTGCACGCCCTATCCTCTACTACTCCGCCACGGACATCTCCTGCGGGGACGGCGGCTCTTGCCGCAAGATGCTGTACCTCTTTGGTACTCCCGCCATCTGGTGGCTGGTCATCCCGGCAGTGCTGTGGGGCTTGTGGTCCCTGCTCGTTCGCCGCAACCGCGCCTTCCTCATCCCGCTCGTGGGTGCAGCGGCGGGATTCCTGCCTTGGCTGGCCGTTTTCGACCGCCAGATGTACTTCTTCTATGCCACGGCTTTCATCCCGTTTGTCATCGTGCTGATATCTCTGACTTTGGGGCAAATGATTGGGCGCGGCCGTGTTCTGCAATGGCGCTGGCTCACAGGACTCTTTGGGTCCGCGATGCCGTTGGGCACCTTCCTCACCGTGTGCTACGCCGCACTCGTGGTGGCGATGTTCGCCTACTTCTCCCCGATTCTTTATGGCTACCTCATCCCGGATTCGTGGAACAGCTCCATGATGTGGCTGCCGTCTTGGTCCTAACGCGGGCTAGCGGACAACGTCCGGTAAACATCCCGCAGCAGGAATCCCCGGTCCGCCGCCCAGGCCCAGCCCAAGCTGGCGGTGGCCAAGCCCGTGCCGATGAGGATATAAACCTGCCCCGCGGCGACGCTGCCCAGGGCAAAATCGCGCATGGTAAAACCACACAGGAACGCGAACATCGTGCACGCTACCGGCAACAATCCAGGTGCCGAGGCGGGGCGCCATGCCGCAAAAGCCAAGCCACTTGCTAAACCGAAACGCAGCGCCGCAGCCTCCATCAGCAGGTGTGCGCGCCCTGGGTCAGCCCCTTCCGCGAGGGTTCCTTCGCTCGATAAGGTGGTCAAGCCTGAGGCACTAACGACGACCACGACCGCCCACACCAAAAACACCAGAGCCAACACCCCCAGGGATACTCGCGCCAACGTCAGCGACGCCTGCCGCGTGCTGGAAGCGCGCTGCCATTCCGGCTCCACGCCGGCGAGGATGACCTCAGACAGGTCTTGCGGCGGAACGCCAGCCGGTTCCACGAGGCTCAACGAGTGTGTTAGGGCTGCCGCCTTATCTCGGAAAGCCGCGCACTCGGGGCATCCCGACACGTGCGCTTCAATGACGTCCGGTGAGAGCTGCGGAGCTTCCCCATCGAGCTGTGCGGAAATCGCCGCCTGCACCTGCTCATGCGTCAGCACGGCTCAACACCCCATCCACACTGGCCCGGCCGGAGCCAAAGACGACAATCATAAGCAACGACACGATGAGAACCAGCGGATACTCGACGCCACCATCGGCTGCAAAAAGGCCATTGCCCATGTGCACGAAATACAATGCGCAGGCCATCAGGAGAGCCAAAGCACCCGCGACAAAGGTGGTGAGCAGGCCTACGACCAGCGCCGCCCCTCCCAGCATTTCCGCGAAAGCAGCCAAGTACGCCGAGGTATGCGGCTGCGGGACACCAAGTGCGGAAAACTGCCCGGTTATTTCATCCATTCCGCTAAAAAACATCTTGTCTACACCGTGCGCCACGAAGATGACTCCCAGTACCGCGCGGAAGATCAGGAGCGCGGCATCGCGTACGGCGGGTCTATTCATGGTTCATAGACTACCCTGGATGGCCACCTCTCTCCGAAAGGACTCCCGCCCAGCATGCACGTGTGGACCTCACTGGACTCTCCCCTCGGCCGCCTCACTCTCGTGGGCTCCGCGCGAGGCTTATCGCAGGTGTATTTCCCTGACGAATCCCCAAATCTCAGCGGCCTGCGACGCCTCACCGATCGCTCAGATAGCACCTGGCCGAGCGTTAAAGTTCTTGTCGCGGCCACCCAACAGATCACCGAATACTTCGCCGGCACGCGGCGAGACTTCGAGCTGCTTCTCGACGTCCCTCCTTCTCCTGAAACCTTCCGCGACCGAGCACAGCGCGCGCTTCGTGATATCCCCTTCGGTGAGCACTGGACCTATTCACGCCTTGCCGCTGCGGCTGGGAGCCCCCAAGCTGCTCGCGCCGCAGGCAGTGCCTGTGCCAGCAACCCTCTGCCGATCGTGGTGCCCTGCCACCGGGTCGTACCAGCAAGCGGCGGTCTGGGGTCTTACCGCGGGGGAGTTGCTGCAAAACGGCTACTGCTGGAGCACGAAGCGGGGAACCAATGAGTAAGTTTTAGAGTCTAAAAAGGCATGACTAGTACACAAATGGCAAACGATACGAGACTTGTTTATGACGCGACAGGGCTTGGCCGCCCGGCGTGGGCAATGACTTCCCCACTGCTCAAGGAGTATTACGACACCGAATGGGGCATGCCTGTCCACGAAGAATCCGCGCTGCTGGAACGCCTCTGCCTGGAAGGCTTCCAGGCGGGGCTGAGCTGGGAGCTCGTACTGCGCAAGCGTGATGCTTTCCGCACTGCTTTCGTGGGATTTGATGCGGACCTTCTGGCCAGCTTTGGTGAGGAGGAAGTCGAGCGTTTAATGAACAATCCAGGAATTATTCGCAACCGCCTCAAAATCAACGCGGTGCTCGCTAACGCACGAGCCACGGTGGCCTTGCGCGAGCAGGGCGGGTTGGACGAATTCCTATGGAGCTTCTTGCCTGAAGAAACCATCGCGCCGGAAAGCGAAGAAGATATCCCGAAATACACAAAAGAAGCCTTGGACATGTCCAAGGCTTTGAAGAAGGCCGGGTTCAAGTTCGTCGGCCCAGTGACCTGCTTTTCCCTCATGACGGCCATCGGGATGGTGGATGCCCACCTTCTGGGCTCACATCGCCGCGGGAGCTCGGGAGTGTGGTCGGCCTAGCGCTCAGCGCGCTTAGGCACAAGACACACTCGCGTGCCACTTAACCGACTCGCCGTGCCGCGAGATCATCACGCCGCTGGCGCGGGGAAGGATGGGGGCCGTCGAAACCACCGTCGGAATCATCCTCCGAGTACACCGGAAGGTAATCAAAATCCGGGCTTTCATCATCGATTTCCAAGATGAGGGCGCCCGGCCGGCGCAGGTTTGGCGGCAGCGACTCAGCAGGATTTTCCGCGTTGCGCACACCCAGGCGCGCACGGCGCAGGTGGTAGACGCGGCGACGAAGTAGCTCCTGCTCGCGGCGTACCTGGGCGCGCAGCGCCACCAGGTAGACCGTGGTCACAACACCAGCGATGCCCGCCAACCACCAGGTCCAACCGCCCACGACGATGCCCAGGCATACCGTTGCGACCACTGCCACGGCTAGGCCAATGAGCGTGCGCTGGCGGCGCTGGTAACGCGTGGCCGAAGCCTCCTTCTCCTTCACAGGATCCCAGCCGCCGCGGCCAAGACGGCGCTGCGCAAAGGCAAGCTCTTCCGCGGAGAGCTCGGTATCGCTGCCATTGGTTTCAGCGTCCGCAGAGTTCGTTTCTGCGACATCAATGCTCTCGCCGTCAACCGCTGTGGTCTCTTCCGGCTCCGGAGCATCATCAGCGCCGTCTGTTTCCTCGGCGTTAAAGTCCTCCGGCGTCTGGCCCAGAGAGTCAATAGCTCCCGGGTACATCAAATCGACCGGAGAGGTATAGGCGTCATCCAAGCCGTAGGCATCCTCTGCGACACTAGCGTTGGCTGGAACCGTGAAAACCTCGGCAGCGTTCGATTCAACGCTCTCGATGTCATTATCGAGGTCGTGCTCTTTGTTGGCATCATGCTCAGGTTCCGCTGCTAGCTCGAAATCCTCTTCCGCATCTTCAGCCTCAACAACTTCGCCGTCAATAGTGTCGGCGACATCTGGCTGCTCGGCAGCATCAGTCGCAGCGGTCTCAACAGGGCCGGATTGTGAATCCTCGCTGACTCCTTCGGCCTCGACCAGCTCGTAGTCTGCCTCCTCAGCACCAGCCTGCGCCTCTGCCTGGGAACTCATGCGGATATCTTCCTTACCCAAGCGCGGCTTGCGACGGCCCGGCACGGAGCCGGAATCGCCTTCGAAGAGCACGCGGGTCTCTTCAAAGGCCTCACCTGTATGGCTCATCGGGCGTTGCGAACGCAAAAGCAACGGGGCGAGGATGAAGAGCCACAACACGATTACGAGAATGATCGGCACGGCAGTCATCATGCGGCTGTGTCCCACTTTCAGGGGTCGACGAAAAAGGGAATATAACTAGGCCCCTACTCTAGCCGCCCAGCCCTGGCCTGTGGGCATCAACGAGCCCATAAATTACAAGGTTGTTACTTAAGTGAAAGCAGAGGTAGTTGACCAAAATATCGACCGGTTCAGCATTGGCTAAGCACCGCTGAGGCGGCCCGTCGCGCGCAAGCGCTCGACCGCCCCGGACGCAAAATCCTCACGGTTCAGTGCCAAGAAGTGGTGATCCCTCCACGCACCGTCGATATGCAGGTTCCGGCGCAGGAAGCCCTCATCCCGAAACCCGTTGCTGTGCAGTACCTTGCCGGAAGCAGGATTCTCCGGCAGATAGGTGGCCGTCACACGATGCAGCCCTACACGGTAAAAAGCATGGTCCACGCCGAGAGCACAGGCAGCAGTAGCCACGCCAGCTCCGTGCACCGCGGAATGAACCCAATAGCCAATCCAGCATTCGCTGACCCCTCCATGCTGGATATTGCCTATGGTCAGCTGACCCCGGAACTGCCCATCGACGTCAATAACGAGCGGCACCACCGTTCCAGCGCGGGCAGAATCACGCAGAAATATCAGGTGATTCCACCATGCCGACTGCGAATGTGCCGCATCCCACGACGTCGGCAGAGTCGGCTCTACCGGTTTAAGGAAGTCCCTATCCCCGATGCGCTGGCGCCGCCAAGACTCACCGTCCCGGCGCAGCAGGGGGCGCAGGCGCACTGTCGCCCCGCGCGGGAAGACACGAGACTCTCGCAACCGGACCGCAGGCGTAGCTTCTGGCCATCCAGGATGGTCGGGGTTAACCTCACCGCTGGCGGGAGTGGAAAAGCGCCCCGCTGCGGTACCGAAAGGATCAAGCATGATGTCGGCGGTGGCCAGCTAGCTGCGTTGGGTCAGGAACAGGACGTCCACCACGTCTCCAGGGCGGATCTCTGTCACTTCCTCCGGGATGCGGATCATCGCGTTGGCCTCGGATAGTCCGGCGAGCAAATGCGCCGGCGCGCCAGCCGCGCCGCCCAGCCCTTCCACCAGATAGTCGGAGGTGTCTGCATCCCGCATGAGACGGGCACGAATATAGCCGCGGCGCCCCGGGCGGGACTCCATGTGGTTGAGCACGCGTGCGCGCACCACGCGACGCTGACCGCTGCGCTTGCCCAGGGAGAGCCGGATCAGCGGGCGCACAAAGACCTCAAAAATAACCAGCGCGGACACCGGGTTCGAGGGCAGCAAGAAGGTCGGGATGCGTTCCTCACCTAATAGCCCGAAGCCTTGGACCGAACCGGGGTGCATGGCCACGCGGGAGGTGTCCACATCCCCTAGCTCATCGAGGACCTCGCGGATCTCCTCCGAACCCGCACCACCCACGGCACCGGAAATCACCAGCACCTCACTGCGCGCCAGGTAGGTCTCCAAGGCCTCCCGCACGCGGCGCGGCTCACCGGCAGCAATGCCCACGCGGTGCACGTCCGCCCCGGCCTCCTTTGCGGCCGCCGCGAGCGAATAAGAGTTCACGTCGAAGACCTGGCCCAAGCCAGGCTCGCGGTCGACGTCGACAAGCTCCTTGCCATAGGACACGATGGTCACGCGCGGGCGCGGATAGGCCAGCACCTTCGAGCGTCCGACTGCCGCAAGCAGGCCAATTTGTGCTGGCCCCAAGATAGTTCCGGAAGACACGGCAACATCCCCGGGCTGAATGTCATCGCCCACGCGGCGCACGAAGTCTCCCGAACGCACTGGCCGGTGTGAGGTCACGCGCTTGCGGCCGCGATCGGTCCATTCGAGGGGAAGGACGGCGTCGGCAAGCGTGGGCAAAGGCGCGCCAGTATATACCCGCACCGCCTGCTTAGGCTGCAAGCGCAAAGGCTGGCGCGAGCCTGCAGGAACCTCTCCCACCACCGGAAGCGAGCGCTCAACCTCTGTCTCCGAGGCAGGAGCATCCGCATCCTCAGCGTCGTGGCGAGTGCGCGCCTTGAGGGCCTTCTCTCCCCCGACGTCCACAGCGCGCACGGCATAGCCGTCAATGGCTGCTTGCGGAAAGCCTGGAAGCGGCTGGTTTGCCTGCACCTCCTCCGCGCACTTGAGACCTAGGGCATTCGCGATGGCGATGCGTACCGGCTCAGGAGTCATCGCTGCATCAAGAATGAACGCCATCTGGTCATCGACCGAACGCATGTACCGCCTACCTTTGCTCTGGGGTATGTGGGGCCTAAAGGGATGGAAGTTACTGGAGTAGAGCTTAGCGCGCTGGGCGTGCGAAAACTTAGTCCTTCAGTCCGTTTTCTTCTTCGTAGTCCTCCACAATCTTCTTAATCGCCTTGTAGAGCGCGGGACCGTATTTCTCATCGCGCAGACCAAAGTCCACGTTGGCCGGGATATAGCCGCCCGGGTTACCCAGGTCGTGGCGCTTGCCTTGGTGGACTACGACGTGAACGGGGTGGCCTTCCTTAATGAGGAGCTCGATGGCATCGGTCAACTGCAGCTCCCCACCTTTACCTGGTTTGATGCGGCGAAGGGCGTCAAAAATCTTCCTGTCGAGCAGGTAGCGCCCAGTGGCCACGAGGTTCGAAGGTGCATCAGCTGGATCCGGCTTCTCCACCATGCCCACGACCTTCTTCACGCCCGGCGCGTTGGTGTCCTCGACATCAAACACGCCGTAGTTATAGGTCTCCTCGCGCGAGACTTCAAAAGCACACAGAACGCTGCCACCCAGGGCGGCGCGAACACGGGCCATCTCGCCCATGACGGTAGCGGGCAGGACGATGTCATCCGGCAACATGACGGCGAAGAATTCTTCGTCATCCTCCAGCACGGATTCCGCCAAGCCCACTGCGTGCCCCAGACCCAAGGGCTTTTCCTGCTCTACGGAAATTGGGTGAATCAACTGAGCAGCGCGCTTAACCTTGGCCACCTGCTCGTCTTTGCCGCGGGCGTCAAGGGTTTCAACTAGATCAGGAAACTCCTCGAAGTGCCGCATCACTTCTTGTTTGTTCGGTGCGGTAATCACCGCGAGGCGCTGGGCGCCCACGGAAGCGGCCTCTTCTGCAATAAGCTCAATACCCGGCGTATCAACGACGGGGAGCAGCTCCTTCGGCACGGTCTTGGTGGCTGGCAAAAAGCGGGTGCCCATGCCAGCAGCGGGGACAACGACCGTGGCGATCCCAGTATGGGAATCCTCGTGTGCAATAGTCATAAGTTCCACTTTACAATGCAGCCCCCGCGCTCCCGTGCTGCGCTACGCCGTCCCGCTATGATTAAAGCCTATGACGACCTCCCCCAAGGACGCCTTAAGATCCTCACTCCTTAACGCCCGCCGCGAACGCACCTCTGAACAGCGTGCTGACGACAACGCCGCGTGGTGTGCTGGTGTAAGAGAGCTCCTGACTCCCGCGATGCGGATTGCCGCCTACCACCCACTGGGCGCAGAGCCCGGCGGCCCCAACTTCGTAGAGACCGTGGCAGCGCTCTGCAAGGAAGTCTACCTGCCCATTTCCGGAAAAAACGGCGAGCTTTTGTGGACGCTGTATGTCGGGCCGGAGGCCATGCGCCCGGGGGCGCTGGGGATTGCGGAGCCTGTCGGGCAACGCCACAGTAGCGATATCTTGGCGCAACTCGATCTCATCTTGGCGCCCGCGATGGCGGTGAGTGAATCTGGCATGCGTCTCGGGAAAGGCGCCGGCTATTATGACCGCGCGCTAACACCGCTGCCCACGGGACACCCACCCGTCGTCGCGCTGGTTCATTCCACCGAGGTCCGTGAGGTTCCTTTCGAGGAGCACGACCGGCCAGTCGATGGCATCCTCACCGAGCGCGGAATGCGCTGGCTATAGCCAGCACCCTTGTCTCGCACGCTTCGTTGGCCTGCGCGCTTTCCATTGGCTTTTCGGGAACCATACGGCACCGCATGCAGTCTAAAAAATCATGAGCTTTCTTCACGTTCTGCGCACCCCAGGGCATCAACGAAGCGTTATCCTGCGCCGCGTAACCGCCGCGGTCTTGCTCGTGGCCGCAGCGGCGAGCGCACTCGCCTCTACCCGCGAGCAGCCTCGCGTGGTGGTTATGGCGCGTGACGTCGCCGCCGGGGAAACGCTAGCGCTGAGCGATGTCTCCGTGGCACGCGTCCCCTCCTCTGCTCTGCCCGCCACGGCGTTGGGGAGCAACCCGGACGATGCAGTAGGGCGTGTTCTGGTGGCAGCGGCTAGCACCGGTGAGATCCTCACCAGCACTCGGCTCCTCAGCTCGGATCTCATCGCGGATTTCGGGATGGAGGACGGCCACCTCATCCCCCTTACTCTGGCTGAGCCGGAAATTGCCCGAAACCTCCATCACGGCGATACAGTCAATATCGTCAGCACGGACGATGGCAGCGATGACATTTCTGCTCCCACTCGCGGCTCGACAATTGCGCGGGGTGCACGCGTCGTATCGGTGGGCACTGGCGAAGATGATGCGCGCACGCACACACTCCTCGTCGCCCTCCCTGCTGAGGCGGCCGAAGCCGTCGCGGCCGCTTCTCTTGCACAGCCGCTCACGGTCGTCATCGTGGGCGATCGTGCCCACAGTTAGCGTGAGCTGTGAGAATCGACGCGTTTTTATAAAAAGGTTGTTAGAGAATGTTGCCATGACACGCAAACTCTGCCTACTATATCCACATCCACTCAGGCGCTATAGTTTTTGCGTCATTCCTGCCCCATATTTTGGCGGCAACGCATGCCTTGAACGCTCAACAGTGGTCTTCTCTACTCCAGTAATTCCCCGCTTCTTGTTTAGTAAGCACTCCTACGTTTCAAGCCAAGATTCCCTCTCTACCCGGCCCCTTCTGGTTCCATTCCTGCTGGGCGCCATCCACTTGAACAACACGAGAACGCTCACCACGCGCACTGCAACGCAGGCGCGAGACTGAAGAAGCACGTACTTCCGCAGAAAAGGACACATTTCCATGCTCAAGGGCTTTAAAGATTTCATTATGCGCGGCAACGTCATCGAGCTGGCCGTAGCCGTCATCATCGGTGGAGCTTTCACCGCGATCGTTACCTCCGTCACCGATAGCCTTATCCAGCCGCTGATCAACTCCTTCGGTTCCCCGGAGGTTGCCGGCTTGGGCTTCCAGATCACCGACAACCCGAAGACCTTCGTTGACTTCGGCGCCGTAATCACCGCAATCATCAACTTCCTGATCATTGCCGCCGTGGTCTACTTCGGCATCATCGCCCCGATCAACGCCATCACCGAGCGCGCCAAGCGCCGCCAGGGTGTGGACCCGGAGGAGCCGGCTCCGACCACCGAGCAGCTGCTCGCCGAGATCCGCGACCTGATCGCTGCCGAGAACGGTGGCACCACCACCAACAAGCCGGGCTCCAACTTCTAAGTCAGAAGCGCCTAGCTTAAATCCCGCAGAGCCGGCATTGTGCCAAAGCTCTGCGGGATTTTCTTATTACTCTTTACATATCGCCCATTCCTCTGTGCTACTGCGTGGTGCCAAAATGCGGCGGCATATTCTCTCGGTAGAAGGCCTCACCGGTGGCATCATCGTCACCGCCGGGGCCCTGTGTGTCCCCGTCGAAATTCACGGTGCGCAGTTCGTCGCTACCCGCAGCAGCTGAAGCAGGCGTATGCGATGCCGGCCCGCTGGGGACATCGAAGCTGCGGTCATAATTCTCGGCGGTCGACGGGCGCTGCACTCGACGACGTCGCGGACGCGGGGAGCGTGGCGTGGGTTCGGTCATTAGACGCTGGATTTCTGCAGCTGATCAACGAGGTGATGCACCAACGGCGTCAAAGTGGCCATGCCATCGCGCACCGCCGCGCGGGACGACGCGACGTTAACGATGACCGTTGACCCAGACACTCCCGAAATACCGCGGGAGGTGCACGCATCCACCGCGCCACAAGCCTGGCCGGAAGAGCGCAACGCTTGCGCTACGCCCGGAACCATTTGGTCCAGCACCGCGCGGGTTGCCTCCGGGGTCTTATCACGCGGGCCGACTCCCGTGCCGCCAATCGTGAGCACCAGGTCTACTCCCCCGACCACGCCGGTTTCGATAGCCTGCCGGATCTTGGACTTCTTCGAGCGGACGATCACTGCACCGTCAACGGTGAACTCGGCTTCAGCCAGCAATTCACCGGCCAAGCGCGATGTGTCCTGGGCCGCTTCATCCGGGTGATCGGTGACGATCACAACGAGCGCGCGGCGCGGCGCTTGAACGCTTTGCTCTTGTTCGCTGGCAATGAGGAAGGCGTCATCGGGTTCGGTAACATCATCGAGTTCGCGTGAGGCATCGCGCCCCAACAGCTCGGTTGCGTCGGTGTTGTCTGCCACGGAGGTTCTCCTTAAAGGTGGGACGGAATCTTCCGGAAGTAGTTTCTTGAAAAGGTGTCAGGGTGCGAGGTTCACGCGGTGCTGGCGCACCGCCCAAGTATTTGTAAACTTACTCGCTTGCCAGCGTTACCTCTACCTTTCTCGCATCTTCACTGTCGCGACTCTTCACCTCGAGAGTGACGGTTGCACCAAACTCCTGGGAACGGGTTGCCGCGATCAGGGCATCAGAGCTTTCAATGAGGCGCTCATTAACGCGGGTGACCACGTCACCGGACTTCAGCCCTGCCTTATCAGCCGGGCTATCAGGTTCCACGTCGACGATTTCTGCGCCTTGGGTCTCGCTCTGCGCGCGAACCTTAACGCCCAAGGTGGGGTGCTTGACCCTGCCGTTATTGATGAGCTCATCGGCCATGCGCTTGGCAAAGTTCGAAGGAATTGCAAATCCCAAACCAATGGAACCGCCTTCGGAACTCGAGCCCCTCGACAGCGAGGCAATCATCGAGTTCATGCCAATGATGTTGCCCTCCATGTCCACCAAGGGGCCACCGGAGTTACCGGGGTTTACGGCTGCGTCGGTCTGAATAGCGTCGATCAGCGAGGACTCCCCGCCTTCCTGCGAGGCACGAACAGGGCGGTTCTTGGCTGACACAATTCCCGACGTTACCGTTGCGTTGAGCCCCAGCGGGGAACCAACGGCGACTACTTCTTGCCCCACTGCAGCAGCGTCCGAATCCCCAAACTGAAGGTAGGGCAGGTCATTGGCATCATCAATCTTGATGACGCCAACATCCGTCGTCGCATCCGACGCAACAAATGTAGCGCTATGACGCGAGCCGTCATTCATTGTCACCTCTAGGCGCCCTCCTTGGTCCGCACCGGCAACCACGTGGTGGTTGGTCAGCACATAGCCATCCGGGGAAATGATGGATCCGGAGCCCTCAGCACCACCCGAGCGGGTTATGGAGTAAATGGAGACCACTGCCGGGAGAACCTTCGACGCTACTTCTTCCACAGAGCCATCAGCCGGCTCTTGGCCGGTGCTATTTGCCACTGGCTGACGTTCCAATACTTCGTTAACGGTCGAAGTAGAAGACTTGTCCTTGCCCGCCGCGCCGACCACCGCACCGGTGACACCGCCAGCAGCGACGGCTGCGACGAGCATCATTGCCAGCGCAGTGCCCAGACCTACTTTGCGCTTATTCTTCTGATCGCGGCCCGGCTGCACGCCGTGCACGCCCGCCCCTTGTTGTCCTGCATAAGGCTGCGTCGGATTCTGCAACTGCTGGCTGCTCTGATTGGGTTGGCCGAAGCCGTAGCTCGCTCCGCCATAAGGCGCTTGCGCGCCGTAGGGAGCCTGGGAGGGTTGAGCACCAAATAAAGATCGGTTCCCCTGCCCCTGCTGGCCCCCATAAGGTGCCGGCCTGCCAGACTCCCACGAGTTAGTGCGCGGTTGATTCCAACCATTCGATTCGCTTCCCGCCGAAGATGCCTCGCCGCGCTGTTGTGCCTGCCCCCGCCCATCAGAGTTCTGCGGGTTATCCATGGGATTATCCATGTTCGAATTCCTCATATTCATGTCAGGTAGTGTGCTCTTTCAAGCTGGTGCGCATCTGTCTCTGCTCTGCCAGTGTGCTAGGAAAAGCTGTACGTTTCCTGTGCGTGCTGAACTGGGGTGATCCACCGCACGTTAACCTTGATTGAACCACCGCTCGGCAAAGATTCTGCCGCGGTCATTGTGGTTCTCCGAATGATCTCCGGAAGTCTCCTGCGGCTGTCCCGTCGCTTGTTGCGCAGTGGTCGAATCGAACTGAAACTCATTCGGATGCTCTTCCAGACCGTCCACCATGGCATCACCCTCGGTGGGATGCCCCGGCAGGATGACTTCCATGCGCGTTCCCCCATCTGCAGATTCCTTGATGGTGATGTCACCGTTGTGCCGCTCGATCACGGATTTCACGATGGCTAACCCCAACCCAGATCCCGGCATCGCTCGGGCCTCCGCGGAACGGTAGAAGCGCTCAAAGACCTTGTCGCGTTCCTCCGGGGCAATACCCGGGCCCGAGTCATCGACGCGCAGGCGCACCTTATCCTCGGCTACCTGCCGCATCGATACGCGCACGGTGCCCGTCGCCGGAGACCACTTCGCGGCATTGTCCATGAGATTAAGCGTGGCGCGGCCCAAGGCAAATGGATCCCCGTCGAGGACCCACGGGATAAACCGCACGCGGAAGTCGACGTCGGGGCGGCGGCGCTTAGCTCGGTTGAGAGAATGCTCCAAAACCTCGTGCAGCTCCACCGGCTCGGGTTCCTTTTCGGTGGCATCTTCACGCGCCAAATCCACGAGGTCACCAATCAAAGTCGACAGCTCGGACATCTGCGCCATCACGTCTTCTTCCAAATCGCGCCGGTCCTCTTCACTGATACCGAAACCGCCACCGGACTTGTTCAGCATCATGAGGAGCTCAATGGTGGTCCGCATGGACGTCAGCGGCGTTTTGAGCTCGTGTCCGGCATCGGCCACGAATTGTGATTGCTGCACACGCGCGTGTTGGAGTGCGGACAGCATTCGGTTGAAGGACACCGTCAGCTGCGACATCTCATCGTTGCTCTCTACTGCAATCGGGCGCAGATCATTGGTTTGCGTCACATAATCAGCCGCGCGCTTCAAACGAGCGATGGGTTCCATACCAGTCTTGGACACCACCAGGCCGGCAAAGACGGACAGCAAAACGCCAAAGGCCACGATGATAAGCAAAGCTGAGCCCACCGCGGAGACAATGTCTTCGGTAGGCCCCAAGTCCTTGGCCAGGACTACCGTCGCACCGCCTTCTTGGTACTTGGCCAGTACGCGCTCCCCTCCCAAAGTGCGGATGGAGCTTTCCATGGTGTCCCCATCCGACTTGAAGTCACCACCCACGGGCAATGCATCACCGTAGGAAAACGCAACCGCAGGCGGAGAGATGGAGACCCGAGTCGAGGGGTTATAGAGCTTAAATGTCGCGATCTCTTGATCGATATTCTCTACAAAGGCCGGGTCCTGAGCTTGCTGCATCAGCACATCCGCTTGTTGCATGATCTGCTTATCGACGCTCGCCGTCATCGACGCTGCAACCAACCAGTAGGTCACAAAAGTCATTACTGCTACCGCAACGGCAACAACGACACCGGTAACTAGAGAAAGGCGCCACCGAAGCGGCGCCCGCGAAGCCCAGCCGCGACGACCTGAGAGGCCCAACCGCGCAGTGGTATCTAGGGCTTCAGAAGGCACCGCGTCGGGCGCGGGCCTCCGCAGAATCACGCGATAGCCTCCCTCATGACGTAGCCAACGCCACGCACGGTGTGGATAAGACGCGGCTCGCCACTTTCTTCAGTCTTCTTACGGAGATAACCGATGTAGACCTCAAGAGCGTTTCCGGAGGTCGGGAAATCATAGCCCCATACCTCTTCCAGGATGGTATTGCGGGAGAGCACCTTGCGGGGGTTCTCCATGAGCAGGCGCAGCAGGGCAAACTCAGTGCGGGTCAGAGAAATCTGACGCTCGCCGCGGGTCACCTCACGCGTATCGGCATCGAGCTTGAGGTCCTCAAAGCTCAACTGAGTTTCGACCGGCTGCTTCTTAGCTATCGACTCCGCAGCGGCGCGGCGGACCAAGGAACGCACGCGGGCTAGCAACTCTTCCAGAGCGAAGGGCTTGGGCAGATAGTCATCGGCGCCGGCGTCAAGACCCGCAACGCGGTCAGACACTCCGTCGCGAGCCGTCAATACCAGAATGGGGCGGTCCCAACCTTCGCTGCGCAGGGTGCGGCAGACCTCCAGACCGTCCATGTTCGGCATCATCACATCGAGGATGAGAAGCTCTGGGTGCTCACTGTGCACCATCTCGACAGCCTGTACGCCATCAGCGGCCAATATGACCTCGTAGCCATTAAACTTCAGAGAGCGGCGGAGCGATTCGCGTACAGCCTGCTCGTCATCGACGACAAGAATTTTCATAATCTCAATTATGTCCTATCGGGGTCGTATTCACGAAGTAGAACCCAGTTTGTCGCCCCCTAATATTCACCCGTTAAGCACCACAATGGCCTACACGCGCGCCAAACAATTGGCCTACGCTGCACAAACCGTGGACACGACAACAAAAGGAAAAATTTCTCGCATATTAAAAATCCCCGCGAACTCACATAAAAATGTGAATTCGCGGGGCAACAGTCACGACCCTAAGACCTCAACGCTACAAGCGCCTCAGAACTTAGAACTGCTCGACGTCTACCAGGCCAAGCTTGGCAGCCTTAACCAGGCGGCGCGGAATGCGCACGGTCTGGCCGTCGATGGTGACTTCCTGGAGGGCGACATTGTCAGCCTTCCACTGGGAACGGCGAGAGTGGGTGTTCGCGCGGGACTTCTTAAACTTAGGAGTTGCCATCTTCTTCTATCCTCCTTACGCGTTCTTCTTCTTGCGGCGAGCCATTGCACCGAAGCGCTGGTTGAACTTCTCAACACGGCCAGCGGTATCCATAACGCGCTGCGCACCGGTCCAGAACGGGTGGGACTCAGCGGTCACGTCAACGACGATGAGCGGGTACTCGTTGCCGTCTTCCCACTCAACGGTGCGATCGGAGGTAGCGGTGGACTTGGTCAGGAAGGAGTGGCCGGTACCGGCGTCCTTAAAGACCACCGGGTGGTAATCCGGGTGGATGTCTTTCTTCATATGTCGATTCCCTCAGGGTTGAACTACGGGTCGGTTCCTTCCGCAACGCTTCCCTATTCGCACTATCGCGCGCCGTCGCTATGACGGCGCCCGATGACAACTGGGAGCGTGAAAGGATCGTGCCCGAGTTGGGTCTCTATACTTACAAAATTGTGCGGCTCGCGCCGACAACTCGAAATATCCTACAGGCCAGCGGCATTAAAATCGAAATCGCCGCAGGACGCAGCCCGCAGGGTGGGGTGTGAAAATCCCCCTCCTACTCCCCCGCCTGTACCTTTACCACGGAACAGCGGTCGGTTACACACAGATATCAAGCGCCAAAGCCCGCCAATATTTCAGCGGTGATTAGGTTCTACAGTCCGTGGCATGTAAGATTTCCCCTTGCTGTTGTCAAAGTAATCGTTTTACGCCCTCATCAACTGGTGTTCAACGGATATACGCCTCCTGCTCAACCTCACTTTTCGAGCGCCGCGCCTCACCGCGGAATAGGTACTCCGTTAGTCGCTTTCGATGTGGGCGGCTAGGAGAAAGAAGACCCATGTCGGCTATTTGCCAGGTAACGGGCCGCAAGCCGGAATTCGGCAAGCAGGTCTCGCACTCGCACCGCCGCACCTCGCGCCGTTGGAACCCCAACGTGCAGCGTCGTCGGTACTACCTGCCCTCTGAGGGCCGTACCATCACCCTGACCGTTTCCACCAAGGGCATGAAGATCATCGACCGCGATGGCATCGAGTCCGTCGTGGCTAAGATTCGCGCACGTGGGGAGAAGATCTAAAGATGGCACGTAATGACATCCGTCCAATCATCAAACTGAAGTCCACTGCGGGCACCGGTTACACCTACGTGACCCGTAAGAACAAGCGCAACAACCCGGATCGCATCACCTTGAAGAAGTTCGATCCGATCGTCCGCAAGCACGTCGAATTCCGCGAGGAGCGATAATTTATGGCTAAGAAGTCAAAGATCGCCAAGAACGAGCAGCGCAAGGAAATCGTCGCCCGCTACGCGGAGCGTCGCGCTGAGCTCAAGGCAATCATCAAGAACCCGAACACCCCGGACGAAGAGCGCCTCGAGGCGCAGTTCGAGCTGAACCGTCAGCCGCGCGACGCCGCCCGCGTCCGCGTCCGTAACCGCGACTCCGCTGATGGACGTCCGCGCGGTTACCTCCGCAAGTTCGGTCTGTCCCGTGTCCGTATGCGCGGCATGGCTCACCGTGGTGAGCTGCCGGGCGTTCGCAAGTCCAGCTGGTAAAGGGGTACCCATACAATGGCTGTCAAGCGTAATAATCACAAGAAGTTCCGTATGGAGCAGACCCGCCGCCCGAAGAAGAACCCGCTCAAGGCCGAGGGCATTGAGAAGGTTGACTACAAGGAGATCAAGACCCTGCGTCTGTTCATCTCCGACCGCGGCAAGATCCGCTCCCGTCGCGTCACCGGTCTGACCCCGCAGCAGCAGCGTCAGGTTGCTACTGCCGTCAAGAACGCACGCGAAATGGCTCTCCTGCCGTTCACGTCCCGCTAAACACTAGCTGGTTTCAACAGCGCACTTTTGCCGCTGTACTCGTGACACACTAGGACAGGACAAAAGAGCTTTTAGCCGCCGCCTACCTCCCCTGTTAAAAGGGGAAAGTAGGCGGCGGCTTTCGTTTTCCTACCAGCAACCTTGTGCGCCCGTATCCACCCTGCCATGTTCAGTGCGAGCGGACAGAGTGATAGATTGAAGGGCTAGAACGCCCCTGATGGAAAGGGAAATAAGGACCTTATGCCACTGCACGAATCTCTCACCGATCTCAGTGAACTCGCCACCCATTGTCATGCCCCTGCCCATGCCCGTGGCCTGCTGGAGGAGGCGCAGGACCTGCTGCGCAACGCCACGGCCCACCGCGGAGATGGAGTTGAGCTCGCTGCCTGGTTTTCTCGCGTGGTCACCGATATTGTCCGTTCTCCCGGTCTGGCGAGCCCTGTGCGGCTCACCGGCGCCGCTGCCCGCGGCGATCTTCTCCCCTCGCTCCCCATTACGTGGCTGGGCAAGGACGACCAGCTGGAGCAGATCATCACTGAAGCCGGCCTCCCCTGTGGCGCGGTGCAAGACCTAGCATCGGCGCATGCGGATGCCGGCCTCCCCCTTGGCGCGGGCGGCGAGGAGGAACTCTACGCCGCGGCAGTGTCGCAGCGGCCGGCACCGCTGAAACTCGTCGACGGTCTCCCCGACCGCTCTGCCGACGTGTCCATTCGCCTCTCCTTGCTCGCACCGGTGTCTGCCATCGCCCGCTGGGCAGCACCTGCGCCCCGCCCCACCCCAGACCGCCTTGCCATCGGCGTCGAGCGTGAACTTCTTACCTCCGCTGAAGCGGAGGGCCTGAGCCTAGCTTGGGGCACGGGCATCGCCCTAGAGTTGGGCCGGTGGTATGAGGGCGTCGATCAGCACAGCGTTGTGCTGGCTGATTTGCCGCCTTTGGACCGCACCGCCTACGGTTCGGCGTGCCGCACTGTCTCTGCTGCTATCGAATCCATCGTGACTAGGCACGGTAGTGTGGTTAGCTGTAGTGAAGACTAAGCTGTGACGATCGTCGTTCGCGGCGGGGTGTAGGATTACTAACTTGTCGTCAGTTATTACATGAATTTTATCGAAGGGAGTCCGCCTCATGGCAGGGAGCGTTGGCAGGCCACGGAAGAATAGTCCGCGCCGCCGGGGAAACACCGCGCGCGAGGAAATCCTGGATGCTTCATCCGAGCTCTTCACCACCCAGGGCTTCGCGACAACCTCCACGCACCAGATTGCCGATGCCGTCGGCATCCGGCAGGCCTCTCTGTACTACCACTTTCCTTCGAAGACGGATATCTTCCTCACTCTGCTCAATTCCACCATCGAGCCTTCGCTCGAACTCGCGGATGAGCTCGCAGCCTCAGACGCTGCACCGGCACAACGATTATGGTCACTAGTGGCCGCAGAGTCCCGCCTGCTGTTGACCTCGGCGTGGAATGTAGGCCGTCTGTATCAACTGCCGGTGGCGAACTCCCCGGAGTTCGGCGAATATCACGAGCAGCGCGACCGATTGAAGGAACACTTCCGCACTGCCGCAGCGGGGATTGTGGGCGAGGATGATCCGCGCCTCGAGCTCCCCTTCCACATCGCGCTTTCGGTCATCGAAATGCGCCCCAACGATGGCAACGCGCCATTTGATGCTTCGCAGCGCGTGCCGGAGCAGTCTGCCATGCTTGCCGACGCCGCCCTCGCAGTCCTCGGCGCCACCCCGCCTGAGAACGCCGAAGCGACCACGTTGGAGCTTCTCAAGAACCGCAACGACTCTATTTCCTCCGCTGCCGCTGCCGCGGCCGACCGGAAGAAGTCGTCTCGCTAACGGCCATAGCGTATGGCCTAGCGGCCGTGCCGGATGGCATAGTGCGCTAGGAAAGTCTTATAGGGCTTATATGCCTTTTCACCGTCTGCTCGGAGGTTATCCACAAGGCGGTCCATCTTGTGATTCGTCTTCTTTTCCGTCCACCCCAACTCCTCGGCGATCTCGCGGACCGAAGGGATATCAGCATCGGTCGAGCCCGGCTTCTTGAGGTAGCTGGCTAGCAGGCGCAGCAGCTCTTCTTGTTCATCATTGGGAACGTGGCGGGTGCGCGTGCGCTCCTCATCGACATCCTGCTCGCGTTTTGTGCGCCGCGAGTAGTTGCTGTTTTCCACGTCGATATACAACTCGTAGGGGCATTCGGGGGTCTCAAAGGTAATCCGCGACGGCCCCGGTGGTACAGCCGCTACTGAGCGAGGGCCCAAGTCGATGCGCGAAAACCCCGTGACACCGCGCAGCTCGATGCGCAATGGGATATGGCTGCCCACGTTGCAAATCATCCAGCCCTGTCCGCCGTACCACAGCTGAAACAGCTGGCGGTGCAGGCTGAGGTCCTCCTCGCCTACCCGGAAGTCACCGGCGCGGCCGACAATGACTTCTTGGCCCGGGGACATGACCATCACGCCGCCGATCAAATCATCAATACGCAGCCGCGGCCCCTGAGGAGCGTTCTGCTGTGGGAGTGGCTGTTGCGGGCTCATAGACACCTCCGTAGGGCTGGGAAACGTGCGCACATCGCCATTCATCTCGGCGAGGCGCCTTCAAACAATGTCTTTCAGTGTAGCGGCTCTCACTTTGGTTCCGCTCGCAAAGTTACTGTCCCACCCCGCTAGCGCTAGGCCACGATAGCCCACGTCACCACGAAGATGAGGATGATGACAACGACGGTCACCGTAATGATGAGGGCGTTTGAATTATCCTTCGCAGGCGGCTTGTGGTTTGCTCGCTGCGACGTGGAACGGCGTTGTACGGTGGACCCTGGCATCGCCGGCGTAACCGGTGCGGAGGGTGAGACAGTCCCCGAGGAGGCGATCGGGTTCGAAGGCGAGACGAAGCCAGTAGGCCTTGCTCGCTCCACGGACCCGAAGGACGCGGAGGGTTCCGGCCAGCGTTGGGAGGGTTGAGGATGCTGGCCAAACTGGCTCGGCTGACCGGCGCTTCCGGCATTTCGCGGCTGCTCCGGCCGTGGCGAAGGCTGCGGCGTGGGCGCGATACGCGGAGCATCGGCGGCGGGGGCCGCCGCACGCTGGGCGGGGCGGGTCTGGGAGACGTCGCCAAGCGCGGCAATGAAGTCCTTGGCCCGCGCATAGCGCTGCATGGGCACGCTGTTGAGCGCTTTGTTCAGTACGGTCTGCACTTCCGACACCACTCGGCTTGTGTCCCCTGCCAGGAGTTCGGCGAAGGCATCACTAGACAGATCCGGGATGCGCCGCTGCCCTTCCCACTCGCTGCGCGGCATCGTGTCCTTGAGGTGATGAAGAGTGAGCATCTCGAAGGCGATGAGCGCCAAGGAGTAGTCATCCGCGCGCGCCGACATATCATCATCGCCATAAGCATTGCCATTGTTCTCCGGGGCCAAGTACTTCTCAGTACCCACAATGTGACCGATTTTGGTCAGGCGCGATTGGCCCTCCTCAATGCTGATTCCGAAGTCACTCAGCACAGCCGGCGGCAAGCTGCCGGGGTTCTTGCGCAGCAGAATATTAGCGGGCTTGATGTCCCGATGCACCCACCCGGGATGCAACTCATGGTGCATATAATCCAGCGCCGAGGCAATTGGTTTGAGGTAATACACAACCTCAGCCACGCTAAATCCCCGGCCTTGGTGGGCCCGCTCACGGATAGCATGCCCCAAGGTTTTGCCGTCTATGAAGGCCATAACCATCACGTCATCTCCGCGCGGGGTGGACTCCTTGGAATAAAACTGAACTACCCCTGGGTGGCTGCCGATCTTGGTGAGTGCCTTCATTTCATTATGGAAACGGGCGCGGGAGGCTTCATCACGGACATCATCCAGCAGCACCTTGACGGCGAGTTCACGGGAAAGGTCCGGATCCGTGGCATGAAAGACCTGCCCCATGCCGCCTTCACCCAGCAGGTACACGTTGGTGTAGCGCTTCTGCTGGGTCAGCCATTGCACGAAGTAGGAATTAGTCACTGCCCCATTGGACCATATGCACTGGGCAGCATGATGTTGCCATGTCCCATCGCCCCCAAATGGAGGGTACTTAAGCGCGGTTCCGTCCAGTGCTGCAAGGCCGGTTATGCTACGTGTTGTTCTCTACCGTTTTCCAAGGACCCTATGACGACCCCAGGATTTGGCACTAACCATCACGAGCATAAGACCCCTACGCCGGTGTCGGGCCAGTCTCACCAGCCCCAATCGGAGCAGCGCAACCTCGTTCCGATCATCTGCGCGATCGCAATTCTTATTGCGCTGGTGATTGCAGGCCTCGTAATCTGGTACGACGTCCGCTCCACCAGCCAACAAACGCCCAACACCAGCGACACCTCGGAGCAGACAGCCCCTCAGGAGGAGGCTGCCGCCCCGGAGGAGACTGCTACACAGGAAGATGGAGAAGCAGACGAAGCAGAAGCACCGAGCGAGCAGGCTCCAGGAACATCAGTGAGTGCCGGGGCTGCCGACGTCCCAGAGGGGCTCACTGCTGCCGGATGGTCCGATTACCCTGAGGCACGCTGCCAACAGGGTGAGGATATGATCTTCGCCGCCCATGGCACCGATCCCGATTCACACATCGTGATCTGTGAGAAACAGGACTCTCTCTTCTACCGCGGTGTCTGGTCCAGCGGCGCTGCCTTTGGCCCGGCGCGCGGTGAAGGTGACTCCTTCAGCGCCACGATTCTTGATCCAACCAGCGGGGACGACACCGGCTCCGTGCTGAACATTCGCGGCACGGACTATGACATCGACGGCGAGGCCGGCGAATTCGAGGACTATTGGCCGCGCTAGCGCCTTTACATCGCTCGTGCTTCTTAAACAGCGCCCTGCTGGCATCGCGCATCGGGCCAGTCGACCTCTGCGGTGGCCAGTTGTTTGACCACACGGCTCAGCATCTGCTGCGCTTCGCCGTAATCGCCGGAAGGCGCTGCGGCATAGATCGCCACCGCCACCGTGTGCCCGCCTAGGGTGATTAATCCCATCTGGCGGGCTTCATAGGAGCCCTCCTCGGCCGGCCCCCAGCCGCCTTTCATCACCGCGCCTTCTAAAGCCCGAAGACCATAGTTCTGCGCGGGATCCGGCTGTCCCATGGCTGCAAGGATCGGATCCGCGCCTTCGTGGCACCCCAGCGCGGCGATGAATTCTGCTTGCTCAGACACCGACCACTGTGTTTGGCCGAAGGCGCTAAAACCGGGGCGCGGTGGCGTAGCGGGGACCTCAGTTGTGCCAATGATGGCCTGGGTGGCTTGTGCGGCTTGTTCTCCCCCGCCGAGGGCCTCCCAGAGAGAATCGGCCGCGGCGTTATCGGAATAGGTGATCGCCCGGGATACGGTATCGGGATCCGCCACCCCAGCGCGTTCGGCGGCGATGGCCAACGGGACTTTCACGGTGGACCACGCAGGCAGCGGGCCGGTGTTGCCAGCCGCTGCGACGGTTCCTGAGCCGGCCACCGCGATCCCGGTACCGGGGTTGTCTGCAGCGATGGCGTCGACAGCTTCCTGAAGGTCGGTAGCATTAATCACGGTTGGTTCCTTGTCGAGGGCTGAATCAGCGGCGGGTCCATCAGATACCTCTGCCCCGGAATCAGGCAGCGTGGGCTGTGGGCTGCTCGCCGGAGTGCTGGTCTCAGGTGTGGAGACATCACCAATGGTGCAGGCGCTTAGCGACGCCCCCGCAATCCCCACCAGCGCTGCTAGTACTGCCATCCGGCGCCGCAGCTGTGCGGGGCTGTGACGTCGCATTGCTACCTGTTTCATTGTTGACCGCCTGAGCATTAGAGGATGAGCACAACCGCGTTGTTGCCGCCGGTACAGGTGACAAATTCACCGTTGTCGGAACAATCCATGGTGTAGGTGATCTCGGTGACTGGGCTGTAGGCCTTAATGGTGGCATCAAACTCGTGGGTTTCCACGTAGTGCTTGACGTACTCATCGCGCACAACGTTGGCGAAGGATTCCGTCGTTACCACTGTTCCACGGTAGACACTGTTGAAGTTGCCACCCGGTTCGTTGTTGCGCGCGGCGTCGTTCGCCGGAATCGCCCCCTCCGGCAAGTCCGGGTACTCGGGGCGCTTGTGAGACTGCGAGGTCGTCGTGGTCTGTTCTGTCGTTTCTTCAGAGTTCTCCTCGCTCCCCGCGCTCTCTGCGTCTTCCTGTGCACTCTCATTCTGCTCGGTGAGTTGCGCGGTGGTCAGGGGCGAGCCGGCTTGAGAATGTGAGTCGGCATGTTTGAAGAAAAAAATGTAGGCCAGCGCGGCCATAACGAGGACGACCGCCAGGATCAGCACGGCGATAAGCACAAACTTGCCGGAGTTGGAGGAGCTGCCACGTCCGCTGCTCTCCTGAGAATAGCCAGCGGGGTACCCTGCTGGCTGCTGGTCATACTGTCCGCTACCGTCCTGCGGCACCTGCTGGGACGCGAAGTGCTGCGTCTGGAACTGCTGTTGCTGGCCGTACTGGCCTGATGCACCGGAGGCGGCAAAAGGGTTCGAGTAATTGCGCTCGCCGGAGTGCGCATAACTCTGATTGTTTCCCGTGTTCTGCGGGTAGCTCTGGGGCGGCAGGGGACGCTGTTGCGTTAGCGGCGCTTCAAAGTCCGCGGTTTCCGGGTGGGTATCTTTACGGGAAGGCTGCGGCTGGCCGCTATTTCCCTGCGGGTACTGTGCGCCGAATCCATGGTTGCGATCTGAGTCAGTCACCGAAGCCTCCGTAGATCTAGACGTTCTGGTTATGCCGTATAGGCGTTTTCTATCTTTCTTATCTTTGCACAGCTACCACGATTGCGGTGAGGTTCGTGCATCGTGCTTCATTCACGACGCCGTGTTTCCACGACTTTTCTGATTCTGATGGGGAGTATTCCCACGAGTTTGCATCTCTGCCCGCGCGGACAGCGGTGGAGGGTTTAGATTATTAGAGGTATCTCAAAGCTCTATCTCCCCTGTGCACGGAAAGGTTGTTATTCTCCCAGCCATGACGTTTCCTACCGGCCCTTCGGGCACTCCGCCACGCAATTCCGGTTCCTCCGGCTTCGGTTCACCCGCTCCGGGGTTTGGCCACCCCGGCGCCCCCGGCGGTGCTAACGGCCCACACCAGTCCGGCCCGGGCGGTTCTCCGAGCGGGTTCGGCAACACTCCGCCGTTTGGTGGGCAATCTGCTAGCCCCAGCTCACAGCCTTTCGGCGGGAGCGCTCCAACTCCGCCGAGTCCACCTCAACCCACCACGTACACCGCTCCACAACCGCCGAAGGGCACAGGTCGTTTCAGCGGTGCCATCGCCGCGCTGATTGCTCTGCTCGTCATCCTCGCGGTCATTCTCGGCGTCGGTGCATGGTTTATCTGGGGACGCGAGTCGTCCGGCTCAAGCCACACCGCTGCATCCTCCGAACCGACCTCAACAGCTACGCTTCCGGGAACTCCTCTTGCCACCAGCGGCCGTATCGATACTGACCTGGAGGCTGACGGCGTGGTCATTGCCCGCACCTTCTTCCCGGATTCCTATGTCTCGCGCTCCGGCAGCACTAACATCGCTGATGTGCAGCTGGCCGAAAGCCATAGCCAACTCAACGCGGTCTTTGGTTTCAGCGATGACCGGGAGAATACTGATGTTGCCAGCGCCACCGTTACCGTCAACGGAGCTGACGGTGCTGAGCTGGCTTCCTTCGAGGTCCCGGCAGAGGAGGCTCTCGAGATGCCCATCAACATCGCAGACCACCAAGCCCTGCGCTTTACTTTTACGTATAAGGACGCCAACGGCAATCCTGCGGACAACACTGGCTTCGCGGTGGCTTCCCTCCACGCGCAGTAGCGCACACCCGACGGCCCCTCGCGCGGTAGCGCCAAAGCTGCCCTAGTTGCCAAAGTTATAGCCTCTGACTGCAGTGGCGGCGCATAACTTCGTCGTTTAGGGCAGTTACTGCCCTCTAGGGAAAGCTGCCATATATACGAAAGCCGCCTCCTTCCCCGCGCGGCGAAACAGCAACGGCGAAGAGAGACGGCTGCGCGCTGCCTACGGCAGCGGGCTATCCAGGATTTAGTGGAAGAAGTGGCGGGTTCCCGTGAAGTACATGGTCACCCCTGCCTTCTTAGCGGCCTCGATGACTTCCTCATCGCGGATGGAACCACCTGGCTGCACCACGGCCTTCACGCCGGCTTCAAGGAGAACCTCCAGGCCATCGGCAAACGGGAAGAAAGCATCGGAAGCAGCAAAGGAACCTTCGGCGCGGTTGGCGCCGTCGGCCAGCGTGTTAGCACGCTCCACCGCGAGCTTGGCGGAATCGACGCGGTTGACCTGGCCCATACCGACACCCACGGTGGCGTTGTCCTTGGCCAGCAGGATGGCGTTGGACTTCACCGCGCGCACGGAACGCCAAGCGAATTCGAGCTGCGCCAAGTCGGACTCGTTCAACGCCTCACCCGCAGCCAGCGTCCAATTGGCCGGGTTATCGCCCTCTGCCTGGTAGGTATCCGGCTCTTGGGTGAGCATGCCACCGGAGATGTACTTAACTTCCTCCTTGGGCGCTTCATGCTCTGCCTGCAGCACGCGCAGGTTCTTCTTGGCTTTGAGAACTTCGATGGCGCCCTCCTCGTAAGACGGAGCCACAATGACCTCAGTGAAGATCTCCTTGACCTGCTCGGCCATCTCGACGGTGACCTCGCGGTTCACCGCGATGACTCCGCCGAAGGCAGACATTGGATCGCAGGCGTGTGCTGCGCGGTGGGCAGCCGCGATGGACTCCTCAGACACCGCGATGCCGCACGGGTTGGCGTGCTTGATGATGGCCACGCACGGGCGCTCATGATCCCAGGCAGCGCGCCAGGCGGCGTCAGCATCCTGGTAGTTGTTGTAGCTCATCTCCTTGCCGTTGAACTGCTTCGCATTGGCCAAACCAGTGGTACCGATGCGGGTCACGGTCGCGGACTGGTGGGAATTCTCGCCGTAGCGCAGCGGAGTGGTCACGTCACCGTCGCTGAGCTGATCGACGAACCATGCGGACACCGCGGCGTCGTAATCAGCGGTGTGCAGGAAGGCATCGCGGGCGAGGCCGCGACGCTCTTCCAAGGTGAAGCCACCGTTGGCCACAGCGTCAGCCACATCACCGTAGCGGGCTGGATCCACGACGACTGCGACGGACGGATGATTCTTCGCGGCAGCGCGCACCATGGATGGACCACCGATATCGATCTGCTCCACGCAGCCATCAAAGTCCGCGCCGGAAGCCACAGTCTCGCGGAAGGGGTACAGGTTGACTACGACGAGCTGGAAGGGCTCTACCTCCAGCTCCTCCAATTGCTTCAGGTGGTCCTCCTTGCGGGTATCCGCGAGGATTCCTGCATGCACGCGCGGGTGCAGGGTCTTTACGCGGCCTTCGAGGCACTCCGGGAAGCCGGTGAGCTTCTCGACGGGCGTGACATCAATGCCCAAGTCCGCGATCTTCTTCGCGGTGGAACCGGTGGAAACGATCTCCACGCCAGCGTTATCAAGTGCCCGGGCAAGGTCTTCCAGACCGGTCTTGTCATAAACGCTAATTAGCGCGCGCTTGATGTTCTTAGGATCTTCGCTCATGGTACGGGGACTTAAGCCTTCCTTGCGGTAATGAGATAGTTAGAGCTGAATGCTGAGCGTCTCGCCCTCCACGCGCATCGCGCGGAGAACATCGACGATAAGTTCTCTTTCGACCACTTTGATGCGCTCGTGCAAACTGGCTTCATCATCCTCTGGCAGGACCCGGACGGGTTCCTGGGCAATGATGGAGCCGGTATCGACACCAGCATCAACGAAATGGACAGTCGAGCCTGTGACTTTGGCGCCATAAGCCAGCGCATCGCGCACGCCATGCGCGCCTTTGAAGGCAGGCAAGAGCGCAGGGTGAGTATTGATGGTGCGACCTTCGAAGCGATCCAGAAAATCCTTACCCAGGATCTTCATAAAACCTGCGGAAACAACAACGTCTGGTTGCGCAGTATCCACTGCGGCAACCAGACGCTTATTCCAATCGGTGCGGTCAGCACCCATCTCTACGACCTCGGTGGCAATTCCCGCCGCCTGCGCGCGCTCAATGCCTTGGCAAGGCACGTCCGCGATGACTTTCACGACGCTGTAGTGCTCATCCTGGCCATCCAAGATGGCCTGCAATAAAGAGCCGGTTCCAGAAACCAGAACCACGACGTTGAGGCGGGCAGTAGCAGCGGGCTGATGCGGTGTAGTCACGCGCTACAGCCTAGCCGCTACCGCTGCGAACCGGGGAATTTTCACTCTTTAACGGAACCTTCAGGCTCTTCGCTCTCCTCTGTTTCTGGAGCGCGCTCCGCATCGCCGTCTTCATCCGCTACTGCTTCGTCCTCGACTTCAGCTTGGGTGTCGACGTCAACATCGCCCGTTTCCACGATTTCTGCATCACTCACATCAGCCTCAGGCACAGCCTCCGTCTCAGCGTCAGCCTCTACTTCGGGATCGGCTTCCTCCGTGTCAGTCTTCGCCTCGACATCAGCCTCGTCCTCGGTGTCGGCGTCTATGTCGGTATCGGTGTCGGTATCGACACCGATGTCGTCGTCAAGCGCTGCCTGTTCCTGCTCGTGCTCTTCCTGAGCGGCGCTGGTGGAGTCCTCAGTGACCTCCTCAACGTCCTCAGCTGCAGCCGAAGCTTCCGGCTCAGTAACCGGGGCGGTGGCGCGGCGCGCACGCCACGCCGTCACTGCCTGTGCGGCGGCAAAAGCACATCCCACGACGAGGCACCACAGGGAGCTCAAGCCCACTGCGGTCCAGACCTCAGGGCCTGTGTATCCATACACTCCCAACGTTCCGGAAACACCGTAGATTGCCACGAGGGCGGTCACTGCCACCGTGATGGTTGCAACGAGCACGACCTGGAAAGACACCAGGGCGCGGCGACGAGCAAATGCCGCCACGGCTGCGATTGCTGGGACCACCAACAACACCGCGAACCAAGGGCTAATGGAAGGCGGAACCGCGGCGGCCAAAGGTAGCGGAGGAAGCGGAACTACATGGCCGCTAAAGAGGCTCACACTGGTTCCCTCACCAATGTGCATCTCCGAGCCGCTCAGCACTGCGCCGGCTGCCACCGCGGCGTTGGGCAGGTACACAATGCTTACTAGAAACAGGCCGATTGTTCCCAGCGCATTGAGCACCGGATAGCTGGCAAGCATCTCGGCCTGGCGCGACCAACCGAATCCCCACAGAACCACCACGAGGACGAGCCCAGCCGCAACCAGGTATCCGAGGTAGCTCAGGCCGATGCGGGCGGCGTCGACGAACACGCGCGGAATGCCGCTGCGCTTGGCCAAGGCCTTCCACAAGCGAGGCCCCATGCCACCAATTAGGGCAACCGCATGAAGCAGAAGCATGCGGGGAAGAACGCGATAGAGCTCCGGAGGAGAAACATCATAGACTTTCCCGGCATCCCACAACATCAACCACGCAATGAAAGTCAGGACGAGTGGCACCACCAGCACGCAGGCGCTCAAGACAAGCAGGTCGTTGATGCTCACCCTATCCTTCACCGCCGCGCGCACACGGCGACCCACCAACCAGGCCAAGAGCAGTGCAGGTAGGGCTGGAACGAAGCCCACATCAATTCCACCAGCGCGGATAGGCGCAAGGTTGAACACCATCCAAGCCTCCCCGACGATGGTGTTCAGCCACGCCGACGGGGAGCTGGTGAGAAGAAGTGCTGCGATGGCGACCACCAGGATGCCGAGGACAACAACGAGGTGCGGAACACCGACGACGATGAGCATGCGACGGATGCGCCCGCGCAGTGTTGTTGGGGCCTGTGCGCGGCGGGCACGTGCCTTGTCTGACTCGATTCCTTTAATACGCTGCGCAGGATCCCGGCGATCCCGCCGGTGCCCGCGCTCAGAGTGCTCAGCACCATCACCGCGTCCACGCACGTGCGCGCGTGGACGGGCAGACGACCTAGACTGGGGACTCGTGTTCTTATTCATCGGCGTCCACTTTGCCACGGGCACCTCCCCCACCGGGGGTGGCGCGACGAGGTCTGATTTAAAAGGTCGCGCACACCCCCGAACGGATACTCTTTATCAGCTATATCCTTAGCTGCATCCGCCCATGAGAACTACCCACGCGCACATCGCTACCGGAGATCGAAAGCACCGCCAGGGATTCACTTCATTCACAGGAATCAGCTACCGCATCAAAACAAGCAAATCTTTCGACGTATCAAGAAGAAAACCGCAATCCGGGTTGCTCCGCTCTCGCCGAGACGCTACTGTTACATCTCGTTGGTAACAGGAAGGTCACAATCGGATAACCAACCAGGTTTAGATGTAACGATTGTTCTGGCTGGACGATAGTGAATTAGGACGGAAGTAGAGTTCATGCGAAGCAAGACTCAGCGAAGCGCAGGTCGCCACCGCAAGATCACCACCTCGCAGACCACGAAAGGGCGCTTGGCGGTAATGACCGTCGCCGCAGGCGCCGTATCCACCGCAGGTGTTGGCGGCGCCGCAGCCGGCACCATTCAATCCGCTGGCACTGGTGAGACCAAGGCACAGTCCATCGACTACACCTTGCAGGCAGATACCGATCCGCTCAAGGACGCACAGGCCGCCGTTGAGGATGCCGCACCACAGATCCTCTCCATCGCTGAAACCAAGCCGGTCGCTGACCTGGCTACCCAGCTCGACAAGGCCATTCAGGCCGCCGATGCGCGCGCAGCTGCTGACGAAGCCAACCGTGCACCGTCCGTTGCTCGCCCGGCAGAAGGTACTTTCACCTCTGGCTTCGGCCCCCGCTGGGGCTCCTTCCACTCCGGCATCGACATTGCCAATGCCGTAGGCACCCCAATCCTCTCCGTTATGGACGGCACCGTCATCGATTCCGGCCCGGCTTCCGGCTACGGCCAGTGGATCCGCATCAAGCACGATGACGGCTCCATGAGCGTCTACGGACACATGCAGACCCTCGACGTCGCTGTGGGCGAGCGCGTCCACGCCGGCCAGAAGATCGCCGGCATGGGCTCTTTGGGCTTCTCCACCGGCTCCCACCTGCACTTTGAAATTCACCCCACCGGTGAGGGCGCTGTGGACCCGATTCCGTGGCTTGCAGAGCGCGGCGTCAACATTTCTTAAGCCCTACCCAACCTAACCTTCCAACAACTTTTAGGCGGCATAGAGCACTTTTGCTCTGTGCCGCTTTTTACATCTCAACCACCCCACCCTTGCCTTCGAGCACGCTCCACCACCTACTCCACACCGGACAAGCGGGCGGGGGTACTGAAAGATTCCTTTCCCAAAAACTCTTGACCACCCCAAACGTTACCCGGTAACTTACCGGGTATGTACCGATCGTATTCTCCCTCTTTCCTCCGCGCAGGAGGTGACCATGTCCGTCAAACACTCCGTGCTTGCTCTGCTGAGTGAAGAACCCGCCACAGCTAGCCACATAAAAACGCGCTTTGCCGAGACCTTCGACAACCTCTGGCCGCTCAACATGGGTCAAGTTGCCCAGACCTTAAGCCGCTTGGAACGCGATGGCCTTATCGCCACCGACGGTAAGCTCACCGGCCCCACCGGGCGCCGCGCCACCAGCTATGCCATAACCCCAATTGGCCGCGAAGAGCTCTCACAGTGGTGGATGTCCACCCTGCACAACGACGCCATCGAGCGCGATGAACTCGTGCTCAAAGTGTCGCTTGCAGCGCGACGCTCCGACGTCGACGTCATTGCCGTGCTCGACGCCCAGCGCTTTGCCACCGTCCGCCAGCTGCGTGAGCTCAACCGCCAAGCCTCGGAACTGCCCGCAGAGCGCAGCGCCCAGCGCTTGGCTGTTGAGCGCCAAATCTTCGACCTGGAATCTCTCTCACGCTGGCTCGACCGCGTGGAATCCCTAGCCAACCCAACCGCCACCGAGGAGGCCCCGCGATGACCCCCGACTCTATCCCCACGTCCCAGCACATGCCTTTCCCGCTCGAACTCGAGAACATCACCTGCGTCTTCGGTAGTGGCGCCCGCCAGGTCACCGCCCTGGATTCCGTCAACCTGCAGCTGAAACCGGGTGAACTCGTCGCGGTCATGGGCCCTTCTGGTTCCGGCAAGTCCACGCTGCTCAACGTCGCGGGGCTGTTACAGCCACCGACGTCGGGACCCGTGCTTCTCGACGGTGCCGATGCATCCCAGCTCTCCAAAGCCAAGGCCGCCATCGCCCGCCGCCGCCACTTGGGGCTCGTGTTTCAGCACTTCAACCTGGTGTCTTCCCTCACCGTGGGCGAGAACGTGTCCCTCCCCCTTGAGCTGGACGGGCTCTCGCCTGCGCAATGCCGTGAAGCTGCAGAGGAAGCGCTCAGTGAGGTCGGTCTCGACGGCACCATCGACCGCTTCCCGGAAGAAATCTCCGGTGGCCAAGCCCAGCGCGTGGCGATTGCCCGCGCGCTCATTGGACCGCGCAAGGTGCTTTTGGCGGATGAGCCTACCGGTGCCTTGGATACCTCAACGGGTGAGGAGATCATGAAGGTTTTGCGCGCACGTATCGACGCCGGCGCCTCAGGCATACTGGTCACTCACGAGCCGCGTTTCGCCGGCTGGGCTGACCGTGTTGTCATGGTTCGCGACGGGCGCCTCACCGGCGAGGAGGTACGTTAGTATGTCCGGCATTAATGCCGCCACCCGCCCGACGAGGCGCGATCTCAAGCTTCATCCATGGCGCACTTTGGCTGCCGTGATGCTCATTGCGTTACCGGTGGCCCTTGTCATCGGAATGGCACTCTTTGATAATTCCTCTGGTCGGCTCTCCGCGGCCTTGAGCTCACCCGAGCGAACCCTGCAGATCAGCGCCGAGCACCCGGAGATTAGTTATGAAGACGTGCCAGGTCTGGCTGCCGACGTGCTTCCTGGAGGCCTCAGCGTCAGCCCGGTCACCGCTTTTTCTAGCACGTCACTAATCCATAATGGGAAGTCAGCCAGCTCCTGGGTAGATCAGTTCGACGCAGAGAATCCGCCGGAGCCCGCACAGGAGGCCGTCGATAAGTTCAATCTTGGCCCCAACCAGGCAGTTCTATCGCGCTCTACCGCACACAAGCTCGACGCCTCCGTTGGAGACGTCATCACCGTGCGCACCAGTGCTCTGAGCGGCGACCACCAAGTCACGGTCGCGGCTATTGCTCCCGAAAACTATGACTTTGTCACCTCCCCCACCCTCAATGACGCTCTCAGCGACCCGTCCTTTCAGATAAACACCTCCTGGGTCATCGTGGGTGATACAACGCTGACCAAAGAGGATGCCGACCGCGCCCATGAGGCCGGGCTGGAAATCTGGGCACCGGAGCTGCGAGATACGGACCGACCCGATTCTGAGTCGGATTCCTTTGGCGGAATCCTGAGCAGCATTCTTTTCGTGCTCTTCTTCTTCGGCCTCTACGCCATCGCCGGATTGCTCATCCTTTTCCTTCTCGCGCCCGTCTTCACGCTGGCTACCGGACGCAATACGCGCCTGTACGCGCTGATGTCGAGCCAGGGTGCATTACCACGCCACATCATGTTCGCAGTGATGGCCTATGGCCTGCTGATGGGACTAATCGGCGCCACCATCGGTGCAATCGTTGGCCTAACGGTCTCGTGGGTATGGTGGACAGCCCGCTATCCGGACTTTGCTGCACGCCCGCCCTTCCTAGCGATTGCTCTCGCGTGGCTCGTGGCGGTGGCAGGCTGTGTCATTGTCTCCATCGTTCCCGCGTGGTTGGCGCAACGTGGCGCCCTGTCCACAGCAATTCAAGGCGCCGCCCCCGACCGCCTCCTGCGCTTCAGGCGGTGGATGGCCATCGGCCCAGCATTCTTGCTTCTGCTCGTGCTCTTCAGCTTCAGCCCATGGGGCGGGTATATCCCCACGGTGCTAGCTCTCTTCGGAGTCATCGCGGTCGCCGCGTCTGCCCCCGCTTTGGTCTTCCTATGTTCCCTGCTATCTCGTCGCGGCCCCCTCGCGTTGCGTCTGGCTGGACGCGGCCTGACCCGGCGCAGCATGCACGCCTTGCCGACGTCCATCGCTCTCGTCTCAGTTGCCTTCGTCGCCTCCCTGTTTGGCGTGGGCATCATGACGGATAGCGCAAAGTCCACTGCCGAAGAAAAACTCGTCATGCCACCTACTTCTGCGCTGATCGAGGAGACGACCTTTGACCAACCAGCGCAGGTTTCTACGCCAGAAGAACGCGCGGCGATAGAGGCAATCCAGCAGACCACCACCGCCCGCTCCTATCCCTTCTATGCTTTCCCCTCGTGGACGACGTCTTTCAGCCTTCCGGAGGATGACACTTTTTACGAGCTCACCACCGAATTTGATTACCAGTGCGAGCAGGTCGATTTCAGCAAGCCGGTTGAGAGGGCTGTGTTCGTGGATAATCAGGGGCGGCGCACCGATGATTCCGAAGAGGCTCGCCAGGAGTGTGCGCACGAGTTGATGACGTCATTTCCTTATAATCCGTTGATCTATCAAAGCAGGATGGTTCAAACCGATTCTTCCCAGCTTGAGCTCTGGCAATTCGACTCGGAGGAAGATCGCCGCGCGGCGGCACAGACGTTGGATGTCGGCGGCATCGTGCTCCCCCACAGCAGCCACGTCGGCAATAACACGCGCGGCACGGCGACCGTAAAAACCTACAACCGCATTGACAGCCCAGAACCGAGCGGAACGCAGGACGCGGATCTGCCGGTTGTGGAGGCACTGCCTACCGCGGCCCGCGATGTGGTCTTGATTAGCCAGCAGGCAGCAGAGAAGCTGAACATGGAGCCCTTCTACGTGGGCCAAGCCCTCGCGTTCGACGAACCACCGAGCGAGTCAGAGCGCGAAGAGCTGCGAGACCTGACAGCGAGCGCTTCGCAGTCGCAATACTCGCTAAGCTTCGCAGTCTCTACTCCCGAAAGTTTCCGCTACTACCTAGGCCTCGGAATGGGGATCGTCTGCCTCATCGTGCTGACGCTCATCATTGCCAACGCAGCGAGCAGCATGCGCCAGGAAAGCACCGTGCTGCAATCCATCGGCGCCCACCCTTCACTGATGGCCAAGGTAGCGGCGTGGCAGACCTGGATGCTGGCCACCGTAAGCATGTTTTTCGGCGTGATTGCCGGTCATCTCGGCACGTACTTCTTTGCCGATAGTTCTGGATTCGTTTTCTCGACGCCACCTTATGGTCTGCGCCCGCAGGACTACTTCACCCCGGATTGGTGGCAATTCCTCGCCGTGCTTATCGTGCCGCTTCTGGCCGCCGCACTGGCGGCTGCGGTCAATCGCAGCGACAAGACGGGACCGCTGACCGCACGGGATCGCAGCGAATCACGTTCGCTGACATAGCCCTCGTGGCCCACCGTTCCCCGACCGAGCCTTCGGCCGGGGAACAACTCTTTTCACACCCCCCAACCCCTACCCCCATTCTTTAAACCTCTACTTTACCCCTGTAACAATTTTCACTTCTTTCACACATGTAACACGCTGGGCTGTTCGATAGTTTTTCGAACAATCCCTGTATTTACCTGCATTTTTAGACGTTGCGCAGGGTGATAGCTCGGGATAGTTTGTATCTCGTTGCCACAGAGCCTCAGCACGCGGCCGCACCCGCGCCGGCGTGTCGCAGGCTTCAAGGCGCATAACGGCTGTATGGCCGTGCCCTATCGCTCACAAGCTTCCTGCCGCTGACGCCGGCGGAAGCGAGCCACAGCAGGACTTAAGGACGTGAAGTTATGAAGCGCACGCTCAGCGCACTCGCCGCCGTGGCGGTCACCACCGCTACCGTGACGGCCCCAGCGTTCGCCGCCGAACCGGCAGCAAGCGTGGATGTCTCCGACGGGTCCTCCCAGGGCCCAACCGCCGGCGACATCGAAGTCAAGGAAGACTCCAAGGCCGACCTCTTCAAAGCATTCTCCGGGCTAATCGTTTCCACGGCCGGAGCCCTCAACGGGGCCTCCACCCCGGAAATCAACTCCACGCAGGACGGCTTCGATATCGTCCTCGATCCCTCCAGCATTCCTGGTCTCGCCGAGGCCTTCGCCCCACAGGGCGATCACTCCGGTCTCACCCCTATGCGCGGCCAGGATGCCAACGGTAATACCGTGGTCTTTCCGACCTCCGGTACTTTCACCTCTGGCTTTGGCCCACGGTGGGGTTCCTTCCACAACGGCATCGATGTAGCGAACCCAGTCGGCACGCCCATCTACGCCGTCATGGACGGAGAGGTCATCTCCTCCGGCGCAGCCCAGGGCTTCGGCAACTGGATCCGCATCCAGCACGACGACGGCACCATCACCGTCTACGGCCACATGCCCGGCGATCAGCTCTTGGTCAACGTCGGTGACCGAGTCACGGCCGGCGACCAGATCTCCGTCATCGGCAACGAGGGCCACTCCACCGGCCCACACCTGCACTTCGAAGTGCACCCGGGCGGCGGCGCGGCCGTTGATCCGGTGGATTGGTTCAGCGAGCGCGGCATCCTCATCTAAAGCTTTAAAGCTTTTCCATCGGCACACCGCCGATGAGCATGAGGCGGACCTTGCCCGCTGAACCGAAGTCCACGGTGACCGTCGCCCGCGCGCCGGTACCGGAGGCTTCGATGACCGTGCCCAGCCCGTACTTCGCGTGGTTGACACGGTCCCCCACAACTAAATTGAGATGGTTATTCTTCGGCATCGATGTTGCCGGAGCTGGCTTGCGCGAGCGCTGCGAAGGGGAAGACGCAGCGCCCCGCGAGCCATAGCCGCCCCCACGGGAACCAAAGAACCCGCTATCTGAGCCGAAGGTTCGCCCGTATTGATAGGAATCATCTCCACCCCACGCGCTGGACAGCGAGCTGTCTGGTTCTTCACGGCGCCAGTCGATGAGGTCCTCTGGGACCTCGGCGAGGAAGCGGCTGGCCGGGTTCGTCACCGGGTTACCCCAGGACGAGCGGAGAATAGCGCGCGTGAGGTAGAGCTGTTCCCTAGCGCGTGTAATACCTACGTAAGCAAGGCGGCGCTCCTCACTGAGCTCCTTCGGGTCCCCCAGGGAGCGCATGTGCGGGAATTGGCCATCCTCCCAGCCGGTGAGGAAGACAACGGGGAACTCTAGGCCCTTCGCGGTGTGCAGGGTCATCAACGTGACTACCCCAGACTCATGATCCGGAATCTGGTCAGCATCCGCCACCAGCGAAACCTTTTCAAGGAAGGCTTGAAGCGAGCCCGGCGCGGCTTCACCTTCCGAGAGCTCCGGGGCTTCCTCTGCATCTGCACCCAAGAAAGCCATCTCATTGGCCGCCTCAGAGCTGAACTCGCGCGCCACCGACACCAACTCGTTGAGGTTGTCGAGGCGTGCCCCGTCTTGCGGGTCATTAGAGTTTTCAAGCTCCGCGCGGTAGCCGGTGGCGTCAAGAAGCGCGTTGAGCAACTCCCCCAAATCCGGTTGACCCGTCACTTCGTTGACCATGCCCGGAATCTGCGCGCGCACGCCCTCCATCATCTCGTTAAATTTGCTTACGGCATTCACTGCCCGTGTGCCAAGCCCGGCAACCTTGCCCGCTGCCGCATCGCGGAGAGCAGCCCCAAAGCTAACACCAAGGTTCTCCGCGTGCAGAGCAATCTGTGCCTGTGCCTTGTCACCAATAGCGCGCTTCGGCACGTTGATAATGCGGCGCAAGCTCACCGTGTCATCCGGATTATCCATGATGCGCAGGTAGGCCACCAGGTCCCGGATCTCGCGGCGTTCGTAGAAACGCGTGCCACCGACCACCTTGTACGGGATGCCCGAGCGCACGAAAATATCCTCCAACGCGCGGGAGGCATTGTTGGTGCGGTACATCACCGCAATATCCGAATAGGCCGTGCCTTTATCCGCCAAGGAATCAATTTCCGAGGCGATATACCGCGCCTCGTCGTGCTCATTATCCGCCACGTAGCCGACAATTTGCTCACCCTGACCGTGGGCGGTCCACAGGTTCTTCTCGCGGCGACCCTCATTCTTCGCAATGACCGCATTCGCCGCGTTCAGGATGGTCTGCGTCGAACGGTAGTTTTGCTCAAGCAGAATCGTGTGCGCCTGCGGGTAGTCCCGCTCGAACTCCTGAATATTCCTGATGGTGGCTCCACGGAAGGCATAAATTGACTGATCAGAATCACCCACCACGCATAGTTCCGGGGCATCCGGCGGCAGCTCGCCCCGGCCCACCAAGGCCGAGACAAGCGCGTACTGCGCGTGGTTGGTGTCCTGGTATTCGTCGATAAGCACATGCTTAAAGCGGCGGCGATAAAACTCCACTACCTGCGGGTGCTGGTTAAAGATGCGCACCACTTCCCCGATGAGGTCATCGAAGTCCACCGAGTTCGCGGCACGCAGGCGGCGCTGATATTCCTCGTACACGCTCGCCACGGTGATCTCGAAAGGATTCTTCGTCCTCTCTGCCTCTGCGCGCGCCTGCTCCGGAGAGATGAGCTCATTCTTGCGGTTGGAAATCTGATTCGCCAGAACACGTGCCGAGTATTTCTTGAGATCCAGCTGCATGTCCTTGGCGATCATGGTGAGCAGCCGACGCGCATCATCGCCGTCATAGATGGTGAAATTGGTATTCAACCCCGGCACCAGTTGGGCGTTATTGCGCAAGATGCGCACGCAAATGGAGTGAAAGGTAGACACCCACATTCGTTCTGCCACAGGCCCGACAAGCTGGCCCACGCGCTCCTTCATCTCCGCGGCTGCCTTATTAGTAAAGGTAATGGCGAGGATCTGCCACGGAGCCACCCCGCGCTCGCGCATGAGATATGCAATGCGGCGGGTCAACACGGCGGTCTTGCCCGAACCCGCGCCGGCCACGATGAGCAACGGTGAGCCCGAATGCGTCACGGCCTCTTCTTGTTGTGGGTTTAATCCCTCCAGCAACGGATCAGAAGCCTGACCGGAAGGGGTATCCGCGTTGGGTCCGGGCACGGGGGAAAAACCACCGGCGGAGGCGTCGGTGGAAGGAGCGGAAGAAGAACGGGGCCTAAACGGAGAATTGTTATTCATAATGCTCTCCAACCTACTAGCACCACCGGACATTGCCTTCCCACACCACTTCCTACCGGCGAAGACCGACGTCACGACTCATAATTCCCCTTTGCTCGAACGTGGTGGCACAATCTGAAGACATGAGCGCTTCACAATCTGGCCCCCCTGGCTCGGGCTTGGGCCCCGAACACCAAGACCCCAACGTCGTGGACAACGGCCTCGATATTCGTATGCCCTCGGGCACCGATGATCCACTGAGCGATGCCGAGATTCAGCGCTACCGCGAAGAAATCAACCGCCTCGACCGCGTTATTCTCGACGCCATCAAGCGCCGCACCGATATTTCCCGCACCATTGGTAAGACGCGCATGAGCTCAGGTGGTACCCGTTTGGTGCATACCCGCGAAATCGCTATCCTCAACGAATTCCGCAGCGAGTTGGGCGAGGAAGGCCCCGCCATTGCCTCTGCCCTGCTGCGATTGGGACGCGGCAAGCTTGGCTAGCTGAGCGGCCCGCGGAATAATCCCCAACGCACGCGCCTCACGCTAGGTCGTGAGCTACTCTCTCCTCATGCGCTTTTTCTCTCGTCTCGCTCCAACTCTCGCCGCAGCTACTTCCGCCTTCGCGCTGACCGCCTGCAGCGGTTCTTCCTCCCACGTCGCTACCATCACCACCACAACCCTGAACCTTCCTGCCATCGGTGATTCCGGCCGCGCACAGAACTCCGGAACAAATAGGGGTTCGGAAGAAGTCCTCGACAGCGATTCTCTCTGGGATAACACCACTGAAATCCCCCAGGCGGAACGCCCCGATCCCCGCGTGGATCTGGCCCAACCGGAGGCAGCTGAGTACTTCATGACGGCTGGTGTTCTCACTCCGGGGGTCGCAATTTACAACGCAGACAGCAGCGGACGATGCTCCGCTGGTCATTTCGTTGGCGACGGCGAGCGCCTCTTTATCCTCACCGCCGGCCACTGCGGGGATCAAGGCGACACCTTTTTCTACAAGGATCGCGCTGGAGACAACGTGAAGATCGGCGAGATGGTGTTAGAGGCCCGCAATACCAATACGGACAGGATTAACTCAGCCGACATCGCGCTCATCGAGGTCTCCAACCCAGCCGCCCAAGTCTCGACGTCACCTGCTCTGAACGCGCCTTTGGCAGGATGGATGCCCCTTGAGGACGTTGCTTTGACGAAGCCCACAATTTGCCGCGCCGGCTCCACGCGAGGAGTCTCCTGTGGCAACTTCATCGACCGCCACGAGGATCAAGGGCTGTTTACTTTCGGCAATGACAGCGCCCCGGGAGATAGTGGCGGACCAGTCTATGCTTCCATCGACGGCAAGCTCTGGGCCGTTGGTGTGCTGTCCTTCGGCAACGACCAGGATCCCTCTGACGTCGAAGTGGGCGCCATGGAGATCGGAAACACGATGAAGCAATTCGATTTAAAGCTCTACGCCTAGTTCATCGCAGTGCAGCCTTCTGCTTCGGCAGCGAAGGGATTTCTGGACTACGGTGGACACAGTAAGTTTCATGTCTGCTACCTGCCAGAAAGGCTTTTGCAATGGACATCACCGCTCAGCCGCAGTGGGCCGCGCTCACCTCGCTTTTTGAGAGCAAAAAGGACCTCAACCTGCGTGAGCTTTTTGCCAACTCCACTTCCCGCGCCGCAGATTTTTCTTTCGATGCTGCGGGCCTGCACGTGGATCTGTCAAAGAATCTCATCGATGAGGAAGTCCTCAACGCACTGGTGGACCTCGCCCGCGCCGCCGACGTCGAGGGACGCCGCGATGCCATGTTCGCCGGCGAGCATCTCAACAACACTGAGGACCGCGCCGTGCTGCACACCGCGCTGCGCCTGCCTGTTGAAAAAGATTTGAGCGTGGACGGCCAGGACGTCGCTGCCGACGTCCACGAAACTTTAGGCCGCATGCGCGACTTCGCCACCGCGCTGCGCTCCGGCACGTGGCTGGGACATACGGGCCACACCATCAAGAAGGTGGTCAACATCGGCATCGGCGGCTCCGACTTGGGCCCGGCCATGGCCGCGAAGGCCCTGCGCTCCTACGAAGTAGCGGGCATTAGCGCAGAGTTCGTCTCCAACGTCGACCCGGCAGATCTCGCCGCAACTCTCGACGGCCTCGACGCAGGCTCCACCCTCTTCATCGTCGCTTCCAAGACCTTCACCACTCAGGAAACCCTGGCCAACGCTCACGCCGCGCGCCGCTGGCTGATTGAGCAGTTTGATGGTGACGAGTCGGCCGTCGCCAAGCACTTCGTTGCGGTCTCCACCAACGCGGAGAAGGTCGCGGAGTTCGGCATCGACACCCAGAACATGTTCGGGTTCTGGAACTGGGTGGGCGGACGCTACTCCGTCGATTCCGCCATCGGCCTGTCCCTGATGTGCACCATCGGCCCCCTGGACTTCATGCGTTTCCTCGAAGGCTTCCACGCCATGGATGAGCACTTCCGCACCGCTCCTCTGGAGCAGAACGTGCCGGCTCTGATGGGCCTGCTCGGCGTGTGGTACTCCAACTTCTTCGGTGCGCAGACCCACGCGGTGCTGCCTTACTCCGAGGACCTCGGCCGCTTCCCTGCCTACCTGCAGCAGCTCACCATGGAATCCAACGGCAAGTCCGTGCGCCGTGATGGCACCGCAGTCAGCGCCGGGACCGGTGAAATCTACTGGGGTGAGCCGGGCACCAACGGCCAGCACGCTTTCTTCCAGCTCATGCACCAGGGCACCAAGCTCATCCCGGCGGACTTCATCGGCTTTGCCCGCCCGAAGGAGGACTTCCCCACTGCCGACGGCACCGGCTCGATGCATGACCTGCTCATGGGTAACTTCTTCGCGCAGACCAAGGTTCTGGCCTTTGGCAAGACCGCTGAGGAAATCGCCGCTGAGGGCGTGGACGACGCCCTCGTGCCGCACAAGGTTATGCCGGGCAACCGCCCGTCCACCACCATTCTGGCGGAGGAGCTCACCCCGCAGACCCTCGGCGCGCTCATCGCACTCTACGAGCACATCGTCTTCACCCAGGGCATCATCTGGGATATCAACTCCTTCGACCAGTGGGGCGTGGAGCTGGGCAAGCAGCAAGCTAATGACCTAGCACCAGCAGTCTCCGGCAAGGAGGAAGCCGCATCCGGCGACGTTTCCACCGATGCTCTCATCAGCTGGTACCGCAACCACCGTTAAGCACTGCTTGGCGACGTCCCCCGGCCGAACGGTCGGGGGTTCACGCGTTTTCAAGCGCTGATCGGAAGCTCGGATCGCCAACGCCGCGGAGGCCCTTGTGGGCGTCCGCGTGGTGTTTTACCTTCCTGCGGGCATCCGCGTGTCTTTTGTGTTGCGTGGCGGTTTAGCTGTCGGGCGGTCCAAGTCCGTGCTGCGCGGTTTGATAGGCAACCTGGGCGGTGATTGGTTCTCCCCAGGGTGGGATGTAGTCCACATCACCGCGCAGTCGGAAGACATAGCCGGCCCCGGTGGGTTTCTCTGGGTCATCATCGTTAATGCCGTTGTGATAAGCACACAGCATCGTCAGATTCGGCGGGTCGGTGGTACCTCCTGCTTTCCACGGAATGAGGTGGTGCACCTGGGCATAATCAGCAGGCTTATTACATCCTTTCCTGGCACAGGTGGGATGCTCAGCACTAGCCATCATGCGCTGCTCAAACCCGGCTAGGCGTTTCATGCGGTGCAGCCACACCGGCCCGATGGTGGGGTGGATGAGGGTGACGTAGCCGATCTCGGCAAACTTGTAGTTCAAAAACTCCGTGCCGGTCATTCGGCCACCATTGGTTAGTTCGAGCACGATGTCATCGCCGTCGCCGCTAACAATCTTGTCGAGCTTGTCCAAGGTCACCACCACGCTGGTGAATACGGCTGGTTTGGTTCCGCCGTGGGACTTGGTGAAGAAGACGTGATTGGCTGCTTCCAGCAGGTTGTCCTGGTTGATGGATTCCAGCACGCCGCGCATCTCGGTCACGGTCATGGGGTCATCGGTAATGGTCAGCGAGTGTGGACCGTCAGCGCGATAGGTCATGCGCACACCAGGTGTGGGCACGCGTTTGGGCTTGAGCTCTTTTAAGCGCTTGGCCGCCACGGCTGGGATGTTGTGTGCTGGGGTACCGGCAAGCTTGACCCTTAGGTTCCAGGCATGCAGCTGATTCTTCAGTTTCTTGGTATAGGACTCGATGAGGCTGAGTGTGGCCAGATCATGGCGTTGTTCGGCAGCTCGGGCTCGAGCTTGTCGTTGCTTACCCGTGAATTTCGTGGCGCCGAAGTAAATGTGGTTCAGGCGTGCCAGTTCGGCGGCGTCAGCAGGCGAAGCGCCGAGTGCGCGTAAACGTTTCTCGCCTCCTACCGCCAGCTCCACCAAAGAAATCCCCGAGTTGCGGTAGGAGAAATAGGTCTCTAAATCCCCCATGACCCAGAACACTAAAGCACCCTGACCACCCCCGCAACCGGAGAGAGAATCGTTAAAGCTTGATCATCGACTCCCAGCCGAAGGGGATCTCATCTGAGTCGACAATCTTGCGGCCGAACGGGAAGCATGTCACCGGGATCATCTTCAGGTTGGCCAGAGCCACCGGGATGCCCACGATGGTCACTGCCTGCGCCGCTGCAGTGGTGACGTGGCCGATGGCCAGCCACAGGCCAGCGACAAGGAACCAGACAACGTTAGAGAACCGAGACATGCCACCGGTACCTTTGACCGGTTGAATGACGGAGCGCCCAAAGGGCCACAGCGCGAAATTCGCCATACGCATCGAGGCCACACCGGCAGGAATCGTCACGACGGGGATGCAGGCCAGGATGCCGAGGAGGAAGTAGCCCAGTGCGAGGACAAGGCCACCAGTTGCCAACCAGATGATGTTCAAAATGATCTTCATGCATCCCAGCCTAGCGACGCGGCTGGCAGTGCGGGCACCACCAGATGACGCGCTCCAACTCTCCTTCATCGCCGCCGGCGTCCACACCACCCAGCGTGGATTTCTCAATGAGCGTGCCGCAGCGCCGGCAGCGCTGACGGTTGCGTCCGAAGACATAGGTGGTCTCCCCTGCCCTTTTCACGCCGGTGGTCACACGTACCGGCGAGTCTCGGTTGGCCCAGATGAGGCGACGGGAGATGGTGAGGATCTGGGGGACGTCGACAAGCGCTACAGGTGTTGCTGGATGAACGCCGGCCAGGAAGCAGACCTCGGCGCGGTATTCGTTGCCCAAGCCTGCCACGTTGCGCTGGTCCAGGAGGGCCGCGCCGATGCTGCGCTCGGGGCGCGACTCAATGCGGTGCACAGCCTCCTCAAAGCCGCCTTCCAACCACTCAGGCGCGAGGATGTCGGGGCCTAGGTGCGCCATGTGCTGCTCAAACTCGCGGGATGGAAAGACCTCGACCAGCCCTAGCCAGTGCCCCACCAACTCAATATCGCGCGGGGTATTCTCCATCTGCAGCACCACGCGCGCGCTGTGGCCGGGCTTGCGCCAGCGGTCCCCGGCATAGTGGATGGCCCACGTGCCTTCCATCTTGAGGTGGGTATGAAGGATGAGCTCACCCCCGAAGTCCATGAAGAGGTGCTTGCCATAGGGCCAGACCTCCTCGCACACCAGCCCGTCGAAACGCACGGTGGCATAGCGCGGCACGCGCAGGGAGGAGGAGGTTACGCGCCGGCCTTCCATGAACTGCAGCCGATTCGACAGCTGCAGTACGGAATCACCCTCGGGCACAGCAGAACCTCCTCACCAAACGGGTGCCTACTCTACCGGCGTGTTCCTTCCTTCACCGAATGCCAGCGCACCCGGCTCCCACGGGGTGACCACGTGCTGGCGGGAAAGGTCTTCGATCTTCTTCACGCCGAGCAGCTGGAGGGTGTTCTTGAACTCCTCCGCGAGCAGCTCAATGACGCGGTCGACGCCTTCCTTGCCGCCGGCCATCAGCCCGTAGAGGTAGGCGCGGCCGATGAGGACGAAATCCGCACCCAGAGACAGCGCAATGGCGATGTCGACGCCGGACATAATGCCGGAGTCGTAGATGATCTCCACGTCCGGGCCTACCTCCGCGCGCACGGCCTCAAGGGCTTGGAGGGTGTTGACCACGCGGTCGAGCTGGCGCCCGCCGTGGGAGGAGACCACGATGCCGTCGGCGCCAAGGTCGATGACCTTGCGGGCGTCCTCGGGGTTGACGATTCCCTTGACGAAGAGCTTGCCCGTCCACTGCTTGCGAATCCACGCTAGGTCCTCGAAGTTGAGGCCTGGGTCAAACATGGTGTTGACCAGCTCGCCTAGTGTGCCGGTGGTCGAGGTCAGGGAGGCAAAGGTGACCGGGTCCGTGGTGAGGAAGTTGAACCACCACTCGGGGCGCCACGCGGCGTCGAAGACGGTGCCGGCGGTCAGGCGCGGCGGGATGCGCATGCCGTTACGGGTATCGCGCAGACGCTGGCCCGCCACGGGCGTATCCACGGTGACCACGAGGGTGTCATAGCCGTTGGCGGCAGCGCGTTCGATGAGTTCCTGGCAGGCGGAGTGATCCTTCCACAGGTAGAGCTGGAACCAGCGGCGCCCGCTATTGCCTTGCGACGCTGCGACCTCCTCGACCGAGCGCGTGCCCATCGTGGACAAGGTGAATGGGATTCCCGCATCGCGGGCAGCCTGGCTGCCGGCGTCTTCGCCCTCGGCATGCATGAAGCGGGTAAAGCCGGTTGGCGCGATGCCGAAAGGCAGGGCCGCGGGCTCGCCGGCGATCTCGGTGCTCAAGGAGATGTCGTTCGCACCGTTGAGCACGTTGGGCATGAGGCGCACATCACGGAAGAAGTCGCGGGACTCTCGGTAGCTGACCTCGTCGCGGGCTGCACCATCGACGTAGTCGAAGGCCGCCTTCGGGGTGCGGCGCTTGGCAATCTTGCGCAGATCCCACACATCAGCGGCCTCTGCCAGGCGTGCTGCCCGGCGGTCGAGGTTGGGTGCTTCGAACCGCATGAGGTTCTTGAGCTCGGACACGTTGGGCAGTTGGCGCTTTAGCCGCATGGAAACAAGACTCCTTTTCTATTGGGCTATCAGCTTTTGAGGTTAGACCCATGAAAAGCCCGTGGGCTAAATGAAGGTGAATATCATTCAGCGGCGTCGACGGCGCGGGCGGAAACCACCTGGGCTTCCCGGCGTAGTCGATGGGCCACCAGACTCAGTGGAATCCTCCGGATCATCGAAGGACAGCTCCTCCATCGCCTCGACGGCGCGGCGCCCACCGCGACGTGCGGGACGGTAAGGTTCAGCGGAGCGCGCGGCTTCTCCAGATTGACCGTGCTGTCCTGCACGGCCGGAAGAGGCGGTGTGGGCAGAGCCAGTAATCCGCACGCCCTTCGGGGTCAGCGCCGCGCCCAGTGCGCGCAGCTCACCGCCAAGCTTTGACTCGAAGATGGGCCGCCCGTTCGCCTTCTCAACGACCAGCTTGTTCAAGCGCCCGGCGGCCACCAGCTCGTTGAGGCCTGCAAGCACTGCGGCTAGTACCTCGGTGCGCTCGATGCCCTCGGGCAAAGCGTTGAAGAACGTAGTCAACGTCTTCCCGCCCCGGGTCAGGTGGGCTACGGGCAGGCCATCCATGAGCACCACCAAGGCACCCGCGGCGCGGGTGGGGCGGGCCGCAGATTCGCCGGCGTCGGTAGTGGGCCAGGGCAGCGCCGCACCGTAGGGGTTGGCAGGGTCGGTCGCGGCCAGAACATACGTCTGCGGCTCGCGGGTTCCGGAGGGCCAGCCGGTGACGTCCGGCGAATCATCCACGCCGCGCAAGCGGTCGATGACCGCGGGCGTGGAGAACTGCGCCGCCCCCAAGCCCTCAATGACATAGCCGCGCATGGCCTTGCCGGATTCCTCAAAACCGGAGAGCACCTTATAAGCCAGGGCGAAACCACCCAGGACGTCCTCGGCCACCACAGAGCCACGGGTAAGCACACCGTAGCGGTCCAGCCAGGCCTCGCCGTGCGCGATGGAACGCGACGTCGCATCCGTGGCGGCGGCAACGGCCAGCGACCACCGCCCCACCACGTCGGGCGCGGTCGGCGCACTGGAGACATTGTGTGCTTGTGCAAAGGACGTGCGCCCCATGCGCAGACGCGAGCGCGATGGCCTGCGCCGCGCGCGATGCGCCGCACGCCCGGCGGGACCGCCTGCGGCCAGGTGGGCCCGGATAGGAGCGAAGGAATCGGGGCTGACCAGACCTGCCTCCACCAGACCCCAGAGGGCCTCGCGAACCTCTTCTGCGGTGCCGCTGAGCTGCGGTTGAATATCGGAGATAAGGTAGCTGCCGCCGCCCTGCAAGGCCTCGAGCAGCTGGGTCTGCAGCATGGACACGCCAGCCTCCTCCGCAGAAACCTGCGGGGCGAGCTGCGCGGCATAGTCCGCCGGCAACAGCATGATCCAGGGGTCGTTGGAGCCGGCCTTGCCTGCGCCCACGATGAGAACCTCGCCGCTGGCGGTGAGCTCATCGAGCATCGTCGGCGAATAATCCCCTACGCGCGCAGGCAAGATGAGACTCTCCCAGGCCGAAGCAGGCAGGCGCACCCCGGCCAGCTGCTCAATGACGGCGAAGACGCCGTCCACCCCGCGCAGCACGGGGCGCCGGCCTACTGCCGCCACCTGCTGCCAGTCCGGAAGGAAGCGCCCGAAGGCCGCGGGCGAGACCGGCTGTGTGGCCGCCCGCGCTGCCGCCAGCGAGCGCGAGCGGATGACCTTGAGCACCTCCGCCGCGCAGTACTCCTGCTCCTCCACGCCCTGCCGGTAGTGCCCAGCCAGGATGGAGTCCAGACCGTTCAGCGTCGAGTGCGCCACCGCGGCCGAGAGACCAAAAGCTTCTTGCACATCGCGCGCCACAAACGGCCCGCGCGTGCGCGCCCAGCGGCTGACTAACTGATCCAGGGCGTCGGTAATCGTGGCCTGCTGGGCGGGGATGCCGGGTGGAACGGGGATGCCCAGGCCGTCGCGAAGCAACGGTGCATCAAGCGCTTGCGCCACGTGCTCGCGGCCGTTGGTGCGCACCCGCATGATCCGCGCGCCAAGAGAATCGAGTGCGCTCAATGGCACCGTGGCGTGCGCGCCGAACTCCTCGACCGGGATGGGGCCCAGCACGCGCAGCAGGTCCGCGACCTCCTCGGTGGTCCGCGCCTGGCGTTCTACAGTGGTGCGCTGCAGCTGGGCGTGGACTTCAGCAATGACTTCAGCGGAGAGAAGCTCGCGCAGCTCCACCGTCCCCAGAAGCTTCGCCAACAACGCCGGGTCCAGCGCCAGGGCCGCCGCGCGCTTTTCCGCCAGGGGCGAATCCCCCTCGTACATGAACGCGCCGGTGTAGTTGAACAGCAGCGAGGACGCGAACGGCGAAGGCTGCTCCGTGGTGACCTCCGCGATGCGAATGCGACGGTGCGCCAGCTCCCGCATGACCTCCGTGAGCGCCGGCAGGTCGTAGACATCCTGCACGCACTCGCGCACGGCCTCCAGGATGATGGGGAAAGAGGGGTAGTTGCGGGCGACGTCGAGAAGCTGCTCCGCGCGCTGGCGCTGCTGCCACAAAGGCGCGCGCTTGCCCGGGTTGCGCCGCGGCAAAAGCAGCGCTCGCGCCGCGCACTCCCGGAAACGAGAAGCAAAGAGCGCGGAGTTTCCCACCTGTTCGGTGACGATGTCCGCGATCTCATCGGCGTCGAAAAGAAAGAGCGAAGCATCCGGGTCCTGCTCCCCCTGCGGCAGGCGCAGCACGATACCGTCATCGCCCGCCACGGCCTGCGCATCCATCCCGGTGCGCTCCGCCACGCGCTGACCCACCGCCAGCGCCCACGCCGCATTCACCGGCCTGCCAAACGGGGTGTGCAGCAGCACGCGCCAATCCCCCAGCTCATCCGTGAAGCGCTCCAGCAGAAGCGTCTTCTCATCCGGGATGAGCCCGGTGGCCTCGTTCTGCTCGTGCAGGTAGGCCGCGATATTGCGCCGCGCGTTCTCATCTGCGTCGCGCACCACGGAGGGGTCCGCGTGCGCCTCACGCCGGAATGCGCCCAGCGCCTTGCCCAGCTCATAGGGCCGCCCCGCGGAGTCACCGTTCCAGAAAGGCAAACGCCCCGTGTGCCCCGGCGCGGGAGTTACCAACACCTGGTCGCGCGTAATCTCCTCCACGCGCCAGCTCGTCGCGCCGAGCGTAAAGATATCCCCCACCCGGGTTTCATAGACCATTTCCTCATCGAGCTCGCCCACGCGGCGCGGCGCGGAACCGGCCTCACCAGTTCCCACCAGGAACACCCCAAACATGCCGCGGTCCGGGATGGTGCCGCCGTTGGTCACCGCCACGCGCTGCGCGCCGGGGCGCGGAGTCAGTACGCCCGTCACGCGGTCATAGACCACCCGCGGTTTCAGCTCCGCAAAATCCGTCGAGGGGTACACGCCACTGACCAGATCCAGCACGGAGTCGAAGACCTCGCGCGCCAGGTCCTTATAGGGCCAGGCGCGGCGCACGGTGTCATACCATTCGTCGGCCTCGAGCCCCTCGCTCGTGCCCGCGCTTGCCGACGCCACCACCGCCGCCACCGTCTGCTGTGCCAAGACATCCAACGGATTGCGCGGGGCGTGCATCTCCTCGATGAGACCCTCCTCCATGCGGGCGACGGTGAGAGCTGATTGCACGAGGTCCGCGCGGTGCTTGGGATAGAAGGAACCGCGAGAGACCGCACCGACCGAGTGCCCGGCGCGGCCCACGCGCTGCAGACCGGAGGCCACCGAGGGCGGGGACTCCACCTGCACCACCAGTTCCACCGCACCCATGTCGATGCCTAGCTCCAGGGAGCTCGTGGCCACCACGGCCTTGAGCGTGCCTTCTTTGAGCATGGTTTCCGTCAACGCTCGCTCGTCCTTGGATACCGAACCGTGGTGCGCACGAGCGATGACGGCAGGGGCCTTGCCGGCGACGTCCACTTGTTTCATCAGCTGGGCCGGATCGCGCCGGGTCGCTGGGCTCAAGGACTCTGGATCGTGTTCTTGGGCGTAGAGCTCGTTGAGCCGGCTGGTGAGCCGCTCGGCGGTGCGGCGTGAGTTGACGAAGACGAGGGTGGAGCGCTGCTCCATGATTTCGGCGTAAAGCTCTTCTTCGATGAAGGGCCAGATGGACTTCGCCGTGGGCAGGGCGGAGTCTCCTGCCCCGCCTTCTTCCTTGCGCTGCGCATGCACGCGCATCGCATCCTGGGGGCCTTCGGTGATGCCAAGGGGGTCGTCGACAGTCGCCTCCCCGATGGGCGAGCCCTGCTCCGGAGTGGGCAGGTCCGACATGTCCTCGACCGGCACGTGGACGTCGAGCTGCCATCGCTTCTTCGCCGGTGGCGCGATGATGTCCACGGGACGGTCGCTGCCCAAGAAGTTCGCGACAGCACTCAGCGGGCGCACCGTCGCCGAGAGTCCAATGCGCTGAAACTCCCCTGCGATGAGCCCAAGGCGCTCCAAAGTCAGCGCCAGGTGCACGCCGCGCTTGGTGCCGGCCAAGGCATGGATCTCATCGATGATGACGGTATCCACGGTCTTCAAAATCCCCGCCGCCTTGGAGGTGAGCATGAGGTAGGCCGATTCCGGCGTGGTGATGAGGATGTCCGGTGGCTTGCGCACCTGGCGGGCGCGCCCAGCCTGCGGGGTATCGCCTGAGCGCACGCCGACGGTAATATCCGGCACCTCCAGGCCCAACCGCTCAGCGGTCCGCGCAATGCCGTTGAGCGGGGCGCGCAGATTGTTCTCGACGTCCACGCCCAAGGCCTTGAGCGGTGAGATATACAGCACTCTCACGCCGTCATGAGCGCCCTCGCGGGAAGGTTCATTGCTCAGTGGCAGCGCAGTCTGGCCTTCGCGTTCCACCAAAGAATTCAGCGCCCACAGAAAGGCCGCGAGCGTCTTACCAGAGCCGGTCGGTGCCACAACCAGCGCATTCGCACCACCGGAAATCGCCTCCCATGCCTGCTCTTGGACGGGGGTGGGGGCGGCGAAAACGTCCTGGAACCACCCGGCCACCTGTGGGCGGAACTTCGCCAGAACGTTTTTAGACATGCCCTACTGTATCGCGCGCGCTAATCTGGTCACTATGACCGTTGAGATTTCTGATTCCCGTCTAACCAACTCCCTCGCCGATGGCTGCGGCGAAATACTCAAAGGCGTGCGCAACGGTGGCCTGCTGCGCGGCTTGGCGCTGGGTGATGCCGGCGATGAGGCCGCTCAGGAGTGGATCTCCCGCGTCCTTGAGCAGCACCGTCCCAAGGACGGCGTCCTGTCGGAAGAGGCTGCCGATGACTTAAGCCGTTTGAAGAAGGACCGCGTGTGGATCATTGACCCGCTCGACGGCACGAAGGAGTTTGCTACCGGCCGCCAGGACTGGGCCGTCCACATCGCTCTGGTCGAAAACGGCACCCCCATCCACGCGGCCGTCGGCATGCCGGACATGGGCGTGACCTTTAAGTCCTCCGACGTGCGCGCGGTAACCGGCCCGCTGTCAAAGAAGTTCGTGGTTTCCCGCAACCGTCCGCCGAAGGTGGCGGATTACGTCGCGGAGAAGATGAGCTTTGAGACCGTCGGCGTGGGCTCCGCAGGTGCGAAGGCGATCCACGTGCTCTTGGGCGACTATGACGGCTACATCCATGCCGGCGGCCAGTACGAGTGGGACCAAGCCGCCCCGGTGGGCGTGGCTTTGGCCGCGGGCCTGCACTGTTCACGCCTGGATGGCTCCCCCATCAAGTTCAATAACGAGGACACCTTCATCCCGGATCTTTTGATCTGCCGCCCGGAGCTGGCAGAGGAGATTCTGGAACACGCCGCCGCCTACGCGGAGGCCAACGGCGGGTACTAACCCCACGCGCGTGGCACGGGCGCAAGAGCGCTATCATGGCGACCATGATTGAGACTCCGTACGAGGACCTCCTGCGCCGCGTCCTGGAAGAAGGCGCTCCCAAAGGCGACCGCACTGGCACCGGCACCCTCTCCCTGTTCGGTGCCCAGCTTCGCTATAACCTGGCGGAGTCTTTTCCCCTGCTGACCACCAAGAAGGTCTACTTCCACGGCGTGATTGGTGAGCTGCTGTGGTTCCTGCGCGGTGACTCCAACGTGAAGTGGCTGCAGGAGAACAAGGTTCGCATCTGGAACGAGTGGGCCGATGAGGACGGTGAGCTAGGCCCCGTCTACGGCGTGCAATGGCGCTCGTGGCCCACACCGGATGGCCAGCACATCGACCAGATTCAGGTCGCGCTGGACACGCTCAAGAACAACCCGGATTCCCGCCGCAACTTGGTCTCCGCGTGGAACGTCTCTGAGTTGGACAAGATGGCGCTCATGCCCTGCCACTTGCTTTTCCAGCTTTATGTCGCCGACGGCAAGTTGTCCATGCAGGTTTACCAGCGCTCGGCGGACATGTTCCTCGGCGTTCCCTTCAACTTAGCCTCCTACGCGGCGCTGACTCACATGTTTGCGCAGCAAGCAGGTTTAGAGGTAGGCGAGCTCATCTGGACCGGCGGAGATTGCCACATCTACAACGACCACATCGAGCAGGTTAAGGAACAGCTCTCCCGTCAGCCCCGCGAGTACCCACAGCTCAAACTCCACAAGGCTGAGAGCCTCTTTGACTATGACTTCGATGATTTTGAGGTCATCGGCTACGACCCCCACCCCACCATCAAGGCGCAGGTGTCCGTTTAATGCTGGGCGCAATCTGGGCCCAGTCCCTCGACGGGGTCATTGGTGACGGCGTGGTCATGCCCTGGCACGTGCCGGAGGACCTCAAGCATTTCAAGGAAGTGACCATGGGCGCGCCCGTCATCATGGGCCGTAAGACGTGGGAATCCCTCACCCCCAAGTTCCGCCCACTTCCGGGCAGGGACAACATCGTGCTGTCCCGCCGCGAGCCCGGCGAGTGGTCTGCGGGCGCCACCGTGGTGGACAACCTCGACGCCGCACTTCACGCCACGCTTGACGACGCCTGGATCATCGGCGGCGGCCAGCTCTATAGCTCCGCCCTCGACCGCGTGGATACAATCGAGCTCACCCTCATGGGTGTACAAGTCGGCGATGCCTACGGCGCAGATGCCGTCCTGGCCCCGAGCGTTCCGGAGGAATTCAGCCTATCTGCCGATAGTGACTGGCTGACCTCCGAATCAGGCCACCTCACCATTCCCGGCCAGCCGCCCAGCGAGCTGCCGATGAAATACCGTTTCCTCACCTACGACAGAAAGGCTGCTGCTTAATGAGCACCAACGTTGCCACTCCCGAAACCACTGAGCACGTCACCATCTTCTTCGCCGATTGGTGCCCGTTCTGTGCCAAGCTGATCAAAAACCTGGACCGCACCGAAACCCCATACGAGCTCGTCAACGTCGAAGCGGATTCCCCCGACACCGCCGACATCAACGCCTGGATCGAGTCCGTCAACGACGGCAACCGCATCGTGCCCACCGTCCTCTACTCCGACGGCACCCACGCCACCAACCCTTCCGCCAGCGAGGTCCGCGCCAAGTACGCGGAGCTGGCCGGCGAATAAACGAAAGGCGACGCATTTAACGCCGCCCCACGCGGGGCTGCTAGTCTTACCTAGGTGCGCAACGCACCCCCGCCCCAGTAGCTCAGGGGATAGAGCACGGCTCTCCTAAAGCCGGTGTCGGAAGTTCGAATCTTCTCTGGGGCACGCTGTGAAGTCTCGAGACATCGTTCCGGTCGGTGTCTCGAGATTTTTTAGTTGCCCCGACTGGGGTTGAGTTCGTTGTCTTTCTAGTTGTAGTAGATCTTTTCTTCGGTGAGTGTGTAGGCGGCGATTTGTGCCCCAGTGATGGCTATTTTGACGTCGACGTGGTTGTCGATGCAGACCATGGTGATTGGTTCCCCGCCCCATCTGCGTCCGATGTAGAGGCGGCGTAGTTTGCCTCCCCATCGCAGGGTTGTCTTGCCGTTGGTGCCGATTTTGTCGGTACTTAGTCGGTAGTCGTGGTCTGGTTTGATGTCTACTTATCTGCATTCACCCCCATTAAGGGTGAATCTTCAGATCAAAACTTGAAATGTTTTATAAACAGTATTACCTAACTTAGGTAAGCCTTACCTTTCCTGCTGTTCATAAATCGAGGTTTACTATGACCCAACAGTCCTCTACGCCCGCACGGAGTGCAAGCTCATCCAGTGGGTCGACGGCACGTTTAAACACCAGAGATCTCATCAACGCTGGCATCTTTGCTGCACTTTACTTTGTAATCACCTTTGTAAGCGGAATGATTGGATTCGCAGGACCACAATTCATGTTTATTGGATGGTTCATCGCGGCAATCGCAAACGGAATCGTGCTAGCGCTTTATGCCGCCCGCACGCCCAAAATGGGTGCTTTCACCCTCGTCGGTGGTATTAACGGACTAGCATTCATGCTCACCGGACACTACTTCTGGACCCTGCTGGGAAGCATAATTCTAGGGTTTATCGCGGATTTGATTATTACAAAAAGCCACCTCAGTATTGCCAAATCCTTCCCTATTGCCTACAGCGTCTTCTGTGTCTGGATTTCTATGCCTTTTATCCCGCTAATTCTGGATACGGACTCCTACTACGTCGATATCGCAGACCAAATGGGTCAAGAATATGCCGATGCCATGTCGGATATCTTCCAGCCATGGACCATTGGAGTACTGGCCATTTGTGCGCTCATCGTCGGCTTTATCGGAGGAAAGGTCGGAGTTCGCGTCAGCCGCAAACACTTTGAAAGCGCTGGTCTCCTGTGAGCCTGCAAAAACAGGGCGTGCTTCATCGATCTTCGATCGATCCACGGACCGTGCTGCTTTCTGTTCTAGTAATCAATGCGGTAGCTCTCAGCCACGGCCACCTACCGACACTGCTGATTTCTATCGCTTTCAGCTCCATCGCACTAGCTACAGTAAAGCCACACTATGGTCTTATTTGCCTGTTCGCTTTTGCATTATCCTATCTAGGGTACTGGGGCCTATTACAGCTTCCTGGCTCCACATTTTTCGCTTTTTCAGCGGCAATTTTTTCGTGGCTAAGCCGTTTTGTCATCAGCATGTCCATCGGCACATTCGGCTTGCTCACTCTCACACCATCCACGTTGACCTCAGCACTGCGGGACCTGCGTTTACCAGGCTGGGCCACCATTCCACCGGCGGTATTCCTGCGCGTTTTGCCGATCATCGTGGCAGAAGCCAAAGCCATCCGCGATGCCATGGTCCTTCGGGGTCTCCAGCCTGGAGTAAAAAGCTGGATCACACAGCCCACACAATCGTCCGCGATGTTGATCATCCCCTTATTAGGTGCCGTCGTCCGCGCTGGTGATGAGCTCGCTGCCTCTGCTCTTGTCCGGGGATTGGGAGGACCCGCACGCCCAACCACCACCGCCGATCTTTCCTTCAAGCTTGTCGATGCAACTGCACTAGCTGGGTTGGGCCTCGTTGTTGCCTCTGTCTGGCTTCCCACGGAGGTCCACTTATGAACGAACGCAGTATCGCAACCAGTGTAGACGCCCACAACGTTTCTTTTACATATCCATTGGGAGCTCGGCCAGGTATTCAAGGTGTATCTGATGTGTCTTTTTCTGTCTCTCCAGGACAGTGTCTACTGATTACCGGTGATTCCGGATCGGGAAAGTCCACGGTACTCAAGTTGATCAACGGACTCATCCCCCATTTCAATCCAGGAGAGCTACTAGGCACCATCACTATTATAAAGGATGACCAGGCTTTTACCCCTGCGGAAGAACCGCTGTCCCGAGCCATCGAGTTCAGCGCCTCAGTATTCCAGAATCCAAGGACACAATTTTTCACTGAAAGCGTCAATGCAGAATTGGCCTTCGGGCTAGAAAACCTTGGTGTAGATCCCAAAGAAATTGAGTCGAGGATTCAATCAGCGGTCGAGCTACTAGGCATTAACGATCTTCGGGGCCGGCGATTCAAAGAATTATCCGGTGGGCAGTTACAAACCGTGGCATGCGCATGCGCGCTTGTGTCCCCGGGCAGTCTCGTGCTTCTCGATGAACCCACGTCCAATCTCTCTATGGAAAGCATCGATATTCTTGCACGCGTGCTACACCGCTTGAAGGAATTAGGCACAACGATCATTATCGCTGATCACCGTCTCTTTTTCTTAAAAGATATCGCTGACCAAGTTATTTACTTGACTCAGGGAAAAATAACGCGGAGTTTCCGCGCTCAGGAGTTTTATGCCTTAGACGAACCCGAACGCAAACAATTGGGGCTACGCAGCTTACACCATGTTCCCCTGCCCGCGAGCGTGCCGGTACCACCCACGCTCGAAAACGCCGATCCCCAGCGGAGCGGACTCGAGCTAAGCAACATCTGTTTTTCTTATGGCGCACATGAGGTATTAAACATTGACCACGCATTTTTCCCCAGCGGCGAAGTCACCGCCTTAATCGGGCCCAACGGCGCTGGAAAAACCACCCTCGCCAGGATCATTTGTGGTCTTGCTTCTCCCAAACGCGGCGGTAGTCTCCGTTTGAACAGCAAACGAGTAGGAGCGGCTGCCCGCAGACGTGCCGCGTACATGGTGATGCAAGATGTTGGCCGCCAATTATTCGCAGCCACCACCGAAGAAGAAGTCACGCTCGGACTGGCAAAGAAGAAGCGGGACCACATCGATGTCAATGAGATTCTCCATCGCCTCGATCTGGCAGGAATGGCCCAACGGCATCCGCAGTCTCTGTCCGGTGGGCAACGGCAACGCTTAGCCATAGCTTCAGCCCAAGCCGAGCAAGCAGCGATCTACATCTTCGATGAACCTACCTCTGGCGTGGGCTGGCGCCAACTGCAATCCATCTCTGCGCTACTTCGATCTCTTGCAGCAAGCGGAGCAGTGGTCATCGTCATCACCCATGACCACGAATTCATCCAAGAATCAGTCACCAGAATCATCGATATGACTGACATCAACAAGAATTGAGAAAGAAATGTCTGAACTAAAACAAAGTTCCACAGAATCAAGCGGAACCCACGCACCAGAATCACACGGTGCGTCACCGGAAGAAGAGGCTCGCGCAAAACTAAAAGCCGGCCAGGTCGCTCTAAAAAAACTACTGGCCCCAGTGCAAACAACCATCTACTTCGCACAGTTTCTCGCGCTTATATCCTCGGTACTCGCCGTAGCACCCTACGTCGCGTTGGTGGCACTGGGAAATGCTCTAATCGACGGCAATACTGATGACGTCGCGTCCATTGTGAAATGGCTACTTGCTGCATTTTTGGGCCAGCTATTCTTCTATTTCCTTGCCCTTGCAATCACCCACTTCGCTGATGCAAAGTTGGTGGGGATTAACCGGCGCCGAATTATTACCGCTATTGCGAAAGCACCACTCTCGTGGTTTAGCCAGACTAATTCCGGCAAAGTCCGCAAAGCCGTCGAGGACGATACGTTAACTCTGCACACCCTGACAGCCCATGCTCCTGTAGAGAAGGTCGCCGCGATCTTTACGCCCCTCGCGCTTCTGGTTTATGCCTTTATCTTGGATTGGCGCCTTGGTCTACTTTCTATTGCCACTGTGCCCATTTTCCTAGCAATCCAAGCATATTCAATGAAAGATATGGGCACAAAAACTGCGGAAATGGATAATTATCTGGGTGAGGTCTCTGCGACTGCGGTGGAGTTCTCCGAAGGTATTTCCGTCGTCAAGGCTTTCGGCACCGTTGGCAAAGCCCACGCTCGATATCGCGAAGCTGCCCAAAAATTCGCGGAATTCTATTACGAGTGGGTACGTCCGCTTCTGCGTGTTTCCGCAATCTCAGAGTCTGTGGTGGCGGTTCCTGTCCTCATCCTTATCAATCTAGGAGTCGGTTCCCTGCTGATAGCTGGTGGCTATGTCACGGTCGCTGAAGTCATCGCAACAACGTTAATTGCGCTGGTGCTCCCGGGCACGATTCAAACCGTCGGCCAAATGATGTGGTCTTACCAGCTCGCTGGCAATGCGGCGTTGCGCCTTGATGAAGTCATGACAATTTCCCATGTGAAAGAAGGCCAAAAGAGCCTCGACGCCAATAGTCAAGACATGGAGGTGGAGTTCCATAAGGTCAGCTTTAGCTACGCCCCAGACACACCAGTCCTCCAAGACTTTTCTGCGCAACTAAATGCAGGCACTGTCACGGCATTGATTGGCCCCTCCGGGTCTGGCAAATCCACAGCAGCAACGATGTTGGCGCGTTTCCAGGATCCAGATTCGGGCACAATCACTATCAACAACGTGGATATCCGTGATCTCACTTTCGACAGTTTGTACCGCACTGTGGCTTTCGTCTTACAAGATCCTCACTTACTGCGTATGAGTATTCGGGAAAACATTCGCCTTGCACGCCCAGAAGCCCGCGATGAAGAGATCTGGCAAGCCGCAGAGGCTGCGCACATAGCTGCTGATATTCGCGCTTTACCGGCTGGGCTCGACACCGTTGTTGGTGAGGACACCTCTTTATCCGGTGGACAACAGCAACGCATTTCTATTGCCCGGGCAATCATTACCAATGCCCCAATCTTGATCCTGGATGAAGCTACTGCGGCAACTGATCCTGACTGCGAAGCAGAAATTCAAGCAGCTCTAGCCACACTCGTCAGAGGCAAGACCGTCTTAGTCATCGCCCACAAGCCGGAGTCCATCCAAGGAGCAGACCAAATAATCTGCCTCAAGCCTATGAAGGATAATTCTCATGTCTAATGCCACTACGCCTGTTAGTTCGCGTCTTCGTGATCCGCTACTCACTCGCAGTGTCAAAAAGCTGCAAAGTCCTGTAGGCCATAAGCTCAATAAAAGGTATGCTTGTCTATCGCTTATCGTTGGCGTGCTTGATGGCCTCGCCGTTCTCACGCTCGTGCCACTTACAAAGGCACTCGATGGGGATACGACGATCGCACCATGGATGTGGACGCTTTTGGCAATTGCGCTCGTAGCTTTTGCGCTACGATTTTTCGCAACCATGGCCTCTTACCACACGGCCTTGGATTTCATCCGAGCCGCGCACACGACTGTGGGCGATAAATTAGCAACGCTACCGCTCGGCTGGTTCGTACCGGCTAATACCGGCGGCCTATCTCGCCTCGTTTCAGATCGCTTTATGGTGGCGGCCGAGACCATTGCGCATATTCAAGGAACGATATACCGCGATAGCGCGGCACTTGTCACCTTGTTAGTAGGAGCGTGTTTCTGGAACCCGAAGCTGGGCTTGGTCCTTCTTATCATCGCACCATTGGCGCTCGTGGTGATGCAGTTGGCTGCATGGATTCGTGAGAAAGCATCGAACCGCGCACTGGGGCCGAGTAAAGAGCTCTCCCAGCGCATCGTAGAATTTGCTAACCGTCAACCAGCCCTGCGCGCGGCAGGACAATCACAAGTTTTTGCGCCACTAGAGCAAGCGCTAGAAATCGACCATAAAGCACGAATACGCGAGCTATGGGTATCCACATTAGCTTTGCTACTCAACGGCATAGTAGTGCAGATCTTCATTGTGGCTCTCATTATGGTCTCCGCGGATCTTGCCGTTGAAGGCGCCCTATCGCCACTAGAAACAATTGCGATCATCGGAATCAGCTTGAGGTTTACCCGCACGCTTGAGCAGCTGGGTTCTTCTTTCGTCGGTTTAGATGCCGGCCGTATCGCGCTCACAGAAACTGAGCTCATCACCGATGCCCCTTCCCTACCGGAACCCACTACTCCGCGCCCAGGCGATGGTTCGGGAAGTGTAGAGCTGCGTAATGTCACGTTTGGATACGGCGATAAACCAGTATTGGTAGATATCGCTTTCCATGCTCGACCAGGCACCGTTACCGCCATTGTCGGTCCTTCTGGCTCCGGAAAGACCACAATTGCGCGCCTTATTTCGCGATTCTGGGATGTAGATTCCGGGGCGGTGATGGTTGACGGCGTAGATATCCGCGAGCTTGGAACCGAACAGTTAATGTCCAGACTGTCCATGGTTTTTCAGGATGTCTACCTCTTCGACGACTCGTTAATCGCTAATATCCGCGTTGGTCGTCCCGACGCCTCCGATGAGGAAGTCTTCCGCGCAGCTGATCTTTCAGGCGTGACTTCTATTGCCAACCGCCTAGGGTGGCATACTCCTGTTGGTGAAGGCGGTCGGCTTCTATCCGGTGGTGAACGCCAGCGCGTATCTGTAGCTCGCGCGCTTCTCAAGCAAGCGCCGATTGTACTCTTTGATGAGGCTACCTCCGCGCTCGATGCAGAAAATGAGGCAAACATTCTTGCTGCGATGGACGAGCTACGGGAGCAATCTACTTTTATTGTCATCGCCCATAAGCTGGATACAATCAAATCTGCTGATCAAATCGTAGTCTTGGATGAACACGGGCAAGTCAGCCAGCTGGGCACGCATTCTGAGCTTTCCGATGTCCCCGGTATCTACCGTCACTTCTGGCAGCAACGCAAAGCAGCACGCGGGTGGAAAATCAGTTCGGGACGCGATTAACGCGGGCACCGAGATCGGCGTTGTTTGCGGGGGCACCCTTCTCCCCCCGCAGCACGGAGCACCCTAAGTGCACCGACAAAGCTCAGAGCGAAGAATGCGGTAGCGGCTACGAGCGACCACTGCGCGGCGTTGGCCATGCCTTCTCTTAAGGCCTACACCACTGCCCCAGGCGCACGGTGGTTTGCGTTGCGGAGGCTTGCCCGGAGTCATCGACGGGAGTATCCCGCAGCATCGTGCCAGTCAGCTGCGCGGAGGCGAACCCCAGGCCCAAGCCGTACAGGGTCAGCGGCGCGGCGATGATCCAACCATTCGTATCCGGCCCCATAAGCAGGACGAGGATAAGGACGCCGACGGCTTCCAAGCCGAGCCCAATGAGCACGGTGCCAGGCGCCCCGTACCGTGCCGCGACGTGGGGGCTGCTGCAACGGAGAAGAATGCACCGATTGCCATGGCTGCCAGCACCAGGCCAGACAACATCGTGCAGAGGTCCAACGTATTAATCAGGTACAGCGGCAACACGAAGATGATGGCAAACTCGCCGATTGCTACCGCACCAGCGGTGATATTGCCCCACGAGAACGTGGAATAAGAAAACAATTCAAGATACAACAGCGCCGAGCGGTGACCCCGCTCGCGGTGCTTTTCCAACCTGATTAACAGCGCGAAGCCCACGGCCGAAATCGTGCGCCCTAGCGGAACCGGTGAAATAGCCGCGTTTTCGAACCAGGTCCAGCCAAAGAAGCTGAATGAGGATTGGGGCTCCCACCAGCCTAGGTCGGGCCCTCGATAATCGCGAATACCAGGACACCCATTCCGTCAGTGCACCACCGGCAAGCGGTCCGACCGCTGCCGCACCGGAAATCACCGCGCCCCACACACCAAAGGCTGCTGCGCGGTATTTGCCGCGGAATACGGTTTACCCGTGGAAAGCGTGGAAGGCATGATGAACGCAGCACCGATTGCCTGTACTGCGCGCGCGGAGATCCACGTGGCGGCCGAGGTAGGAAATCCCGCCAATACGCTGCCTGCCACGAATATTGTCAGGCCGGTGAGGAAGGCTCGCTTGCGTCCCCAGGTATCCGCAATCTTGCCCCGTCGCAGAGCAGCTCCGCCAGTAGCACCGCATAGAGGCTGTTGACCCACTGCGCCTGCGTCAGGTTGAGCTGCAGGTCAGTGATGTTCGAGGGCAATGCCACGCCGACGATAGTGCATCTAGGACAATGACGCCCAGTCCAACGGAAAGAACCGCCAGGCTCATCCAATCGCGGCGAGTAGGCGCCGTGACGTTTTCTTGAGCGTTCTTGAGCGCTGCGCTCGCTCATAGTTAGGCGTTCACCGAAGCATTGGCGCTGCCTGCATCTGGTTCCTTGATGGCCCAGCCCAAATTCACGAGAAAGACCGTCAGCCCCACCGTGATAAAGATGTGGCTCAAACCGGCAATGCTAGAAATCTCGTTGGATTCCTTGCCCAGCACCGTCAAAATGCCGTGTGAAATTTGCATTCCAACGGTAGGGCCTGACCCCCGGAAGGTAGACACGTCGGGGGTTAGCTATGCTGCTTGGGTCAGTGTAGCTGATGTGAGTTCTTCGAAGTCATCGGGGGCTAGAAGGTTGCACCAGGAGTGTCGTCTGCGCGTGTTGTAGCGCATGCACCATCGGAAGACTTCTTGGCGGCAGATGATGGGATTGTCAAAGACTTTCCGATCACGCAGAACTTCACGCTTTAGGGTGGCGTTAAATGATTCTGCCAGGGCATTATCGGCACTCGTTCCCACTGCTCCCATGGATTGGCGAACACCAAGCTGGGTGCAGTGGTCCCTAAATGCTTGTGAGGTGTACACACTGCCATGATCAGAATGGAAAATTGCCCCTTTAAGGCTTCCACGGACTTTCCTTGCATGAGATAAAGCTTCGATAACCAGTGATACCCGCATGTGATCGGCGAGTGCATGTCCGACAAGTTTGCGCGAGTAGACGTCGACGACCGTGGCCAGGTACATGTTCTTGCCGCCCTTACACGGCAGGTAGGTGATATCGCCTACATAGACCTGGTTCGGCCTGTCAGCGGTGAATCTGCGGCCTACTAAATCTGGCATGACTCGACGGCCAGGCTTGCGCCTGGTGGTGATACATCGACGCCGTTTAGTAAAGCCTTTCAGCCCCATGGATTTCATGATGCGTGCGACCTTCTTGTGATTGATCGGAGGAAAGCCCGTATCGTCGTTGAGGCTTGCAGCAATGCGTTTAGCACCATAAAGCCCGTGCTCATTATCGAAGATGGTCTTGATTCTCGCACCAATAAGGGCATCAGAACACGTCTTTAACCTGCGTTCTTGGCGGGTGTTGACCCATTTGTAGAACGAGGAGCGATTGAGCTTTAGCACGTGGCACATCCGTGTGAGCCGAGTATTCGGTTCGGTGGTCATCGACAAACTGGAAGCGGATTACCAGCGTGTCTCTTCGGCAAAATATTTCGCGGCCTTGCGCAGGATGTCGCGTTCTTCGCGCAGCTTTGCGTTTTCTTTTTCTAGCTGGCGGATCCGTTCAGAATCAGTCGTCGCCTGAGCCTTGTCACGCATGGTCTTCGTGCGGGCACGTTTGCCGGTGCCGTACTGCTTAAGCCAGGAATAAAGTGAGGAGCGATTGACTCCAAGCTCTGCTGAAGCCGCGTGAAGTGAGAGGTCCTCATTGTTTTCGTAGAGGGCCACAGCATCACGTTTGAACTGTTCGGAGTACCTAGGCATGGTGGTAGATTACCTTTCTTCCCAACCCAACCGGGCTGGATATCAGGTGTCTACCAAACAGGGGTCAGGTCCGTAAGCACCACAGGACTCACCCACGCCGTCACCAGCATCGACCCCGAATTCGCCTACTCCGAAACCCAACTTCTTGATATCTGGCAACAACGGCAAACGCAAAACACTTAGCCGAGGTCTACAAATAGAGTTGGTTATCATCCTCCAACAGTTGCAACAACCCCCGCCGACTGGCTCACCGACCCCGCCGGCCGACGCACCAGCCACACCCTCAACATCCAAGGACTGAGGTGTCCCAGGTTTTGTTCCGTCCGAGTAGATAGGACAAAACCTGGGGCACTTTAACTCCAGAACCGAGAGCCGTTCAGCCTAAACGTGTCATTCACGGTAAATAATGGACGAAAACTCGCCGCCGCGGTTTTCACACGCTTTTTACTGTGAATGACATCAGGTTCTGGCGCTGGCTCACGTCAGGCTCAGGCGGCCTGAGCCTTTTCGTTGATGCGCGCTACACATTCAGCCGGGTTATCCAAGGACACGATGAGCCGATCGAAGTGCTCTTCCTTGAGCTCAATGACAACGGCATTCTCATAGCCGCTGACGTTCCAGAATTGTCGGCCACCATCCGCGTGGAAGGTGCCCGCTAGCTTCTGTCCACTGCGCAGCCCCGGCGCACGGAAACCTTTTGGTTCGTGCTTCATGCCGGGGTCATGAGTAGCGCCGCGCACATGCTCCCACGGAATCGTGATGCTGCCGGTCAGAGACCAAAGCTTGTCTAGCCCGAGAGGTTCGACGATGAGCTCAGCATCTGTCAGAGTGAGTTTGTTGTTCATGATGGTTCTCCTTAGTGTTCGGTTTCTTGTGCACGGGCCAGCACGTGCTTCCCTAGCGCTTCTGAACTGTCGAAGCACAGTTCACAAGCTCGCTGAATAAGCTCGCGTAAATCTTTACTGACTGGCGCCACCTCAACCAGTGCCACCACCACGAAGTCCTTTGCAGCATCCGATACTCGGCCGCCTTCAGCTTCAGCACACACGGTTTCTGCCGCAGCACGAAACAATCCATGCTTTGAGCCATAGAGGTTGTAGAAGCTGGACCGGTTAAGCCCCAGTTGATTGACCACCACGTCCACTGACACTGCATTGAATCCGCTCCTTCCAAACAACGTGATCGCGCCAGAGAGAACTTCTTTTTCATTGAATTTACGAGGCCGTCCCATGAGTTTCATACTACTCATTCCAGAATAGTTTGTCCATAACTGGATTAGCTTCGACTACACTGCGAAGCCGATTCACTCAAGCCACATTTCTAACAACTAGCCATATTTCTAACAATCAGGGGCCGAAATCGGGTCGTGCCGAGCAGCAAAAATCCCCCGTCTCAGTGCGAAGCGGGGGACGGAAGGTGTACGGGACTAGTTCAGGCCCGGAATCTTCGGCAGCTTCGGCTGCGGGATGTTGAGGCCGAAGAGTCGGTTGATGGTCGGGATAAGGGCGTAGGCGGCGCCGCCGACGGCTGCGATGACGGCGACGATGGGGAGGATAATCTTCGCGCCACGGCTGGAGCCAGCGAAGAAGGCCTGGCCAATATCGCTGGCGGAAGGCTCCTTCGTGTTGGTCGGCTTAGCGGGCGTGCTCGGCTCGGTAGTCGACTCAGACGGGGAGGTGGTCGCGGAAGAGGACGGCTCCTCATCCTTCACGGCAGGGCGGGCGGTGAGCCACTCGTCGGAGTCCAGAACACCCTGGGTCAAGCGGGTCTCACCAATCCAGCCGTACCACGGGTCCTGCGGCTTGCGGTTATCAAAACCAGCGCCCATGACCCACTGCAGGTCGCGCGGCAGGAGACCCTCAGCGCCCTTGGCGTTGCGCAGGATGGGAGCACCGTTGATGAACATCTCTACGGTGTCGGAATTCGACTTGTTCACCACGGCGATGTGCATCCACTCATCGGTGGGAACCTCGTGGGACCAAACGGTAGAGCCTTCGCCTTCCTTGGGCTCCGCCCACCAGCGCAGCTCACGCAGGTTGGAGATGCCGAACATGACGGTGGGGTCGGTGTCATCAGAGCCGTCGACAAGCTCAGCGATGCTGGAGTCACGGGAAAGCGCACTCCCCCAGCCGTGCTCAGAGCCGTTGAAATCCTTCGGAATCTTCACGAAGGACTCGAAGGTGTAGCCCGCGGAGGTATCGACCTTGTTGATCTCAGCGCCTTCCTTGGATCGGAACTCCGCCATCGCAGCCTTGCCGGCTGGGTCGGACCAGTAGAGGGAGCCGGAATCAGAGGACAGCGGGTGGTGATCCTTGGTGTAAGTGATGCGCTCCCCCAGGTTGGAAGGGCCACCTTCGCGAACGAGGTCACCGGCACCGTCGGAACCGAAGGCATCCGGAATGATGGCACCTTCGGTGGCCACGGCGCCGTCGCCAAGCTGCTTGCCGTCCTTGTTCTTGGTCTGGCCCGGGCGCCAGTGGAAGACGGTCTCATCAGCCTTCACAAAGTCATTCGGGCCCTCCGGAAGCTGGTCCTGCGGAATGGTGTACGGGGTGTAGCCTTCCTCAGCGATGTCGCGGGCCTTCTGCCCCAAGTCTGGGTCATTCTCATCACCGATGGTCCACTCCGGAGCAAAGCCAGCGAAGCGCTCCTTGAAGTTCAGCGGCACATGGTAGCTATCGCCCGTGCCGTCGAGGATGAGCTTGTCGAACTGCGTGAGCTCCTCCGCCGGCTTCTGCGCCACCCACGGAGACAGGGCGGTCATCTCCAGTTCGTTGCCGGAGAGGTCAAACTCCAGCACGCCGAGCAAGCCATTGCCGCCCTGATAGGCCATCTGATAATCCTGCAAGATGCCGATGACGTCGTGGCCCGCATCGTTCTTGTCCACGCGGTAGCCCGCGCCGTGGTGGTGGCCGCCCATGGTGAGGAAAATCTGGTCGTTCTTCTTAATGAACTTGTCCCACAGACCCTGGCCGTAGTCATCGGAGTAGAAGACCTCACCGGCGCCATCGATGTTGAGCACCTCGTGGCTGGTGAGGATGACCGGGAGGTCTGGGTGCGCATCGAGAACGCCCTGCGCCCACTCCAGCGCCGTATCGTCCGCGCGCCAGCCCAGCGCCAGAACCAGGTACTTCTGGCCCTCAGCTTCAAAAATGTGATACTCAGAATCGCTATTGACCGCAGTGTGGCGCTCCTGGAAGGTGTCCGGGTTGGCGGCCTTGGCGCGCTCGGCGCTGAAGTAGTCATTGAACGGGTGTGCTGAGCCGTCCTGGGCCATGTCGTGGTTGCCCGGCAGGATGGAGTAGTTGAGGTTGGAATCATCGAGGACCTTGATGGCCTCGTCGGCGACCTTCCACTCCCCTTCAACGTCCGCCTGGTCCACCACGTCACCAAGGTGCGTAGCGAAGTCCATGTTGAGCGCGTCCTGGTTCTTCACCAGCCACTCGGTCTGCACTTTGAAAGGCTCGCTGCCGTAGCGCGCCTGGGCCAGGTTGCCGGTCTCCGGGGTGGAATAACGGGAATAGAACTGAGTATCCGGCAGCACACCGATGCTGAAGCGCGAACCTAGGCCTTCCCCCGACTCATCGGCAGAAGCAGGGGCAACGAGGAACGTACCGGCCACCGAAGCGGTAACCAGGGTGCCGAGCAGGCGGCGAGAAGTCATAGATCTTCCAATCACAGTGAATAAAGCCAAAAGAGACATAAGAAAGTTATTCTCCACAGCTTGCGCTCACGTAACTACTGCGTGAACGCGCGTTTAAATGATTTCTCGCCGCTAGGATGAACGCTCATGAGCAACATCACGAAGAAGTATGACGTCGACGTCACTCGCGTAGATACCGGCCACTACCGAGCTACGAATGCTGCAGGAGCCAGCCTCGAGTTTGGCCAGGGCGAGGGACTGCTGAGCCCGGTTGAGTTACTCCTTGCCGCCGTGGCGGGCTGCTCGGCCGTGGACGTCGACGTGGTCACCTCCCGGCGTACGGAGCCGGAGCTTTTCGGCGTCCACGTGGAAGGCACCCGCGTCAACGAGGACGGCGCCTCCAGGCTTAGCGACGTCAACGTGGAATTCTCCCTCCGCTTCCCCGATACCGACGCCGGCCGCCAGGCCCAGTCCATGGTGGAACGCCTCGTGCGCATCTCCCATGAGAAGGACTGCACCGTGTCCCGCACGGTAGAAAACCCCACCAACGTCACGTTCCGCACGACTCAGCCCTAAGGCTGCACGCCTTAAACGCCTGGAGAGCCCTTTAAGCGAAAGGGTTGTCCTTGCGCGAGGGGTTCTCCTCCCACAATTCGGCGAAGGGGTTGCCCATGGCTTGCTGCATAGTGTCGGAGCCATCCCCGAAGGGATTGCGCCCAGCATCGCTGCGCCGGCGGCGGTAGCGCTCCAGATCCGCCTGCGCCATATACCCCAGCTCTTCGCCTTCCACCACGAGCCAAGAAAGCGGGTTCGGATCCACCATGCGGCGCGGCTGCCCCTGATGCGGCGAGGACAACATCGTGCGGATATCGGCCCGCGCCTGGTCCAGTTCCCCGAGGTCCTTTGGGCTCAATGCGGTTCTGACGGTCTGGTTGCCTCCGGCCCGAAGTACATCGACCTTGATCATGCTGAAACTAAAGACTCCAGAGGGAATCGAGGGATTGCGCATGTCCACCTTGTCGAAGGCAAGGACGTCTCCATCGTCAAAAACCAGAATGAGCCCTTGCGGGGTGATATACACCCAGGCCTCGTGCTGCATGTCGACGTCTACGCGGTAGAATCCAATGAGCGGCTCGTCCGGCTCCAGCAGACCATAGGCGTTGAGCTGAATCGTTCCCACCCCACCGCACTGTGCAAAGCCGTGGTCCCACAGGTATTTCACCTGCCCTTGCAGCAATAGTTCCCAGAGGCCACGAATGAAATCTGACAGGAGAGCGCCGTATTCATTTGCCAGCGGCTTGTGGACGCGCAGGTAACCAGAGCGGATCTCAAACACGATCGGGTACGCCAGGGGCAGCGACTCGACGAACGCCTCATCGATATGCAAGCGGTCATTATTCGCCTCGATGAACTCTTCCACGGGGAAAAGATGCTCCACCACGAGGGTGTTTCCTTCTTCTCGGGTATCGAGGATCCACTGAGAGTTCCGCCGACAGTTCTCGATGTAGCCGCGAAGCACCGCCTGCACCTCAGCATCGCTGAACTGCTGGTGGTTCAGCCGGAAAACGCTGTCTCCCTGAATGAAACGCATTCTCAGCTCTTCAGCCATACTTATCCCTCCGTCGCTTTGGGGCTCCGTGGTGAAATTTTAGACCATAGTGACTAAAGTTATCCCAGATACTTTCTTTACCCTCGCCTGCATCGTTGCATTCAGCCCTTTAGGAGAACTCCATTATGTCCCTGTCCCGCCGCTCGCTCATCAAGGCCGGCGCCCTCGCGCTGACCGCCGGTGCTATCGGCAGCCACGCACCCGCTGCGCTCGCCGTGGGCCCGGCCTTAGGCACCATCATTGACTTCTCCGCGGGAGTCCCTTCTGCGCGCGCAATCAAGGCCGCAGGCCACCTCGGCGCCATCCGCTATGTTTCCCAGCGCCGCCCGGGCGCTGACTGGATGAAGGGCAAGCCCGTCACGTTGGCGGAGACGAAGGCCAACGCCGCAGTCGGTCTGAAGACCGCCTCCATTTACCAGTTTGGCCGCGCCGACACCGCCGACTGGCTCAACGGTGCGGCAGGTGCCGCCGTCCACGCCCCGCAGGCCATCGCTATTCACAAGGCTGCGGGCGGGCCGACGGGCCGCCCGATCTACATCGCGATCGATGACAACCCCACCCGCGCCCAGTATGAGAACCAAATCCGCCCTTACCTCAAGGCCTTCTCGACGGCGCTGAGCGCTGCCGGCTACCAGACCGGCGTGTACGGCAATTACAACGTCATCGACTGGTGCGTCAACGACCGCATTGGCCAGTTCTACTGGATGCACGATTGGGGCTCGGGCGGCAAGATTCACCCGCGCACCACCATCCACCAAAAAGCCAAGAACCAAGCCACCATCGACGGCGTGACCTGCGATATCAACACCGTCTACGCAAACGACTGGGGCCAGTGGACCCCGGGCCAAGGCGCGGTGACGTCGCCCAAGGTCAAGGACATCCCGACCGTGCCTGACAACATCCCGCTGCCCAACATCACCCTGCCGGATCCCACTGGTCGCGGCTCCAGCGTGAGCAGTGATGGCATCACCATTGCTGGTTCTTCCATTAGCAATGACCAGGTGCACGGTGCGGTGGATATCCTCAACACCGTGCGCAAGTCCATGGGCTAATAGCCGTCCCGGGGCGCGATCTTCTAGCGCGCCCCGGGGGTCTTCGAGGCCGACGTTCTCGGCGTTGTCTGAGAGGACGGCGCAGAGGAAGACGGCTCCGAAGAAGTCGCGGCAGCCGACGTCGCCGTCGTGGAGGTCGCAGTGGGCGCAGCGCTGGACGTCGTCAAGCGCGTGGCAACAGCACCGGGATTAGCCAGCGCCTCCTTGTTCAGGTTGTTGCCCTTCACCAGGTTCTTACCGGTGATTTCCTTGCGCACATAGGACGTGAGCTCCTGAGCGCTGCCTTCGATGGACGCAGCTACAACGAAGTTCTCCCCAAAAGATACCGAGGAATGGCGGTCCTTACTGTCCGACCATCCCCACTTGGAGCCCACGACGTCACTCAGCTTCGCGGTGCCATAATTCTGTTCATATCCGTCGGCCGATACGGCATCGGCATGGGACATCGCCACCAACACGGGGTGCGTCGGATCATCCTCCATGAGCTGAACAATGAACCGCACCACGTCATAGGTCGAGGTCATGGAATGTCCCCAGTCCTCCCCTGCAGACGTGGACTCCAAGCCATATTCCTTAGCGATGACATCGATGGATCGCGGGTACTTCTCAAAGAGTTTTGCAGCACTCTCGTCGGAAGAATCAGCAATCATATCCAGCGCTACGTACTTGTCCTCAAAGGACCCGCGTTCCAGCACGTAGGTTGCTATGTAGAGCTTGATCAGGCTCAACGCATAGCGCGGCTGGTGTTCAGTGGCCGAGCCCATGTGCATGCCCGTCTCAATGCGGTAATACGTGATGGCCTTGGACTCATCGCCCTTGAGGAACTGACCTACTGAGTCCGGGACAGCGGCCAGCTGCAGCTGCCCCTTCCTATGCGTGATGGGACCGGGTTTGCGCGCGCTGGTCTGCGCTGAACCGCCAGCCGTGGAGTCTTCTTCGTGCGCTGGCGAGCACGCAACTAGTGAGGCTGCACCGAGTACGCACGCCAGAAGGGCGGCGCCAGCTCGCGCTGACGCCGCCCTGTGAGAAGGCTGAGAGTAAAACACGATGTTTGATTCTACCCTCTACCGCCTGAAACGGTGTGATTGAGGCGTTTTAGTGATCCACTGGAGCCTCAACACCCACGCCGGTCAGGGAGCGAACCTCCATCTCGGCGGACAGCTCTTCCAGGTTGTCCGGCGGGGTCATGATGGAGACGATCCAGCCAGCGAAGAAGGCCAGCGGGATGGTGACCAGACCCGGGGAGGACAGCGGGAAGATGGACCAGTCAGCGTTCGGGAACATCGAGGTCGGGGTACCGGAGACTGCCGGGGACAGGAAGATGAGCACCAAGCAGGAGATAACACCGGTGTACATCGACGCCACAGCACCCGCGGTGTTGAATCGACGCCAGTAGAGGGAGTACAGGATGGTCGGCAGGTTGGCGGAGGCAGCCACGGCAAAGGCCAGTGAGACCAGGAAGGCCACGTTCTGGGTCATGGCCAGAATGCCCAGGATGATGGAGACAATGCCCAGGACGACCACGGTGATCTGGGAAACGCGAACCTGCTCAGCCTCGGTGGACTCACCGTTGCGGATGACGGAGTGGTAAATGTCGTGCGCGATGGACGCCGAGGCGGTGATGGCGAGGCCGGCGACAACAGCCAGAACGGTAGCGAAGGCCACTGCGGAAATAACCGCCATAAAGATGGAACCACCGATTTCCAGCGCCAGGAGCGGTGCTGCGGAATTAGCACCACCCGGTGCGGCAAGGATGCGGTCCGGGCCAACCAGGGCGGCAGCGCCGTAGCCCAGAACCAGAGTCATGAGATAGAAGGCACCGATGATGACAATCGCCCAGGTAACGGAGCGGCGAGCTTCGGTAGCGGTCGGCACCGTGTAGAAGCGCATGAGAACGTGCGGCAGGCCACCAACACCGAGCACAAGGGCAATACCCAGCGAGATGAAGTCCAGCTTGGTGGTGAGGTTCTTGCCATACTTCAGACCCGGCTCCATAATCTGGGAGGCCTCATAGCCACCCTCCTTGATAGCCGCGGAGTTGGCATGCATATCAATGGCCTGAGTAAAGAGCGAGCTGAAGCCGCCCTTCAGCATGACGAAGGTCAGGATGCACATGATGACCACACCGGTAACCAGAAGCACGGCCTTAATCATCTGCACGTAGGTCGTACCCTTCATGCCGCCGACAAGGACGTAGACGATCATGAGGATGCCCACGATGCCGACGACAACGGCCTGCCACTTGAACTCGTGAATATCCAGCAGCACGGCAACCAGGGAGCCGGCGCCGGCCATCTGCGCGATGAGGTAGAACAGCGAGACGAACAGGGTCGAGATCGCGGCCGCCACGCGCACCGGGCGCTGCTTGAGACGGAAGGACAGCACGTCCGCCATGGTGAAACGGCCGACGTTACGCATCGGCTCGGCGACGAGCATCAGCGCAACGAGCCAGGCGACGAAGAAGCCCACCGAGTAAAGGAAGCCATCGTAGCCATTGAGTGCGACGGCACCCACGATGCCCAGGAAGGATGCGGCGGACAGGTAGTCACCGGAGATAGCCAGGCCGTTCTGGCGGCCGGAGAAGCTACCGCCACCGGTGTAGAAATCAGAAGCTTCCTTGGTGGACTTACCGGCGCGAAGCACCACGTACATCGTGACGATAAGGAAGGCGGCGAAGACCGCAATATTCAGAATCGGGTTGCCGGCGGAGGATTCCGCTGCGGCCAAGGTAATGTTCTGCATGGTTTAGCCCTCCAGTTCCTGCCGAATGGCCGCTGCCTGCGGCTCGATGTTCTTATTGGCGTAATTGACGTAGATATACGTGATGATGAAGGTGGTCAGGAACTGGGCCAGGCCGAAGATGAGGCCGACGTTCCAGCCTCCCCCAAATTCAATAGCCATGAAGTCTGGCGCAAAAACGGCGGCCAGCACGTAGAGGACGTACCACACAAAGAACGCCACAGTCATGGGGAAGGTGAACTTGCGGTATGTGCCGCGCAGCTTAGAAAACTGCGAGCTATCACGCATCTCGACGAACTCTTGCGGCGATGGTTCGCGGCGCGAGTTAATCGAAGCAGGTGCGTCAGTCATGTCGCTCTCCTTACAAAGGGTCTTTTCTCCACAAACCGCGGTGAGAGACAAAAGGTAGTGTCTTCAATCACGTTTTGCCTTGCACAGTAAGTTACCTAACCACTCTTGCAAGGTTGTAAATCCTGCCAAGAAAAGTTAATAACACACACTTTTACTACCCCCTCCCCCTGCATCTACAAGGCATTTTCAGCTCGCCGCTAACACCCCCACAGGAGAATTCAAAGTGAGAATCTAATTTAGCAAACCGAAACTTCGCAGAGTTTTTAACAGATCTTCACTGCCCTCCCCTGGCGTTTCCCACCTCCCCAGGAACACAACAAAGCCCGCCTTCAGCACCCCACCCTTCTCCCCAAACGTTGCAGGAAGAAAGAGCACGGTGTGGAAGACGGGCTCCATCGCTCACGGGCACTTCACGCGCCCCCTAAGTGTTCAAGCTTTAGTCGCCAGGGAATTCACGCGGGTCCTTGAACATGCGGCCAAACCCTTCCTTGCCATCAAGCGCGTCGAGAGCCGCAAAATCCTCTGCAGTGAGCTCAACCTCCGCAGCAGCGAAGTTCTCTTCCAAGCGCTCGCGGCGGCTGGACTTCGGGATGACCGAAATCCCCTTGCTCAACAGGTATGCCAGAACAGCTTGGCCAGCAGTAATATCGTGCTTCTCGGCCACGGCCATTACCTCTGGGTTGTTGAGGATAATGCCGCGGGCCAACGGCGACCACGCCTCCGTCACGATGCCATGGCTATCGTGGAACTGACGCAGCTCCGGCTGTGTAAAGCCCGGATGCAGCTCAACCTGATTGAGGACCGGAACAATACCAGTCTCATCGATCAGGGTTTGCAGAGTTTCCTCATAAAAGTTGGCCACGCCAATCGATGCAATCTGTCCCATGCCCTGCATGCGAGCAATCTCCTCGAAGGTTTCCACGTACAGCCTGCCTTGCGGCCAGGGCCAGTGAATCAGGTAGAGGTCGAGGTAATCCAGCTGCAGCTTGTCCAGGGACTCACGGAAGGCTTGGCCCACTTTGTCCTTGCCGTGGTGGTCGTGCCAGACCTTGCTGGTAATAAAGAGCTCATCACGGGTCACGTCGCCAGCCTTCATAGCGGCGTTGAGCGCTTGGCCTAGCTCTTCTTCATTCTCGTAGAGGGTGGCAGTATCGAAGTGGCGGTAGCCCAGGTCGATGGCTTCACGCACGGAGCGGACAAGCTCCTCCCCGTGCATCTTGTAGGTGCCGAGACCCAGCAGCGGCATCTCGCGGTCATCATTGAACGTAGTTTGTGGGACACTCATGTCCTCCATTGTGCCGCACTCCCGCGCCCTGCGTGGTGGAAAAGGGCAGCACGAATCCTTCAGCCCAGACAAAACGCGCGAAACGCCCTCACCAATGTGTACCGTGCTCTAGTGCACGGCCGGTCAGGGCGTCGTTCAAGGAGATAAAAAGGGGTGCTTAGCCCTTCTCGCCTAGGCGCGGATGAGATCGATAACGAAGGTCAGCGTGCGACCAGACAGCGGGTGCGCACCACCAGCCGGGCCATAAGCCTTCTCCGGCGGGATGACCAGCTTGCGGCGACCGCCCACCTTCATACCCGGGATTCCTTCCTGCCAGCCGGCGATGAGACCAGTCAGCGGGAACTCGATGGACTGGCCACGACCCCACGAAGAGTCGAATTCCTGGTTCGTCTCATAGTCAACACCAACGTAGTGGACCTCAACGAAGCCGCCCGGCTGGGCTTCGGCGCCGTCACCCACCACAATGTCTTCGATGACAAGGTCCTGGGGAGCAGGCTCCGTTGCCGGCTCAATTACGGGCTTTTCCATTGGGGATTATCCTCCTTGGATTACTTTCTTCTTTGCTGGCCGCATACACGTAGGCCGAGCCACAACGCCCTCCAGTATAAGCGGAGATGTGGGGCTCGGCCCTAGAAATGCAGCGTATGGGCTATACGCTAAGCCACGGCAGCCTGTGGAAGACCGCCGCTGAGGTTACTGTTTAGCGCTCGCTACGCGGGGTGACCTTACGCAGGGTCTCGCCGGTGTAAATCTGGCGCGGACGGTTGATCTTGGTGTTGAGCTCAAGCTGCTCGCGGTACTGAGCAATCCAGCCCGGCAGGCGGCCGATGGCGAAGAGGACGGTGAAGAAGTCCGTCGGGAAGCCCATGGCGCGGTAGATCAAGCCGGTGTAGAAGTCGACGTTCGGATAGAGCTTGCGGGAGACGAAGTAGTCGTCGTTCAGCGCAATCTCCTCGAGCTTCATGGCCAGATCCAGCATCGGGTCGCCGCCCAGGTGATCGATGATCTCGTGAGCAGTGTCCTTGACGATGGCCGCGCGCGGGTCGTAGTTCTTGTACACGCGGTGGCCGAAGCCCATGAGGCGAACGCCCTTTTCCTTGTTCTTCACGCGGTTCATGAAGTCGGTAGCGTCACCACCGTGGTTGTTCTGGATATCCTCAAGCATCTCCAGAACGGCCTGGTTAGCGCCACCGTGCAGCGGGCCAGACAGTGCGTTGATGCCACCGGCGATGGCAACGAACAGGTTGGCCTGCGCAGAGCCGATCATGCGGACGGTGGAGGTGGAGCAGTTCTGCTCGTGGTCAGCGTGGAGGATGAGGAGCTTGTCCAGAGCCTTGGCCACAACAGGGTCAACCTCGTACTCCTCAGTCGGGTAACCAAACATCATGCGCAGGAAGTTCTCGCGCGCGTTGAGCTTGTTATCCGGGTACATATAAGGCTTGCCCTGCGACGCACGGTAGGCATAAGCGGCCAGCATCGGGACCTTAGCCAGCAGGCGGACAGTAGCCTTGTCCAGCTGCTCCTCATCCAGTGGGTTGAGCTGATCCTGGTAGTAAGCGGAGAGAATGTTAAGGGAGGAGGCCAGCACGGCCATCGGGTGCGCATCGCGCGGGAAGATGTTGAAGGCGGCCTTAAAGTCCTCATCCAAGAGAGTGTGGTGGCGAATCTCAGTGTTGAACTTCGACAGCTCGTCCTCAGTCGGCAGGTGGCCCTTAATCAGCAGGTAGGACACCTCGTTAAAGGTGGCGTTCTCAGCCAAATCCGCGATGTCATAACCACGGTGGCGGAGAATGCCTTCCTCACCATTAATAAAGGTGATCTTGGACTCGGTGGAACCGGTCGCTGCATAACCCGGGTCGAAGGTCACCAAGCCAGTCTCGTTACGGAGCTTGCCAATATCGAAGCCGGAGTCACCCTCCGTGGACTGCTTAATGTCCATCTCGTACTCGCCGCCGGGGTACTGCAGTACAACCTTGTTCTTTTCAGAAGCCACGTGTTTTCCTTTCCTCAATGTTCAACGCCGACCAAAGCCGGCGCGACAGATCTAAACCTCTTCACACTGTAGCAAAACTTGTGACTCTGCCAACATTGGCAATCCTGGCAAAGTATCTAGTGCGCGAACGAAATTAGGCTACACTGCCCACATGAGCAACTCAGAACTCGTCCTGCCAGCAGATATCCTCCCTTCCGACGGCCGTTTTGGCTGCGGCCCCTCCAAGGTCCGCCCCGCCCAAATTGAGGCAATCACCGCCGGTGCCGACACCATCATTGGCACCTCGCACCGCAAGCCCGCCGTCAAGAACCTCGTCGGCTCCATTCGCGAGGGGCTTTCTGAGCTATTTTCCCTGCCAGAGGGCTATGAAATCGTTCTCTCCCTCGGCGGCGCTACCGCTTTCTGGGACGCAGCAACCTTCGGCCTGATCGAGAAAAAATCCGCCCACCTGAGCTTCGGCGAATTCTCCTCTAAATTTGCTAAATCCGCTGCCGCCGCCCCGTGGCTCGACGCCCCGCTCGTCACCGAAGCAGAGGTCGGCACCGCCCCAGACCCGAAGGCCGCCGACGCCGAAGGCGCCGACATCATCGCTTGGGCCCACAATGAAACCTCCACCGGCGCTATGGTTCCGGTAACCCGCCCTCATCCGGATAACGCAGAGCAGCTCGTCGTCATCGACGCCACCTCGGGTGCCGGCGGCCTGCCGGTAGATATGCCCGATGCTGACGTCTACTACTTCTCCCCACAGAAGTGCTTCGCTTCCGACGGCGGCCTGTGGCTGGCAGCAATGTCCCCGGCAGCCCTGGAGCGCATCGAGAAGATCAACTCCTCCGATCGTTTCATCCCGGCCTTCCTCAACCTGCAGACTGCAGTGGACAACTCCCGCAAGAACCAGACCTATAACACCCCGGCTGTAGCCACGCTGCTCATGCTGGAGAACCAGGTCCAGTGGATGAACGCCAACGGCGGCCTCGACGGGATGGTCAAGCGCACGACAGAGAACTCTTCCATCCTCTACAACTGGGCCGAGGCCCGCCCGGAGGCCACCCCCTTTGTGGCCGAGCCTTCCGAGCGCTCCCTGGTGGTCGGCACCATTGACTTCGAGGACAGCGTCGATGCCGCTGCGGTCGCCGCAACGCTGCGCGCCAACGGCATTCTCGACGTCGAGCCCTACCGCAAGCTAGGCCGCAACCAGCTGCGTGTGGGCCTGTTCCCGGCAATTGATTCGGCGGACGTCACCAAGCTCATCAAGGCTATCGATTACGTCCTAGACAACCGCTAAGCTTCGCTCGAAGCTCCTTCAGCCGCACAACAACATTTGTTGCATTTATTTGTTGCCGCGTACAACATGCCCCGCGCTCTTGCCAGAGTTCGGGGAATGTTCTGGGTAAAGTGGACTTCATCACATGTCCGCTACCAGGCTAAGGAGCGCCATCATGCGCGAGATTTTCCTCGCACCCAGCGACTCAACTGACACCTCGCTCGTCCTCCGGGCTGAGGATGGTGAGGAGTTCTTCCTCGAAGTCACCGACGAGCTTCGCGAGCTTTTCGCTCCCGCCGACTCTGCCGAATCCGAGTCCGAAACCGCGGCGGAAGGCTCGGCCGCCCAGGAGGAGGACGACGCCACCACGGCAACCGAAGATTCCTCCACCGCGTCTGCACAGGCTGAGCGCTCCACCGGCTTGCACACCGTCATGCCTGCCTCTGGCGGCTCACCTTCCTCCCCGCAGAGCCAGCCCACACCGCAGGCACAAGAAATCCGCCTGCGCCCCAATGAGATTCAATCCCGCATCCGCGCCGGCGCAACCGCCGCGGAGATCGCTGAGGAACTCGACGTTCCGGAATCCCGCATCGAGCCTTTCGCGCACCCGGTGCTCTTGGAGAGGGCGCGAATCGCGGACGTCGCCAAGCAGGCGCACCCCATCCGCGAGGATGGCCCGGCCAAGCTCACCTTGTGGGAGATTCTGGCCACCGCCTTCGCCGCCCGCGGGCACTCGCTGTCGGAGGCCACGTGGGATGCCTACCGTCACCAGGGCGAGCCGTGGATCCTGCGCATCACGTGGAAGACCGGGCTGTCCGCCAACGAGGCCGAGTGGACCTTCAAACAGACCATGTCCTCGCCGGCCACGGTGGAAGCACGCAATTCCGTCGCCGCAGACCTCACCGACCCGGACTTCGTACAGCCAGTGCGTTCGCTGACCTCCGTAGGCCGCGGAGAGCGCTACGACGAAGCCATCGATGGCCGTGACTACGCCGAGGACCTAGAGGTCAACGAGGACGCGCGCGCTGGTGCCCCCGGTGTGACGGAGCTGTCCTCCTACGCCGGCGTAGGAGAAGATACCGACGGTTATGCCGAACCTTCCGTGCTTCCCTCCCCGCACGGCGGAGAGCACCCGGCCGACACTGCAAATGCTGAGGAGGCGTCCGCCGCTACCGAAGAGTCCGCGCAGCAGTCGGAGGAGAAGGAAACGGGAGTGGACGAGGACTTCCTCCAGAACCCGGATCCGGAGCCCAAGCCCACCAAGCGTCGCCGTAAGGCCGTCACCCCGCACTGGGAGGATGTGTTGCTCGGCGTTCGCTCCTCTACCAAGCGCCCCCGCAATTAGCGAGTAACCTGCCGTGGATACCCAAAGCGCCGTTCTCACTCTCTGGTACGTCACCGCCGCCGATCCCGCCGAGGTTCTTCGCGGCGAGCCCAAGGCCGACCGCGGCTTCGGCCGCAAGTTCCTTGCTCAACTCAATCCCTCTCTACCCGTCACGCCCATCGGGCAATTCCCCCTCAACCGTTCCGCCGAGCCCGGCGCGAGCGAGTTCTATGTGGGTGGCTATCCCGGTGTGACCGTCGTGCAGACCATCATCCACGATGATCAGCTGATTCTCTCGCAGCTCTCCCGCACCCTGCGCGAGGCCGTGCCCGCCACGGAGATTTACGCGTTCGCTTCCGATCCGGAGACCGGCTACGCCGGGTTTGCGCACTGGACGGGCAGCCGCCTGCGACGCTCCCTGTGCGGAACGCGCTTTAACCTCTATGAGGATCATGGCTTGCCCGAAACCTTTGAGGCCCCTTTCTGGGCCGGAGAGATGGATGAGCCCGTGGGCGGTATCTCCCTGCCTTTCGAGCCACTCACCATCACCGAAGCCGCCCAGGAGTTCTGGCTGGGCATTGAGGTGGGTGAGGACGGCCCAGACGTGGACGTCGTAGGCTACGCCACCGACGGGCGCCCTGAGCCCAAGGTCGATACTCCCTCGCCCCGCCGAAGCGTGGGCGAGGTAGCCACCACCTCAGTGGCGAAGCTTGGCCTCAACGATTATGACGACTACGAGGAGCACGATCTCGAACCGGAATCCACCGGAGAAGAGATCCTCCGCACCGCCAAGCACCTAGGCGGGCTGGTACGCCGCTACGCGGTATCGACCTCGCGGAGCCTCTGGGAGCGCTGGCGCTCGTAGAAGGCAATGGCCGCCGACGTCGCTACGTTGAGGGAATCCGTGCCCTCTGCCATGGGAATGCGGGCGCGCACGTTGGTGGCACGCATGGCATGCTCGGTCAGTCCTGGCCCCTCCGCACCCACCAGCAGGGCCACCTTGTCTGCGCCTTCGAGGGCGTCGGCAATATGCACAGCATCCGGATGCGGGGTCAGCGACACCAGCCGGAAGCCCTTTTCACGCAGCTGCTCTAGACCCCGCTGCCACGTGGTGAAGCCGCCGTCGAAACGCGCCCAGGGCAGGCGCAAGACATGCCCCATAGAGACACGCACCGAGCGTCGGTAGAGCGGATCCGCCGCACCCGAGCCTAAGAGGATGCCGTCGACATCCATGCCCGCGGCGTTGCGGAAGAGCGAGCCGATGTTCTCATGATCACCCACACCTTCCATGATGGCCAGGGTGCGAGCGCCCTCAATGACTTCATCCACGGTCCAGGCCTCTGCGCGGTCGGCCGCGGCAACCAGCCCGCGGTGCATGTCGAAACCGGTGACCTCCCCCAACGTTGCTCGAGTGACCTGGTAAACGGGAATATCGCCAACATCGTGGTTCGCTAGGAAAGTGTCGAGCTTTCCTTCAAAGCCGATGATGCAGCGCACCGGGAATCGTGAGGCCAGCAGGCGCTCCACGCACAGTGGGCCCTCACCAAAGACGAAACCCTCGCCGGACTTGTCCGCGTGCTTGAGATCGCGGATATCGTCCAGGCGAGGGTCTGTGGGGTCATCGATGACAAAACGCATGGCCCCTAGTTTAGGCACAGGGCCACGTGTTCTCCCCAGGCGGGCTAAGCCAGCAGCGAGCTGATGGGCTCCATGGCGAAGTAGACCACGAAGAGGGCGGCCACGAGCCACATGACCCAGTGCACCTTCTTGGCCTTGCCGGCAAAGGTAGCCATCAGGGCATAAGCGATGAAGCCCACACCAATACCGTTAGCAATGGAGTAGGTAAAGGGCATGACCACGATGGTGAGGAAGGCCGGAATGGCCTCCTCCATGCGGTTCCACTCGATGTCCTTGAGCTGTGCCGCCATCATCACGCCCACGACGACGAGGACGGGGGCCGCTGCCTCAATGGGCACGATCTCGTAGAGCGGGGTGAGGAACATGGCCAGCAAGAAGATCACACCGGTCACCACGTTGGCCAGGCCGGTGCGGGCACCGTCACCAATGCCGGCCGCCGAATCCGCAAACACCGTGTTGGAGGAGACCGAACCGGCGCCACCGGCAACGGCGCCAAAGCCCTCAACCACCAGGGCGGTCTTCATGTTCGGAAGGTTGCCCTTCTCGTCCACGAGGTTTGCTTGCTTGCCCAAGCCGTTCATGGTGCCCATGGCATCGAAGAAGTTGGTGAGCAGCAGGGTGAAGATCAGCAAGACCGTGGAAACCACGCCGAGTTTGGTAAAGGCGCTAATCGGATCGACCTGGCCCACAATCGAGAGATCCGGCAGACCACCCAGTGAGCTGGGCACCTCCGGGGTGGCCATGCCCCAGTCCTCGGAATCGGTCAGTGCCTGAATGATCATGGCGATGATGGTGGTGATGACGATGCCGATGAACAGGCCGCCGCGTACTCGACGGATGACGAAGAAGGCGGAGAGAATCAGGCCCACGACGAAGACGAAGGCCGGCCACGTAGCGATCGAGCCGTTAACGCCCAGGCTCACCGGAACAGTGGTCATCGCAGCATCCGGCACGCGGGTAACAAAGTGACCATCCACGAAACCGATGAGCGCGATGAACATACCAATACCCACGCCCATCGCGGCCTTCATCGAGGCGGGGATAGCGTCAAAGACCGCCTGGCGGAAACCGGAGATGGCCAGCAGGACGATGATGAGGCCTTCAATGATGACGAGACCCATGGCCTCGCGCCATTCCAGGCCGTTGAGGGAAACCATGGTCACGGCCACGAAGGTGTTCATACCCAAGCCCGCAGCCATGGCGAACGGGTAGCGCGCAATCATGCCGAAGGCGATGGTCATGACACCAGCCACCAGGGCGGTGGCGGCAGCAACCTGCGGGATGCCCAGGGTGGTACCGGCGGAGTCGGCGGAGGTACCCAGGATGAGAGGGTTGAGGAGAATGATGTAGGCCATCGCGAAGAACGAGACCACGCCGGCGCGGACCTCGGTTCCTACGGTGGATCCGCGTTCGGAAATCTTGAAATAGCGATCGATAGCTGCGTTCATCGTGAGAGAGCGCCCCTTCTATCTAGAGAAATGAAGTTTTACCTGCTAAGGGTGCTCCATCGAGGCACTAAAACGCAAAACCCGCACGCGGCATTGCTGCTGCGCGCGGGAAGAAAACCTCACTCTTTAGTAGATAGGTCTCTCATCATCGAAGGGCCTCTCCTGCTCCGATCCCTCCTCACGGACGGTCGTGCCGGAATGCGCGCCACACCCGTAGGTGGCGTGCACCACTTTTCCATCCGCGGAGTATTCATTGGCACAGACACCATAATTAGGCAGCAGCTCGAGATAGAAAGCGCAGGTTTTGCACTGTAGCTGGGCTTGGGATGCCATATCCGAATTCGGCCCGTACTTCTTGCGCCAGCGTTCCTTGGCCTCCGTGAGACCAACCTGGGAGAGCTTCCCCTCGTCCAGCCTGTCGTCATCGGGCGCGGGCGGCATGAGGTCACCCGGCCCCAGGTCTCCTGGGCGCAGGCGCTCGGAATAAGGAACCCACTCCGGCGCTTGAAGTGCCTGCCCGCCGGGGACGAGGGCTACCTCGTTGACGGTTGGGATGCGCGAGCCTTCTGCACAGGCAACGACGGCGTGCCACTCCCACCCCGGATAGCCCGGTACGTGCGCATCAAAACGGTGAGTGGCCACGTTGCGGCCCACACCGGCAACGCCGCGGTGCTTGCCGACGTCCCCCTCACCTACCTCTTCCACGGCCCGGCGCGCTAGGTTGACGGCGGTCGAATCGAGAAGCGGGGAATGCATCTTTTTCTTGCGAGTCACTCTCCCATTATTAATCACGTACCGCGCCATAGTGCACAATGACAGTCATGCCTCTCCTCCACACCGACCGCGCCCTCCGCGCACTTGCTGCCGTCCTCTCCGCTGCTGCACTGCTCGCACCCTTAACGTCATGCTCCTCTCAAGCCGCACACGAGGATGTTTCTTCGTCTACGGCGGGTGGGACGTCGCCAAGCGCGAGCGCCCCAGAGCACCTCGGTGTCACCGTCCTGGACACCGCACCCCTGCCTGCCGATACTTTCACCCAGGGCCTAGAAGTCGACCCCGATGGCAACCTGTTGATCGGCACCGGGCTTAACGGCAAGTCGCGCCTGCTGCGCTTCAACCCGGGAACAGAAACCCCTCTGGAAGAAACCACGCTCGAGCACACATACTTCGGCGAAGGCATCACGCAAACCGACGCCGGCATCTGGCAGCTGACGTGGAAGTCCGGCACGGCCTTCCTGCGGGACTCCACCACCTTTGAGGAGCTCCGGCGAGTTCACTACGACGGCGAAGGCTGGGGCTTGTGCAACGCTGGTTCTGAGCTCATCATGTCCGATGGTTCCGCTGAGCTACGCCACCTCGACCCCCAGACTTTCGAAGAGCTCGGTCCCCGCACCGAGGTCACCCTCGACGGCTCTCCCGTGGATAATCTCAATGAGCTTGAGTGCGTTGATGGCGCGGTCTACGCCAACGTCTGGATGAGCGAGGATATCCTGCGCATCGATCCCGCATCCGGCGTGGTCACCGCAGTGATTGATACTGCGAACCTCAACCACGTTCCCTCTGCAGATCCCAACGCGGTCCTCAACGGCATTGCCCGAATCCCGGGCACCGACGAGTTTTGGATCACCGGCAAGCTCTGGGATGAGCTGTACCGGGTGCGCTTCGAGTAGGATTTTCTGCCATGGCTACCGTGAAGCAAGCAAGGAAGAAGTCGCTACTGCAGTTTCTGGCGCTCATTATCGCCGTGGCAGTCATCGTCGTTGCAGTGGTGTTGTTCCAGAAGTGGTGGAACGACCGCCCCGGCCCCGAGCCAGCAGACGTCACGATCACGGCCACAGTGGGCGAGGACACCTTAGAGGTCTCTCCCTACATCGTCTGCGAGCCCGGCACGGACTGCGAAGAGGGCGAAGTGCCTAACCTGACGGTGGGCCCCGATGACACCCTGAAATTGGAGATCCCCGAGGCTATCTACAACCACGAGTGGTCCGTGCTGTCCATCTATGATGACCCGGCCGCCAATGACAGCACCGCTCACGGCGCCAACGAAACCACCTCGCTAGAGATCCCCGGCTCCGTGCCGCCGATTGAGGCCTCCACCGGCGAGCGCCCCCAGCTAAAGGTGGTGGAGATTTCCACGCTCATGATTGGCCGCGATGCCAACGGCGAAGAGACCCCAATGCACACGGTGTGGTCCCTGTCCACCATGACGGATGAGGAGCTCAAGGAGTCCAAGGCCACTGGCGACGCTGAAGCTCCAGCTGAGAAGTAGCAGCGCTGCGGCGCGCGCTGCCCCCCCACGCGCCTACACAAACGACAAAGTGCCCTAGTTGCCAAACCTAGGACTGATCATTGAAAAATCAGCCCAACTTTCGTCAGCTAGGGCACCTTTTAGTTACGGGTCTAAGGCTTTTGGCCCTTAGCTATCCAAGTCCTTGGCGATAGCACGCAGGATCTCGGCAACCTGGCGGCCAGTCTTGCGCTCCGGGTAGCGGCCTTGGCTCAGCACCGGCTGCACCTGGGTCTCAAGCAGTGTCATGACGTCGGAGAGCATGCTCGCCAGCTCTTCGGGCTTGCGGGCCGGGGTGCGACGGCGCGGGACATCAAGCACCTTGACACGCAGTGCCTGCGGGCCACGGCGGCCAGCCGCGAAATCGAATTCAATACGCTGGCCCTGGTGCAGCTCATCAACGCCCTTGGGCAACACATTGCGACCAACATAGACGTCTTCATCGCCGGGGTTGCTGACAAAGCCGAAGCCCTTGTCTGCGTCATACCACTTCACTTTGCCGATAGGCATGGCTCTTCACTCACTTTCTTTCCGTGTCTCCTCTTCTAAGAGCTTAGGCGCTGCCAGGCCCCAGGCTGATAGGCTCCGCCCGTCTTGGGACGAGGAGGCGCGGCGAAGCGTGAACCGAATCCTTGCAGCCGCGCGGAGGAATTATCCGTGGAACTTTTAAAGAGATACATTTTAACCCTCACGCTCCCGACAAAGAAACCCACGATAGATATCACCCCAACAATCACACCCGTTACATGTGTGATATAGCTAACATTTCCGCGCCGAGCAGGGGAAATGCTAAGAAATTGACACTTCCGTTACCGTTTTGGGCCATTTAACGTGACTGTTTCGTTATAAACCGCTACTCTCTCCCTCAGGCACTTCGGCTGCCGGCCGTGGAAGTCTCGCCCCAGACACAGTCCGGGCTTCCGCACGGCGGCCATACATGATGTGCATGAACATGAACATCAATTGCAAAACTATATGCCGGACTGGGCATCATCTGGGCGCGAGAAAGCAAGAACAACCTAGAGAAGGAATACTTTAATGGGACGCCACTCCGCTAAGAACAAGTCCATCGCCACCAAGTTTGCCGCCTCCACTGTTGCCGTGGGCGCCGCCGCAGCCATCATGGCACCGAACGCTGCCGCTGCACCGGATTCCGATTGGGACCGCCTCGCACAGTGCGAGTCCGGCGGCAACTGGGCCATCAACACCGGCAACGGTTACCACGGCGGTCTGCAGTTCAACGCTCAGACCTGGCAGGCCTACGGCGGCGGTGAGTTCGCTCCGACCGCTAACCTGGCAACCCGCGAGCAGCAAATCGCTGTTGCTGAGCGCACCCTGGCACAGCAGGGCTGGGGCGCATGGCCGGCCTGCTCCGCCAGCCTGGGCCTGAACTCCGCCCCGACCCCGCGCAACGTGAGCGCTGCCCCGGCACCGGCTGCTACCCAGGTAAAGGAAGAGACCGCACCGCAGGCACCGGCTGAGGCACCGAAGGCAGTCCACGAAGCTGCCGAGGAGCCCACCGACGAGCTGGCTGTTGACGCCCTCTACACCCTCATCGAGGACACCGCTACCCAGTACGGCCTGACCATCCCGGCTTCCTTCACCGAGCAGTACAAGGCCAACCGCCACGACTTCAACGCCTTCTACTCCGCTAACCGCCACGTCATCGACCCGCTGGCACAGGTTCTGGCTGCACGCTAAGCAGCGCGCCGCGCCGTGCAAGCTGAGCACATAAAGGCAAAGCTTTAACTACACAAAAGAGGCTGGATGGTTTTCTCCATCCAGCCTCTTTTAGTTTTGACTAAGCCTTTTCCTCAACGGCAGCGTCTTCCTTAGCGCGCGACCAATCACAGGCCAGCAACACTAGGCCAACAACAATCCACAGCCCTAGCGACCACCACGCATGGCCGAAGCCTTGCCCATCAAAGAAGGACAGCGAGCGGACTAGGTGACCCGTCGCGCCGATGGGCATCCACTGCCCCAGCGTCGACCACCCGGTAGGCAGCAGCCACGGGCCGGTTGCCAGACCCGACAGCGGGTTCGCTAAGAAGATAGTCAGCACGGCACCGATTCCAATACCCGCGGCACCCATCACCCCCGCAAGGCCTGCAGTCACCGCAGACGTCGCAAGGATGCCCGCAGCGATAGCCATCCACTCGGCAGCGAAGCTGCCACCGAGGGTTCCATAGACGGAGTGCAGCATCCACGTAGCAACGAGCCCGCCGAAAAGCGCAATACCAACGAGCACCCCCAGCTTGACCCATTTCTTGCCACGAAATGCAAAGGTGGCAATAACAGCGGAAATAATCCCGCCAAAGGCCAGCGGCAGGCCCAGCAGTGCGATACCGCTCGCCTGCGGGTCCTCCTTCGTCGTCGGCGCCAGCTCCTGCTTCTCCACGGACATTCCTTGTGCTTCAAGCTGGCCAGCGAGGCCATCAATCATCGTCACGTAGGGAGCACCATTTCCCGCAGCGGTGAACTCACTCGCGCCCTGCGGGGAGATGACCAGTCCACCAACAGCTTCACGCTGCAGCACCGCGTCGCGCACCTCGGCCTCGCTGTGCTTCACGACGATCTCCGGGGCCTCATCCCCCGCCGCACTCTCAATCTTCTGCGAGATGCCTTCGAGCATGGGCTCCGGCGCCGAAATGGCAACCGGAACGCCAGCCGGACCCGACGCAAAGGTGGGCGCCAAAAACGCCCACAGCATAAGGCCGATGACGACGGGGATCCCCACAATGGCAACTATCGATTTCACAGCAACCGATGGCTGCTTTCCTTCCTGACTTTTCACCGCTGACACTTCTAACCTCCAAATGGAACAGGGTGTTTCGCTTACAAAGTGGAGCATAGTGTTCCGTTTGGTATGATGCAAGCTGTGAGACAAGACGCAGCAGAAAACAAGCAAGCCATCGTCGCAGCAGCCAGGCAGCTGCTCATCAGCGAGGGACCGGGCGTGTCCATGCGCTCCATCGCCAAGAAAGCCGGCGTGGGCGTCGCCACGGTCTCACGCCACTTCCCCGAACGGCTCTCCCTCCTCGATGCCGTCACCGGCGCGGAGGTAGCACACATCAAAGAAGAGGTGGACAGCCACCTACAAGGTTTCGACGAGGATCCCGAAGGCACCTGGCGCGATATTATTCATCGGATCGCCAGCCTTAACTTCGCCGCGGTTGTTCAAGCAGCGGCAGCCGAGGTGAATACTGCCTCATTCTCAGACGATGACGTGCAGGAGATCGCTACCCAGCGCAAAGCTGAACTGAAGTCGATCTACCAACCGATTGTCGAACCCACGCGACAAGCAGGTCTCTGCCCCGAGTCCCTCACCCCGCTCGAACTTCACATCGGCATCGGTCTCATCACCCGCCCGCTGCCCAGAACACCAGTGAGCGCCGACTACCTATCAGGTATACAAGCCCAGCTCATCGATACGCTGCTCGACGGCCTTAAAGCCCAAGCCCGTGCCAACTAGTTGAGGCGCAAGTACATTACAAACACGTATAGCCCCACCGAGGAGAACATTCTCGGAGGGGCTGAAAGCAAGCCGGAAGGCTCAACGTATCCGCTAAGTGAAGCGCAGATTTCTGCGCGCCTACTTAGCGGTTGATGCGGGTGTACGGGTGAACGTAGTTGAGCTTTTCTGCCGGCATCGGCAGAATCAGGTCGTCACCGTACGGGCTGGAAGCACCAGCAAAAGGTGCAGTAAGTTCAGTAATAGCGTGCTCGCGGGGGCTGTTCTTCGGCCAAGCCGGGGATACGAAGCCTTTGTTCTCGTTCGACATGCTCCTTATTATTCCAAACCCCGCGGCAAAAAGTAACTTATTCACCCAACGAGGGCCCCATGCCTCCCCCGCCTACTAAGCTTGAGGGCCATTATGACCTCCCCTTCACACCGCGCCCGCGTTACCGAGAGCTACCGCGAGTGGCTCAGCCAGTTGCCTGACAAGGACCTGCGCGCCCTGCTCAGCAACCGCAGTGATGTTCTCTCACCCGCACCGAAGGACTTTGATGCGTTGGCCTCGCGCCTGACACTTCCGATGCACGTCGCGGATGCCTTAGCGGCAAGCAATGCCGAGCAACTAGCTACTTTGGAGGACATCGCACAACGCGGCGGCGAAATAGCCATGGTGGAAGACACCAACCCTGCAATCACGAAGCAGCTCAAGGAGCGCGGCTTAGTTTTCGGCGATGCCCCACAGGTGCGCATCGTCACCGCCGTCATGGGCTCGCTTCCCACCGGCTGGTCGCTGCGCAACCAAGTCGAGTTCGACGAAAAGGACCTAGCCACGCTTGCTCCCGAAGAGCGCCGAGTCCTCAATGCCTTAAGCACTAGCGACGGCATGGGCTATACCACCGACACCGAGCCGGATATCAACTCCGAGGATCCCGCCAAGCGCCTGCTGGCCAGAGGTTTTCTAGAGCGCATCAACGCACACTCGGTGCGCCTGCCGCACTCGCTTGCCCGTCTGCTGGCTGGTGATACCACCCCGCCCATTCCCACCACTCCCTCGGGGCGTGCCGGCACCCCGGAGCCGGATACCAAGGCGGATGACGCCGGTGCCGCAGCTGGTTTGGAAGCCGTGCGCAGCATGGAGCGGCTCATCGAGTTGCTTGGAAGCCATCCGGTAGCGCTGCTCAAGGATTCTTCGGTCGGCGTTCGCCCCCTCAACCAGCTGGCCAAGGATCTCGCTCTGGAGAAGGAGGAGGTCGCGCGACTCATCTGCTTGGGCCACCACGCTAGGCTTCTCCACCGCGGCGAGCCGGATGGCCTGGAAGGACACTTCCTCGCCCCGACCACCGGGTCCCAAGACTGGCTCGAGGCCGATCTCGGGGAGAAGTGGCGCATTCTTCTCGACGCCTGGCGCACCTCCCCTTGGGCCAGTTGGGCTGAGACCCGGGTGCTCGCAGACGACAGTATTGTGCGCCGCCTGCCGCGCTTTCGAGCCTTCGTCCTCGGCGTCTATGCGCACTCCGCAGTCGCGCTGGACGACGAGGAGTTCTGGGAGGACCTACGCTTTCGCTTTCCGCTCTTTGCTAGCCACACGCGCACGCTGACCATCGAGCAGCTGCGCGCCGAAGCCGAATGGATCGGCGCGGTGGCACTGGGCAAGGCCACCCGCGTGCTGGGAGATTCCGCTGCGGCCACCAGCCTCGTTCCTAAGACGGTCAGCGAGTTCATCATCCAGCAGGACCTCACCGTCCTCGTGCCCGGGCCCCTTGAGCCAGACACACACCGCACCCTCGCATCCCTAGCGGACCTCGAATCCCCAGGTCTAGCCAGCGTGTACCGCATCAGTGAGGCCACTATTCGCCGCGGCATGGACCAGGGGCTCACCGCGCAGGAAATGATCGACTTTTTGGAAGCGCACTCCCCGACAGGCGTGCCGCAGGCATTGGGGTTTGCCATCGGGGACGTCGCCAAGCGCCATGGCACCCTCCGCAGTGGACCTGCTCTGTCCTATTTGCGCAGTGAGGATCCCGCGCTGCTGGAGCTCGCTGTTGCCTCAGTCCCGGGCCTGCGTCTACTCGCGCCCACCGTGGCGGTATCTCAGCTGCGCGTGGGCGAGCTACTGGAGAAGCTGCGCGCTAAGGGCCTCTCCCCCACTGCGGAGGATGAATCCGGCGCCTCCCTTACCGTCGCACCCGAGCCTTACCTGCTTCCTACGCCTCGTCCGAAAGCCCACAAGCGGGAGCCGGCCTCGGTGGACCAAGCGCTTCAGGCTTTGCAGAAGTCAGCACAGAATCCCAGCGCGCAGAAGGAAGAGGAACCGGATCCCCTCACGCTCGCCCGTGCCGCCGCGCGCTTCCACGCCGATATCGTGATCTCCTATGCCGATAAAAGCGGCGAGCTGCGCACCGTGACTGTGAAGCCACTGTCTGTGGAAGGCGGCTACATTGATGCCCTAGGCGCAGCGGGCAAACCCGTGCGCTTCCCGGTTCACCGCATTTCCTCCGTCCGCTTCGCCGACAGGGATTGAGTCCTTCCCTGACGCCCAGAGTAGAAAGGCCCTAGTTATGCCCGGACCACTCATCGTCCAATCGGACAAGACCGTCCTCCTCGAGGTGGATCACCCGCAGGCCGACGAGGCTCGCGCAGCGCTCGCACCTTTTGCTGAGCTGGAGCGCGCCCCCGAGCACATCCACACCTATCGCATCACCCCACTGGCTCTGTGGAATGCCCGCGCCGCCGGGCACGATGCCGAGCAAGTCGTCGACGTTCTGGAGAACTACTCCCGCTTCCCGGTGCCGCAGGCGCTGCTGATCGACGTCGCCGAGACCATGTCGCGCTACGGCCGCGTGCGCCTCCTGGCACATCCGGCCCACGGTCTCATCCTCGAATCGGACGAGCCTGTCATCCTAGAGGAGCTCACGCGTACCAAGAAGGTCAGCGAACTTCTGGGCCCGCGCATTGATGACAACACCATCGCCGTCCCACCTTCCGCGCGCGGGCGGCTCAAGCAGGAGCTGCTCAAGGCCAGCTGGCCCGCCGATGACCGCGCCGGCTACGTCGATGGTGAATCCCACCCCATCGCGCTGAGCACGGAGGAGGTGGACTGGAGCTTACGCGATTATCAGCAGTATGCCGCCGATTCTTTCTGGTCTGGTGGCTCCGGCATCGTGGTCCTGCCCTGTGGCGCGGGCAAAACCATCGTGGGTGCTGCCGCCATGGCCAAAGCACAGGCCACCACGCTCATCCTGGTGACCAACACCGTGGCCGGGCGCCAATGGCGCGATGAACTACTGCGCCGCACCAGCCTCACGCCGGAGGAAATTGGTGAGTACTCGGGTGAGAAGAAAGAGATCAAGCCGATTACCATCGCCACTTACCAAGTGGTCACCCGCAAAACCAAGGGCGAATACCGGGCACTCGAACTCTTCGATTCCCATGACTGGGGACTTATTATCTACGACGAAGTCCACCTTCTGCCTGCCCCGGTCTTCCGCATGACCTCCGACCTGCAATCGCGCCGCCGCTTGGGGCTGACCGCCACCCTCATCCGCGAAGACGGCCGCGAGGGCGATGTCTTTTCGCTCATCGGGCCCAAACGCTATGACGCGCCATGGAAGGAGCTGGAATCCGCCGGCTATATCGCCACCGCGGACTGCGTCGAGGTGCGCGTAGACATGACGCAGGAGGAGCGCCTACTCTATGCCACCGCACAAGCGCGGGAGCGCTACCGGATTGCGGCGTCGGCAAGCGCGAAGCTGCGGGCCGTCGACAAGCTGCTGAAGAAACATGAAGGTCAGCAGGCGCTCATCATCGGCGCCTACGTGGCCCAACTGGAGGAGCTCGGTGAGCACCTAGACGCGCCGGTTATCGACGGCAAGACCTCCACCACCAAGCGCGAAAAACTCTTCCAACAATTCCGCGAGGGCGAGCTTCTCACCCTGGTGGTATCCAAGGTGGCGAACTTCTCCATCGACCTTCCCGAGGCTGCCTTGGCCATCCAGGTCTCCGGTACCTTCGGCTCCCGGCAGGAAGAAGCCCAACGCTTGGGCCGCCTGCTGCGCCCGAAGAAGGACGGGCAGGAGGCTACCTTCTACACTCTGGTGGCGCGCGAATCCATCGATGCGGAATATGCCATGCACCGCCAGCGCTTTTTGGCCGAGCAAGGTTATGCCTACCGGCTGGTGGACGAAGTAGACTTGTGAGCTGATGAAGATTTTCAAGTTTGAAGTCAACGAAGACTTCGCCAAGAAGAACAATGAGCTCCTGCGTGATTCCGCGCGCCTGCGCAATTCCGGACTCATCATGGGCCTTTTAATTATCATCGGCGGCATTGCCGTCTACTTCGGCATGGAGGCCGTCTGGCGCATCACACTAGCGCTGGGCATGGTGCTCTTCGGAATCTTTTGCGCCGTCATCGGCGTCTTGGCTTCGCGCAAGGTTGGCTCGGCCCAGAAGCTCTACGACTCCTATCCGCTAGCCCCCGCGGTCGTCGCGGAGGTCAACGAGCGCGACATGGTCCTCATGGCCTTGGTGAATACCAATGTTGATCCGAAGGCACCGCCGCGGTGGGGCGCGTGCTTGCGCACGGTCACCAGTATCCCAGGTATTAAGCGCACCGTGGGAACCAAGGTTCCGGTGGCCGCTGTCTCCGGCCAGCGCAGCAGCGGCGACAAGGAACATTGGCAGCAGATCACCCCCATGCCTATTGCCTGGGGTACCCCCGATGCGGAGACCGTGACGATTGCCCGCAAGTCCATTCCGGAGGACCAGTGGCAGCGCCTCGAGCGCGCCCGCAAGCGTCTGACCGATGTGAAAGCTACGAAATACGATCTGCTGGTGCTCTAAATGACTGTTGAGAGACTACAAGAATTTGGCGAAACCATCTTCGCCACCATGACCGCACTCGCCGTGGAGAATGACGCGGTGAACCTGGGCCAAGGTTTCCCTGATAGCGACGGCCCACAACGCATGCTGGAGATTGCCCAGGAGAACATCGCCAGCGGTAATAACCAGTACGCTCCCCTGCGCGGGGTCCCAGAGCTGGTCGACGCCATCGCGGAGACCTACTCTGTGCCGCAGGATCACGTCGTGGTCACCGCCGGTGCCACCGAAGCGATCACCGCCACCGTCCTCGGCCTAGTGGAGCCGGGCCACGAGGTCATCGTCCTCGAGCCCTACTACGATGCCTATGCTGCGGCCATCGCGCTTGCCGACGCCACCCGCATCCCCGTCCCCTTGAAAGAATCCGGCAACAGCTGGGATATCGACGTCGATGCGGTGCGTGCGGCCGTGACCGATAAGACCGCCATGGTCATTATCAACACCCCGCACAACCCGACCGGCTCGGTCTTCTCCCGCGAAGCACTCACCGAGCTCGCCGAGCTCTGCGTGGAGAAGGACTTATTGGTACTTGCCGACGAAGTCTACGAAAACCTCACCTTCGGCACCGACCACGTCAGCATCGCCTCCCTGCCGGGGATGGCCTCGCGCACCGTTACGGTTTCTTCTGCCGCTAAATCCTTCAACTGCACTGGGTGGAAGACCGGCTGGGCCATCGCGGAGCCTAAGCTTCTCGACGGCGTCATCAAAGCCAAGCAATTCACCACCTTCGTCTCCACCACGCCCTTCCAGCCGGCCGTGGCCCATGCCCTGCGCTATGAACAGGAATGGCTGGACGGCATGGTGTCTGAGCTTGCAGAGTGCCGCAGCATCCTAGTGGAGGGCCTCAAGCAGCTGGGATTCCACGTGCATGACACCGGCGGCACCTACTACGTGGTTGCCGATATCTCCTCTACCGGTTTGAACGGCATCGATTTCTGCATACAGCTGCCCGAAACAAGGGGCGTGGCTGCTATCCCGCTGGCCGCCTTCACGGACAACCCGGAGCCATGGAAGCACAAGGTGCGCTTCGCCTTCTGCAAGCGTCCGGAAGTCATCCGCGAAGCCGTGCGGCGTCTAACTGCAGAGTCCTAAGAATTCTGGCTCCTAAGCCTGCCTCTTCTGTCCTGCGCGTTCTTGCCTTTAACGGCTTTCAGCCCCTACATTCCGTTCTGGCCTTTAGGAGAACCGGGTTCTACAATCAGCGCGAGTCCCGAAGCAAGGTCTGCCAGCAACTGCTTCGACGAGTCCACAGGAGCATTGAGGTAGTCGATCGTCAGCCCGTTGACCAGTGCAGTGACAAGACGAGCACCTTGCTCAGGCGACAGTCCTCGGGCCAGCTTTCCGAAACGTTGCGCTGCTTCGAGACCTTCAGACACGCGCGCCCGAAACTTCGTCACCTCGGCGTCGTATAAGTCAGCCAGCCATTCGCGCGTCGAGGCAGCAGCCCCCACTATGACCCATACAGCGGAATCTTCGCGCTGGACAGGTCCAATTGGCAAGAGTTCAGCTAGGCGACCGAGGAACGCCGCGTGAAAATCCGTCGCATCGGTTTGAGTAAGGGCCCGCGACTCCTGGCGCTGCAACGACCTGACAAAAGCTTTCGCGATGATGCCGTCCCGTTTACCCATCTGGTATTGGACAGTCCCAGGCGCGACGCCAGCCTCAGTGGCGACGTTGCGCACGCTCAGGGCATCGAGACCCTGGCTGACCATCACTCGAATGGCAGCATCAGCGATCACTGCGGCGGTGCCGGTGATGGGTGTGTTGCGTTCAACGGACATGGAGCTCCAATCTTGCGTAGCTCAGATGCGATGAGCCATTCATGAGTGTAGTTGCACTCGCGCATTGCGCCTCGTACAATCGTACCAAGCCCGCGATTAATACAAACGTATGAAGCTGGATTGAGGCCTCTTGCGAATCTAAGGTCAAACTCTCCGCAAACACCCGACTACTGGAGAACTCCATGTCAGACTTCCTTCCCCTTGCTGGCCTTGCACTCGTAGATAGTTTGAGTGCAGGAACCCTTGTCATTCCTATTGCCCTGATTGTTATCTGGCGACGAGTACGTTTAGGCCTGCTGGGCACCTATCTCGCTACGATCGCCACGGCCTACTGCGGCCTTGGTATTGCGCTGCTATTAGGGTTCGATGCGGCAGTATCGAGACTTTCTGGTGTAAGCGAGACTGATTGGTTCCGGTGGGTGACGCTTGTACTGGGCGCGGGGCTTTTCATCTTCGGGGCGTTCTCGCCAAACCCCAAAAAGCCCGCGGCCACGCAGGCCGCCGGCCCAGAAGTACCAAAGAGTCGGGCTTCTCGCCTTGCACGGGGCGCGTCACTGAGTGCGTCCGGCATGGTGGGGCTTGCGCTAGGTGCTGCCGTTGTCGAGGCTGCGACGATGTTGCCCTACCTAGGCGCAATGGGAATTATCCAGTCTATGCCTTTCGGGTTTAGCGGCAAGGTCGCGATTATTGCGGGGTACTGCATCATCATGGTCCTACCGGCAACTCTTATGGCTGCCATTGCAGGCGCAGCGGGGCCGGCTATCTTTCCTCGTTTGGAGCGCGCCATCCGTCGGCTGGAGTATGAAGCGAAAGTGACGTTGCTGTGGATCGCGGCAATTGTGGGAGTCTACATGGCGGCATCGAGTGCACAAGGGCTCGGATTGATCGGTTGACTGCCAGATTGAACGTTGAGCGATAGCGCCGATTGAAGAGCCCCTTCCTGCAGAGCTAGCCCCCGGCCCGTCATAACGGCGGCCGAGGGCTACGTCTTCTTCATCCCCTATCCGATGCCTACCAAGGCGGCAACAGTTGGGAGAAAGAAGATAATCAGCGCGCCGCCGATTATGTCGAAGCTGATGCCTGTGCGGATCATACGCGCGATGCAAACGCAGCCGGAGCCGTAAACGATGGCATTTTGCGGCGTGGAAATTGGAAGCATGAAGCCAAAGGATGCGCCGAAGGTAGCGGCCATCGCCGGGATAACAGGGTCTACTCCCCGAGCCATGGCGAGTGGAACAACAATCGGCACAGTGACAGCCGCCCCCGCGGTATTACTTGTGGTCTCAGAGATGAGGATGGCCAGCAACACCGCCATGGCAGTGATGACCAGGGCACTAGATACGCCCAACATATTGTCGAGTCCGGAACCGATAGTCTGCCCAGCATGCCGCCGAAGATCATGCCGCAACCAAACAATATGATGGTGCCCCAGTCAATCTTGGCCGCATCTGACCAGTCCAGGGTGTACTGCAGCTTTTTGGATTCAACGGGCAGCGAGCCCATATGACTACTTGTTCAAGCCGGTTAGAAGGACCTGACCCCTGTTTGGTAGACACCTGATATCCAGCCCGGTTGGGTTGGGAAGAAAGGTAATCTACCACCATGCCTAGGTACTCCGAACAGTTCAAACGTGATGCTGTGGCCCTCTACGAAAACAATGAGGACCTCTCACTTCACGCGGCTTCAGCAGAGCTTGGAGTCAATCGCTCCTCACTTTATTCCTGGCTTAAGCAGTACGGCACCGGCAAACGTGCCCGCACGAAGACCATGCGTGACAAGGCTCAGGCGACGACTGATTCTGAGCGGATCCGCCAGCTAGAAAAAGAAAACGCAAAGCTGCGCGAAGAACGCGACATCCTGCGCAAGGCCGCGAAATATTTTGCCGAAGAGACACGCTGGTAATCCGCTTCCAGTTTGTCGATGACCACCGAACCGAATACTCGGTCAAGCGGATGTGCCACGTGTTAAAGCTCAATCGCTCCTCGTTCTACAAATGGGTCAACACCCGCCAAGAACGCAGGTTAAAGACGTGTTCTGATGCCCTTATTGGTGCGAGAATCAAGACCATCTTCGATAATGAGCACGGGCTTTATGGTGCTAAACGCATTGCTGCAAGCCTCAACGACGATACGGGCTTTCCTCCGATCAATCACAAGAAGGTCGCACGCATCATGAAATCCATGGGGCTAAAAGGCTTTAGCAAACGGCGTCGATGTATCACCACCAGGCGCAAGCCTGGCCGTCGAGTCATGCCAGACTTAGTAGGCCGCAGATTCACCGCTGACAGGCCGAACCACGTCTACGTAGGCGATATCACCTACCTGCCGTGTAAGGGCGGCAAGAACATGTACCTGGCCACGGTCATCGACGTCTACTCGCGCAAACTCGTCGGCCATGCACTCGCCGATCACATGCGGGTATCACTGGTTATCGAAGCTTTATCTCATGCAAGGAAAGTCCGTGGAAGCCTTAAAGGGGCAATTTTCCATTCTGATCATGGCAGTGTGTACACCTCACAAGCATTTAGGGACCACTGCACCCAGCTTGGTGTTCGCCAATCCATGGGCGCGGTGGGAACGAGTGCTGATAATGCCTTGGCAGAATCGTTTAACGCCACTTTAAAGCGTGAAGTTCTGCGTGATCGGAAAGTCTTTGACAGCCCAATCAGCTGTCGCCAAGAAGTCTTTCGATGGTGCATGCGCTACAACACGCGCAGACGACACTCCTGGTGCAATCTTCTAGCCCCCGATGACTTCGAAGCACTCACATCAGCTACACTGACCCAAGCAGCATAGCTAACCCCCGACGTGTCTACTTTCCGGGGGTCAGGCCCGAATCCAAGCACTACCCGGATTATCCAGAGAAAAACTGAGAGCAACTGTCGTTGACTCCATGATTAAAGAAGGCGGACTTGATGGAGAACACAGATCGAGAGCCTTTCGAGAGAACTTCACCCATTGTTCGCTGTCGCCCTTTCCTCTAAGAAAGAGGAAGTTTTCATGATCGGAGAAGCCGTGTTCTGGAACAGGGGGATCATCAGCCATAAGTGTTTCTTTGACTGTTTGATACGGAGTGTATGGGCACACGAGCGAAAACTCAGTCCACTCTGGTCCGTAGAGTTCCTCCAGTGTGATGGACTCAGTAACGGGGATCGCATATCCCGATCGTCCTAGGGATGCGAGATGAGAAGCCAATGGGTCATCAAAACTACAAGAGGAGAGTAATAGGGAGACAATACTAGTGACCCCTATCCGCGCCATCATGCGTCTCATTAACATAACCCCTTTCTCGTGCCTATCCTAGGAATGCCTATCCTAGGAAAGGGTAGATAGCAGTCCAATGCTAGCCCAGACGGCGCACTAGTTCAGTGCGGAAGCTTCGTCGCCACTACTTGCGAAAGCAAATCAAAGAAATCGACCTTGGACATTGTTATACAGGTCCATGCTGGTCTCATCCGCTGGCCCCTGAGCGACAGTTTCGTGGTTAGTATCAATGCGTTCAGCTGCACCTGCACCGATTCTCATCGTCATCAGGGCATTCCACGAGCAGTGCCGAAAAGCATCGCCCTTTCCATTGTGGAGTGATGTGGCGCCAGGAAACCTGGTTCTACGCTTCCATACTCGCGGTTGTGGCTGCCTGATTGGCGATGCCGCATGACACTACATCGACCAGCGCGATGCAGGACAGCATATCAAGGCCCTGGATATATATCCGGTAGGGGTCCGACTGGGCGGTCGCAAAAGGCGCTACCTGAGGATTGATGTCAGTGACCCCAGACGCTTCACCTGGGACAAATAGCGCGTATGAACGGTGCAGGGATCCATTGCGGTCTATAAGCGCAGACGTGGATGTGCAGCACGCAGGTCTGTGTTTTCGGGTCTGTGCTTGTAGGCTGTGTGCGAAAACAACGGCAAAGCCCGTCACCGCTAAGGCATAGCTCTTGGTGACGGGCTTTGTGTATTGAGTTGTTTGTTGTTGTTTGGTGTCGGCGGTTTCTTACTCTCCCACAACCTCCCGGTTGCAGTACCATCAGCGTTAGCAGGCTTAGCTTCCGGGTTCGGAATGGGTCCGGGCGTTTCCCTGCTGCTATAGGCCACCGACAAACACACGGGGCAAATCTGGTTTGCTGGTGTTGTGTCAGATACTGTGTAGTGGACGCAAGCGACAGTGTGATAGTTGTTTGTCATGTTTTGTTGTCAACACACCCTAGATGGGTGTGTGTGTTTGTTTTGGTCTATTAGTACCAGTAGCCTTCACACCTTGCGGTGCGTCCAGGTCTGGCCTATCAACCCCATCGTCTTTGGGGGACCTCAAATGAAACCTCATCTTAAAACAGGCTTCCCGCTTAGATGCTTTCAGCGGTTATCCCTTCCGTACGTAGCCAACCAGCCATGCTCCTGGCGGAACAACTGGCACACTAGAGGTACGTCCGTCCCGGTCCTCTCGTACTAGGGACAGCCTTCTTCAAGTTTCAACGCGCGCGGCGGATAGAGACCGAACTGTCTCACGACGTTCTGAACCCAGCTCGCGTGCCGCTTTAATGGGCGAACAGCCCAACCCTTGGGACCTACTCCAGCCCCAGGATGCGACGAGCCGACATCGAGGTGCCAAACCATCCCGTCGATATGGACTCTTGGGGAAGATCAGCCTGTTATCCCCGGGGTACCTTTTATCCGTTGAGCGACACCACATCCACAAGTAGGTGCCGGATCACTAGTCCCGACTTTCGTCCCTGTTCGACATGTCTGTCTCACAGTCAAGCTCCCTTGTGCACTTACACTCACCACCTGATTGCCAACCAGGCTGAGGGAACCTTTGGGCGCCTCCGTTACATTTTGGGAGGCAACCGCCCCAGTTAAACTACCCACCAGGCACTGTCCCCAACCCAGATCATGGGCCAAGGTTAGACATCCAATCCGATCAGAGTGGTATTTCAACAACGACTCCACACACACTGGCGTGCATGCATCACAGTCTCCCACCTATCCTACACAAACCGAACCGAACACCAATACCAAGCTATAGTGAAGGTCCCGGGGTCTTTTCGTCCTGCCGCGCGTAACGAGCATCTTTACTCGTAGTGCAATTTCACCGGGCCTGTGGTTGAGACAGCAGAGAAGTCGTTACGCCATTCGTGCAGGTCGGAACTTACCCGACAAGGAATTTCGCTACCTTAGGATGGTTATAGTTACCACCGCCGTTTACTGGGGCTTAAATTCTCAGCTTCGCAGTCAAAGACTACTAACCGGTCCTCTTAACCTTCCAGCACCGGGCAGGCGTCAGTCCATATACATCAACTTAACGTCTTCGCATGGACCTGTGTTTTTGATAAACAGTCGCTTCCCTCTATTCTCTGCGACCCCACAACCCACACCAACGCTTTGGTTGGCTTAAGTCGTGTGGTCCCCCTTCTCCCGAAGTTACGGGGGCATTTTGCCGAGTTCCTTAACCACAGTTCACCCGAACGCCTTAGTATTTTCAACCTGACCACCTGTGTCGGTTTAGGGTACGGGCCATACATCCACATCGCTAGAGGCTTTTCTCGACAGTACTAGATCACCAACTTCACCCCAATGGGCTACGCATCACGCCTCAGGCTTACTCGGTGTGCGGATTTGCCTACACACCACCTCACACGCTTACACCAACAATCCACTCAGCGGCATGGCTACTACACTGTGTCACCCCATCACTTGAACCACACATCAGGCCCCACGACATCAACAACCAACGTGTTCAAAGAACACCCCAGTCGCATCCGCGGTGGTTAGTATCAGTGCTTCATCATGGGCGCGGATATACGGGTACCAGAATATCAACTGGTTATCCATCGACTACGCCTGTCGGCCTCGCCTTAGGTCCCGACTCACCCTGGGAAGACGAACTTGACCCAGGAACCCTTAGTCAACCGGCGGGAAGGATTCTCACCTTCCAATTCGTTACTCATGCCTGCATTCTCACTCGCACACACTCCACGCCTCCTCACGGTAACGCTTCAACACATGCACGACGCTCCCCTACCCAATACAAAAAGTATTGCCGCGGCTTCGGCGGTGTGCTTGAGCCCCACTACATTGTCGGCGCAGGACCACTCGACCAGTGAGCTATTACGCACTCTTTCAAGGATGGCTGCTTCTAAGCCAACCTCCTGGCTGTCTTCGCGATCCCACATCCTTTTCCACTTAGCACACCCTTAGGGGCCTTAACCGGCGATCTGGGCTGTTTCCCTCTCGACTATGAAGCTTATCCCCCACAGTCTCACTGCCGCACAACACAATTGATGGCATTCGGAGTTTGGCTGACATTGCTAAGATTGTAGTCCCGCTCAACCAACCAGTAGCTCTACCTCCACCAAGCTAATGCGACGCTGCACCTAAATGCATTTCGGGGAGAACCAGCTATCACGGAGTTTGATTGGCCTTTCACCCCTACCCACAGCTCATCCCCGCAGTTTTCAACCTACGTGGGTTCGCGCCTCCACAGCATCTTACTACTGCTTCACACTGGCCATGGGTAGATCACCCCGCTTCGGGTCCAGGACATGCCACTGACAACACCCCATTAGGATTCGGTTTCCCTACGGCTACCCCACACGGGTTAACCTCGCGACATGCCGCTGACTCGCAGGCTCATTCTTCAAAAGGCACGCCATCACACACAAAAAGGTGCTCTGACGGATTGTAAGCACATGGTTTCAGGAACTATTTCACTCCCCTCCCGGGGTACTTTTCACCATTCCCTCACGGTACTAATACACTATCGGTCACACTGAGTATTTAGGCTTACCGGGTGGTCCCGGCAGATTCACAGCAGATTCCACGAGCCCGCTGCTACTCGGGCAACCCAACAACTTGCACATTGAAGCCTTCAACTACGGGACTATCACCCTCTACGGTCGGCGTTTCCACACCACTTCACCTAACAACAACACACAAGCACGATGATGGTAGTCACCGCCCATTGGGGCCCACAACACCGCACACACAACCCCTACCAAGTATCACATGCACACGGTTTAGCCTCATCCACGTTCGTTCGCCACTACTAGCAGAATCATAATTTTATTTTCTTCTCCTACGGGTACTGAGATGTTTCACTTCCCCGCGTAAACCCCCACAACAGCTATGAATTCACTGAAGGGTAACACCCCATAACAGGTGCCAGGTTTCCCCATTCGGACATCCTCGGATCAACGCTTTATTGACAACTCCCCGAGGCTTAACGCAGCCTTACACGTCCTTCATCGGCTCAGCATGCCAAGGCATCCACCATGCGCCCTAAATAACGAACACACAACCAACACAACAACCACCACAAACATGGCGGAAGTCAAACCGTGCTGGTGTGAACACACAAAACACAAAAGAACAAAGAAATCACACAAACCACAACCCACCACCAACACAAAAGAAGATGGCAAGCACATGGTTTAATGCTCGCGTCCACTATACAGTTCTCACACAACACCCCACACAACCCAACAACCACACCCCTAAAAGGCAAAGCAGTTACTGAAACTTATGTGGGTTACAACCAGGGAACAATGCCCCAGACACCCAACAATGCACCACGTACTTTTTTTAAAAACAGACACTCAACAAGTGCCGCGTTAGCTAAATAATTATTCTGGTTAAGATGTATCTCCACCCGATTAACTTACGGTGGCAGCAAAACTTTTGTTTACTCAACCACCACACCATGAAACAAACTCATGGCTATAAGCACCAACTGGTGCCACATAAAATGCTCCTTAGAAAGGAGGTGATCCACCCGCACCTTCCGGTACGGGTACCTTGTTACGACTTCGTCCCAATCGCCGATCCCACCTTCGACAGCTCCCTAACAAGTTTAGGCCACTGGCTTCGGGTGTTACCAACTTTCATGACGTGACGGGCGGTGTGTACAAGGCCCGGGAACGTATTCACCGCAGCGTTGCTGATCTGCGATTACTAGCGACTCCGACTTCATGGGGTCGAGTTGCAGACCCCAATCCGAACTAAGGCCGGCTTTCAGCGATTCGCTCCACCTCACAGTGTCGCTGCGCGTTGTACCGACCATTGTAGCATGTGTGAAGCCCTGGACATAAGGGGCATGATGATTTGACGTCATCCCCACCTTCCTCCGAGTTAACCCCGGCAGTCTCTCATGAGTCCCCAACCAAATGCTGGCAACATAAGACAAGGGTTGCGCTCGTTGCGGGACTTAACCCAACATCTCACGACACGAGCTGACGACAACCATGCACCACCTGTACACCAACCACAAGGGACACTACATCTCTGCAGCAATCTGGTGTATGTCAAGCCCAGGTAAGGTTCTTCGCGTTGCATCGAATTAATCCACATGCTCCGCCGCTTGTGCGGGCCCCCGTCAATTCCTTTGAGTTTTAGCCTTGCGGCCGTACTCCCCAGGCGGGGCGCTTAATGCGTTAGCTACGGCACAGAAGACGTGGAAGCCCCCTACACCTAGCGCCCACCGTTTACGGCATGGACTACCAGGGTATCTAATCCTGTTTGCTACCCATGCTTTCGCTCCTCAGCGTCAGTAACTGCCCAGAGACCTGCCTTCGCCATCGGTGTTCCTCCTGATATCTGCGCATTTCACCGCTACACCAGGAATTCCAGTCTCCCCTACAGCACTCAAGTTATGCCCGTATCGCCTGCACGCCCGAAGTTAAGCCCCGGAATTTCACAGACGACGCGACAAACCACCTACGAGCTCTTTACGCCCAGTAATTCCGGACAACGCTCGCACCCTACGTATTACCGCGGCTGCTGGCACGTAGTTAGCCGGTGCTTCTTATACAGGTACCGTCACATAACGCTTCGTCCCTGTCGAAAGGAGTTTACAACCCGAAGGCCGTCATCCCCCACGCGGCGTCGCTGCATCAGGCTTCCGCCCATTGTGCAATATTCCCCACTGCTGCCTCCCGTAGGAGTCTGGGCCGTATCTCAGTCCCAATGTGGCCGTACACCCTCTCAGGCCGGCTACCCGTCGACGCCTTGGTAGGCCATTACCCCACCAACAAGCTGATAGGCCGCGAGCTCATCTTGCACCGAAAAAACTTTCCAACCACCACACTAAAGGCAGTTCATATCCGGTATTAGACCCAGTTTCCCAAGCTTATCCCAGAGTGCAAGGCAGATCACCCACGTGTTACTCACCCGTTCGCCACTCGAGTACCCCAGCAAGCTGAGGCCTTTCCGTTCGACTTGCATGTGTTAAGCACGCCGCCAGCGTTCGTCCTGAGCCAGGATCAAACTCTCCACAAAAAAGGCCGTGAAAAGCCCAAACCTAGTCAAAAAGACAAACCACAACAGACCACAAGGCCTGAACTGGCTATCCAAAAATTACATAAAGAAAAAATCCAAAAACCAACCCCCAACCCGACGGGGCAAAAAAGAGGCTGGCCTAGTTAGAAGATTTAAACCATATGCCCAAACAACTTATGTTATTTACAATGACGCCGCTTAAAGGAAAAGCGCCATCCGGCATACACCAACCGTGCCATACATACGACACAACACGGCCAGAACAAAAAATCAACCAACAAAAAGTACATTGGCACACTATTGAGTTCTCAAACATCATCCGCACACCACAACAAAAATTAACCAAACGTTAACCCTCTTGCAGCGGCCCGAACAACCTTACCCAACAAGCTCAACCAAAGTCAAACCCGCCGAACAACCATTGCCCGAACATCTACCACCAGTTAACCTCCCGGCTACCTCGCGGCGACCCCGATAAATATACGCACACCCCCAACAAACAACAAATCCCCAGGAAGATGCACTTTTTGACGCTCTTCCTGGGGCGGTTTTGACTGTCGGGCTGTCCCCTTGAATGTTAATAGCTAGTGGTAACAGGCCAACAGCCCATCCGGGCCATCGATAACGGTGATTGGGGTTTCGAAGATGGGCGTGAGAATCTCATCGCGCATGATCTCCTCCGGACTGCCGAAAGAAACGATGCTTCCATCCTTGGCCGCACAAATATGGTCGGCATAACGAGCAGCGAAGTTGATGTCATGGAGAACGATGATGATCGTCCGCCCGAATTCCTTGGCGGCCTTCCGCAAATGCTTCATCATCTCCACGGAGTGTGAGATGTCAAGGTTGTTGAGGGGCTCGTCGAGAAGCACGTAGTCCGTTTCCTGGCAGAGCACCATCGCTACGTATGCGCGCTGGCGCTGCCCGCCGGACAGCTCATCAAGGTAGCGGTTCTCCAATTCACGCAAGTGGAAGAAGTCGATGTAGCGCGAGACTATCTCTTCATCCTCCGCGCTCAGGCGTCCCTTCGAGTAGGGGAAACGGCCGAAGCTCACCAGCTGGCGCACTGTCAGCTTGGTAATGAAGTGGTTCTCCTGGCGCAGGATGGAGAGGATCTTCGCCAGGTCCTGCGACTTCGTGGAGGACACGTCGTAACCGGCGACCTCGATGGTGCCCTCGTCGACGTCGAGAAGCCGGCCAATCATCGTCAGCATCGTGGACTTACCTGCGCCATTCGGCCCAATCAGCGCGGTAATACCGCCGGAGGGGATCTCCAAATCGATCGGACCGATGTTGGTCTCGCCGGAGTAGGACTTCGAAACATTGGAAAGCTTGATCACAGCTTGCCCTTTCGCAGAATAACCAGAAGGAAGACGCTGCCGCCCACTAGCTCAATAATGATGGAGACCACGCCCTGCGCGTAGAAGACGTGCTGCATGAGGAAGTAGGCGCCGGTGAGCACAGCGAAGGCCGTGGCAACTGCCATTGGGAACAAAAAGCGGTGATCGTACGTCTCTGCTGCCTGGTAAGCCAAGGTGGCCACGAGGAAGCCAAGGAACGTCATGGGCCCAACGAGAGCGGTGCTTGTCGCCATAAGAATGGAGACCAAAATCAGCGTGTAGATTGCATTGACCTTGTGGTTAACGCCAAGGTTCGTCGCGGCATCACGCCCCAAGGCCAGGACGTTGAGCTGGCGGGAGTTCAGGTACATCAGCAGTGTCACCGCGAGGACCATCGGTATGGCGATGGGATAGTACTCACTCTCCGCGTTGTTCACGGAACCGAAGAGCCGCGCGGTGAGAACGTCGAATTCACTGGGTGTGAGCATGCGCTGCATAAACGTCGAGAGAGAACCCAAGCCTCCACCGATAATGATGCCAACGAGCAACATCGCATGCATGTTGTTGCGGCGGCTAGTCAGCAGCCAGGAGTACAGCACGAGGGATAGACCCACCATGAGCACAAGCTGCACAAGGAAGGTTCCCATGTTGCGGGCCTGAGTTAGGCCGGTGGCACCAAGGAAAAAGATCGTGGCTGTATTAATCGCTACGTATAAGGACTCAAACCCCACGATGGAGGGAGTGAGGATCCGGTTATTCGTCACGGTATGGAAAGCCACTGTGGCCACGGATTGGCATACGGCGACAATCGCCATGGCCGTCACCGCATCAGCTCGGCGACGCGCAATGAGCCACCACTTGCGGGTGCCAAAATCCATGGGGTTGTCATAGGCCAAAAGCCCGAAGGCGAAGACCAGACCAGCAACAATCAAGGCAACGAGGATGATCCAGTACTTTCGTGCCGCAGCAGCAGACTGAAAGCTACCCACGTTTCGCCGAGCACGTGACGTTTGCACAGGTTCCTTCGTCGTAGGGGTAGAGACACTTAAGCTCACTTGGTCGACCTCACGATCAAGACGACGAATACGATAGCACCGACAACACCCAGGATGACTGATACGGGCATCTCAAACGGGGAGATAATAGTGCGGCCAATGAGGTCACACAAGGTCACCGTGGCGATGCCGAGCAGGCAGACCCACGGGAGGTTAGAGCGCAGGTCATCACCGCGCAACATGCTCACTACGTTGGGAACGATGAGCCCAAGGAACGGCAGGGAGCCAACGACGACGGTGACGACACCCGTCGCCACCGCGATAAGCCCAGTTCCCAACAGAATCATGCGCTGGTAATTCAGACCGATATTGGTGGCAATATCCTCCCCCAGCCCCGCGACGGTGAGCTTGTCAGCGTAGAAATACACCGCCAGCAAAACCAGCAGCACGATCCACAGGACCTCGTATTGTCCCTCATAGACAGAGGTAAAGGATCCCATGAACCAGATTCCGAGCTGCTGCAAGGTATCCGTCGCTAGCGCCACGTAGGAAGACACTGCGCTGACGACGGCGCCCAACATAATGCCAATAATCGGCACAATGAGTGAGGAGCGCAGCGCCACACGGCGCAGAAACGCGAAAAACACCATGGTTCCCACGAACGCAAAAACGACCGAAATAACCATCTTCACCAGCACGGATGAGTGCGGGAAAAGGATAAGCGAAAAGAGCAGGCCCAGTCCGGCCCACTCGGTGGTTCCCGTCGTCGTGGGTTCCACGAAGCGGTTTTGGGTCAGCAGCTGCATAACCAAACCGCTCATCGCCATCGCAGCACCCGCCAAGACGAGCGCCACGGTGCGCGGTATGCGGGTGGTGAAGAACATCTCCCAGCCGTCCTCATTATTGAGGATGCTGTATTCCCCCACCATAAGCGAAAGGAGGAGCAGTGCGATGACAGCGAGCACGCCGAGGCCTAGCTTCCAGGTCAGCACGGGTCCGCGGGAGTTACGCCGGCTTATAGCTGAGTGCTCGGCCGGAGCGCTGCTCTTCACCGTCACGGTTTAGTCTCCTCCTTGGCTGCCGAAAGAGTTGCTTAGGCGTTGGCCTTCTCGAAGGCGTCGGCAAGCGCGTTCAAGATCTCGGTGTAGGTGATGATGGACTCATCAATGTAGGTATCAGTCGGCGCCACGTAAACGTTGCCTTCCTTCACAGCGGTGACGTTCTGAAGCGCCGCGTTGTCCTTGACCAGCTTCTCGCCCGGGGTGACATCCTCGCCTTCCTTGGAGATAGCGGAGTCACGGTCCATAACGAGGATCCAATCCGGGTTGGACTCGGCAATGGCCTCAACGGAGATGTCGTCACCCTCGTGGTCATCGGAGGCGTTGGACACCTCCAGGGCCGGGGTCAGGCCAAGCAGCTCAAAGACCGGGCCATACACGCGCCCGATACCGGGAGCGATGTAGCCGATTTCGCCGCCAGAGGTGTTCACAGCCATGACCTTCTGCTCTGGGTTGTAGGCCTTCTTAGCACGCTCAGCAGCGGCGTCGAAATCCTCGATGAGCTTCGCAGCATCCTCTTCGTGGCCGAAAACCTGGCCCAGTGCCTCAGTGTGGCGCTTGAGCTCGTCGAAGAAGTCTTCATCATCGCGCGGCTCGAAATCAACGACCGGGACATCCTCAAGCAGCTTCTCGATGTCTTCCTGGTACTGCTCGAAGCGCTGGCCGTTCCACACGAGATCCGGGTCCGCTGCTACGAGGCTTTCGAGGTCCGGATCCTTGTGGGAGCCCAGGTTTACCTGGACCGTGTCCTCGTTGTAGGTATCACGAAGGGACTTTGGCACCAGGTTCAGCGGTGCGGCAGCAAGGTCAATATCCCACTGCGCCAAGATAGAGAAGGCGCGGTTATCCGTCACCGCAGGGTTCTCCACCGGGAGGGTGATTTCCTTCGAGCCGAAGTTATCATCCAGGGTGATGGTGGAAGCGCCTGCCGCCGCGGATTCGGTTGGCTCAGCAGTCTCCTCAGACTGGCTAGAAGAGCAGCCGGTGAGAGCAAGCGCTGCGACCGAGAGAGTGGCGGCAACTTTGGCGGCGGTTTTGCGCGAGGCACGGCGAGTTAGAGTAAACATATCTTCCTTGCATATTAGGTGTGGCTAACCACAGTTGGCAAATGATGACGCCGCTAAACCTAACTCAAGTAAGGCTTACCTTCAAGCACGCTTATGTTTTCTAATTCACGACGGGGGTGACAGACTGCCGCGCGATACCCCTTGACATGCCTTTTAGAACAAAATATTTACGCTTAGCCCTCCCCCTTCTCTGCAAGCAGATCACTAACCGCCACAGGCCCTTCCCTATCGAAGTCCTGTCGCGCTGCCCTGCGGAATTCCTTATCCGCCAAAAAATCTAGCGTTACCTGCGCCAATCCCGCCGCCGAGTCGACAGCCGCATCCACCGCCTGCGGTGTGGCCGCCCAGCGGGCAAAGTCCTCCGTGTGCAGAGCCACGTCGGTGGGTGAAACCTGCACCATTGGATGCAGGCCCGGCACGAGGTGAGAGACATTGCCAAAGTCAGTCGATGCGGCCACCGTATCCGGCACCGTCCCAGCAGGCAGCGCGGTGCGCCCCCGGCGCGCCTGCGTGGCTGACCACCGATCCACCAGCGCCTCATTATTGCGCACGGGCAGGGTCATCGGGTGCTCATCCCACTCCACGTCCACATCAACACCGGCCATGAGTGCGGCGCCACGGACAATCTCCTCCACCCTGGTGGAAAGATCCATGAGTGTGCGCGTCCCCAACGAGCGCACGTAAATAGTCATCTCCGCCTCGCTCGGAATGATCGAAGGGCGATCGCCACCGCTCATGATGGCGTGCACGCGATCCGATGGCGGCATTTGCTGCCGCATAAGACCAATCCCCTGGTAGGCCAGGCTCGCAGCATCGAGCGCATTGCGCCCCATGAAGGGCTGGGAGCTGGCATGCGCGGCCACGCCGCGATAACGAACCCGCAGAATGCGCCGACCCACCCAGGCATGCGCGCCGATGTCGTAGCCGAAGCCATGGATCATCACCGCGGCGTCCACGCCTTCAAGACTTCCGCCGCGAATCATGTATTCCTTGCCGGAATGGCCCTCCTCCGCCGGGGTTCCCTGGAGGAGGATGCGGCCGGACACGGCAGGGGCGTCGTCTAGCACGGCAGTAACCGCCAAGAATCCAGTAACGCCCGCTGCGGCAATGACGTTGTGCCCGCACGCGTGCCCAATCTGGGGCAGGGCATCGTATTCCGCCAGGATGGCCACGGTGGGATGCCGCTCGGGTTCGAAATCCGCGCTCTGCCACGAGGCCTCGAAGGCGGTCTCCACACCATAGACTCCGCGGCGCGTCAAAAAGCCATGCCCTTCAACGATGTCCGCGAGCACCGCCATGGAGCGATGCTCCTCGAAGGCCGTTTCAGGGTGAGCGTGCAGATCCGCGACGATGTGCGCGGCCCTCTCCCGCAAGACCTCAGCCCGCGCGGCCGCCGCGTCCCAGAGCTTCGCCTGGCCTGGGTAATCCTCTCCCTGTTTTTCCGGTGGTGCTGCAGACGCCACGCGCTTTGCGACGCCCTCCTCCATCGCTTCCAAATACGCTGTCGATGGATTGTTGCGTTGATTCATGCATTTAACCAATCATGACGTTGTTGCCCGGCCCCAGCGGAAGATCGACGTAGAACCAGATGGCCAGCAAGATCGCCCACGCGGTAAAGAATGGGACCACGAAGGGCACGAGACGCGACATTAGCGTTCCCAGACCTGCGTCGCGTTCATAGCGCTGGAGGAAGCCGAGCATGACGATCATGTACGGGTTCAGCGGAGTGATGATCTGGGTTGCGGAATCACCCACGCGGAACGCGCCCTGAATAAACGCCGGCTCATAGCCCAGCAAGGCAAACATGGGCACGAAGACCGCCGCCATGAGCGTCCACATGGAGGAACCGGAAATAATCAGCAGGTTCAAGCAGGACGCAAGGACGATGAAGGCAAAGATAGCTGGGAAGCCCGTCAACCCGATGGATTCTAGGAAGGCAGCCCCCTTCACCGCAGTGAAGGTACCGATACCGGTCCAGGCGAAGAGAGCCACGAACTGGCCAAGGATGAACGCCAGGATAAGGAAGCTCATCATGTCCTTGAGCGCGCCAATCATCATGTTCACGACATCGGTGATGCCCTTGACCGTGCCGACGACCTTGCCGTAGACCACGCCGAGCACCAAGAAGTAGGCGAACACGATAAAGACGATGGAGTTCAGCAGCGGGGACTTGGGCAAGAAGCCGCCCTCTTCATTGCGCCACGGCGATTCCGGCAGAAGAACTGCGAAGAGAATGATGGCGGTGAGGATGACCGTGGCCACACCGGACCAGATGAGACCCTTGGATTCGGCCGGGCGCAGTTCAGCGGTGAGTTCTTCGCCGTTCTCGTCACGGTCGCCGCGCTCAGCGGCGTCCTCGGGATCGATGTCTTCCTCGGTGGGGACTTCCTGCTTCCACATGCGCGGCTCGATGACCTTATCGATGATGAAGCCGGCAAGCACACCGAGCACGATGGAAGAGGCCACGTTGAAGTAGTAATTCGACATGGCGTTAACCGGAGCGAACTCGGTATTCGGCAGGGTATCCATGACCGCGGTCGTAATACCGGCAAAGAGCGCATCCAGGGAGGTAGGCACCAAGGCGGTGGAATAGCCCGCACCCACGGCGGCGAAGCCGCCAATCAGACCCGCCACCGGGTGGCGGCCCGCTGCCTTGAAGACCATCGCGGCCAGCGGCGGAACGATAACGAAGGCCGCGTCCGCCATGACGGAGGCGGTCACACCGATAACGCCGACTGCGTAGGGAAGCAGCCACGGCTTCGCGGACCCGAAGAGCTTGCGAATCAACGCAGAGAGAATGCCGGAACGCTCCGCCACACCCACCGCCAGCATGATGGGCAGCACCGTCACCAGCGGCGGGAAGTTGATGTAGTTCTCACCCATTGTCGTGGTGAACCACGTCAGCCCCTCACCGGTGAACAAGCCTTTGACCGGCTGGATCTCATCCGATCCGGGAACCTTAATCTCCACGCCCATCTTGGCCATGATGGTGGAGAGAACGCCGGTAATGAGGAAAAGAATCAGGAAGATGGTGAAGGGCTCCGGCAGCTTGTTGCCGATGTACTCAACACCATTGAGGAACCTATCCAGCATTCCCCCGCCGGACTGTTGGCTCGATTTTTGCTCAGCCTTGGCGGGATTTGCTTTTGACTTCTCCGTGGTACCAGCGCCGCCTTGTGGCGCTGCATTGGATGGGCTGTTCATGGGTACTCCTGTCGTAGGGGTCAGTCCCAGTGCTCCACGTCACACTGTTGGGAAAAGGCTACCACGGGAATGTAACTTGGGTAACAAATATTTTTGCCCCGCGTCACTTTTTGTTCGGCCAGACCCCCTCCGACGCCGCTTCCTCTCCGGCCGCCCACCTCTACACACCCACAGGCTCTCCCCAACTACGCCCACGGTAAATAGTGGCCAAAAATCGCCAGTTTTTAGCACCTTATCTACCGTGAGCGTCGTCAGATTGCCCGAACGTCACAGCCTCCGCTCGGCTTCGCCGCCGCTCGAGGGCACCAGCCCGTTTATCCGCGCGAAAGGATCCCACCCGCTGTCGCGGTGTGGCTCATATTCTGCAAAGTTGGCAGCGTCGATGGCAACAACTTCGGAAGTGAGGTGCGCAATGAGCGCGACCGTCATATCCACCCCTGCCGCCACACCTGAGGAAGTCCACCGATTACGGTCCTGCACCCACCGCGCCTTGGGCTTCCAAGTCACGGACTCCCCGAAGGAGCTCGCCCACGCAAACGCACGCTTATTGCTTGTTGCGGCGTAGCCCTCCAAGAGCCCCGCCGCCGCCAGGACCGCAGAACCCGTGCACACGGAGGCAACCCAAGGCGCCTGTGCGCCCACCCCACGAAGCCACGACAGAAAAGATTCGTCTTCCACGAGCTGCCGGGTTCCTTTGCCACCGGGCACGAGGAGCGCGTCGGTCGGCTCAACCCGCTCATAAGAGATTGTCGGCACCACTTCCACGCCCTGAGAGCTAGCAACTGGCTCGCCATCCGGCCCTGCAAAGACAACGGTGACCTCGGAGACAACTTGAAGCAGCTGGACGGGCCCGAAGACGTCGAGAAGCTCAAAGCCCTCAAACAAGACGACTGCAATGCGGAGAGGTTCGGTATCCATGCGGCCATCCTAAAGCAGCTCACACGAACACCGACGAGCATCTGGGACCCGGGTTCAATTCCCGGCGGCTCCACACACAAAGAAACCGCAGTTAGAGCACTGCCTAGTTGGGGTTTGTAGCGGAGCATGCCTTTGGCCGTGACAATTTGCACACGAGCCACTACTCTAGTTGTTGATATGTCACCAATGGGAGTACTTAACCAATGAAAGCATTCGGATTCTTAAGCTTCGGACACTACGCATTCGGCGGCCAGCGCGGCCCATCCGCGGAAAAAGTCGCGAAGATCCACCTGGAAATCGCCCAGGCGGCAGATGAGATCGGCGTGAACAACGCGTCTTTCCGCGTCCACCACTTCGTACCGCAAGCCTCAGCCCCAATGCCGCTGCTCGGCGCAGTCGCCGCCACCACCAAAAACATTGAGGTGGGCACCGGCGTTATCGACATGCGCTACGAAAACCCGCTCTACCTCGCCGAAGAGGCCGCCTCCCTCTACCAGCTCTCCGGCGGCCGCGTGGCCTTGGGCGTCTCGCGCGGCGCCCCGGAGGTTGCCGAGCGCGGTTGGGAAGCTTTCGGCTACAAGGGCGAGGCCCCCAACGGCGCGGACGTGGCGCGGGCCCACCTCGAGGCGTTCATGACCGCGGTGGACGGCAACGGGTTTGCCACAGCCGCTCCCCTGGACCGCCAGTACCCGAATATGTTCCAGCCCGGCTCCGCCCTCCCTGTCTTCCCCATGGCGCCGGAGCTGCGCAAGCACATCTTCTACGGTTCGGGCACTCACGCGTCGGCAGAGCAGACTGCCAAGGACGGGCTGAACCTGATGTCTTCCACCCTGGTTTCCGAGACCACCGCCGAGACCTTGGGGGAGATCCAGGCGGACCAGATCAACCGCTACCGGGCTGCCTGGAAGGAAGCGGGCCACGACTGGGCCCCGCGCGTGTCCGTCTCCCGCTCCATTTTCCCCATCGTGGACGGCGCCGATATGCAGCGGTTCGGCATGCAGGCTTCCGGCTCCGACCAGGTGGGCGTGCTACCCGACGCCGGTGCGTCCACCTTCGGCCGCACCTATGCCGCCGAGCCTGACAAGCTTATTGAGCAGCTCAAGGCCGACCCGGCCGTGATGTCCGCCGACACCCTGCTCATCACCATCCCGACCGGCATGGGCGTGGACGTCAACGTGAAGATTCTAGAGAACTTCGCCACCCATGTCGCCCCTGCGCTGGGCTGGCAGCCGAACACTGAGGGCCCAGTCACCGGTTACCCGATCGACTAATCCGCCCCCTTCACACAAGAAACCCGCTGGCCTTTATGACCAGCGGGTTTCTCTATTCAGTGGAGCCGCCGGGAATTGAACCCGGGTCCTTCGTCACCTCGCCAGGGCTTCTCCGTGCGCAGTCTGCACAGGATCTCTACTCGGCCCTCCGGCTCGGGCAAACTCGCTCCGGATGATGGGCCCAGTTGCTCTCAAAGTCCCCAACCGGCCGAACAACAAACCGGTCAGGCAAGTTCCTTAGTCGATGCCAGGATCTAGGTCAGGAACCAAACCTAGGCTGACAGACACGCGTCGCTGTAATTAGGCAGCGAGGGCGTAGTCACGCTGAGAGTTCTTCTCTGCGTTTATTGGTTGCTACGACGCTTAACGGTGGTCTCTAGCCTGCACCGGCACGCTTCCCCTGGCTCAATGTACGAAGTCGAAACCAAGTCGACCCCTCGATCACACATTGCTGTGAAAGCTGCGCAGCGCGCATCTTTATGCGCCCTACGGTTCGTTAAACGCTACTGCACCCGCCCCTATTCCCGCAAGCTTCACCCCAGGCCACATGAGGCATAGCTTTCATAAGCACCCCCTTGTGATTAACATCAACCTAAACGCTGTTAAGGTGTGTGAGTCCTATCCTCCTACTTTGTTAAAGGCTGCAAAGTGAGCACAAATACCGAAACCACCAGCTCCACGCAAGACGCTAAACGCCCAGCAAGCAACACCGAATGGGCCATCTCGCTCTTCGGCACCGCCGTAGGCGCTGGAATTCTTTTCCTCCCCATCAACGCAGGCAGTTTCGGCTTCTGGCCCCTCCTCGTGGCCACGATTCTGATTGGCCCGATGACATACTTCTCCCACCGCGGTCTGGCCCGCATGATTTGTGCGTCACCGCGCCAGGGCGAGGACATCACCGCGGTAGTCACGGACTACTTCGGCAAAAGCGCTGGATTTATCATTTCGGTGGTTTATTTCTGCGCCATCTTCCCCATCGTCCTCATTTATGGCGTTTCGATCACCAATACGGTTGATAGTTTCATCGTCAACCAGCTGCACGGGCCCTCGGTTCCGCGCCCACTGTTGTCCTTCCTCCTCGTGGGCATCATGACCATCGTCTTCGCCTTTGGCCAAAGAATGGTGCTGGCCGTCACGCAGTTCTTGGTCTACCCGCTGATCTTCTGCCTTGGCGCACTGTCCATCTACCTCATCCCGCGCTGGGATATCGCCTCTTTCATGGAGGTGGGCAACAATGATTGGCGCGTCGTCGGTGCTGTCGCCCTCATCATCCCCGTGCTGGTTTTCTCCTTTAACCACTCCCCCGCCATTTCCCAGTTCTCCTTGGCCATGGTCGCCGCGCACGGCCGCGAGAAGAGCTCCGAAAACGCCTCGCGCGCTCTGGCACTGACCGCCATTCTGCTCACCGTATTCACCATGTTCTTCGTGTGGTCCTGCACCCTCACGCTTGGCGCGGACGGCCTCAGCGAAGCGCGCGAGCAAAACCTGCCGGTCCTGTCCTACCTGGCCAACGTCACCGGTGTTCCGGTCTTGGCATTCCTCTCCCCGATCATCGCGATGATCGCCATCATCTCCTCCTACTTCGGGCACGTGCTGGGAGCTACGGAAGGCGGCAACTTCCTGCTGCGCAACGCCGCGCCACGCGCCACCGCGAAGCTCTCGGAGAAGCAACTCAATTCCATCATGCACGGCATCATCTTCGTGGCCGCGTGGGTCGTGGCCATCATCGATCCGTCAATCCTAGGCCTCATCGAGGCCATCGGTGGCCCCTTCATCGCCTCGATCCTGTATCTGCTGCCGATGTATGCCATCAACCGCATCGACGCTCTCAAGCAATTCCGTGGCCGCCCCAGCAACGTCTTCGTTGTCATCACGGGTCTCATCGCCGTGGGCGCCACCGTCTGGAGCCTTTTCTCCTAGCGTTCTTCTAACCACGCCTTCAAAACTGTGGCGTGGTTGACCTCGCGGTCCTTGGCGGCGAAAAGGAGGGTGACGTCGCCAGCCACAGCAAGCTGGCGTAGCTGCTCCAGCTCCTTACCGTCATTCTCGTCGAGCTCCGCACGATAGCGCCGGGCAAATTCCTCAAAGGTGTCAGCATCGTGCCCCCACCACTTACGCAGCTCTGGACTGGGCGCGACATCCTTGAACCAGTGCTCATAATGGAGACGTTCCTTGGCCACACCACGGGGCCAGAGCTTATCGACGAGCACCGCTACCCCACGCGGTTCCTCGTCACCCCGAATAATGTCATGAACCTTGACCGTGTAAATCATGGCTCCCAGGTTAGGCGTTGATCCCCTTGACGCGGCGGCCCAACTCGCGAGTGATGTCGCGGTCCTGGTCACGGCGCTTAATCGCTTCACGCTTGTCATAGTCCTGTTTGCCCTTGGCCAGGCCGAGCTCACACTTAGCGCGGCCATCCTTCAGATACACCTTGAGCGGGATCAGCGTCTTATTACCATCACGAACCTGACCCATGAGCTTGTCAATCTCTCGGCGGTGCAAGAGCAGCTTGCGTGTGCGCTTGGGCGAGTGATTCGTCCACGAGCCCTGGGAATACTCCGGGATGTGAAGGTTGCGGATATAAACCTCGCCGTCGTCGATGGTTGCGAAGGCATCTGCCAAGGAGATTTTGCCTTCGCGCATCGACTTAATCTCGGTGCCCACGAGCACCATGCCGCATTCCAGAGTGTCGAGGATGGTGTAGTCGTGGCGGGCACGTCGGTTGGTGGCCAAGGTCGAGTTATTGTCGACGGCCGCCTTTTTCTTCTTTGCCTTCTTCGCCATAGTTTGAACTATATTACGCTACTGCCAGGCATAACCTACAACAGGCCTGTTGGCCTATGTCCGCACGTAGGCGCGCATGGTCACCTGCGCGGTCAGCGCAGCGCATAGGATTGCCACGAGTCCCACGATGGGCAGAGCCGTCCACACGTCCCCAGACGTCACGGGTGCCAGCAGCTGGTTGTGGTACAGGTCCTTCAGCGCGGGATCGATCACGGTGCTCTTTCCCACGATGACGCCCACCCCGGCGAGAACGACACCACCGACGGCACCGAGGACCGCCTCCATGATGAAGGGGGCATGAGTCACCCACCGCGAGGCGCCGACGATGCGCATGATCGCGGTCTCTCGCTGGCGCTGGTAAGCGGCGATCTGCACCATGTTCGCAATCAGCATGATGGCGGCCAGCGCCATGACTGCAGCCAAGACGAAGGTGGCATTCCGGATGGCGTCAAGGTTGCCGGCGGCGCTGCGCACCTCTTCCTGCTGGTCGATGATGTCACTGACGGCTGGGTCGGACGCGATGGCGTCGATAGGCGCGGTATCCGTCGGATCCTTCAGCCGCACGTGGAAGGCCGCCGGCAGCGCGTCCGGGGAGGTTTCCTCCACCATGACCGGATCGGTCTCCTTGAACAGTTCCACGAAGCGCTCATAGGAATCCTCGCGGTTGCGGTAGCTGACGGACTCGATGTCTTCATCCGCCTCTAGTTTCTTCTTCAACCCTGCGCAGGCGGCGTCCTTGCACTGCGGATCGTTGGCAGAAATATCCTCGTTGAGCTGGACCATGACCTCGACACGCTCGAGGTAGATGTCCTTGGTGTCATTGGTCATCTGGGTGACCAAGACGCCGGCCACCACCAACGCCACCGAAATGGCGGTGGTAATCACCATGGCGATAGTCATGGTGATGTTTCGCCCGAGCCCCTTAAAGGCTTCCCTAAAAACAAAGCCTAGATTCACCTAGACCGCCTCTCCGTACATTGCGTTCTTCTCGTCACGCACGAGCGTGCCGTTGTGCAGCTCGATGACGCGCTGGCGGGCCTCGTTGACTGCGCGCGCATTGTGCGTCGACATCACCACGGTGGTTCCGTGGCGATTGATCTTGGTGAGCAAGGCCATGATCTCCGCTGCCGTGGAGGGATCGAGGTTGCCCGTGGGTTCGTCGGCAAGCAACAGCTTGGGGCGGTTGACAAAGGCCCTCGCAATCGCCACGCGCTGCTGCTCACCGCCGGAAAGCTCATGCGGCATACGATGCTGCTTGGCGCCCAGGCCGACCATGTCGAGGACCTCGGGCACTTGCTTGGCAATCCGCGCCTTACGTTTGCCGATGACCTCGAGGGCAAAGGCGACGTTGTCGTACACGTTGAGCTTGGGCAGAAGCCGGAAGTCTTGGAAGACATAGCCGATGGATTGACGCAGTCTGTTGACCTCGCGCCCCTTCAAAGCGTTGACGTGGAAGTCCCCGAAGTAGATATCTCCCGAGCTGACATTGGTTTCGCGCACCATGAGCTGGAGGAAGGTCGACTTGCCGGAGCCGGACGGGCCGATGAGAAAGACGAATTCTCCGTCTTCAATCTCAAAGGACACGTTGTCCAGCGCGGGCCTCGTGGAGGTCGGATAGACCTTGGACACATTCTCGAAAGTGATCACTTAAGCCACATTAGCAACATTTGCTACTCGGGCCTAGGCCTCCTGCTGCGCCATGCGCCACCGAATCCCGGATTCTAGGAAGCCATCGATATCTCCGTCCAAGACCTTGGAGGGATCCCCCACCTCATAGTTCGTGCGCAGATCCTTGACCATCTGGTACGGGTGCAGCACATAAGAACGCATCTGATTACCCCAGGAGGCATTGCCGCCCGCGCCCAGCGCATCAAGCTCCGCGCGCTCCTCCTGGCGCTTGCGCTCCAGCAGCTTCGCCTGCAACACGCGCATCGCGGAGGCCTTGTTCTGAATCTGGGACTTCTCGTTCTGGCAGGTCACCACGATGCCCGTCGGGATGTGTGTCAGGCGCACCGCCGAGTCTGTCGTATTTACGGACTGCCCGCCCGGCCCCGAGGAGCGGTAGACATCCACGCGCACCTCCGAATCCGGAACCTCGATGGAGTCAGTCTGCTCCACCACCGGCAGCACCTCGACCTCCGCGAAGGAGGTCTGACGGCGGCCCTGGTTATCAAAAGGTGAAATACGCACGAGGCGGTGCGCGCCCTGCTCCACGGAAAGCTGACCATACATGTATTCACCATGCACCACGAAGGTGGCAGACTTAATGCCCGCTTCTTCGGCATAGGAAATGTCATAGACATCCACCTTGTGGCCGTTCTTTTCCGCCCAGCGCGTGTACATACGCATGAGCATCTCCGCCCAGTCCGCGGCATCCACGCCACCCGCGCCGGAGCGGATGTTGATGACCGCCTCACGCTCGTCATATTCGCCAGAGAGCATCGTGGTCACCTCGAGCGATTCGATAGCGGCGCCGAGCTCCTTCAACTCTGTCTCGACAAGCTCCTGGGAGGCCTCATCGCCCTCCTCCTCCGCCAGCTCAGACATCACGGGCAGATCCTCAATGCGCCCGCGCAGGGAATTCAGCTTGCGTAACTTTGCCTGCTGCGCCGACAGCTCCGAGGTCACCTTCTGCGCATGATCGGGGTCATCCCACAGCGACGGGTCTCCCGCCTGGGCCTCGAGTTCGCGCACGCGCTCGGACACCGCCTCCGGGTCCATCACCTTCTCAATAGAGGTCAAAGTGGCGCTGAGTTCCTCAAGTCGTGCTGTTTGTTCCGGACGCATAGACCCCTACTTTACTTATTCTTTCTCCCTGATTAGCCATCGGCCGCGTTTAGCGCGACAATAGGCGGCATGAGTGACCAGCCAAGCCTCACCGAGATGATCGATGCCATCATCAAGACCTTCATCGTTGCCCACGCGGACGATACCGACGCCCACCTTGCCCAGGCGCTTGTCTATAACGCCGGCCGCCTGGCCTGGCGCCTGCGCGAGCAGGGAGTAGACATCGAGCAAAAGACCTCCGTCTCCGATGTCGTCACCGACGCCGACTTCGCCGCCGAGCGTTTCGTCGCCGGTGTGCTTGAGGCCCTGCGTGGCGAGGACGGCATCGTGGGCGAGGAAGGCGCGAACCGCCAGTCGAAGTCCGGCCGCACGTGGGTCATCGACCCCGTCGACGGCACCTACAACTTCGCCTCGGGCTCCGATTATTGGTGCTCTGCGCTCGCGCTTGTCGACGCTGATGGGGTCGTCCTCGGCGCCGTCCACCGCCCCGCCATGGGTTATACCTGGTTCGGCGGCCGCGACCACACCACGAGCTTGGACGGCAAGGACGTCGCCAAGCTCAGCGATGCCCCCGCCGACAAACTGTGCTTGTCGACGTACCTGCACCCTACGTCCATGACCGACCCGAACATCGCCGCCGCGTGGGAGAAGGTGGCACCACACTTTGCCACCGTGCGCATGCTGGGGGCGGGTTCCGTGGATCTCTCCTGCGTGGCGGATGGCACGTGGGGTGCCTGGATGCAGCACTCAGTTAAGGATTGGGATTGGTATCCCGGCCAGGCGCTAGTGCTGGCCGCGGGCGGCGCGGCGCGCAAGGTTGAGGCCGGCGGTGTGGAATGGTGTATCGCGGGTAATAAACAGGTAGTCGATCAGATGGAGGAATGGCTCCGTGGGTAAGTACAAAGAAGACCTCGGCTTAGCCTTGGAAATGGCGGGCCATGCGGATGCCGTCACCATGCACCGCTTTGAGGCTGCCGACCTATCCGTGAAGGACAAGCCGGACATGACTCCGGTTTCGGATGCGGACTTAGCCTGCGAAAAGGCCATCCGTGATGCGCTCAAGCGTTCCCGCCCGCGCGATGAAGTCTTAGGCGAAGAGTTCGGCGGCGAAGCCTGCTATGAGGGCCGCCAGTGGGTCATCGATCCTATCGACGGAACCAAGAACTTCGTGCGTGGCGTCCCTGTCTGGGCCACGCTTATCGCTCTTCTGGAAGACGGCGAACCCGTCGTCTCCGTCATCTCCGCTCCTGCTTTGCGACGTCGCTGGTACGCCGCCAAGGGCGGCGGCGCCTACCGCGTTTTCGGCGGCGAGCCGAAACGTCTGCGCGTCTCCGAAGTGTCCAATCTCGAGGATGCTTCCTTGGCCATGAGCTCCCTGGCCGGGTGGGGGCTTCACCGCGACACCTTCATTTCCCTGACCGACAAGGTCTGGCGCCTGCGCGGCTACGGTGACTTCTGGAACTACTGCCTCGTGGCCGAAGGTGCGGTCGACATCGCTGCCGAGCCTGAGGTTTCCCTCTGGGATCTAGCAGCTCCGGCTCTCCTTGTCACCGAGGCCGGCGGCCGCTTCACCAACGTCCGCGGTGAAGACGGTCCCCACGGCGGCTCGGCACTGGTCACCAACGGCACTCTGCACAAGGCTGCCCTCTCTGCCCTGTCCTAACGCCGCGTGGCGCCCCAACGCCACACGCCGGCTTCGCTCCCCTGCGAGCCGCGCCGCGTAGGTCACTTCGATGGTCACTTCGATCAAATAAGGCCCCAGATCTTTAAAGATCTGGGGCCTTATTTGTTAGAAACGTACTTCTAGTTCTCCGGAAGCGTGAATCCAGAACCCACCTCACCGCGGCGGTTCAGATCCGCAACAATGGCATCGGTGTTGGAGACGACCGTCGGGTTGTGCAGCGCTCCTTGCCACGGAGTACGGCAGGACGGCAGTCCCGGGAACAGTCCACGGGAGACGGAACCGACGATGCGACCATCACGGAAAACTGGTGCACCGGAATCCCCCACCATGGCGCAGACCTGGTTCACGGAGATCTCCTTGCCGTGCTGGAAGGTCATACCGCAGGTGGTACCAGTGGCGACGCCACGCTTGCAGGCAACCTCACCCGGCTGTGCCGCGCCGCCGACACCGTAGGCGGTCACGCCGTTGTAGCTGCGGGTTACCTCAGCCTTGGAACCAAACTCAATAACCGAGTAGTCCAGGTAGGTGTTCTTAGTCACCAGGGTGCCGGTAGGGCCAACCTGCCAGGAGTCCGCCGACGACACAGGATCACCCACGTTGCCGCAGTGGCCAGCGGTGATGCCAACTTTGCGGCCTTGGGCATCGGTACCTGCTGCAGTCAGCGTGCACATCGTGTCCTCGCTGATATACAGCGGGGTGCCCGGGCCGTAGAGGGACTTACCCTCGGTCATCGCAGTGTTGGATTCCTCGGGTATCTGCGGTGCATCGTAGAAGGAACCAGGTACACGGTGCAGCACGTAATCTGCCTGCGGCTTGCCTGCAGCTAGTTTGGAGAACGAGTCGTTCTTCCACACGTAGTTCGGATCCGTGCCCTTCGGCACGAATTCCGGCTGCGTAGCCTCCTGCAGCAGCCCAATCGGCTCCGGGTTGGTCAGCGGGTCGCCCGTGATGGCGTCAGCACCGGTGTAGGCAGGAGCATCCGGGAAAACCGGCAACTGCGCTTGGTCTACGACCTCGCGTGCCACTGGAAAATTCTGTGCGGACGCCGCTGCGGCGGAAGCGTCTTGTGCTGCTTGAGCGGCGGCGCCGTTGACGGCGGTATCGATGGCGTCGGTAAGCTCGGCGTCCACCGGCTTGGTCTCAATACCCACAGACGCCAAATCCGCTCGCACCTGGTCCACGATGCCCGCCGAATCTAGCTCCGGGATGGTGGGAAGTTCCTGGGCGCCGGCCGCCGGGTTGCCCAGGAAAAACGCACCTGCGAAAGCCGAGCCCACAAGGACTTTCTTAAGGTGCGGGATTTTTCGCATTACGCAATTCCTCTTTCACTTCTTCTCGTATTGGTCTATAAGACCTACCCATGATGGCACGCCCACTGTGGCGTGTGTTTCAACCGCGTGGGACTGTGTCCAACCCGTTACATTACTGACAGCTTTCGGGTGCCCCCTCTTTTCTTTCACCACAGTCCCCCTACCCCCGCCCAGACCTACAATGGAGGTATGTCTGAGAACCCCACCTCGCCATCATCAGCTGCAGACATTTCGGAAATTGTCGCCATTGTACTGCGTGATACTCACGGCCGAGTTCTTGTCATTCGCGCTACGTCCACCCCAGAATTCGTCCTGCCTTTCGGCTCCATTGACAGCACCCTCAATCCCGCCCGCGCGGCCCAGCTCATTGCCCACGAAGCCATACGCGCGGTGGTCGATACGTCCAAGCTGCGCCGGCTTGCCACCTATATCTCCCCAGCCGCCAACGACGCCCCACAGACTATCCACGCGCACGTGTATGTCTACGAAGAAGAAATCTCTGTTGCACACCCCGACAAGGAGATTGCCGAGCTAGCGTGGGTCGATCCCGCCGCTCCGGATGTCGAAATCGCCCCGTTACTCAAGGAGAGGGTATTCCCCGCCCTGTAGGAACTCTAAGTCCATAACGTCTAGACTCCCCACCATGATTACGCAGCGACTACTCCCCGTTCTCGCCGCCGATTCCCTTGCCCTTGCACTGGCCGGCTGCATCACCGACGACAGCACTGATGGCACGCTTTCTGCTGTCTCCCCCACCACTCAAGCTGGGTGGAGCGATCCGTCAGCCAGTTGTCTGCGCCCTCCGGGATGCCCACGACCGGCGCGATGGCCGACAGTGTGTCGTAGCGCTCTCGATCGCCCGAGGAACGAACATCAAGGATGAGGAGAAGGTCCGGCTGCACGCCGAGCGAGAGCGCCAGCTCGGCGTCGCCCCAGCCCAGGGCCACGACGCGCCGCGGGGCCTCGTCAATGGTGACGCCGCCGAACTTGGTGGAGATGGTGGCCGGGAATGCCGCGTTGTCCGAGTTGGAGGCGGAGGCCGCGCTCGAGGAGCAGGCGGCCAGGCCGAGGGCGAGCACAGCGACGACGCCGAACACGCGCACGGAGGCAGGACAAGAGTTCACGAGAGGTACTTGTATAGAAAGGAAACGATGTGCCGCGTAGCTGGGCCTTGCCCATCTCCCATGCGCGAATTACCGGCAGGCTAGGACTGCTACACAGGAACGATATCCTCCAGCAGCGGCACCCGCTCGTCCAAGGCGTAGTTGGTGGACTCTGCTGTCGCGAGCGAGAAGGCCTGCGAAAGCTCCTTCGGCATGACGATGGCGCGCCCCTCGCGGACCGCGGGCAGGCCCATCCACGCCGGGTCCGTCTCCACCGTGGAGATGTCCGTGGACACGGCCTGCGCAATGACGACCTCCGAGTCCGCGTTGGACAGGGTCTCCCCCGAGAGCGGGATATTCTTCGCGGACGCCGACTGCGACTTCACCCAGGGGTTGAGCGAGAAGCCGAGCTCGATGAGCCGATCTGCGCGGTTGGTGCCGTCGTTGTAGGCACCCCACGTCGTGGCCGTGCGGCCGAGAACGGCGAAGGTCGTGCCCGACCACTCCGGATGATCCGCGGCGATGCCCGAGATGCGCTCCTGCAACTGCTCGATCTGCTCCTGCGCCTCCGCAGGCTTGCCCAGAGCGGCGCCGATCATGGTGAGCTGCTCGTCGCGCGACGTCTTATACTTGTCGCCGCCCGCCGAGACGCCGATGACCGGCGCGATGGCGGAGAGCATGTCGTAACGCTCCTGGTCACCGGACGAGCGCACGTCGAGGATGAGGTCGGGCTCGAGCGCCGCCACCGCCTCGTAATTCACGTCGGTCGTGCCGAGGATCTCCGGCGACTGCGTGTAGCCGTGTTCTACCCAGGGGCCCACGCCGTCGCCACCGAAGGAGAGCCAGTCGGCCGCGGCGATGGGCTCGACGCCCAGCGATAACGCTACCTCCGCATCGCCCCACCCCAGGGCCACCACGCGCCGCGGGGCCTCCTCGACGGTGACGTCACCGAACTTGGTGGCCACTGTGACCGGATAGGCCGCGGCGTCGCCGTCAGCCGATGCCGACTGCGCCAACGATGCCGACGATGCCGCCACCGAGTTGTCGGCCGCACCGGAATCGGGGTCCGACGAGCATGCGGCCGCACCCCAGCCGACAAGGGCGAGCGACAGGAATACCGCGGCCGAGCGACGAGTGCGGGAAGTCCGCAGAGGCATAAAAGACCTGGCGAATTGAGAAAAGATAGCCTAACCAACATTAGGTGGACCTATCTCAAGCCGACAAACCTCCAGCAAGGAAAGACAATTCACGTATATCGGCGAAATAAGGCTAACCTTACCTACATGACATCGACGACTCTGCCGACACCGGCCGCGGGCACCCCGCGCGCCGCGGGCCACAGCAGACGACTCCTCGGCCTAGCCCTCCTCGTGGCCGCACTCGCCGCCCTCGTCTTCGCCAGCCTGGCACTGGGCGCCAAGGCGACCTCCATCTCAGAGCTCACCCAGGCCTGGCCCACCGCCTGGGAGATCCTGCGCGGGCACACCGACACCGCCCAGGCCGCCGGCACCGTGGGCAGCAGCGTCGCCGAGATCGCCGGAATCCTTGCCACCATGCGCATCCCGCGCACCGTGCTCGCCATCGTCATCGGAGCTGCGCTCGGACTAGCCGGCACACTCGTTCAAGGCCTGACCCGCAACCCGCTCGCGGACCCTGGCCTACTCGGCGTCAATGCGGGCGCCGCACTCTTCGTCGCGGCGGGCATCTTCCTCTTCGGGCTGACGTCCATGCAGTCGCACCTTTTCCTCGCCTTCCTCGGCGCGGGCCTGGCGGCGCTGCTCGTCTTCGGGCTCTCCGCCGGCGGCATCGGTCGCGGCGACACCCTGGGCCTCGTCCTCGCGGGTTCCGCCCTGTCCGCCGTCCTCGCGGCGGCCACGTCGGCCATCGTCTACATCGATCCCAACGCGCTCGACACCCTCCGCTTCTGGCAAGCGGGGTCCGTCACCGGACGCGGCTTCGACATCATCACCCCTGCGCTCGTGCCGCTCGCCATCGGCGCGGTACTAGCGCTGGCGCTGGGCCCGACGCTCAACATCCTCAATCTGGGCACGGAGGCCGCGCAGGCGCTGGGCACCAACGTTGCCCGCGCCAATATCCTGGGCCTCGTGGCCATCACCCTGCTGGCCGGCGCGGCCACGGCAGCCGCGGGCCCCATCGGCTTCATCGGTCTCGTGGTGCCCCACGTCGCCCGCGGCATCACCGGCCCGGACTACAAGTGGGTGACCCCCTACTCCGCGCTGGCGGGCGCCTGCCTGTTGCTCGGCGCCGACATCGTGGGCCGCCTCATCATGCGCCCCGGCGAGCTCCAGGCGGGCATCGTCATCGCGCTGCTCGGCGGGCCGGCGTTTATCTGGCTCGTCCGGCACCGAACGGTGGTGAGCCTGTAATGAAGTACCTCAGCCTCGGAAAGTTCAGCTTCCTCTACCACCCGCGCACGCAAGCCTGGACCGCGGCCATCGTGGTCGCGAGCGCGCTCGTGTGGGTCATCAGCCTCGGCATCGGCGAGTTCCCCCTTAACCCCGCCGAGGTCATCGGCGTGCTGGCGGGCGGCGGAAACAAGCTCGAGCGCACCGTCGTCATCGACTGGCGCCTGGCCCGCTCGCTCGTGGGTCTAGCCGTCGGCGCCGCGCTGGGGCTCTCCGGCGCCATCACGCAGCGCATCGCCCGCAACGGCCTGGCCAGCCCGGACATCCTGGGCATCAACCAGGGCGCCACCGTGGCGGCCGTGGCCATCATGGTCTTCGGAGGATCTGCCGGGGCCGGCGGGGCGTTCGGCGCCTACGTCGGCATCCCGCTCGCCGCCATGGCCGGCGGTCTCGCCACCAGCGCGGCCATCTGGATGCTGTCCCGGCGCGGCAGGGTGGATATGTTCCGCCTCGTCCTCGTGGGCATCGGCGGCAACGCCTTCCTCCACGCCCTGGTCACGTACATGTTGGCCGCCACAGATCTCAACACCGCGGCCGCGGCCAAGGTGTGGATGGTCGGCTCGCTCAACGGCTGCACCTTCGAGCACCTATGGCCCACCCTGGGCATGCTCGTGGTGTGTGGCCTAGTGCTAGCCCGCATCGCCATCGATCTGCCCGCGCTGGAGCTCGGCGAGGATTCCGCCCAAGCCCTCGGCGCCCCCTTGAAGAAGATCAACGCGGCACTGCTCATCGTCTCAGTTCTACTGGCCGCGGTGACCGTCTCCGCCGTGGGCCCGGTGGGCTTCGTGGCCTTCGTCGCCCCGCAGATCTCCGCGCGCCTGGCGCGGGTCGGGGCGCCGCCCCTGGGGACATCGGCGGCCATGGGCGCAATCATCGTGTGCGTGTCCGACCTCATCGCCCGCTGTGCCTTCGGCTGGGAGATCCCGGTGGGCATCATCACCTCGGTCATCGGCGGACCTTTCCTCATCTGGCTGCTCTGGCAGCAAACTCGAACACGAAAGTAGACGACCATGCAACGACGTAACTTCCTCAAGATCACCGCTGGCCTCGGCGTCGCCGCCTTCGCTGCGGCCTGCTCCAAACAGGAGACTGCGCCGAGCGAGCAGGCGGCCACCTCCGCGGCATCGTCCAGCGCCGCCGAGCAGCACCAGCGCGTGATCGCGCTCAACACCGGCCAGCTGGACAACCTCCTCATGCTGCGCATTCTCCCGGTGGGCGCGGCCAAGGCCAAGAACCTGGGCGTCGTCCCGGACTACATCCGCAACCGCTTCGGCTCCGACTTCGATCTGGACTCCATCGCGGACTGCGGCCTACGCGCCAACCCGGATCTGGAGACCATCGCCTCCCTGAAGCCCACCCTCATCTGCGCTAACTCGCGTACGGACGAGGCCATCCTGGAGCAGCTCAAGGCCATCGCGCCCGTCGTCACCGGTAAGGGCGGCGGCGAGAACTGGAATCAGGACCTCCTCACCATCGCCGAGGCCGTGGGCAAGAAGGACTCCGCCGAGACCCTCCTGGCCGAGTACGAGTCCAACGCCAAAGCCTGGGGCGAGGGCCTATCCTCCAAGCCCACCGTCTCCTTCCTGCGTTCCAAGGACGACCAGTTCCAGCTCTACGGGGTCAACTCCATGGCGGGCTCCGTGGCCGCCGATGCCGGCCTGCCCCGCCCCGCCAACCAAAAGCAGATTGAGAAGGCTGGCCAGGACATCTCCGCCGAGCAGCTCTCCGAGGCCGACGCCGACTGGATCTTCTACGGCGTCAACGCCGGCGCCGCCGACCCCTCGCAGGCCGCCACGTGGCGCTCTCTCAAGGCAGTGCAGGCCAACCAGGCCGTGTCCGTGGACTACGAGTCCTGGTACATGAACGCGTCCCTGCTCTCGGCCACCATCATCCTCCAGGGTCTGAAGGACAGCATCAAGTAATGAACGCTCGACTTTCCGCGCACTCCGTCTCCGTCGGTTATGGCGATACCGTCATCAGCCGCGACGTCACACTCGACATCCCCGACGGCCAGGTCACCACGCTCATCGGCGCCAACGGCTGCGGCAAGTCGACCCTCCTGCGCGGCCTGTCCCACTTGCTCCCACTGTCGGCGGGCTCCGTCACCCTCGACGGGAAGAAGCTGGGTGACTACTCCTCCCGGGAGCTAGCCACGCGCTTGTCGATGCTCCCCCAGTCCCCCATCACCCCTGCCGGCGTCACCGTCGCAGACCTCGTGGCCCGCGGCAGGCACCCGCACCAGTCCTGGCTGCAGCAGTGGTCCGCCTCCCACTCCGCCGCCGTGGACGAGGCCATGGCGCTCACCAACGTCTTTCAGCTGCGCGACCGCCCCGTGGACTCCCTGTCCGGCGGCCAGCGCCAGCGCGTGTGGATAGCCATGGTCCTGGCTCAGGACACCGACATCGTCTTCCTCGACGAGCCCACCACCTACCTGGACCTGGCGCACTCCATCGACGTCCTCGAGCTCGTCTCCACGCTCAATAAGGAACAGGGCAAGACCATCGTCATGGTGCTCCACGATCTCAACCTAGCCGCCCGCTACTCGGACAACCTCGTCCTCATGAAGGACGGCTCCGTCACGGCCCTGGGCTCGCCCGAGTCCACCATCACGCCGCAGGCCCTGCGCGACGTCTTCGGCCTGGACTCCCGCGTCATCGAGGACCCCGTCACCGGCGGGCCGCTCATCGTGCCGGAGCGCCCATAAGCCCCGTCGTTCCCTGCGTTTTTCGATCATGGGAAAGGCGGCGGGAGTTCATCATGTTCACACTTTCAGTCACAGGACGGCTACTGCACACTGTGTGACACATTCTGCGAATCGTTGCTCATTGCTAGCAAAGACTTAACAGACTCGTGACCAGTAATCTCTAGTCCCCGTCGTGCTGTGAAACTACCCTGTGGGTATGAAGAATCTGCGCGCACTCCTGTCCCTCAGCCTGCTGCTGCCACTCGCCGCGTGTTCCGCCGGCGAGGAGGACTCTGCGGCACCGTCGGCAGTCACGACCACCGTCGTTCACTCGGCCAACGCCCCTGCGGGTGACGATGCCGCCGACGACGTTGCTTCCGGGGCCGCTCCCGGCGCGTCCGGCACCGCACCAGCCCCAGCATCCTCCACTATCCCGCCCTTGCCCGAGGGCGCCTGCGCCACCTCCCAGCTCTCCGCCGAGATCGCCAACGAGCAAGGAGCCGCTGGCTCCCTGCTCGTCGACATCGTGCTGACCAATACCTCTGGCGAGGAGTGCACCCTCACGGGCTTCCCCGGCGTCTCCGCCGTCACCGGCAACGACGGCACTCAACTAGGCCCCGCCGCGCTGCGTGAGACCAGCACCGAAGCTGCCACCGTGACGCTGGCGCCAGGGGCCCAGGCCCGCGCGGGGCTCAAGATCACCAACGTGGGATTGCTCGACGCGGCGGCCTGCCAACCGCAGGACGCCGATGGCCTGCGGATCTATCCGCCCGAAAACACCGACAGCCTCTATGTCGCAGTACCGGGCCTGCAGGGCTGCGCGGGCGAGGTCGACATCTTGTCTGTCCAGCCCATTACTGAGCTCTCCCCGTAAATCATTTCGATCTCTAACAATTTCCAGCCGGTGATAGAACTCGGCTTCGCGCTTCGTTAGTCTCGGCCACGAGTTCGCCCCTCGGACGAAGGACATACACCATGACCACTCTCCCTGCCCTCCTGCCCCAACGCACCGCGCGTGCCGCAGTAGCGGCGGCATCAGCAGCCGCGCTCGTTGCGTCCTGCTCCCTCCCCGACACCCGGCGCGAGGCAGCCCCGTCGGAATCCGCAGTGGCACCTGACTCGAGCACGGCGACCGAGTCTGCCTCCAACCCAACAGCGACCTCGAGCACTTCCTCACGCGCGACTCGCAGCAGAACCAGCCCAGCTACGTCGAGCAGGGCGGCATCGACACGCAACTGGCCCGTATCCTTGGCCGAAGAAAGCTGCGACTCGAACGCCGGAGTCGCCGACACCGGAGCCGGCGAATTCGTTGGCAAAGGCGAAGCACCAACGGCCATCGTTCATTTCCTGTCGACGGAGGAGCCTGAACGCGGAGCACCTCTCAAAGACTTCAAGGTCACCCAAGATTCTTTCGATTCGTGCGAGCCCCTGAGCTACATCATCGCCTCCGGCAACTACGAGGGCGAACAAGTGGTCTTCCCCATCGTTTTCAACTGGGGCCACCCGCTCAATGACAGCAATGGGTACTTCTCCGGCGACGGCTTCGACTTCACCATTGGCAGCGACTCCGTAAGTTTCACTACGGGCGATACTCCCGCACATGAGGCAGGCAAGCCAGTGAGCGTGACATTTACCGCGATGGACTTCGGAGCACTCAAGACCGAGCTCAACGCAGAAGACAAACACCACATCGGAATCGACCTCACCCAGCTGAGCGACGCCGTCGATCCGGCCGACCTCGACGAGTTCTACGAATTCGACACCAATAGCGGCCCCGTCCGCTGCCGCTTCTCCATCAGCGAAAGTGAATGCGGCTTCATCGACGGCGATTTTTCCCCCGCGGAAGCCATGAACGGACCAAGCAACTACTTCCTCAAAACCCATGGCGAAACGGAAGTCGACCTCGCCACCTTCAGAGACGACTCCAAGGACTTCCTGTCCGACAAGAAATTTGAAAAGGTCGGCGACGGCACTTACGAGGCCGGCACCTTGGGTCACCCCATCCAGGCGGAGCTCAAAGACGGCACTCTGACCCTCTACTTCCCCGACGGCGCCTACGTCTTCGAGGACGGCGTCCTCGACTTCTTCAACGAGGATGACCTGGAGGCGGGTACCATGCGCTCGGCGGCAACGTCCTCTGCCCGCGCGGATTAGCCCTCGATGTCGCGCAAGTAACGGGCCAACACCCCGCCCGCAATAGTGCGCAACGCGACGTCCTTGGTCACCACCGTGCCCGCGGCCACGACCGCATGCTCCCCTTTGTGGATGCCACCTTGATCCTGGAAACGCGCGCCCGAGTTGATGACAACGTTTTCCCGATGTGCGTGTTGCTGCCAAACAGGCTGGATACCTAGCGCGAGCAAGGTATCGCTGTCTCCTAGGCCAACTGCGGCAATGCGCTCGTTCCCATTGCCCTCAATATTTGACGCCGAGGAATCCTCGCCTCGGGAGCAACCGGAAAGGACGAGAGTGGATGCTGCTAAGACAGCGGCCGTCTTCATTGCCGCGCGACGGGTCAGCGAATTGTTTCGAAACATATAGAAGCCTAACGTGTAGGGAGCTCATTGGGGTGCGGTGAAGGCCATCGGACGCACGGGGTGTTGATCGATCCTCGAGCGCGCGTCAATCACGTCTACCGCGTCTACCCCACATGGGGCAGCCTAACTAGATAAAGGATAGGCTAAGTTAATTATTTTTGGGGGTGTGTGGCTGCCGATATGGAGGCAGCTCAGCCGCTAGGGGCCAGCCGACAGGCGCTCCCAGCCGAAGGGGTGAGACCCCAGCCGATAGGAAGGCTCCCAGCGGAAGGGGGCCCGGCCGACAGGGGGCACTTTAGAAACGGTTTAGCAAACCACCGAACGTCCGCTGCTCCTCCACACGCTTCGCCCGACCACCGGCAGTTACCTACCTCCCCTCCCCACCTCGAACAGCTGGGCACTCCACCCCACCGGCTGCTTCGAACGCACTACCGCACCCACGGCAGCCAGGTGCTTCGCAATCACACGGGCCGTGGGCAGCTGCGATCCATACAGAACGAGGCGTGATAAATCTTCCTGGTAGTCATGATCCTCGGCCCCACTTTCCTGCAACACTGGGGTCACCAGGAACAGCTGCGCCCCAGAACGTAGTACGGCAGCTACCAGCTGCTGCAACTCTATAGCTGGCCAACGTCGCCACGGATCAACCAGCACCACAGCATCTACCTGCTCGCACAAAGTAGCCACTGTGCCAGCCCAATCCGCCCGGCGCGCATCCCCACCGCTACGCCCAACCATTGGAGCGTGCAGTGCACTATATCGAGCACGATCCCGGCGGCGTGGAGCAATATCGCGCAGCATAACCTCCTCTGCGCTGGCCTCAGGCTCCGTCATCGCTGCAGTTGTTGGGCCTACTGAAATCCTTGCGTCATCCTCTGCCTCCGAAAACGACCCCAACACCACGGCGTTGGCCTGCGGTATCTTACGTAGAATCTCATCCGCATACACCGCCGCGGCCGGACCTCCCACCGCACATCGAAGCGAGCCAGCATCCTGTCGTGCTAGTAGCTTGGTGCTCAGAATCTCCGCTGCGGCCGGGGCCGACCACTGAGCGCTGGAGGCCGCCTGTTCGTGTTCCTCCACGGCCAGTTGTGGCTGGGTTTGCACAATGTAGTCCCAGCGGTGCTCGCCGGTATCAGCCGGATTCTGCAGTGCCTGCCCTAGCTGGCCAAGTGCTGCGGTCTTGGCGGCTGCCGGCCCGGTAATCCAATCCCTTACTGGAGAATCCGGGTTTGCCAACTCGCTGCCCAGCGTAGTGAGGCCGATTCGAACCGCCCGTTGGTCCGCCACATCCTCCGCTGAGCTATCCAGTGCTACATCCGCCGACAACGTCACTAACCCCACTGCCTCCAGGTAACGCGCAATCCGGAGAGCCAGCTCCTGCTGCAGGCCAGTTGCTTCGGCCAGTTGATCCACTCGATCCGCGCCCTCATCAATCAGGCCAAAAATCCCCAACCCTACGGCTTGGCGCACCAGAATCGCCGACCCCATTTCGGTGAGTTCATGCAGCTCAACCAGCGCATTACGGTGGCTCGTCACAGCCTCTGTCTCCGCCCCCTCACTGTCGCCCTGCGACGGAGTGCCCGTAACCTGCCCCGCACTCTCAGCCTGCGTAGCCGTCGCCCCTGCTTCCGATTGCACCGGTGCCATTGCGCGCCAGTACCCCGTAATCTCCACGTTTTCCCGCGGAATCCCCAGAGCTCGAACCCAGCGTCGGATCACCTTCAATCGCCCGGCCTCTCCCGCAGCCCATACATAGGGCATCGCAGCGGGCTCGGCCGCCCACTCTGGGTGTTCTCCGTACAACTCGGTAACTTTCGCCACGAAGTCCCCGCCCTCGTCTCGCACCTGCCAGTGAATGTCCACCTGTGCTTCGAACTCCAGTCGCTGGACATGTGCCCGCGTGGCTACCTCAATAATCGCCATTGCCCTATACCCGGCGGGCAAAGACTCTATACAGCGAGCAATCGCCGGCAGCGCCGTCTCGTCGCCCACCATCAGTAGCCACGGAGTGTGGGTGGGCAGCGCTGCGCAAGACTTCGGCCCTGCGATATACAGGGGATCTCCCGGTCGAGCTCGTGCGGACCAGTCCTCGGCCAGGCCTTGGCCATGCCGCGCGAAGTCTACGACGAGACGGCCCTGGGAGGCGTCGAATGAACGGACGGTATATGTCCGAAACAGATCTTTGACTTCCTCTTGCCATAGCACCGTCGCGTCCTCCCGTGTGATGGGGTGAGGGCGCTCCCCGGTGGCCGGATCTGGGAAGATGATGCGGATATCGTCGTCGAAACCATCGCTGACTAGCGGGGGTGCGTCTACGCCGAACGCACTATGGGCGCGTAGTTGTTCGCCCGTCAGAGTAATGCGACGCATCCCTGGTGTGATGTCCTCGATGTCATCGACCTGCAGTTCGCGGATCGTAATGGGGTAGATTTCCCTGTCTCGGCTATTCCTCGCCATGGTCATTCCTTTCTCGTTTCTGGGTTGGCGGTGTGCGGTGAGTCGGTGTGCGTAGGGTCAGTATGTGGGTTGGTTCAGTGGATTGGGACGGTGTGTAGCGGGTCAGTGCGGTGGATCGGCATGCGGTGGGTCGGCATGCGCAGGGTCGATGCCTCTCGCCTCGGGTGCTGGCCGGTCAGCCGAACTCTTGTCCAGCACCGCGGTGCCCACTGCTGGAAAACGTTCTTCCAGCCATCGGCTTTCACCAGCTGCGCGTGCGTAAGTTCAAGTTCGCTCACCCGCACCGGATACGCCCCTGGACGGCGCCTCCACGCAGCAGCCGGATCCCACTGCGCAGAAGACAAGCAAAGTTCCTTGCGGGTCGGCGGGCGGCAGCGGGGAGGCGAGTGAGCGAACAAGAAAGGGCAAAAGAAAACACCCCACGCTGCCACACCGGGCGACACACTCGCGAGGGGTGCTGGAGAAAAAGAGACTAAGAGAGCTTTTTCAAGGTAGGCTTGACCTGCTCCAATACCCATGCACGGGACAGGGAGGTCGGCGTGTTCAGGCCGGCAACCACAGCCTCGTTACCCGCCAGGGTGGCGCCGGACTTGACCTGCGGCAGGTCTGAGTAGCCCGGGATCTTCTCCACCTCCGCGATGTCACCGGTGCGGTTATAGATCACCATGAAGTCCGCAGCCAGGGCGGAGACGTTTTCTGGCGACAGAGTCACGCGCCCCTGCTTTACCTCAATAGAGCCGTCGGTCAGAGGTTCCGGGAATTTCATACCCAGGTCGTAGATGAAAGAGGCTCCTGGGTCCTTCGGGTCGGCCACAGCTCCAAAGGATCCCTGAGCGAACTGGGAGACCACACCGGTCTTACCCTCGATATTCGGCAGCTCGGACTTCGCATCGGTGAAGACCTTCTCATCCTGGTCGATGACTTCTTGAGCTTTATCTTCCTTGTTGAAGATCTTGCCGAGCTCCTTCAGCTGCGACTTCCAGCCGATCCCCTCACCCTCGGTGCCAATACCACCCAGAGTGGGCGCGATCTCGGAGAGCTGTGTGTAGTTATCCTCGGAGATCGTCCAGTAGTCCCCGACGATGAAATCCGGAGCAGCGGCAGCGATCTCTTCCTTCGGCAGAGTCTTGAAATCGGTCTGCTTGATAATCTCCACGCCGTCCAACTTGCCGTCGCGCCACGGGGCATTCATGTCCTTAGCAGACACCACCACGGCGGAGGGCTTGATGCCCATAGCCAGCAGGTTGTCGATGGCTGGACCAATGGCAACGACGCGCTCGGGGTTTACGGGGTATGTGTCTTCCCCCCTGGCGTGCTTGATGGTGACTTCGGAGGCATTATCACCGGAATTCGCTGCGGAGTTTGCGCCTGAGGAAGTATTTTCCGCCTTGCCATCTGTATCGGAGCTGCAGGCTCCCAACATCAGGGTAGTGGAGAGCACGGCGAGACTGAGCGCACGGACAACGATTGAGTTCTTCATCCTGAATGGGTTTCCATTTCACTAAACGAACAAGGTTAGGTAAGGCTACCATCACCCAGGGTAGGCTAACAAGGGTAATCCGAGACTTTTTAACTTAATTTGGATCGGGGAGGGCACGACGATCCAGCTTCCCATTACTGCTCAGCGGCAATGCCTGCAGAGCTGAAGCCATGTCCGACAACAACACGTCCAAACGGCCCCGGCTGAAACATCAACCCCGATTAAGACACCCGCGAGGTTGACAAAATATATCGGAACGCCTCCAAAAATGAAGCCTCGTATATTCCATTACACAGGCCTACAATCGCGGCCATGGAATCGAAGACGCTGACGTCACTGGTATTTGGAAATGTTGTGCTGGAATCGCAGATGACGAAGACGATTATCGTCGTCTACGCCGACGACATGCGGTCATGGTACTTTCGTCCGAGCCCGTATACGGAGCTCAAGGTGCCCCTCGATGAGCTGCAGGGGAAGCTGAGCAGAGAGCGCGCGGAACTCATCTCAGAGCGCATTTTTGATGGCGTCAAGCTGGAGCTCGAGGAAAGCTACTCCGGAGGCGTCGACCGCGCCCAAAAGGAGCTCTGCGGTTGGCTCCTGTGTGAGGAATCAGCCGCTTAGACCAACATCAGGCCGGTGCAGGTGCTGATTTAGGCTCGATGCGGCCCGTTGGACCGTACGCCAGCCGGCGATGCGCCCACTCGAACGGGCCAGGTTTGCCCCAAGCCTCAAGCAGAGCAGCGAGAAGCAGCGTCAGGACAAAGACCAGCAGACCGATACCAAGCTTGCCGCTCACAGAAGCATCCGCACCTAGTCCGAAGCCGGCTGGGGTGACAAGAACAATAAACAAGACCGATTGCGCAATGTAGCCCGACATTGAGCGCTTGCCCAGCGCCACGAAAGCATAGGCCCACCTGGGAACACGGTTGTTGAGTTTCTCCGTGAGCAGTGCCAATATCGCCAGAATGCCAGGACCAGTAAGAAAGCCACAAGCCTGGTTCAGCATAAAGAACACTGGTTCCAGTTCAATTGGTAAAACGCCAGCGGCAGTAAGACCCCACGGAAGCCCCACAAAGACGATGACCGCGCCTGCGATGACAACCCAGGTGATGAGAGTGCGGCGGTGTGCAGAAACGTTGGCCAGCACGCCCTCCCGCGCCCAGACGTACCCGATGAGAAAAGCGCCTACTAGCCCCACGAAGACGATGGGGACCTGCCCCAAGGCAGCAACCTCACCGCGCAGGTTGCGGGCAAAGTAGTCGCCGAAGGTGACAAGGTCACCGGTCATCGGCCACGAACTGGGCAGAGGATTGAAGTAACCAAAATAGGCTCCCAATGCACCCGAACCGGCGAAAGCCGCATAGCCGCCAAAGAACCAGTAGGCAATGCGCCGCAGAGTGCGCGTCGAGAGCGTAAAACACCACGCCAGAGCGATGCCCATGAGGCCATAGACCAGCATGATGTCCCCGTCGAAAAGCACGAAGCCATGTGCCAGACCAAAGACCGCCAGCAGCCCGTAGCGGCGGATGAGTACGCGCCGCGATTCTTTAATGGTGTAGCCCTTACGCTGCAAACTAGCAGCAATGAGACCAATGCCGAATCCCAACAGCATGCAGAACATCGGCAGACCTCGCACACGTACAAACATGGCCGTAAATACCGCGGAGAAAATGTCTAAAGTGCTGCCGGGGCGCACACCGCCCACGGTGGAGCTGGGACCTATCGACCAATCATTGACTACCCAGCTCTGCACAGCATTCGCCATGGCAATCCCCAACAGCGCCGTGCCACGCGCTAAGTCTGGAACGATAAGGCGTTGCTGTTTCTCCTGCATACACCCTATTTTACTCTTCTCAAGCATCATCTAAGGGCCGTTTGACTAGGCTAAGCCCCATGCCTGAGCCACTGTCCTATTCCTCCGCCGAAGGGTTCCCGCAGCTACACATGTCCCGTGTCATAGACGCCGATTTCGATATTGCCGCAGACAAACTGTTCCGCTGGGGCCTGCAGCGCAGCGGTCTTTTTCGGGTTCGCCCGAGCCACGCCACGGTGGAAGAAGGCGCGGAGGTCGGCCTCGGGTTGGGGCCGTGGGAGTTTCGCTGCCGAGTGGTGGATGTGTTCCACGAGGAGGGACGCTGCGGTTTTACCTACGGCACCCTACCCGGCCATATCGAGCGCGGCGAGGAAACCTTTACGCTGGAGCGCCTGCGGGATGGGCGCACGCTGCTGCTTGTCGACGCCTCCTCCCAGCCCGCCCACCTAACCTTCCTGCGCCCGCTGCTCGATATTCCCCGGCGCGCACTGATCCGGTGGTTTTATCTGCGGGCGCTGGATGAGCGATAGGGATGGCAGCCGCTTTAGCCGCAGTCCCAGTCGAAGAGAACCTTGTCGAAGTTACGTGCGGCGAGATCCTCGGGGTGGATGTAGAAGTTTCCGATTCCTCCATCACCCCATTCGAATGTGCCACCATTATCCACCGTCGCGAGTGCGATGTGTTCATCGCTAATAGGAAGTTTGCTGGGGTTCCAGTAGGTAGCGTAGCCGCCGAGGCGAACCTCGCACTGCCCGTCCTCGAGGTTTACGCGCTCCTCTGATTCCTCAGCGGTGGGATCAACGCTGAACCCCTCGGCTTCAACGCGGGCCACAATCTCATCGAACAATTCCTTCTGGCCGTCCTTAGTATCGCCGGGGAGCTTCGTCACTTCGATTGTGGTTTCCCCGTCGATAACGCGCCGCGTGATAATGTCCCAGCCGTATGTGTGAACATCCACCAGGTCCTCGCCGCGCCGCAGGAGAGCCCTAAGGTCGTTGTTCCAAAAGGCGGTGCGGCCGAACTCGTGCGCGTTTTCGGTAACGCTCAGCTCGCTCAGCTTCCCGTCGATAGTCGTAGCCTCCAGCGGTTCCTCCGCTGGGTGCTCTCCTGAATCCTCTACTTCCTCCGGCACCTCGCCTACGTGTGGGGCGGAGATGTCTTCAAGGTATCGAGCGAAGGGCGTGGAAGTGCGTTCACCTGTCGCCACATACTTGTTACAGAGTTCCATTCCCCATCCGTACTCACCGGGTACGAAAAGCTGAAGGAGGCCGGAGGTAGGGAAACCGGGAAGCGGTTCAAACTCAGCGAAATTGAACTGGGCAATAAAGCACATGGGCTCGTCGTCGTACTCGGGGTACGGCGCGTGCTCTGGCAGGTACGGGGTTCCGCACAGCTTGGAGGTGGTAGGCGAATCTGGGCGGGCGCTTTCCGCAAAGTCGATGATCGGGCGCGTGAAGACACTGTCGAAGGAATACTTCAGGGCATAAAAGTCGTCTTCTGCTGTCATGGGGGCGATTTTAAAGAAGAATCATGCAGGTAGCTCGGGGGATATTCCCCACCGCCTTTCCGATGGCAAGCGGCATGCAGGCGTTCAATGTAGCTTGGCTCACATGGAAAACACGTCACGCTTCTCTCTAACGCCTCTGTTAACGGCGTTGATCGCTGTTCTTGGAACAACCGCTCTTGCCGTTGTATCAGGTCTCCTTCCGGTAGCCTCTGCTGAAGAAGAGACGAACGCCCCCAGTTCCTCTTCCAGCACCATGGCCCCAACCATGGTGGTTTTCGATTCCTCCGGCTCGATGATCACCAACGACGCCGGCGGGCAGACCCGCATTGATGCCGCCAAAGATGCCGCCCGCACCTTCATCACGGAGGCTGGTGACGACGCCCCTCTGGGGCTTGTCACCTACGGCGGCAACACCGGCGAGGCCCCTGAAGATGAGGCGGCCGGCTGCCAGGACATCACCGTGGTCACACCACCCGAGGCCGGCAACTCTGAGAAGATGATCGCCCACATGGACGGCCTGCAACCGCGCGGCTTTACGCCCATCGGCGAGTCCCTGCGCAAGGCCGCGGCAGAACTCCCCAAAGAAGGCCAGCGCAGCATCATCTTGGTCTCGGATGGCGTTGCCACCTGTACCCCGCCACCAGTCTGCGATGTGGCGAAGGAGCTGAAGGAGCAGGGCATCGACCTAGTCATCAACACCGTCGGCTTCAACGTTGAGCCCGAGGCTCAGCAGGAACTGCAGTGCATTGCCGACGCCACCGGCGGCACCTACGCCAACGCCTCCGACGCCGATAGCTTGGCCAAGGAGCTGAACCGTGCGGCCCCGCGCACCTTCAACGCCTACGAGTCCAACCTAGAGGAGATCGAAGGCGGCAAAACCGAGGGTTCCCCCGCCAAGGTAGACCGTGACATAGAGGCCTTCTCCACCACTCTTCTGCCGACGGAAGGTAAAGGCCACTCGGCTGAATCCGAGACATTCTTCACCACCCCCATTGCTGAAGGCGAGCGTGTGGTGATCAGCGCTACCACCACGCAGACTCCCAGCATCAATAATTTCCGAAAAGGCGGATCATTCCACTTAGGTATTGATGCAGCTGAACTATCCTGTGAACTCGACTCCGCTTCCGCCACTGATACCTCAGTGAACCAGTACCAGACCGCAACCTTGTACAGCACCCAAGGTGGTGAAGAGGGGTGCGACTCCGATCAGCTCGCTTTTTCGATTCAGCGAAAAGGTGACTGGAAGCAAGATGAAGAGCTCGGGGTGGAAGTGACCATTACCCGCTTCGGTGAGCCGGATATGGACGGACAACCAGATCCGGCCGAAGAAAAGACCGAACCAGACACCGTCACGGCTTCCGGTGACCCCACCGAGATTACTCCCGGAACGTGGTTCACCGACGCAGCTGAGCTCACCCCGCAGCAGCCGGTGCGCGCACAAATTGTCCCCGGTGAGACGCACTTTTACCGGATGCCTGTCGAACATGGGCAACAGCTTGCTGGCAACATCGCCATGGTCGAAGAAGCCGATGACTTTGACAACAATGGACCGGGTGACGCCCTGATCGTTACCGCGTACAACAAAGCCCGTGCACAAATTGACGTTGAGGGTTCCCACGCAACCATTCAAAAGGACAGCAAGATCGATTTCAGCTACCCAGCTCCCATCCTCTTCTCTAATCGTTACGGTGGCTCACACAACGATGGTGCGGGAGGTCTAGGAATTGAAAAGGTATGGCAGGGCGGCGAGCAATACATCGCCGTCAACTACGAGAAGCTCCTCACCGACCAAGAAATCGACGAAAACACGCAGCTTCCCGTGCTGACCTATGACCTCGTGGCGGACGCCGTGGGGGATCCCGTTCCGGAGCCGACCTTCGCACCAGTCAAACTTGAGACTGAGAAGCCCTCTGCACCAGCGGAAAAAGACGCTAAAGAAGACACGGAGAACCGCGCGCAAGAAGACGATGACTCCTCACTCTTCTCCGGATTCCCCTTCCTCTTGGTAGGGCTCGGGCTCCTCGTCCTCTTCGGCCTCGTCGTTGCTCTGGTTGTTGTTATCAGGAGCCTCAACCGCTAGCCCCGCTGACCACGAACGTCATTCACGGTAATTAGAGCCCCGAATCTGCAAAGATTTCGGGGCTTATTTACGGTGACTGTCGTGACGTAGTACTCCACCCTGTAGGGCAGAGCCCTCCGCTACTGAAGCGAGCCCACCGCCTGCCTCAAAGTGTGCGCAACCGACAACGCCGTAATGGCAGAGGTTTTGGGATTCACTGGATGTGGAGAAGATTCGCTAACCAGAGAGAAAGCGCCGGCGGAGCCTGATACCTCGATGTCATGGCGTGTTTTAATCAGATTCGGAGAAGCAACTAGTTCCACCGATACGCGCTCAAGTGATCGCGCAAGCAACTCGTCATCGCTGGAGCCTCTGCCGCGAGTTGCCCAAGCAAGAGCGACGGAAACATTGACGTTGCCGGGGAATTTTGCAATCGCGTCACTAGGCCTACCGCTGAAAAGTACAAACGGTTCTGTTGGGCTTTCTAATTGAGCGCGCTCAGCATCATTCATCCAGCCTTGAATGAGAGACTCTGCATTCTTGGTGGTTCGAATCTTTACGGTATCCACGGCATTCGACTCTGCTAATGCCGCCCACAGATCGAATCCTCCGATCGCACCGGAGGTAACATGCACTTTCCCAGGCCCAGACAGCAGCGCCTGGCGCGTGTCAGGATCGGCCAAAGCGCCTACCGAGGTCAGCACCAAATCCTTGCCGCGGGCAATCACTGCCGGTCCATGTTCTTTCGCCGCCGCAACGCCCGCGCATTCAACCACAATATCGTGGGCATCGATGAGCTCTAGAAGGTTATCATTGTGAAGCGATACTCCCAAGGCGCCGCGTTCTCGGTGCGGGGCAGCATCACGAACAAATCCACTGACTTCGAATTCCGATGGGTCAAAAAGTGTCACCAATTGACGTCCGATTGCACCAAAACCAAGGAGTAAGACTCGTGGAGCCGAAGCAGACATGATAATCCTCCATTACCGTGCGTTTTAGATGTGAACCCACTCTATCCATTTAGCTCCTACCAGGGAAAATGAAAAAGAACCCCACCAGCCATGTTGACTGATGGGGTTCTGGAAGTTGGTAGCGGGGGCAGGATTCGAACCTACGACCTCTGGGTTATGAGCCCAGCGAGCTACCGAGCTGCTCCACCCCGCGTCGAGATGTACTTCCAAACATCAAGCGCTCGGCACACTGTCCCGTGTGCCGGCGACGGATGTAACTATACAGACACCATGGCGCCTACCCAAATCCCCTGGGCAGGCGCCATTTCATAGGTAAGGCGCCGGGCTGTTGTACCGGCGCCTATCCAGACTTACTGAGACTGCAGCGAGCGGTAGTCCTCTACTGCCTTATCGAGCTCGTCCAGGGCCTTGCCGTACTCCTCAAAGGAACCGTTCTTAGCCTTGTCCACGCCGTCGAGAGCCTTGTTGATAGCGTCGATAGCCTCACCTTCGCTAGATGCCTTCGGAGCGGAGGCCGGTGCAGAAGCATCGGAGTCCTTAGCGTCTTCCGCATCCTTCTTCTCGCTATCGGTGGATTGCTCGTCCTTCTCCGTCTGCTTGCCGGAGTCACCTTCGATTTCGGTGATGTCCTGGGCAGCCTTCGGGTCGATGCCCACCTGCTCCAGGGCCTCACCAATCGTCGGGGCATAGCCCACGCGGCCCTTATAGGAGACCAACACACGCAGCAGCTTCGGGAAGGCAGACTCCTGGCCCTTGCGCTGCGAGTAGATCGGCTCCAAGTAGAGGATCTCTCCCCCACCCACCGGCAGGGCCAGCAGGTTGCCGTTCTTTAGATCATTCGAGCCCTGCCACAGCGTGCGGTCACGAGCCACCTGGTCAGAAGACATCATGGCGTCCTGCGCCTGCTTCGGACCTTGGGTCTGGGTATTCGTCGGCAGCACACGCACGGTGATATCACCGTAGGTATCCGGGTCGGAGGACACCGCCATGTGTGCAGAAAGGAACTGACGGTTCAGACCGCGGTAGGAGGTGATGAGCTGGAAGCTCGGCTTGTTGGTCTCCGGGTCGGAAGCCAGCACGTAGTACGGCGGCTGGTTCAAGCCCTGGGACTCACCAGCGGTCGGATCCTCCGGTACGGACCAGAAGGCATCGTTGTTGAAGAAGACGCCCGGGTCATCCACGTGGTACTTGGCCAGCAGGTTGCGCTGCACCTTGAACATGTCCTCCGGGTAGCGCAGGTGCTGGCGCAGCTCGTCGGAGATTTCAACCTCTGGCTTCACAACCCCCGGGAACACACCCTCCCATGCCTTGAGCACGGGGTCTTCGGTGTCAAACTCGTAGAGATCGACGGTGCCATCGTAGGCGTCGACAGTCGCCTTGACCGAGTTACGGATATAGCCCACCTGGTCATTGACCAAGCGCTGCGTCGTGCCCGTCGGGTTCTGCGCGTCCTGGGTGGTCTCCGTCAGGGAGGTGCGCTGCGAATACGGCAGGGAATCCAGGGTGGTGTAGCCGTCAACGATCCACTTGATGCGGCCATCGATAACCGCCGGGTAGGTGGAGGAATCCGTCGTCAGCCAGGGAGCAACCTTCTCCACGCGCTCGCGCGGGTCACGGTCATAGAGCAGCTTGGACTCCGGCCCCACGCGGTCCGACAGCAGGAAGTTGAGTTCCTGGTACTTCAGTGCAAAGGCAGTGCGGTCAACGATATTGCCGATGTCGACGCCACCCTTGCCGTCATAGGTGTAGGTAGAGGTATCGGTGTCGTACTCGACGGACTCATCACCGGTCTTGCCCACGATGGCGTAGTCCATACCGTCCTGGGCGCTAGCGATAACCGGGCCGAAGTAGGTGCGCGGCTGGTCCACCTTGATGCCGAGGGATTCTTCAGCATTCTTGGTTTCGCCCTCGCCCTCGGCGTCCTTACCCGCCTGGGTCTGCAGGTCAGCCACCGTGAAGATGGGGAAACCACCGCGCGCGGAACCGGCGTCACGAGCCACCTCATCGACGGTGTTGGCCTGCGCCGCGATGAAGCCGTTGCCGTGGGTGTACACGGTGTGGCGGTTGATCCAGTTCTGCTGGTTTTCTTGCAGCTCATTCGGATCCAGCTCGCGGGCAGCAACCACGAAGTCACGCAGCTCGCCATCGATTTCGTAGCGGTCCATCGCGAGGGTCTCTGGGAAGCCGTAGAAGTTCTTCAGCTGCTGCATCTGAGTAAACGTCGGCGCCAAGATGTCCGGGTCCAGCAGGCGCAGGTTGGAAATGGTGGAGTCATCCGAGGCGACCTTGTCATCGGCGACGTCGTCGGCACCCCAATTCTCCTCGTAGGTCACCTTGTCATCGGTGAGGCCATAGGCAAAACGGGTGGACTCGATGTTGCGTGAGATGGACTCCGCTTCTTTAGCCTGACGGTTCGGGTTCACGGAGAAGCGCTCCATGATCAGCGGCCAGCCCTGGCCAATGACCAAGGAAGACAGCACCATGAGAACTACGGCCAGGCCCGGAATTCGCAGGTCCTTAATCACCACGGCAGAGAAGATCGCCACGGCCACGAACACGCCGATGATCATGAGGATGATCTTTGCCGGCAGGTAGGCATTGATATCCGTGTAGGAACCACCCGTAAACAGCGAGTGCTGGTTGTACAGCAACTCGTAACGCCCGAGCCAGTAACCGGCCACTTGGAGCAGCATCCAGATTCCGCCAGTCACGGCCAGCTGAGTGCGCGCCGACTTCGACAAGGAACCACGGACACCGGCGGCGCGGTTACCTAAACGAATGCCGCCGAGGATGTAATGCCCCACCAGTGCGATAAGGAAGCACACAGCGACCAGCATGGAGAAAGCATTGACCAACATCGACCACACCGGCAAGCGGAAGGCGTAGAAGCCGAGATCGTGGTTGAACTGCGGGTCCGTCACCCCAAAGTCATGAGAATTGAGGAAGAGCATGACGGTGCGCCAATTTGCCTGCCCCAACAGGCCAGAGACAACGCCAACGAGGACCGGGATGACCTTGAGGAAGACACTCATCGTGCTCTCAATGGACTTGCGGTACTGATAAACGGGGGAATTGAAATCCGCCATGTCCATCGAATCGCCGCGCCCCCGCCACACAATCAGGCCCGCTACGTAGGTAACAGCCGCTGCCACGAGGCCGAAGAGGACGAAGAGCACAATGCGCGTGATCAGGGTCTTGGTGAAGACCCCGCGGTACTCAATCGCGCCGAACCACTTCCAATCCGTATAGAAGCCCACCAACATGGGGCCAATGAACAAGAGGACCGCGATGATGGCGACAACCCATGAGAGAAATTTGGGCGGACGTTTCATCGGGGCGGTGGGTCGGTTGAGTCCGGAAGCCAACTCCAGCTCCAATCAAGTGTCGTGCGAATATAGAGGTATCAAGCTTCTAGTCTAGAGAAGCACTATGACCGTCAACGAACAAGGACGCTTATGAGTTCCCAACCTTCCTCCCAGCCCGCTGTACACCGCGCGCTCAACAAGGCCATGCGCGAAGCCGTGGACTTCATCCACGCCGAGGGCTGGGATGCGCCTCCTACCCTTTTTGCTCTCGTCCCCACTGAGCTGGTGGCCGCACAGCTCGGTGACGTCGACGACTCCTCTCCCCTCACGCTCGTGGTGCAAGAGTTGCCGGAAGGCATCGAGCCGGGTTCCGAACACCTCGCGGACTACGTCTCCCGCTTGGCCTGGCCACAGGAGATCGCCGGCGTCATTCTGGCACAGGAGATCATGTTCAAGGACACCTCGGACGCCGCGCTTGGCGACGCCCGCCCCGCCCGCCTCTTCTCCGGAGTCCTGCGAGCCACCGCCCTGGACGGAAGCTCCACAGCCGATTCGGAGAGTTTCGACGACGATGGCGCCGAGCTCACGCTTTTGCAGTTACGTCCCACCGAGGAAGAACTGGCGGAGGCCGGCCCCTTCGCGGAGGACGATATCCAACTGCGTGGCGGACCGAATGTGGCGCCTGGGGTCATCGCTGCGCTGCGCTACGGGTTGGAGCAAGATCCGGAGGAAATGCTCTAATCGACTAAACTCAGACTGCAGTGGCCATTAGCGCTCAGCTCTCAGGGCTGGGCACGCAATTGATAGAGGAGTCTCTCGTGCGCTTGACATCCCGCTTCACCGCCGCAGCTTCGGCCGTGCTTGCCACCGGCTGCCTGCTCTCCGCATGTGGGAAGGACGATGTCCCCTCCCCTGAGCCGACACCTGCGAGCGAAGCAACGACCGCCGCCGCGAAGAAGACCAGCGCGCCGGCCCCAGCCACCTCCGCTGAGGAATCCGAGACGACTACTCCCGCCACCTCCGAGTCTGCAGACAGCTCGGAGGCGGAGGATGAATCCTCAACCCGCAGCTCCGCCGACCGCAAAGACAAAGACAAGGACGCCAGCGAGTCCGCGGAGCCCAGCGGCAAGTTCACCGACTCTGTGGAGCAGGCTTATAAGATCTTCGGTGGCCTCGTGCCGGAAGAGATCTTCGCGCAGTTCGACCGCTGCGATCCCAATGGCGTGACGGATTCTTTCAACTGCTCCGGCTCCGAGGTGGGCCAGTTCCAGTTCTTCAAGTCCAAGACCAAGGCTTCCCAGACCACCCAAGTGCTCACTGAGCTGCGCAGCTCCCGCGTCATCGAGGACAGCGGCAACCGCGTCGTGGGCTGGTCCATGCTGGGCAACACCGCTATCCTCACCGTCGTTGACAACGATGAGGGCCTCATCATGCAGCAGATGATCTCCACGGACCAGGACGATCCGGAGGAGCGCCTCAAGGAGCTTGGCTTGGTGTAGCGGTCTAACCTTCGCAGGTCTCGACGGGCTTGCCCTCCGCGAAGTCCTGCATGGCCTCGATGGCATCATCCAGCGTGTGGACCTTGGCCACCACCATGTCCCCGGTATCGCGGCTTACTGCCTCTGCACAGTTTTTGGCTGGGGCGAGGAAAAGCTCGGCGCCCGCCTCCTTCGCTGCGCTTACCTTATGCACAATGCCACCGATGGGGCCGACCTCGCCGTCCTCACCAATAGTGCCGGTACCGGCGACAAACCGGCCGCCGGTGAGATCCTCGCTAGAGAGCTTGTCAATCACCGCCAAGGTAAACATCATGCCGGCCGAGGGACCGCCGATATCCTGCAGGTTGTAATCCACGGTGATGTCCTCGGTGGGCACCGAGGTCATGAGGATGCCCAGCAAAGCCATATCCCCTTGCTCTGGGTGGGAGCCAAGGGTCACGCGGACTGTTTTTTCCTCTCCCTTGCGAACGATGCCTAGCTCCACCTCATCACCAGGTTGAAGAGCTTGAATCTTCTCTTGTACTTGGCCGGGCTCCGTGACCTTGTCGCCGTTGACGGTGGTGATGATGTCGGCGTCGTCAAGCGCGCCTGCTGCGGGGCCGTCGTCGAGGACTTGTGCGACCTCAATCCGCACGGGCTTGTCCAGATAGTCCATGGCGGCGACCGTGGCCGCTGACTCGGACTGGGTAAAGGCCTGCTGATTGGCTTCCTGGACTTCCTTATCCGTCTTGCCCTGCGGGATGATGTTTTCGATGGGGACGATGGTGTCATCCGTAAACAGCCAGAGCCCCAGGGCCTGGGCCAGCGTCATGTTGGTGCGCACAGAGACTGTCGTCATGTTGAGATGTCCCTTCGGTTGGAACGTCTCTGGGGCTTCGACGTTGACCACTGGCTTACCTTCCACCTCGCCCAAGGTATCCAGGGTAGGCCCTGGGCCTTCGGCGGCGTAGGGAACGGACAAGGTGATATCGGTGCCGGGAATGTGGTCGATGCTGAGCAGGGCTCCCGTCAGCACCACCGGAATGGCTCCCCACGTGAGGGTGGACAGGCGGCGGGCTCGGGGGTTCTGCGGAGTTTTCACGGAGAATCAGCCTACAGCCTTGTGGCGCTTGTTCGCTCTCAGCGTTGCCGTGGTCCTAGAATCCGCGCTAGGAAACCTAGTAGATTAGGGCCCATGAGCAACGGATTCGGTTTTTCCTTCCCCAATAACGACGATGACGATGATAACGATCGTCGCGACCAGAACCCGTTCGGCGCCTTCGGCTTCAGTGCGGGCAACGGTGGCCTAGGAGACCTGTTGAATCAGTTCGGCCAAATGCTGTCCGGCATGGGTTCCTCCATGAACTCCCCGGAGGGTGCTGGTCCGGTCAACTATGACTTGGCCAAGCGCATCGCGCACCAGCAGATCTCCCGTGATAAAGAGGTCAGCGAGCAGGACCGCACCGCCGTGCAAGAAGCCGTGCGGCTGGCGGAGCTGTGGCTGGATGATGCCACCATTCTGCCCACCGCGTCCGGCACCGTCACTGCCTGGAATTCCGCGCAGTGGCTGGATGAGACGCTGCCGATGTGGCAGCGCATGGTCACCCCGGTGGCCGAACACATGAACTCCGCGCAGCTGGAATCCTTGCCGGAGGAGGCCCGCGAGATGATGGGCCCGATGTCCTCGATGATGAACTCGATGTCCGGCATGAACTTCGGCATGAAGCTGGGCCACGCCCTCGGTGATCTGGCAGCGCAGGCATTAACCGGTTCTGACTTCGGCTTGCCGGTCTCCCCCGCAGGTACCACCGCGCTCTTGCCGCACAATATCCAGGCCATCGCGCGCGATCTCAACGTTCCGGGCCAGGAAGTGCTCGTCTACATCGGTGCCCGCGAAGCCGCTCGCCAGCGCCTGTTCAAGCACGTGCCGTGGTTGGTCGAACGCCTCGTCTCCTCCGTTGAGGAATACGCCATGGGCTTGGTTATCGATACCTCCCATATCGAGGAAGCTACCCGCGAGCTCAACCTGGAATCCGGTGATCCCCAGGCCATCCAGGACGCCATGAGCAAGCTGCAAGGCATGGACCTGTCCCCGCGGATCACCTCCCGCAACGCGGGAGCGGCTTCTCGCTTGGAGACCCTCCTGGCGCTCGTCGAGGGCTGGGTTGAACACGTGGTGACCGAGGCACTGGGAGAGCGCATCCCGTCCACGAAGGCAATGACTGAGGCGTGGGCACACCGCCGCTCCACTGGCGGCTCCGCGGAGAAGGCCTTCTCGCAGGTCGTCGGCATCGAGCTCAATACCCCGAAGGTGGAGGCCGCCGCTGAACTCTGGCGCCGCGCCACCGTTGCGGTGGGCGCCGACAAGCGTGATTCCGCTTGGGACCACCCGGATCTTCTGCCCACGGCCGAGCACTTGGAGAACCCGGCTTCCTTCATCGACGGTTTGCTCGATGACACCCCTGATGAGGGCTTTGAAGCGGAGTTCTCCAAGCTGGAGGAGATGCTCCGCCAGCAGGATGCCGGGGACGATGCCAGCGATAACACCAGCGACAGCGCTGGCGAGGACACAGACGCCGACGGCGACGACAACAAAAAGGACGGGCCAGAGGAAGAGAACTAGCGGAAACGCTGGTAAGCCTCGAGGTACCCTTTCGCGCGCTCCGCTTTGGGCGCGCGGTCAGCCCACTCCCAGAAATCCGGACCATGACCTGGAATGAAGGTGTGCGTTAACTCGTGGATGATGACCGCGTCGAGGACGTAGTCGGGAACATCCTGCAGCCGGTCAGAAATCCGAATATCTCCCGTTGAGGTAGTACAGCTACCCCAGCGGGATTTTTGGTTACTCACCCACCGGATGGAGCCCACCGTGGCGCGGCCCTCCAAAAAGCGGGCATTCAGTGTGCGGGCGCGGTCGGCCAGGGAATCGTCGGAAAGCTGCGAAGAGGTGTGCTTTTTGCACACCTTCGCCACGATGCCATCCACCGCTTCGCGCTCCTCCGCCGCAGACATCCAAGCAGGGATGCGCACCTCCAGAACACCGTCGACCACGCGGGCTTGGACGGTGCGACGGCGCCGGGCCGAACGGATGACACGTACCTCGGGATTGCTCGACATGACAGGGCATTCTACCTGTGGTGCAATGGTGTCTATACACACCTGGGGTGGGGCCATAAACGGGGAGGATAGTCTTGAGTGCACAGACGTACATGCTGGCGCCGGAAACCACGATCCTTGAGCGCGAACCCGGAATGCTCCAGTGCGGGATGGATGCTACGCGCGTCGGGGTTTTCGAAGCCCACCCACAACTGGCGGGCTTGCTCAACAGGCTGCGCACGCCGCTGACCCGACAAACCATTGAAAAATCCATTGAAAATACGGGCATGAGCCCCTCAGCTGCCCGCAGCCTAGTGGAGGATCTGATTAGCTACCGCGTTCTGTGGCCGGCGCCCCGGCCGCAGCGCGTGGCTGTGCTGGGGACCTCCGCCCTAGCTAATGAGCTGCGCGATGTCCTACTTGGTGATTCCTTTCAACCACGCTCCCCTCTCCACAGCGAAACCCCCGCCGAGTACATCTCAAACGTGGCCGGGCATCTGCCTATCGTGGCTGTCGACATGTTGGATGGCGCCACGGAATGGGCACAGGCCCTGCGCAATTCCCCAGCCACCTGGTTGCCGGTATCTATGATCGATGCCCGCGGCATCATCGGACCGGTTCGCATCGACGGGGCCGGCCCCTGCCCGCTATGTGCACACCTGCACCGCATCGAATCAGACGAGCTATGGCACGAGGTGGCCCACCGCGCCGCGGCAGTGGAAGCACCGGGCGACCCAATCGTGCGCACTGCGATAGTGACGCATGCGGTGGTGATTATTCGCCGGCTATTGGGGAGGCCGGCCCCACCAGGAGCCCCCGGTGGCAAGCCGCTCGCCGGCGAACTCACGGAGATAGACCTCTACGGCTTAGAGCAGCGGAGACTACTTATGGAACATCCCCGCTGCACGTACTGTGCTGCTTCATAGTTCCTCTTAGCCGCGGGAAGAAGCAATGATCTGCAGCACCTCCGCACCATAGCGCTCCAGCTTGGAGGGGCCCACCCCGGAGATATCCAGCAGCTCCGCCTCATTGGCGGGAAGAGCCTCCGAAATCGCTTGCAGAGTGGCATCAGAAAACACGACGTAGGCAGGAACCTGAGAGTCCTTCGCTACAGACGCCCGCCACGCGCGCAGCGCGTTGAAGACATCCTCATCGCCCTCATACTCGCACCACTCATGGCGGCCGAGGACCTTCTCCGCCGGGCTGCTGAGCTGCCCCGAACACACGCGGCAGCGGCGCGGACGATAGCGGCGGTTCGATGACTGGCTTTCCTCGATTCCCGGGACCACGCCGTCCAAGAAGCGAGTGCGCTCGCGCGAGGCCCGCGAGCCCGTGGTCTTAGCCAGCGCCCACGACAAAGCTAGGTGCTCGCGGGCACGGGTAATGCCGACATAAAACAGCCGGCGCTCTTCTTCCACGTGTTCATCGCCAGACTTAATAGCGTGGTTAATGGGCAGCAGTTTTTCGGTGAGGCCCACGAGGAAGACCGCATCCCACTCCAAGCCCTTGGCGGCGTGGATAGTGGCCAAGGTGACGCCCTCCATCGTGGGGTTGTGCTTGTTTTCGGAACGGCGGTGTAACTCACCTAGCACGCCGGGAAGGTCGATGCCCTCGTGGTCCTCCACGATCTGCGCGATGAGATCCACTAACGCCGTGAGCGACTGCCAGCGCTCGCGAGCCTGCGCACCCTGCGGTTCCGTGGCGGACAACCCCAGCTCCACGAAGGCCGCACGCGCCACAGCCACCGGATCATTCGGCAAATCATCGCGGCGCGTGGCAGCGATGAGCACGCGGATGGCCTCTAAAATCTCTGGGCGGCGGAAGAAGCCTTCGCCACCGCGGACTTGGTAAACCACTCCAGCGTCAGCAAGCGCCTGCTCAAACTGCTCTGATTGCGCGTTGATGCGGTAAAGAATTGCGATTTCAGAAGCCTTCACGCCCTGGTTCAGCAAGGTCAGAACCTGGCCCGCAACCTCCTTAGCCTCGATCTCCTCAGACTCATAGGCCTTAAACGTGGGCTCGGGTCCAGGCTCGCGCATGCCCTGCAACTCCAGGCGGGTCCCCGCCGCGCGGCCCGAAGCCTTCGAGATGACCTCATTGGCCAGGTCCGTCACCTGCGGTGTAGAGCGGTAGTCTCGCTGCAGCTTCACCACGGTGGCCTGCGGATAGGTGCGGGAAAAATTCAGAAGGTAGTCCGGGGAAGCACCGTTGAAGGAGTAAATGGTCTGGTTAGCATCGCCCACGACCGTCAAGTCATCGCGCTCCCCCAACCACGCCTCCAATACTCGCTGCTGCAGCGGCGTGACGTCCTGGTACTCATCCACCACGAAGGTGCGGTACTGCTCACGGAATACCTCAGCCACCGAAGGAACGTTCTCGATGGCGCCGGCGATGTGCATGAGCAGATCATCGAAGTCAAGGTACATGAGGTCCGGGGTGGCTTTCATGTCCTCATAGCGGCGGAAGACCTCCGCCACCTTGGCTGGGTCCCCCGGCGCTTCGCGGTCTGTAGATTCGATGACACCGGGATAGCCCTCGGGGCTAATCAGTGAAGACTTTGCCCATTCGATTTCCCCCAGGAAGTCACGAATGGTGTCCTTGTTGTTGTCCAAGCCAAGCGAGCGGACCGCACGAGCAACCAGGCTGAACTTGTTGTCGATGAGTTGCCAGGGCAGATCGCCTGCAACCTGCGGCCAAAAGTACTTCAACTGGCGGCGCGCTGCGGCGTGAAAGGTTTGGGCTTGTACTCCCCCAACGCCCATCTGGTTGAGCCGCTCGCGCATTTCACTCGCGGCGCGAGAGGTGAAGGTGACGGCCAGAACGCGCTGCGGGTTGACGAAACCCTGGTCCACCATGTGAGCGATGCGATAAGTAATCGTGCGGGTCTTACCCGTTCCGGCACCCGCCAGGATGCAGACTGGGCCGCGCGGCGCCGTGGCTGCGGCTCGCTGGTCTTCATCGAGCAGGGACAGATCCGGTCTCATCACCGTGGAACCACTCCATAATCATCGTGTGTGCAATTGAACCCTTGCGGGCAATGGTCAGTTCTGGCAGCTCAGCGCGGGACACCCACCGCACTTCTGCGAGCTCTTCGTCAGTATCGCACACGGGCTGGACATCCTCCGTGACCGCGGAAAAGCCCACCATCAAGGAGCCACTAGGCGGCCAGGGCTGTGAGCCCCAATAGGAAACTGACTCAACGCGACGACCGGTTTCCTCCAGCGCCTCGCGGATCATCGCTTCTTCAAGGGTCTCGCCGGGATCGACATAGCCGGCGATGAGTGAAAAGAATCCTGGACGGTGACGGTTGCGAGCCAGCAGGATACGGTCCGACTCCGCGTGGTGAATGATGCCGATGACGGCGGGATCCAAGCGGGGAAAGACGAGGCGTTCGCCATCGTGTCCCACGGCCCCGGGCGCAGGGTAGGACAACTCCCGCCCAGTGCGTGGATCAAAGCGCGCTTCCCGACGGTTACGGATCAGATGCAGGGCTTTGAGAATGTCGCGCTGACCGTTAAAGAAGGTGGCATCGCGCAGTGTACCGAGCCGCTCGGCGGCCTTGGACTCCACCAGGAAAGCGTGAATATCCCCGGCCGCAACCACGATCTCCCCCGCCGGCTTAGCCAGAAAGACCGGCTGGCCTTGTGGCGATACCGGGACAAGTCCAGTCTCGGTGACGGGCAGGAACATTAGTTGCCTTCATCCTCGTCTTCATCGGTATCTTCCGCAGCCTGCTGCATCTCATGCTTGATATAGAGCAGGCGGTCACCAGGCTTGAGTGCATACGCGTCTGCCGTATCGACGCGGTGTAGCTCGTTGTTGCGCAGAACCGCCAGAACAATGTCGGCGAGGTGACGCGGGTTGGAGCCTACTTCGAATTCGCGCACCGCACGCTCGGCCACGGAAAAGCCCTCGTTCGGCGAGAGGAGGTCCTCCATCATCTCCACCACCGTCGGTGTCACGGTGGCTAGGCCCAGGAGACGTCCGGCGGTCTCCGCGGAGGTGACCACAGAATCAGCACCGGACTGCAGGAGAAGGTGGCGGTTTTCAGATTCGCGCACAGACGCGACAACCTTGGCCTTCGGATTGAGCTCGCGCACGGACAAGGTGCACAGCACCGCAGTATCATCCGTGGACGGCGTCACCACCACGGAGGAGGCGTGCTGCGCGCCAGCGATGCGCAGCACGTCCTGCTTGGTTCCAGAGCCATAGATGGTGACGAGACCATGGTGCTCGGCGCTGGCTAGGGCCGCACGGTTATTGTCTACGACCACGATCTGAGACGCAGGAACGTCATCGGCGATGAGCGCGGCGACCGCACCGGCGCCCTTGGTGCCATAGCCGATGACGACGGTGTGGTTACGCAATTGCTTTCTCCAATTCTGGATTTCAAACGTGCGACGGGCTCGATCCGTTAGAACCGACAAGGTAGCACCGACCAACAAAACAAGGAAGAGCAGGCGGGCCGGGGTAACGATCATCAGGTTGATGAAGCGCGCCGTGGGGGTGACGGGAACGATATCGCCATAACCCACAGTGGTCAGCGACACCGCTGAATAGTAAGCGGCATCGAGGAAGGACAGGTCTTCGCTGTATCCATCGCCGTCGAAGAAGACGATGATGGTGACAAAGACCATCAGGCCCATGGCCCATATCACGCGGCGCGCCAGTTGCTTCCACGGGCTGGTGCTCTGCGTGCGCGGAATCGTGATGACATCGAGCAACGCGTGGTCAGGCTGCGAGGTCAGCTCAACCTGCGATAAAAAACGCGACGTAATGCGTTTTCCTAAGTGCTTGGGCACGAAGCGCCAACCTCCCTAGATGATGCGGATTTCCTCGTGAGACTACCTTAGACTCAACCCTGGTGGCGTGGAAACTGCAGAGCTTAAAAGCTCAGCCAACCGTGCTCCGGCAGGCAAGTCATCCGGCTCCAAAAGATAGTTCTCATACACGTAGTAGAACGCCGCGCGGACGGTGTCCACACCGTGGATGCGCCGCCAAGCTTCTGCGTAGACGGCGAGCTGAATCTGCGCTGAGGCCAACGCGGCGCCCTGCGGGCGGCGGCCAGTCTTCCAATCCACGATGAGCCAGGAGCCATCCGGCTGCTGGAATACCGCGTCCATGCGGCCGCGGACGACGGAATCCCCGATGGTGATCTCGAAGGGCGCCTCGACGAAAGCCGGCGTGCGCTGCGCCCACTCGGAGGCCAGGAAAGACTCCTTGAGGGATTCCAAGTCGTGGTCCGGCTCATCGTGCGAGCCGGGAAGCTCGTCCTCCCCTAGCAAGGCAGGCGCGCCGAAACGATCCTCCAGCCACGCGTGGAAAGCAGTGCCGCGCTTGGCGTAGGAATTAGGTTTGAAGGGGATGGGGCGGCGCTGGCGGCGTGCGAATTGGGTGGGGTCTGCCGACATGGCCACCATGTCAGAGGCCGTCAGCTCGCCGGGTAGTTCTACATCGACCACCGGGGCCTGCAGCGCTTTGTGCTCTTCAATGAGCGCGCTCGCCTCTTGTTCCCAGAGACCGAAAACTTCACCATCACGCAGCGGGGGGAGGTCCTCCATCGCCGCTCGCACCGCCTCTGCGGCGTTCAGTGCTTCCGGCTGCGGGCTCAGCGAAGGGAAGGAAGCCTGTAAAGCACTACCTTCTTCCTCTTCCACAGGGGTTTCGGGGATATCCCAATGCCCGACCAATTCTGGGTGCTTATCCGCCAACAACTGCAGGTAGGAATAGGGGCCCTTCTTGCTTTTTCCCTTCAACCTATTGGTTCCGGAGCCAGTCACCGTCAGGGTGGACTCGGTGCGGGTCATCGCCACGTAGAACAGACGGGCTGCTTCCTCTGCTTGGAACTCGCGGTTTTGTTCCTTAAAAGCCGTGCACGCCTTATCGAAATCGGAACGCGTCACCGCGTCCTCGGGGACATCGATGACGTCCTCATCGCCCGGGGCCTTTTCAATCTTGGTCAAGAAGGTCTCCGCCTGCGCCTTATAGCTCGAGGAATCCGCATGTACCACGCAGACGTGTTCCCATTCCAAGCCCTTGGCCTTGTGCACCGTCATGATCTGCACGCGGTTGCGCACAAGCGGGACCTCTCCCAGCTCGAGCCCGTCTTCTTTCTCCTTGGCCAACTCAAGATAGTCCAAGAGGCCGGCCAAGCCATCACCGTGGAAGCCCGCGACAAAGTCGGCGAAGGCGTCAAGGTGCGTTGCTCTGCCCGGCTTGCCGGAGGCAAGGACTTCGGTGCGCAGACCAAAAAGCAGCTCAATATCGGCCACGATGTCGTTGAGAGTCTTACCCAGGGAATACGTACGGAGGTAGCGCAGCTTAGAGGAGACCTCTTCCATGCGCTCCAAACCTTCTGCACTGTAGCGATCGCGCTCGCCGAGGTCTGCGAGGGCGTCGGCAAGCCCCAGCACCTGGTCCGGCCCCTCCGCGGTAATCTCCTCGACCTGTGTGGCCAGATGATCCAATGGATCACCGCCGTTCCACCGCGTGCGTCCCTCGGTGGCACCTGCAAGGTTGCGCTGACGCGAATGCAGCGCTTGAATGTCGGCGATACCCAGGCCACACATCGGCCCAGTAAGCACGCGCAGCGCCGCAGCGGTGTCCTGTGGCCGCACCAAAAGCGTGGCAACCGCCACGAGATCTTGGATCTCCGGCTGCCAGAGAAGTCCACCGAGGCCAAAGATCTCGTTGGGTACGCCGACCTCGTCCAAAGCAGCGGCGATCAACGGCGATTGTCTATTGGTGCGCACGAGAACGGCGGCACTGAAATCCTCGCCTTCCGGCGTGGACTCATAGAGCCGGCGGAGGTGCTCAGCGATGAACGCGCGCTCCTCATCCTCCGAAGCGAAGTAACCCAGCTCTACCTTGCCGGCCGGTGCGGTGGGCTTAGGCGACAGCTCATCCACTGGGCGCTCGCCAGGGCTTAAGGAGAAGAGCTTCGACGCCACGTCATTAGCCAAGCTGAGTACCGTCGAGGGATTACGCCAAGAGGTAGTGAGCTGATCCTTCGGCGCCGGGGTGCCGTCCGGCTGTGGAAAGTCCGTGACGAAGGCCTCCAAGTTTTCTGCCGTAGCACCACGCCAGCCATAGATGGACTGCATGGGATCACCCACCGCAGTAACAGATAGACCCTCACGCTCGCCGCCGAAAAGCGAGCGCAGCAAGATGCGCTGCGCGTGGGAGGTGTCCTGGTACTCATCCAACATGATGACGCGGTAGCGCGCGCTTTGTTGCTCGCCTAAGAGCGGGAAGTTCTTGGCCAGGGTGGCGGCGATGGACATCTGCTCACCGAAGGTGATGACCCCGCGCTCCGACTGCTCTTTTTTGAGAGCTTCCACCAAGGGCAGGTACTCCAGACGCAGGCGCTGGGTATCCAAGTATTTCTGCAAATCCTTGCCGAACTCGCCTTTAGTCCGCTTGCTCTTTTCTAGATCCTCCGCGGTCTTTCGGAAGATATCCTCGTGCTCATATAGATCCTGCGGATCTTTGAGCTCCCCGTCCATCGTTTCCGCGAGCTTGAGCAAGGTAGCGGTCACCGTGGCCACCGCGCTATCGGTGCTCAACGAACCCGTGTAGTTGCTGACTACCTCGTGGGCAATGGCATAGCGTTCCGCCTCGGTGATGATGCGGGCATTCGGTTCCACTGGCATGAGCAGGCCATACTCACGCACGAGGTCACCCGCATAAGAGTCATAGGTGGACACATTCGGCGCGATATTCTCCACCGCTTCTGCCGCTGGGCTGCCTGGGGCAAGGATTCCGGAGGAGCGCAGGGTCAGCAGCTGGCGACGAATGCGTTGCTCTAGCTGCTGGGCTGCCTTGCGGGTAAAGGTCAGGCCAAGGACCTGCTCGGGCCGCACAAGCCCATTGGCCACGAGCGATACAACTCGCGAGGCCATCGTCTCCGTCTTACCGGCGCCGGCGCCGGCCACGACGAGTTTGGGCCCGAGCGGGCCATCGATGACCGCCGCCTGTTCCTGAGTAGGCGGAAAAGGTTTACCCAGCGCGGTAGCCAGTTGCTCAGGGCTGAAGTGGTGAGCGGGATTCTTAGGCATCGGTCACCAGACCTCCTTCATTCATGACGGGGCAAATAGAGCGAATCGGGCAGCGATCACAATCGGCGTTTTCACGCGCGGTCAGGTCTGGTCCACGCAGCTCAGCCACGAGAGAGGGCAGTGCCTGCGCAAATTCTTCGAGTTCCTCCGGGGGCTTGGTGGCTTGTTCCCGGGTGGACACGGAGGCAGTAGTGGATCGCGGGTATACCAGCACACCGCCACCACGCGGCAGGCCATCACCGGTCCGGATAGACACAGCCTGGGACTCGCCGCCAGGTTCTACGGGTGCTGTGACGAGCTCACCGTGCGCCAACGCCAACTGATACGTCATGAGCTGAGTATTGTTCTGCGCACTGTCCGCGGACGGGACTTTTGTCCCCGTCTTGAGATCCACCACCACGTAATCCTCGCCGGCCTTCGCCAGCCGGTCAATGAAACCGCGAATGGTGACGTCGGGGCCGATGTCCACGGTGACGGGGACCTCAACGCCAACGGGTTCAAGTGACGTCGAGCTCGAGAGCACCCAACTATGGGTGCGGTCGATGAGGCGCTCAAAGTCCGCGAGCGAGGCCTCCCGGTGCCATGCTGGGCCCTCCAGAAGCGAATCGAAAGCATCGAGCACCAGACGCTTCGCAGGCTCGGTGGAAGCGCCACGACCCAGCGCTTCCAAGAAAGCATGCGCTAAATTACCCCGTAGCAGGTTGATGTTCGCAGAATCATCCTCCACGAGCTGCCCCAGCACCGCATTGAGCGGGCAGGACAGCAGGGCGTCGACCCGGGACGGCGACACGGTGTCTGAACCCCGCAGCGGCAGTTCCGAGGCCACGTCACGCGCGGCCCACCACTGATCCGGATGCGCCCCCGGGACCCCAGCCTCCGCCAACCGTGCCAACTGCCGTACAGCTTGGGAGCGCTCGGCCTCACCTGCCTCCGGATCAGTGGCACAGCGGCGCAGCTGTGCCACGAAGGCGGGCACCGAGAGCACCGAGACATCGAGGGGATCTATGTCCTCATCAGCACTCGCACCACTATGCAGCGTGACCGGGCTCGGCTCTGGGACCTCAAGGCCCAGTTCACGCGGCCAGGCCTGGCGTGCGAGGCGCTTTCCTGCCTCCCGGCGCGCTTGTGCCCCGGGAACATCGACGCCGCGAGCGGAAAGGAATTCGTCGATGAAGCGGGAGGGCTCTTCCACGACATCGCCCTCCGGCGAATCGACCGCCACGATGAGCAGGCGGTGCCGATGACGGGTGGTGGCCACGTGGAAGAGACGGCGCTCCTCCGCCAAGCGCCCCGACACGTGGCTGACGGGCGTGCCGGGAGTGATGCCGCGATCCAGCAGATCGATGAGGTCTTCTTGCCCAAAAAGAGAGCCGGTCTCCCCTACCGAGGGCCACGTTCCTTCCTGAACGCCTGCCACGATGACGGTGTCCCACTCGCGCCCCACTGCGCCATGCGCGGTGAGAATTTCTACCGCATTGGGCAAGGCCGAGCGGCGATCCCGCACGCCGGTGGGCAGTTCTTGCTCCGTGATGTACAGAATGAAGGACTCCAACGATGCCGCCGGACGGCGCTCGGCGTAATCGCCGGCAGCGTCGAACAGGGCCATCATCGCATCCAAGTCGCGGTCCGCCTGCGAACCCGCGGCGCCGCCGCGCAGGGCTGCTGCCTGCAGGCGTGTATCCAAACCGGTGGCTTGCCACACCTCCCACAGGACTTCCTCAACAGCAGCGCCTTCCTGCAAGGCCGTACGCCCGGCAGACAGCACCCCGCGAATACGCGCCAGAATCGCTTCCTCCCGCTCGGTGAGGAGGTTATTGAAGTCCGGCAGCTCACCGTCCAGCAACTCTCGCAGCGTATTCATTCCACGCTGCTCTGGTTTCCAGCGGCGCAGGCCGCGGATGAGCCTCCGCAGCGTCACCGGATCAGCGCCGCCGACGGGACCGGTAATCAGGTCCTCGAGCTCCACGGGCTCAAGCTCATTCTCCAGAGCACGCAGAGCCAGGAGCACCGCTTTGACCAAACGCTGCTCAGCGAGCACCACATCCGTGGGGTTGATGTGCACCGGCACGCCAGCAGACAGCAGCGTGCGACGGGCAGGTCCAATATCCCCGGTGGAGCGCACGATCACTGCGATATCACGCCAGTCCACGCCGTCTTCTAAGTGCCGGCGGCGAACCGTATTGGCCAAAACATCACGCAAGGTGCCACGGGAATCCACGACGCTCACGCATGCCGGGGACGGCCTGCGGTGCGTAGAACTCAGCCGAAGTTCGTTCTCTGCCTTCCAGGTGGTGAGGAATTCCGAATTAGCACCGCGGAAGGCAAAGACCGCTTGGTCGGGGTCACCGCCAATCACGGTTAGGCGTGCGGTTTTCGCCAGCTCCGCGATCAGCTGGCCGGAGGTCGGGTCCAGCAACTGCGCGTCATCGACCACGATGGTGTGCCACGGGTGCTCGCGCACCAGCTCCGGGCGCAAAAGCACCTGGCTGACCAGCTCCGCAGCGGAATAGGAATGCGAACCCGCCAGCGCCTGAGTGCGCTCATATTCGCGCAGGAAGTCTCCGGCAGCCACCCACATGGGCCGGCCGTAGCGTTGCCCCAGCTCTTCCAGATCTGTCGGGCCCAGACCACGTTCGATGGCGCGCAGCAACAAATCACGCAATTGGCGTGCAAAGCCCACATACTCCAGGGCCGGACGCATCTCCTCTGGCCACACGCCCCGGCGATCGGCCGCATGGCCCTGCAACAGCTCACGGATCACTGCATCCTGTTCCGCACCGGTGATAAGGCGCAGCTCCTCCTCGCTGCTTTGGCGCAGAAGCGCAAAAGCCAATGAGTGCACCGAGCGCACCATCGAAGTCTGTGCGGCGTAGTCATCGAGGTTCTCTGCTAACTCCCGGCGCAGCAACGAGCCGGATTCCTTGGATGGGGCGACGACGAGGATGCCGGAGGCATCGGCTCCAACATTGAGCTGAGCCAAGACAACGTCGATCAGCAGGCTCGACACCCCTGACCCCGCCGCTCCAAGCACCCGCCAGGTACCTTGCTGCGGCAAAGGAACATCCCACTCGCGCGAGGTGGCGCGGCGGCTTCGGGGAATGAGGCGGACTTCCGGTGAGGGAGGAAGCGTGACACCGGTACGTGTGGGGGATTCGCTGCTGTACTTCACGCCCTATAGTGTGTCAGATGCTGCGGACACGAGGGCCTCTTCCACCCGCTCAATATTCGAACGCACGGTCGCTTTGGAGCGCGGGTGCAGGGTATTGACATAACGGCGATACGCCACCGCACGTAAAAGCAGCTGCTGTATGCCGGGAACCGACGCAAAGCGGGCACAAATATCATCATCCACTACGCCCGCGATGAGGCCATCCACCATGACCAGCGCGGCGGACCAGCCGACCGGGCGCGGTGCCGCGGAAGGAACGATATCAGTCAACGCCGGCGGGTTCGCCCCAGAGAAAACCGTGGTACCCAGCACGTCCATGTGGGCGGTAACAAGTGGGAGCTGCGCAAGCTCAGCATCGGAATAGGCCTCGCCGCTCTCCTCCCAAGCAGCCCGTTCTGCCCGTGCGAACACATCATCGCGCCGGTCCACCGTCGGCAACGGCGCCAACTCGAGCGCTTCATCAAGGCACAGCGCCATCTGCACCGTCTCATCGATGCGCCCCCGCAACTGCCCCTCCACGAATTGCGTGGCCTTCCATCCGGCAGCAGTGTAGCGACCATCCGCAGTCAGCACTGGCCGGGCAATACGTGCCCCCGGCAGGCTGAGTTTCTCGCGTACCTTGGCGGACCAGCCAGTCCACGGCCGAGCCTCGGCGAAGACAATATCGCCCACGCGGATCCCGTTATCCCACGCAGGGCCCACGAGCTCACCCTGTGTTCGGCGCGGGTGAAATTCGGCGTTGAAAGCGGCAAGAACGGGCTCAGGTGGCAATGGCATGGGGAAACAATCCTTAAATTGTGGGCGACCTACTCGGGCTTAGCGTGATCAGAATTAGCCGGGTTCGGGTAGGGCCACGGGTTCGGCTCACACGTGACATCCTCGTCCGGATAAACCTCGTTGGGTTCCTTCTCAAAAAGCTGGGCGTTGTTCAAGCTCAGCGTCTGTTGCATCATGACCGGCGCGAGTTTACCGTCCCCGCCGCAGGCCTGATGCGCCGCAAAACCGATAGCGTGGCCAAACTCATGGTTAATCAGGTACTGGCGGTAATTGCCCAAATCCCCCTCAAAAGGCTTCGCGCCACGCACCCAGCGGGATTCGTTGAGGTTGACCGCGGATTCCCCCGTAATGGTCGTGTGACAGGAGGTTTCTGATTCCAACTGTGCGCCACACAACTTCGCCGTGGTTCCCAATGATGTCAGGCGGATGTGCGTATCGGGGTTGTCATCGGCTTTGACGTGGATGAATTCAAAATCGCCGTTGGCCGTCCACCCGCGAGGGTCGGCCAGGGTGGCGTCGACAAGCGCAACGACAGCACCGTCCCCGCCATATGCGGAAGTATCGATGCCGTTTTCAATTTCGACGGAAAAGCGGATGGTTTGCTTCCCGCCCTTGCCCGCGTGCATGGTGGACGGCCCTGCATCGCGGTAGGTTTCCTCACCTTGTTCGGTGAAGTCACCGCCAGCGGGCAAACCATCCTTGGCGGCAGCCACCGCGCTGGCATTGGCAGGATCCGGCCCCTTACGCGAGGAGACGGATGCGGCTGTGCTGCTTGCCGACGTCTCCCTCGCCGCCGTCACATCCGCCTCCTGGGCGGGCGAGCGGAAAACATCAACAAGCACCCACACGGTGATGACGACCATGACGGGGATCGCCACCACACGCCACCAGCCGTACTCGCGAGCGAAGCGCTCCACCGCTGAGACGGGGTGTGGGTGCTGCTTAAAATCCGCGGGATTCTCCATGGCCATTTAGGCTACCCGCTGAGCCAGCGCGCGCGTACTTAGCCCGCAAATCCGACGGTGTGCGCGCGTGCAGTGCCGATCTCTACGTAAACGACTCGCTCAGTGCGCACGATGTAGGAGCGACCCTTGGTGTCCTTCAATTCGAGGGTGGAGTTGTCTGCCAAGGCGTTGTTGATGGTCTGGGTCAGTTCTTCGCGCTCACCCTCCGCGTGAATAACCAGCTCGCGGGCGGTATCGGCAAAACCAAACTTGATATCCATGTGGTGCATCTCCCTTAAATCGTGTTCTTTAATCGGTGCCGTGAGAACTGCGCCCCGGCGCTCTAATGGCCCCACTATAGCCACGTCCTCTACTATCAAGGTGTGCTTGCCCCGAAATCATCCCGCGATTCCCGCGAATCCCCTACCTTTGCCGAACTCGGCGTCGCTGTAGAGATCTGCGATGCCCTCGCTGACAACGGGATTACGCGCACCTTTGCCATCCAGGAGCTTACGCTGCCCATCGCTTTGAATGGCCAGGACCTCATCGGTCAAGCGCGCACCGGCATGGGCAAAACCTATGGCTTCGGTGTCCCGCTGCTGGATCGCGTTTTCGATGACGCCGATATCCCGGAGCTCGACGGCACTCCCCGCGCACTGGTCATTGCACCAACGCGCGAGCTAGCCATCCAGGTCAGCGGAGATCTGGAGCTCGCCGCCGCAAACCTTCCGCTCAGCGTGGTCACCCTGTGTGGCGGGCGCCCCTACGAAGAGCAGATCACACAGATTGAATCGGGTGCGGACGTCGTCGTCGGCACCCCCGGCCGCCTGCTCGATCTCTGCCAAAAGAAGCATCTCTCCTTCGACCACGTCAGCGTTCTCGTTCTGGATGAGGCCGACGAGATGCTGGACTTGGGCTTCTTGCCGGATATCGAGAAGATCCTCTCGCTCCTGCACGGCAACCCGCACCAGACCATGCTCTTTTCCGCCACCATGCCCGGGCCCATCGTGACCTTGGCACGTACCTTCCTGGAGAAGCCGGTCCACATCCGCGCCGAGTCTGGTGACGCCCAGCACACCCATTCCTCCACACGCAAGGTCACCTTCCAAGCACACCGTATGGACAAGATCGCGGTCTTGGGAAAGGCCCTGCAGGCAGAAGGCCGCGGGCGCACCATCATTTTCACGCGTACGAAACGCTCAGCCGCCGCCGTCGCGGAAGAGCTAGCACAGCGCGGCTTTCGCGTGGGCGCGGTCCACGGTGATTTGGACCAAAAAGCACGCGAACGCTCGCTTAATACCTTCCGGGAAGGCACCGTGGAGATCCTCGTGGCCACGGACGTCGCCGCTCGCGGCATCGACATTGAGGATGTCACCCACGTCATCAACTACCAGGTGCCCGATGACCCGATGACATTTGTCCATCGCATCGGACGCACTGGCCGCGCAGGGCACACGGGCACAGCGGTCACCCTCGTTGGTTATGATGAGCTGAGCAAATGGCAAGTCATCAACGATGAGCTCGATTTGGGCCAGCCAGAGCCACCGCAGTGGTTCAGCACCTCCCCGGAGCTTGCGGAAGCCCTCGATATCCCAGAGGCGGTTGCTGACACCGTCGGCCCGCCCACCACAGTGCTGGGTGCACCTCGGCGCTCAAACTCACGCGGGGAGTCGCCGCGTGGAGACTCACCACGTTCCTCCACGGCATCTGCCCGTGCCTCCCGCCGCACCCGTTCCCGCACGCGCAAGCACCGCAAAGGAGGACGCCGATGAGCACCGAGCATGGCCCGGAATCCGCGAAGAAGCCAAGCTCTGCGAAGAAGGCTCCCGTCTTGCGTTCCACCAAAGCAGACTGGCTTGCTGTGGGCGCGATCAGCGCGGTCTGTGCCATTGCTATTGGCGGCGCTGTGATCACGGCACCGATCCACAAATCGGAGCTCACTCCCGCTGTCGATGCCGCGTCTGATGCCGAGACTCAGACTCTCGATTCCGTCCCCGACTCCCTCACTGACACCTTCAGCGTCCCCAACACTGTGGTGCCGGGGCAGTCCCGCGCGATATCCACGAAGGGGCTACTGATAACCCATGACGGTGATACCCTCCGCGCTTCGGATACCTCCGGCGATACAGTCTGGACCTACGAGCGCCGTGATGCCGACCTCTGTTCGCTCGGCACGGCGTGGAACAAGATCGTGGCCACCTATGACGTGGGAAATGGCTGCGGCGATGTAGTAGCCATCGATGCGGTCTCCGGCCAGTACTCCGATACCCGCAGCGCCCGAAATTCCGAGCAGGTGGTCCCCATTGTGTCGAATGACCGCGTGGGGACCGTTTCCGCCGAGCGCATAGAACTATGGCGCTCTGACTTGGTGCGCACCGTTGAATATGGTGATGTCGAAGCCAAGCAAGAACCGAACCTCCAACCCCACGAGGATTGCGCCATCACCTCAGCGCTGACCCGCACCGAAACGATGGCCGTCACCGAATCCTGTCCGGATTTCCCAGACTCCACGTGGCTGCGTATCCAGAACACCACGCCAGAGGATGCGCGTACGCCAGAGATCTCCAAGGATATCGAGATTAATAACCCAGGCGCGCGTCTCATTGCCTATGGTCAGGAGGCCGCTGCTGTCTTCCTGCCGGGCGATGCGCCACGTATCGTCTCCTATAACTTTGAGGGCGAAAGGCTCTCCTCCACGGACGTGGAGCCTTCGAAGTCCATCACGAATTCTGCTTCCCCCTTCGCCCCTGCGGTCGCTGATCTGCCCCACCACATGACATGGTTCGACGGCGAGCGGCTTTATCTCTTTACCCCAACCGAACTCAAAGTGGACCACGTTCTGGAGCAGGCAGTCGGCACCGGCATCGCCGTCGGCGAGCGGCTACTGGTGCCCACGGAGGAAGGGATCGACGTGGTGGATTGGGCTACTGGAAAGACCGAGCGCAGCATTCCCGTTGACCGTGACGGCTATACCGGTCCGATTTCGCTGACTCTTGCGGGCACGGCCATCGTCGAGCAGCGTGGAAACACCGCCGTGGCGCTCACTGCCTCTTAACTTCTTAGTTGTTCAAGAAGCAGCTCGCCTAGAAGTGGCTTTCAGCCCATTGCGCCGCCTCGCGTCGCATCATGAGCAGGTAGAGCACTACCGCAGCACTTGCCAGCGTCACGACGCCGAGCGCTGCTGAGCCTCCGCTAAACATCTGGAAGGCGATAGCACCCAAAATAAACTCCACGAGCACGATAGCTCCGCGGCCCCAGCGCTTGCCCTTAACGAAGGCCCACGAGGCGACGATGACAAAGCCGAACACGATGAAGACGAAGATAGCCGTACCTAGGCCAACGAAGCCCGCCGCCCCAGAATCGGAAACCATAGAGTCATTTTCAGCACCCGTTAGCTCACGGACAACGAGGAAGATTCCGAAGATAATAACTGCGATGGACTGGAGCACGGCGATGCCGGCAGCCGCTATCACCGCCCCCGGGGCGCGGCCTCCGGCTGTGCGGGCAGGCGTGGTCGAGGACTGTTTCTGCTTCTTATTCACGGGTATCTAGTCTACGTCTCTGTTCCACGCTTAGGCCTACTCCACGCCAGTGCTTCACGCGCCCACGGATATCCTCCTTTCCGCATACACCGTCACCATGCTCATCTTCAGCTTCCCGCCCTCCACGTTTCGGGGGCAGAGGGAGCAATCCGGATTTGACGCGATCCAGGTCACCACACTCACCCCATTTGCCCCATTAACGCAGGTTGAAGCATTACTGACAGGATTCTTACAGGACCCAATCCATAACAAATGCGTGAATTGACGGAATTTATTTAGTGACTTTGGACACTTTTTAGCCTCTCCCCCTAGCGGAGATTGAGTAAACGTGTCATTATTCTCAGGTAGCAAAAACAACGAGCTGTTAAATCAGTTCTTAACTCGGAGAAACCTCCAAGTTAACCGCAAGTGAACCATGGCGGCGGCGACGCTGGCCCTAACTCGAGACAGGGCCCCACTGACCGCAGACCAGTTCACTTAAACCCCCGGAGCACTCGGAACAGTTCACGGCTGTGGACTGCCCTTGGTGCGCCTGCTTTCACTCACTGCTGTCAAAAATTAGTTAGGAGATTTCAATCATGGATTGGCGCCACGAAGCTGTTTGCCGCGACGAAGACCCGGAGCTCTTCTTCCCTGTCGGTAATTCCGGCCCTGCACTCACCCAGATCGCTAAGGCCAAGCTGGTCTGCAACCGCTGCCCGGTTGCTTCTTCCTGCCTCAAGTGGGCCCTCGAGTCCGGACAGGATGCCGGCGTGTGGGGCGGCCTCTCTGAAGAGGAGCGTCGCGCTATCAAGCGCCGCAACCGCAGCCGCGGCCGTGCCCGCGTCTCTGCTTAAAGAGTCCTCAAAAGCTGCACCCCCCCGATTAACACCCCGGCATACCCTGCCGCTACAGTTAAATAAGTTCATTTACCCTTAACAGAAGGAGTACGCGATGAGCAAGCGTGGCCGTAAGCGCAAGGATCGCCGTAAGAAGTCCGCTAACCACGGCAAGCGTCCTAACGCATAACGTCAGCAATCAATTAGGGCTCGTTTCCTTCCTCATTCCGAGGACGGGAACGAGTCCTTTGCTTTTGCACCGAGGCCTATCTAACTTGATCTAAGCGTTAATTTGGCCTCGGCGGCCCTAGCCCCAGGTAATCTCAGTCCGCGTAATCTCCACGCAAATGCGCTGGCGCAGTGACTGCGGTGCAGCCTGCCCCCCGCAACATTTGCGCACGAGCGCTCGGATTACTTCTTCACTCTCGACGCGCTGTTGACAGGCATCGCACTGCGCGAGATGCTCGCGGATTTCCAGTGCTCGCGCATAGCTGGTTGATTCATCGAACAGCTCCCGAAAGAGCGCTTCAACCTCGGGAGAGTTACACGCACCGCAATTGCGTCCTGTTGCGCGTTCCATTACTTCTCCTCCATCTCTGGGTGGTTGCGACCAATGCCTTTTTCTCGTGCTACGTCCTTCAACGCCGCGCGAAGCAATTTTCTTCCGCGGTGGAGGCGGCTCATGACCGTCCCCAATGGGGTGCCCATCACTTCTGCGATTTCCTTATAGGCCAAACCCACCACATCCGAGTAGTACACCACCATGCGGTAATCCTCCGGCAGGTCATTCATGGCCTCGGAAATCTCCGAATCCGGCATCTGCTTGAGTGCTTCGACCTCCGCTGATTCCAGGCCCGTGGAATCATGCCCGGACGTGGTATACAGCTGAAAGTCACTCAGCTCATCCGCTGAGGATTCCACCGGGCGGCGCTTGGCCTTCCGGTAAGAATTGATGTAGGCATTCGTCATGATGCGGTACAGCCACGCCTTCAAGTTCGTGCCCTGTTTGAAGGAATCGAAGTTGCTAAAGGCCTTGAGGTAGGTCTCTTGGATCAAATCCTCCGCGTCTTGCGGGTTGCGCGTCAGACGCATCGCTCCACCGTAGAGTTGGTCCAGCAAGGGCAAGGCTTGCTCCTCAAACAACCGCTGTTTCTGAAGCATCTCGCTCGTCGTTTCTGTGGCCATACCGACCATCCTAGCGCTCCGGACTAGGGTGGTTTATATGTCCAAGAAGACCCCGCGTGCCGCTACCCCCGCCCTCAAACTCCTCGAAGAGGCAGGTATTGACCACCACGTCTCCACCTTTGAGGGCGGTCGCGAAAACTTCGGTGAGGCAGCCGCTGCGGCCCTCGATGTTGCCCCTGAGCGCATTTTCAAAACCCTCGTCATTGATCTGAGCGCTGGCAAAGGCCCTAAACGCCAACTCGCCGTCTGTGTCCTTCCAGTCACTCACCAGCTCAGCCTCAAGAAGGCTGCTGCCGCTTTCGGCGCATCCAAGGCCACGATGGCCGCGCCTGCCGACGCCTCCAAGTCCTCCGGCTACATCCCCGGCGGTATCTCCCCGTTGGGGCACAAGCATGTCCTGCCCACTGTCGTTGACGAGACCGCGCTGCTCTTCGACACCATCTTTTTCTCCGGAGGCAAGCGTGGCCTCGACATTGAGATGAATCCGGAGGATCTCCCCCGCGTGCTGGAGCTCTCCTTCGCCGACGTTCTCGCCGACTAGTTCTCGCGAACTAGAAGAGGGTGGTGGCCGGTGGTTCGTCGATAAGCTCTGCGTAGTCGTTGCGCACGTTGCCCACCGCGAGGTCTGCCGGGCGTGCCTGAAAGCCGCACACGGAGCTCGGCTCCAGCAGTGCCTCCCCCGCCAGCCAGGGCGCGATCTCTTCTGTAGTCAGAAACTTGGGCAGGCGGTGGTGCAGCCACGCCATCTCCTCCGTGGCATCCGTGGTCACCATCGTGGCCGAAAGCCTCTCCATCCCCGTGGCCCACAAACCAGCCGCCCACAGCAGGCCATCGGGCCCGGTCACATAATAGGGCTGCTTCTTAGCCTTCTTATCCTCCCCGGCCTTCCACTCGTAGTAGCCATCCAGCGGGATGACACAGCGCTGCGCCTTGAAGGCATCGCGGAAGGAAGGTTTCTGCGCCACAGTTTCCGCGCGGGCATTAAACAGCGGCGGGCCGTCGAGGTTTTTCTTCCAATGCGGGATAAGCCCCCAGCGCGCTGGCTCCACGCGGGCGGTCTCCTCCGCAACCCGCACGATGGCGATGGGCTGGGTCGGAGCAATGTTATAACGTGCTGGTGGCAGGCCTTCCGGCGCATGAACTTCCGTAATGGACTCCCACGCTCCGACTTCCTCCAGTAGGGACTCGGTGAACAGAACAAATCTTCCGCACATGCCCTTTATTATGGACTACATGTCTGCTTTCTGGAGTGCTCCCCAATCCACCGGCCCGCTGTCCTGGACTCAGGAAGTTCCCGGTTCAAAGTCGATGACCAACCGCGCCCTCATCCTCGCCGCGTTGGCTGACTCACCTTCTATCATCTACAACCCGCTGGTCTCCCGCGATACTGACCTGATGAAAGAAGCTTTGAAGGCCATGGGCGTAGGTATCTCCGAGTGGGGACCGCACCTGCGAGTGACGCCGGGCGAGCTCCACGGGGCGACCGTGGATTGTGGCCTGGCTGGCACGATCATGCGCTTCTTGCCTCCGGTGGCAGCGCTGGCGGATGGGCCTGTTGTCATCGACGGTGACCCTTATGCCCGGAAGCGCCCCATGTCCACGATGACCACGGCCTTGCGTGAGCTGGGCGTCGACATCGAAGGCGATAACCTGCCGCTGAGCATCACACCCCATGGCATTCCGGAGGGTGCCGAAGTCACCATTGATGCCTCCGCTTCTTCCCAATTCGTCTCCGGCCTGCTTCTGGCCGGGGCGCGCTACCGCAACGGCATCAGCGTGCGCCACGAGGGCGGCACTGTCCCTTCCCAACCGCATATTCTCATGACCATTTGCATGCTGCGTGAGGCCGGCGTGCATGTGCTCGCGAGCGAGGATAATTGGGTCGTGCGGCCCGGGAAGATTGAGGGGCGTGAGTGGTACATCGAACCAGATCTCTCCAACGCCACTCCGTTCCTTGCCGCTGCCGCCGTCTCAGGCGGCAGCGTGAGCATTCTGAATTGGCCGGAGGAAACGACCCAACCAGGTGATTCTTTCCGCGGCATCCTGGAGCAGATGGGGGCACAGGTTGAGTACGTTCCGCAGGCACCTTGCCAGGATCCCTACCTGCAGGTCACCGGCCCGGAGGAGGGTCTCGCAGGCCTGCGCGGCGTCGATCTCGATATGGGAGATATCGGCGAGCTCACCCCTACCGTGGCTGCGCTGTGCGCTCTGGCTTCAACACCGTCGACGCTGACCGGCATCGCGCACCTGCGAGGCCATGAGACCGACCGTCTGGCGGCCCTCGCTACGGAGATCAACGCCCTTGGAGGCAACGTCACCGAGCTTGACGACGGCCTCCGCATCACCCCTGCCCCACTCCACGGCGGCCAGTGGCACTCCTACGCCGACCACCGCATGGCCACCGCTGGCGCCATCATCGGCCTGGCAGTCGACGGTGTCGAGGTCGAGGACATCGACACCACGTCCAAGACTCTCCCTGGATTCGCCAAGATGTGGGAGGCCATGATCCATGGCTAGGCGCGCGAGCAGCTACGACGAATCCGATGTCCGCATCCGGCCGGGCAAAGGCTCGCGCCCCCGCACGAAGGACCGCCCGAAGCACAAGGATGCCAAGTTCGGCATGGTCATCACCAAGGACCGCGGGCGCTGGGGAGTTGCCCTTGATAATGATGGTCCGGTCGTCACCGCTATGCGCGCCCGCGAGATGGGCCGCACGCCCATCGAGGTCGGTGATCGGGTCGGTGTCGTGGGCGATACTTCTGGTAAAAAGGACACCCTCGCGCGCATTGTGAAGCTAGAGGAGCGCACTTCCGTCCTTCGGCGCACCGCGGATGATACGGATCCTTATGAGCGCATCGTGGTGGCGAATGCGGACCGCCTACTGATCGTGAGCGCCGTGGCGGATCCACCGCCGCGCTCCGGATTCGTGGAGCGTGCCCTCATCGCGGCCTTCGCCGGCAATATCCAGCCGGTCCTGTGTCTGACGAAGACCGACCTCACCGACCCCACTCCGTTCGCCCAAGAGTTTGCGGACTTGGATGTCACCGTGGTGGAAGCTGGCGTGGACGATGGACTGGAGCAGGTCTGTGCCGCAATTGATGGACATGTCACGGCCCTCATCGGCCACTCGGGCGTAGGAAAATCCACGCTGGTGAACCGACTGGTACCGGATGCCAACCGCGAAACCGGCGAAGTCTCCGCCGTGGGCAAGGGCCGCCATACATCGACGCAGTCGGTGGCGCTGCGGTTGCCTGCTGAAGGGAGCACCCCGCATGGCGGGTGGATCATTGATACCCCAGGCATCCGCTCCTTCGGCTTAGCCCATATTGATGCGGAAAACGTCATTGAGGTCTTCGATGACCTTGCCAAAGCGATTGAGGATTGCCCGCGTGGCTGCACCCATGCCGGGCCACCCGCGGACCCCGAATGCGGGCTGGACCTCAGCTTAGAGGAGGGAACGGCTTCTGCGCGCCGCCGCGATGCAGTGCGGGGCCTTTTGGCTTCTCTGCGCACCAACGTTGATTGGGCCTAAGGCCTAAAGGCCTTAGGCGTAGTAAAGGAAGGGCTTTACCCGTCCTAATCGCGCCTAGTTCTCCTAGGTCTTAGAGCGGAAGCATTGCCGCCAGCTGCGGCGGCAGAACGGTCTTGAGGAAGGGGCCAGCCGCGCGGAGAACCATAAGGATCACGGCCAAGCCGCCGGAGACGCCGAGGATGATAGCGCCGCCGGTATCGATGTTGGAGGAGGTGTTGCCACCGGTCTCCTCTTCCTTATTGAACTCTTCCTTCTTCGCACAGGCGTTGAGGGCCTTGACGTACTCCGGCGCAATCCCACGGAAGGCCTCTACCACCGCAATATTGTTCTTTGCGCGCTTGACGGCGTTCTCATCACCGAGTTCGCGCTCCGCCTCATAGTCAGCCAGAGCACGGTAGAGCTCGTCCGATTGGTTCTCTACGTCGCGAGCACGCTTCTCCGCGTCCTTGGGCGAAATCTTAAGGCCATTCTTCAGCAAGCTGCTGTCGACATCGTTTTCCTTCGACTCCGCATTCTTCAGGTCGCTGGCTTCCTCCTCGCTCAAGGTGATGGTGCACTTCTCATCCTTGATGGTGGTGCTTACCGCGCCCGCCGTGGGGACTGCGACACCACCGGCAAGGACCGCAACGGACAAGCTGGAGGCAGCGACTACGCGGCGAAGACGAGAGGAAGACATTCTGAGGAAACCTTTCGATCGAGCTGAATTTTACCCCCGCAGATTATCAACAATTAGCCCAACTTGGGCAGGTAATCACCAAACTCCTTGTAGGCGGCGAAGCCAATGCTGATGATTCCGAAGAGGATGGCGATAACGATGGCTACTGGCCCCTGCGAGGATCCCTCGAGGATTCGCAGCCATGGGGTCGTTACACCCGTATCAGGATCCGGATTCTTTGGGGTCGGGTTGCTGCGATCCGCGTGCTCCTGCGCGATCGGCGCTGCAGGCTCCTCTGCACCGGCAACTGGTACGGCGACAAGCGCAGCGGTGCTCAAGGCAGCGGCAGTGACAAGGCTGGCAAGACGAGATGCCTTCATGGTGGTGCTCCTTCTTAAACGATGGCGTTAGAGGCTTAGAGTAGCACCACGCGTGAGGCACCGGTGATTGTTGGCAGGAAGACCCCTAGAGAAGCTCCACGAGGATGGGCAGTTCGGTGGGGTCATAGAAAGCCATGAAATTATCCAGAGCGTCACCGACTGCGAGCTCAGCGTCCTCATCCCCGAGGTCAGCGTTGTCGATAGCGTCAATAGCCTTGGCCGTAGCGGCTTCGGACTCCTCGATATCCACGTGGATGGCCTGCAGGTTAGCCTTCGTGATCGTGGCGGGATTGAGGGCCACGACGGGCTCGCCCATGTCCGGCTTCGGAGTCACCACGGACTCATCCACGTCGACGGAGATGACCACGCGTCGGTGGGGAAACTTTTCTTCATCCCCGACAGCCAGCAGGCGCAATGAAGCCATGGACGCTTCAAGGAAGGCAGAGTACTCAATTTCTTCCTCGTCACCTTCGGTATAGAACTCACGCAACGCGGGCGTTAACGCAAAACCCCAACCACTGCGGGCGGCGAGCTGGCCGGTCTCCTCAAGCTCAGCCAGCATGCCGAAGGTAGCCGGCAGGAAGACGCGCACATCCTTCGACACTTAGAACTCACCTTCAATGTCGAAGACTGCCTGGACCTCAACGCTTGTGCGGTCGAAGACCGTATAGAGCATGCCCACCATGCCGTTCTCCACAGCAGCGCGCACGTTAACGATGGAGTCATCCACCATGACGCAGTCATTAATCGGCAGGTCAATAGCATCCGCCGCAGCTTGGAAGGCAGCACGGTCCGGCTTCTCAGCGCCAACCTCGCCAGAGAGCACCACGGCATCCACGATGCCGCGGTATTCCCACTCACGAATGTGCTCCGCGCCTGGTCCGCCTGGATCGTTGGAAAGGATAGCGGTGGCAACTCCGTTGGATTTCGCGGCGGCGAATAATTCCCTCCAGCGCTTGACGTCCTCCTCGGTGCCGTCAAGCACGCCTACAAAATCGACGATGAGTCCACGCATATTATCTGCCCTTCGCATTGAACTGTGTTTATCGTCCGAAAGTATAGCGAACATACCGCCTGCCTGCTCTCACCGGCCGATGCACTGCAAAGCTCTAGCCGCAGACGGGGCTGCCGTGGCACAATGAACGTGCACCCAGCTTCCTTCTCTGTGCCCATCCCTCGATCCTTGCTTCAGCGCCTTCCTCCGTACCGCACATTGCGGAAGAGGACGCGATTCACATGTACACCCCCATCCCCGGCATGAGCCACCTACAACTGTATGTTGCCCCGCAACATATCCGCTACGAGCGCGAGCCCACAGCTCGCGACCTGGCCACGCGGGAAGAGATCCGTGGTCTCATTGTCATAGTTCTCGAAGTCGCCGCTGCCTTGCGGCCTTTGAGTCATCTCAATAACCCACGCTTTGCTCCGGAAATCACTAAACATGTGCGCGCCTGGCGGAAAGCCCAGGCAGCGGCTGAATCGCACGGAGGAATGACGCTACGCAGCTTGCACGCGCGCTCAAATGGTGAGTTCTTCGGTTCGGTGCTCTTAGGCTCAACACGGCGTGCTTTTACCGGCGCTGCAACCGGCCGATACCTCCGGTCATTCCGCTTACTTTCGGGCGGCCTGCACACCCACTGACATTAGAGAAAGAGGTTCTTGAGGTTTTAGAGAGGCCTAGAAATAAAGGCTACGGCTTAGCCCTGGTCTTAGAACAGCGATCCAAGCTTGATCAGGATGGGTGTCCAGTCGATTCCGGCGAAGGCCGCAGAAGCGCTCACCAAAGCTAGGCTGATGCCGCCAAACATGGTGGCTCCCACCACGGGAAGCTTCGCAGTAGCTTCATCAAGGCTTTCCGGTTCAGACACCGCGCCACACTGAGTGGAGACGACATCCTGTGAGCTGAGTTCAGCGTCCTCCAAGGAGTTATCGCTCTGAGAGCCTAATACGGAGGCCAGCTGGCACTGCTCTTCTGGAGCAAGTTCCACAGCCGAAGCAGCTGCGCCGCCGCCCAGCAGGGTGGCAGATGCGAACACGGATAGACCTACTCGCAGAGAGAAGCGGCGCATACTAACTCAACCTCCGAAGAACAACAATTAATGTTCTGCCAGTATATACCTAACTACTTCCAATAAAAAGACGCCGTGGGGAACGATTCCCACGGCGTCTTGCGTTGGCTAACGCTGGCGCATCAACGTTGCCTTATGCTTCCGCTTCGCCTGCGGCGCTCGCCTCTTCCTGCGCCTTGAACTGCTTGCGCAGCATAAACAGCTGGCGCACGGTTTCTTCCTTGACCGCGTCGTTCATGGCATTGAACATGTCGCCGCCTTCCTTCTGGTACTCCACCAGAGGATCGCGCTGCGCCATGGCACGCAGACCGATACCTTCCTTGAGGTAATCCATCTCATAGAGGTGCTCGCGCCACTTCTGGTCAATAATCGGCAGGATGATCATGCGCTCGGTATTGCGCATCTGGCTCTCGCCACCGATGGCGCTCACGGCTTCTTCGAGTTGGTCATACTCGGAATTCGCATCAGACAGCAGTGCATCGCGCAGCTGCTCCGCAGAGATCTCGCCGGCGGAGCCGTACTCGGTACCGTCGACAAGCTCCTCGTGCGTCATGGTCGGCCCGTAGAGGGACTCCAGTGCATTCCATAGCTCGTCTAGGTTCCAGTCCTCCACGTAGCCGGTGGCTGTCGCGCCCGCCACGTAAGCAGACACGGTGTCGTTGATCATCTCGCGGATGTTGTCCTTGATGTCGCTGGCCTCGAGGATGTCGTGGCGGGTGGCGTATACCACCTTGCGCTGCTCATTGAGTACCTCATCGTACTTGAGCACGTTCTTACGCATCTCAAAGTTCTGGTTCTCCACCTGTGCCTGCGCACCCTTGATGGAGTTAGAGACCATCTTCGCCTCAATCGGCACATCATCCGGCACGTTGAGGCGGTTCATCATGTTCTCCATGGACTGGCCCACGAAGCGCACCATGAGCTCATCACGCATGGACAGGTAGAAGCGGGTCTCACCCGGGTCACCCTGACGGCCGGAACGGCCGCGCAGCTGGTTATCAATACGGCGCGACTCGTGGCGCTCGGTACCCAATACGTACAGGCCGCCGGCCTCGCGGACCTCGTCACCTAGGCGCTTAGAGCGTTCCCTCTCCTGATCGATCTCGGTGTCCCAGGCCTCCTGGTACTTCTCTTCATCCTCGAAGGGATCGAGGCCGCGCTCGCGCAGCTTCTCATCCAGGATGACCTCGGGGTTACCGCCGAGCACGATATCGGTACCGCGGCCGGCCATGTTGGTGGCTACGGTTACGGCGCCGGGGCGGCCGGCACGGGCGACGATCTGTCCCTCTTCCTCATGGTGCTTCGCATTGAGCACCGAATGCTTGATTCCGCGCTTGCTCAACAGCTGCGAGAGGTACTCGGAGCGCTCCACGGAGGTGGTACCTACCAGCACCGGCTGGCCGTCGGCAACGTGCTCCTCGATGTCATCCACCACCGCAGCGAACTTGGCTTCCTGGGTCTTGTAGATGCGGTCGGAGTGATCGGTACGCTGATTCGGCTTATTAGTCGGAATCGGCACCACGTCTAGCCCGTAGATGGAGTGCAGCTCAGCAGCCTCGGTCTCTGCGGTACCGGTCATGCCGGAAATCTTGTCGTAGAGGCGGAAGTAGTTCTGGAGCGTAACGGTGGCGAGAGTCTGGTTCTCGTTCTTGATCTCCACCTCTTCCTTTGCCTCAATAGCCTGGTGCATACCTTCGTTGTAGCGGCGGCCAGCCAGAACGCGGCCGGTGAAGCTATCCACGATCAGCACTTCGCCGTTGCGGACAATGTAGTCCTTATCGCGGGTGAAGAGCTCCTTCGCCTTCAAAGCATTGTTGAGGTAGGACACCAACTGGGAGTGCTCCGGGGCGTAGAGGTTTTCAATGCCCAGCTGATCCTCGACGAATTCGACGCCCTCCTCCAGCACACCAATGGTGCGCTTCTTGTGGTCCACCTCGTAGTGGATGCCCTCGCGCATCTTCGGTGCCAGCTTGGAGAAAACGCCGTAGAACTGGGAGGAGCCGTCGACCGGTCCGGAAATAATGAGCGGGGTACGGGCCTCGTCGATCAGGATGGAGTCAACCTCATCCACAATGCAGTAATTGTGGCCACGCTGGACCGTGTCATTAAGCGAGCGGACCATGTTGTCGCGCAGGTAGTCAAAGCCCAGCTCATTGTTGGTGCCGTACGTGATGTCGCAAGCATACGCTTCCTTGCGCTCCGCAGGGCGCATTTCGGAGAGGATGACGCCAACGGTGAGGCCCAGCCAGCGGTGGACACGGCCCATCATCTCGGCGTCACGCTTGGCCAAGTAATCGTTGACCGTCACGATGTGTACGCCCTTGCCCTCCAGCGCATTGAGGTAGGCCGGCAGCAGCGAGGTCAGGGTCTTGCCCTCACCGGTGCGCATCTCAGCGACGTTGCCGAAGTGCAGGGCGGCACCGCCCATAACCTGCACCTTGTAGTGCTTCTGGTCAAGCACGCGCCAGGCAGCCTCACGCACGGTGGCGAAGGCTTCGAGAAGGATGTCATTCATCTTTTCGCCATCCGCCAGACGCTTCTTAAACTCGTCAGTCTTAGCCTTGAGCTCGTCGTCCGACAGCGCCGCGAATTTATCTTCTAAGGCAATAACATCATCTGCAATTTTGGCCAGGCGCTTGACGGTGCGCCCCTCACCGGCACGGAGCAGCTTGGAAAGTCCAAACACGTCTAGATAGTCCTTCTTGTCGCGACAAATAAGTTAACTCGTCGCCATTGTACTCACTAGCTTTTCTCTCACGATTCGCCACCCAACCCAAAGCGCAATTCTGCCCCCACCCCGACGTTTGCAGGACGCTCCCCTCGGCCGTCACGAAAAAAGATGATCGAAGATTAACAATGCCTAATAGGGACATAAGAAGGCCCCCTGTCTCGCTGCGCGTGTGCGCTGCGGGGCAGGGAGCCTGTGTGTTAGGCCCTACGGCCTTTAAGGCTCAGGCCTTAAGCATCAGCATCCGTCAGGGAAATAAGACCGTAGTCGAATGCGTGGCGGCGGTAAACCACAGAAGGCTTGTTGTTCTCCTCGTTGATGAAGAGGTAGAAGTCGTGGCCGACCAGCTCCATCTCGCTGAGCGCATCATCAACAGACATCGGGGTTGCTGGGTGCTCCTTGAAGCGGACAACCTGGCCCGGGCGAACATCCTCGACAGTCTCGGCGTAGGGATCGATGTAGCGCTCTTCCTTAGCGGGCTTAGCTGCCTCAGCTTCAGCGACCAGCTCAGCGGCGATCTGACCAGTACCCTTCTGGGCGCGGTGGCCGGACTTCACGTTCTCACGGCGCACCTTAACCTTGCGCAGGGAGCGTTCCATCTTGCCCAGAGCGGTCTCGAGTGCCGCATAGAAAGAATCTTCCTTCGCCTCGGCGCGAGCGATGTGCCCCTTACCGGTAGCGGTGATCTGCAGACGCTCTGCCTCGGACTCGCGGCGCGGGTTCGGCTCGTGCTGCAGCTCCACGTGGAAGAAGGTCAGGGTCGGATCAAGGCGCTCGATCTTGGCTAGTTTTTCAGTGACACGTTCCTGGAAGTGCTCCGGAACCTCCACGTTACGGCCGGTGATGGTGACCTGAGCGTTGGTCTGCTGGGACATGAAATGCCTCCCTATACTCGTGGGGACTGAATGACTGCACATTCTGCGGACTTCTACAAGCCTGTGATAAGGAGCCGGAAGCCCGCTTCCCTGTGACACCCCTCATGTTACCACTGGTCATAACCTACACGATGACTGGCCCCTACACTCATGCATGATGATGGCCCGCCCTACGCATCTGCCAGCACAATTGCGCCCGCGACGTCACCCCCGATAGCCCATACACGCGCGGCGCTAGCACGCAGAGTTGCGCCGGTGGTGATGACGTCGTCGACAAGCATCACGTTCTTCCCCACTAGTTCGCGGGCGGCGGGACGCAACAGCACGGCTGTCCGCATGTTATCGGCGCGCTCCACGGCGCTGAGCTCTGATTGATCCGCACTGCTTTCAGCCGTGCTCAGGGCATTAACCACAGCCCAGCCTGGAAGCCTGGCAGCCGCTGCCTGGCACAGCGCGGCAACAGGATCGCCACCGCGGCGACGAGCCGAGGACACGCGCGTCGGCGCCGGCACGAGCAACCCAGTCTCCGGGATATCACCGCGGGCGCGCAAGTAATCGATGCCGGCAGCGAACACCGCCCCGAGGTGAGCACGCACTGCGTGGTGCCCGTGTTCCTTCATGGCGATGATGACACCACGGCGAGTATCGGAATAGGGACCAAGAGCCCATGCCGGAAACCCCAGGGGCCGCGGCCGTTCCACCCGGCGTGGAACCTGCCGCAAGTGTTCCTGGCAGGAAGCGCACAACACCCCGCCCGCAGCTGTTTCTCCCCCGCACCCAGCGCAGGGGCGTGGCAAGAAAAGCTCCACGAGAGCGGCCGTGGCCTCCCCTATCCCCCGATTCTTCGGCATGCGCCCCACTTTAGCGCGACTCTAGCGCGCTATGATGGGTGAGGATCGCACTCCCTGCAGGCCTTCGACTTCACGCCAATACGAGCGTTCAGATCCGCCTGCGGGAAGCTGCAGTAGAGCATGCGCATCGGTGACGTAGTGCGTCGACGGTGAGGAAGCCACCGCCACCACCGGCGCGGTGATATTTCCGGTAGGTAAGGTGGTAGCAGAGGAACCGTCTTGCTCAATACGCCACACGGGCGAATTCGACGCCGAGGTACCCACGAGCAAAGAACCATCCGTCTGCCACTCCACGGACAAGGCCGAGCCGGTCAGCTCTGGACCAACTTGGTGGATGTTGACGATACGCCGCTCGCCCGAGGTCGCGCGGGCCACCACGCCGGTGTAAATGCTGCCGTCGATGATCATGGCGATACGGGCTCCCGTGAGGGACAGTCGAATGACCGAGATCTCTCCCTCCACGTTCTCCAGTGCAGAGGTGTCCACCTCCGCGGTGCTCAGTTCGCCAGTCGCCGGCGAACGCGTCACACGGACTACATGTTTGCCGTCAACAACGGTCCACGCCACCTGGCCGCCCACCTCAAAGGTGGGGCGGGCTAGGGTTTCGCCCTTGACCGAGCCCTTGAGTCCGTGGCCGAGCTCGCCCATCGCCAGCTGCGATTCCTTCTCAGAACGCTTACGCACCGCGGCCACCATCCCCTCATCCGAGATATCGGCGGACTGGATGTCATGGATCTGGCCGGCCATGCCCTGTACCTCGGTGCTACCTTCGCCCTTGACTTCCAGCAGGGAGCCGTCGTTGACGGCGTAGAGCTTGGGCACGGATTGGGCAGCTACCTCTGGGTTAAACTCGGCGAAATCATCGATGGTCATCTCCTCCATGTTGTCAACCAAGGGGCTGCCATCGATGGTGGCGCGAACTGAATTAGTGATCTCCGCATTGTTGAGAGTCCAGACCAACTGGGAGGCAAATTTAAGGCGCTCCTCCTGGCTCATTGCTGACATCCCACTGAATTCATACACACCATCGTTGATGCCTAAGAAAGTGGCATCCTTCGGGATCAAGGTGGAGGTCGCCGGAGCGATATCGGAAGACGGCCCCTGTAGCAGGAGGGTGACCAACTCTGAAGCGATCGAGTCCTTTCCCGAGTAGAGCCACCGACGGTCCGCCACCAGTAGGCGCTGGGTTGTACCGAAGAAGTACAGCGACTGCGGGCGGTAGCGGTTGCGCAGTTCCGTGCGCTCGATCACCGCACCAGTAGGCAGGTCGGTAATGCGCCATTGCCCATTGAACTGGCGCAGGCGGACAGTCGCCTCAAGACGCGAGTTATCCGGGACATAGGCCCCACCATTCGCCAGACGGCCGATAATGTTGCCGCGCACTGAATACTCGAGGGCACCGTCTTCCATGTTTGAGGTCACAAGGTCGATGGAGTCCACGACGAGCACGGTATCCGTGGGATCCCAGGAATTAGCGATTTCGGAGGCAAGGAAGGTGCGGGCAGCAGCGTAGTTGCCAGTGGGAATCGCCACGGCCGAATAGAAGTCACGGACTAAGAGGTCCGGTTCGCTATCGGTGCGGGGCTCCACGACGGCATCGTCTGCCCGCTCATGAGGTTCAAAGGTGCCGATCACCTGGGGATCAGTGTTATGCGGCAAGGTCGAGCACCCGACGAGGGTAGTAAGCGCGACGCAGCTGAGCACTGCGAGTGAGCGGCGGGCCGGAATCATCGCTGGGCCTCCTCGTCGAAATCGGGGACGATGTCTTGATTGAACGGCGCTTCCGCGCCACGCGCTTCGCGCTCCGAGGGCCACACTATCCCGTTATCCGGCTCTGCCTTTACTGCAGGGGCTCCTAGTTCAGTGCTCACGTCGAGCGCGGACTGTTCCTCCGCTTCGACGGGCTTCGGAGCGCCCGGGACCTCGAGGGCAATGGGCTCAGATTCCACCGCTTCCCCCGGGGTGCGTGGCAGGACTAGACGGAAGCGCGAGCCGATGCCGAAGTAGCCGATGGCATCCAGAGTGCCTCCATGGAGCACGGCATCCTCGCGAGCGATGGCCAAGCCTAAGCCGGTTCCGCCTGAGTGGCGCTTGCGCGAGGAATCCGCGCGCCAGAAGCGGTTGAACACCAGCTCCTCCTGACCTTCCTTGAGTCCCACGCCAGAATCGGTGACGGCGATGCCAACGGCATCCTCAGTCGCGCCGATATCCACGGTGACGGGGTTGCCTTCAGAGTGATCAATGGCGTTCGCGAGCAGGTTACGCAAGATGCGCTCGACGCGGCGCGAATCGCATTCCACAGCCACGGGTTCCTCTGGGGCATGAACGATAACCTCCACCCCCAACTCGGCGGCGAGGTGTTCCACCTGGCTCAGTGCGGAGTCCAAACAGGAGCGAATATCAAGGGAGGCCGTGGACAAATCAGCCACGCCTGCATCGTGGCGAGAGATCTCCAAAAGGTCCGCGAGCAAGTCCTCGAAACGGTCCAGCTCCTTGATGAGCAACTCCGCCGAACGTTTGGTGTAGGGGTTGAACTCTTCTGCGTCTTCCGCGATGACATCCGCCGCCATGCGCACCGTCGTCAGCGGCGTGCGTAACTCGTGAGAGACATCGGAAGTGAACTGCCGCTGGAGGTCGCCATATTCCTCCAGCTGGGTAATCTGCTTTGACAGCTTGTCTGCCATGTCATTGAAAGAGGAAGCAAGGCGGCCCATCTCATCATCCGAGTTGACCACCATGCGTTCGCGCAGGTGGCCGGCGGCAAATCGTTGCGCAATGCGGGATGCGGAACGAATCGGAACGATCACCTGCTGGGTGGCCAGCCAGGCAATGCCGACGAGGAGGACCACAACCACCACTCCGGCGGCCGAGAGCAAACCACGCATAAGCGCCATCGTGGATTCCTCGGATTCCATGGACAATACGAGGTAGACCTGGGTATTCGGGATATCACTCTCGATGGGCGTGCCCACCATCAACGCGTTATAAGTCGCCCCCGACTGCTGGTCCACCGTGGCGTATTGCTGGACAACCTGACCGCGGCCGACGAGCTCGCGCATGCCATCGGGAATGCGGTAGCCCTCCGGCGAGGTCGTGGCCGTGCCGTCTGAGTTTTCAACGACGATGACCGGCTCATACACAGCTTGGGCATCGGGTTGCTGCGCCGACATTTGGCCCAAAGCGGCACGCGCAGAGTTGATGCGCACCTGCGTTGAATTTGCTGTGCCCGTGGCGTCGATCTGCTGCTCCACGGCCACGCGGGCGCGGTCGAGCTCCTGTAGTGCGGTGTCTTCCTTCTGGCTCACCAGCTGTTGTGTCAACACCGACACCAGCGCATAAGCCAGGATGATCATGACCACCGTGGAGGCAACCAGCATCATGCCCAAGACGCGCGTCTGCAGGGACGTGCGCCAGCGCTCGACGACGCCATCCCGGGCTCGCCTTAACCAACCAAAAATAGCGGTAGTCCTTTACTCGGCGACTTTTCCAGTCTTGTATCCCACACCGCGTACCGTGAGCACGATGTGCGGATCCTCTGGATCATGCTCGATCTTTGCGCGCAGGCGCTGAACATGCACGTTGACCAGGCGAGTATCGGAAGCGTGGCGGTAGCCCCAGACGGATTCGAGCAACGCCTCGCGGGTGTGCACCTGTCCGGGCTTTCGAGCCATTTCCAGCAGGAGGTCGAACTCCAGCGGGGTCAGCGAGATCTCCTCGCCGCCCTTGCGGGTGACGGTGTGCTCGGGGACGTCGATAAGCAGGTCCCCTACCTCGATAATTTCGCCTGTACCTCCGTCAATCCGGCGCAGGCGCGCACGGATGCGGGCGATGAGCTCTTTCGGCTTGAAGGGCTTGGTGATGTAGTCATCCGCCCCTGATTCGAGGCCAAGGACCACATCGACGGTATCGGTCTTTGCGGTCAGCATCACGATAGGCACCGAGGACTCGGTACGGATGGCACGGCAGATATCAACGCCGTTCATGCCCGGAAGCATGAGATCCAACAGGATCAGATCCGGGTCGTGCTCGCGGAAGGCCGGGATGGCCTCATTACCATCGTTGACGGCAATAGGCTCCAGCCCTTCTGCCTCGAGCACGATGGTAAGCATTTCGGCAATTGCCGGGTCATCATCCACGACCAAGATTTTCGGTGCCACGTTATTGTTCTCCTACAAGCTCCTTGACAGCTTGGATAATCATATCGGCATCCGCGGTGGCGATCCACTGCCCTGCCCACTGCTGCTCCGCCAAGCGGCGGTAGGCAGCCGCCGTGCGTGACTGCAACGCAGCATCGCGTTCATAGCGGTCGCGGTTGCGCCCCTCATCCTCTGCTGCACGGGCCACGGCACGCTGGCCGGCAAGGGCAACGTCGGTATCCAAAAAGATCTGCAGTTGCGGCACCGGCAGGCCGAAGCGCTCGAATTCGAGCTCATAAATCCAATCGACAATGAGCTCTCCTCCCACCCGCGCGGAGGAGTACGCGGCGTTGGAGGCGACATAGCGGTCCAAAATGAGCAGAGAGTCCGTGGATTCAGCGGCGGCGAGGAGCTGCTCCTTGGCGCCCCGCCGATCCAGCGCAAAGAGCGTGGCCATCCCGTAGACCGAATCGGTGAGGTCACCCATACGCCCGTAGAGCGCCTCCTGCGCGAGCTGAGCATGGATGGAGTCTTCGTAGCGTGGGAAGCTTAAGACTTCGACATCGCAGGCTAGTTCTTCCCGCAAGCGCTGGGTGATGGTGTTTTTACCCGCGCCGTCAATTCCTTCAATACTGATCAGCATGCTTGGTGTATCTGGTGCTCGAGCTGTTTCTAGGAAAGCTGCCTCTACGACAGAGCCTCAATGAAGGGCTCGAGGTCATAGTCCTCTTCCACACCTTCGATCAGCTCGAGGGCATTTTCGTTTAGGTTCTCGCTGCCAGAGCCGGCGAGATCCCGGATGAAAGGATAGTCCTCAACGACCTCCCCGGCGCTGAACGGAGCACCTGCCCAGATGGCGGCGATCGTGGCCGCCGCTAGGGCGTTGCGCTGCTCCTCCTCAGTCTGCGCCTCACCTGAGACCGCGAGCGCGCAGGCATCATCGACTGCAGCAACGATCTCTTCATCCTCTAGATCAGCCAGTTCATCCAAGAAGTCGACGTTGGCCTCGTCAGCGAAGATGTCTTCATCCCATGAGCTCATTGTTTTCTCCTTTATGCTCTGGTGAATTAGGGGTTTGTGTTCTTATATCCACGGTTGCCAGTGCGGATTCGCGGGCGGGGCACGCCGCGCAGCCGCTATCTAATCCAATTTCTACCATTCTTTAGGCGCACGTATGCAAGGCTTGGTCCTGCAGACCCGTTTTATTACAGAGCTACCTATTTACCTTTCCTTCCTCGTTCACATCTCTCTCCTTCTACAGCGCTCCGAATACCGGCTTGCATAAGAAATGCATGGGGATTATTGCCCAGCCCATTTACTATCCTCAGTTTCGTGTTATCGTTGTTACCGTCTTGTGACATTTGAGCAGGCTCTTGCGCAGCAATTTGGGTAGGAAGGAGAGCGCCCCGCATGACGAGCACCCCTCGCCGCATTGTGGCTTTCGTCGTGGCAGGCCTCCTGTGTGCCGTCGCCGTTGGCATCGCAGTGTGGCGCATGAGCGCGCCAGATTCCGTGGTCTCCAAGCCCTCCGCCGCCACCGCTGCGTCGAGCGCTCCGGCCACGTCATCTTCGGCAACGCACTCCTACACCACCACGGCCTCCCCGACCTCGACGCGCTCCAAGCAGTCCCAGACTCAGGTGGCCGCACCCGCGGAGGATCCGTACTTGGCACCGAATGCCGTAGTGGACCGCACGGAACCAGCTGCGCCCACGGCTGTCTACCGCCCTGACAATGTCTCCTCGCTGCAGAACCAACAGCCGCAGGTAACGCCGAACACGCAGTACCCACAAGCGCCGCTCAGCACGGCTCCCACTGCGCCGCCGTCCGAGGGTTCCGTTACGACGGCCCCGGAGTCGCCAGCACCGGGCTCTCCTCAGCCAAGCTCAGAGCCGACGCAGCCGCCGACCACGCCGGAATCACCGACCGTCGTTCCGCAGGAAAGCCCAACGGAGGACCACCACGCCAGCCCGCAGTCCTCCGGGCAACCTCAGCCGCAGCCTGGGGAACCCGCTCCCCCGCGATCTGAAGAACCTTCTGACTCCCCTAAATCCTTCAATCCGCGGCCAGCTGGGTTCACCCACGAGGCTCCCGTACCTGATGAGAAGCAGAAGGATCCCGCAGAACCCCGCGAAGCTGGCAAGAAGCCCTGGGAAGGAACCGCCCCACAAGGCGGCAATGGTGTGAAAGCTCCGGGGCGCGAAACCGACACTCACCGAAGCAACGAGGCTCCCACCCCGGCGGCACCGACGGATGATGCCCCCGTTGCCGAGGAGCCTTCTGCAGCAACCCCCACCGCCATTGCTCCAGCTGAAAGCTCCCCCGAGCCAACTGCCAAACCGGCGTTCACCGAGTCCGCTTAGATTCCCCCACAGCTGCCCAGGCGCAAGCAAAGCCTGGGCAGCTCTGCAGTTTTAATGCTTACCGCCCCGCCGCGGGCTTAGACGCGGGCGATGAATACCTCAGTGCCCTCGGCACCGGCACCGCGGACGGTGGCAGCCGGGTCACTGGCAGGGATCCACGCAGCGTGGCCCGCGCTTAAGTTGAGGCTCTCTCCCTCCGCATTGCTCAACGCAGCTGAGCCAGAGGTACACAGCAGAATCATCGGGCCATCGCTGTCGACCTCGACGCTCTCCTCGCCGGAAAGCTCCACACGGTCCAGCAAGAATTCCTCAATCGGTACCGGATATGACCATGCCTTAGCGCCCTGAACATTTCCGGTTTCGGAGGCATCCACCAGGTCCACGCGCGGGTCTTTAGCCGCCTCGTAGGTGAGGACCTTGACCAGTTCAGGAACATCAACGAACTTCGGGGTCAAGCCGCCGCGCAGCACGTTATCTGAGTTGGCCATGATCTCCACGCCTAAGCCGGAGACATAGGCATGCAGCTGCCCGGCGTCGAGGTAAATCGCCTCACCCGGCTGCAAAATAATGTGGTTGAGTAGAAGCGCTCCCAGAACGCCGATATCACCCGGGTACTGTTCATTGAGCTTGGCCACGGTACCCATCACGGTGGCCATCCACGGCTCACCTGCCTGGGTGTTGCGCAGGCGCTCGCCCGCCGCTACCACCGCGCTGATTAGCTCCTTGCGCTTGGCACCCGGGATCGTAATCCACGTGGTAAACAGCGCGCGGAGGCTGTCGCCTTCAGCGGCGGGATCGGTGTCGAGCATGCCCTCGTAGTGAGCCAGCTCTTCGCATTCCAAGGCCGCAAACAGGCTGCGGGTCTGCGCTAGGGGGCGGAATCCCGCCATGGCGTAGAACTCCGTGAGCGCCACGATGAGCTCCGGTTTGTGGTTGTCATCCTTGTAGTTGCGGTTTGACGCCGTGAGGTCGATTCCCGCCGCGTTCTCGCGGGCGAAGCCTTCCTCGGCCTGCTGCTTCGAAGGGTGTGCCTGCAGCGACAGCGGCTCGGCGGCCGCCAGAATCTTCAGCAAGAAGGGCAGGCCGGCGCCGTACTTGTCAGCCACCCGCTGCCCCAGCTGCCCTTGGGGGTCGGCCGCGATGATCTCATCCAGCTTCTCCTCCCCAATCGTTGAAGGGTCAGCCGGATGCGCACCGAACCACAGCTCTGCTACCGGGCTGTGGGCTTCCGGCTCGCCGAGCAGCGTCGGGATAAGCGTGCGCGAACCCCACGAATAATTGCGGGCAGCGCTGGTGAGCAACTTCATTGAAATCCTCTATTTCACGTCGTAGGCGGTCGCGGCATAACTGCGCGTAATCAGCTGCAGCGCGCGGGCCAATTCCCCACAGGAGGTGTCGGCGCTCGCCGCTGCGAAAGAGTGGGGAAGGTTCGCCTCTTCCTGTCCCCATAAAACAATTCTCAAGGGTACCAAAGGCTCTTCCGCTTCAAACGGGTCATAGAAGATGTCAGTCGGGTCTGTCTGCAGAATCGGCCCTAAGCCTTCCGCATCAACAACGGTCCCTCCCAGCCCGTGGGCTGCCCACAGCGCACCAGCCATGCGGGCAACAAGCGCGCCGAGGTGCACGCGCGTGCGCTCCTCCGACAGCGCATAAGGATCGGGCCCACAGCTGTGGATGACTCGTCCGCCCTCTACGAATTCACGTAATGCGCGCCCAGGGTTCGTCGTGGAATCGCGCCGCGGGGACAGCGCTTCCAGCTCGCGGTCCACGGCATCGGCGATGTCTTCCAGCCGGCGGGAGACCAGCACTGGGTCTTCGCTCAACACCGCGTACACCGCGTGCACAGCTGTAATCACGCGCACCGGGGAGACCCCTTCGGCAGTGGGCAAAGTGTCTATAACGATGGTGTCTTCGGGAGCATCCTCGATCTCATTGAGAAGGACTGTCGTGGCACCCCGGCGCGCAGCAGTATGCAGCGCGCGCTCCGCCCACGGGCTATCCCCCGCCACCACCACAACATCGAGTGCACCAGTAAAGCGCGGCAGTGATTCGCTGACCATGATGGGGACTTCAGCGGGTTCTCCTAGGCCCACAGCAACGTAAGCGGCAGCGCGGGAAACTTGGTCCGCCGCGAGGACGACGACGCTGCGCGGGCGCAGTCCGCCAAGCACGCGAGCAAGCTCCGGCACGGATGCAGCCACCACGCGCGCCTGGGCGCCTTCGTGGGCGATGTCAAAGAAGCCCACGGTTTCGGGGTCATAGGAAGTCATAGGCCCGAGCATAGCTAGGATTAGTCGCCATGAGCATTCATCCGGTAGTCCTTGTCGGCGGCGGCCCTGGCGCGTGGGATCTGATCACCGTGCGTGGCATGCGGGCGCTGCAGGATGCTGAGGTCATCGTGGCAGATCACCTCGGCCCCACCGCCCAGCTGGATAAGCTGTGCGATATTGACGCCAAGGAGCTTATCGACGTCTCCAAGATCCCCTACCGCGCCCAGGTGGCCCAGGAGCGCATCAACGAGATTTTGGTTGACAACGCCCGCCAGGGGCGCCGCGTGGTCCGCCTCAAAGGTGGGGACCCTTATGTGTTTGGGCGTGGTTTCGAAGAACTCACTGCACTCACTGCGGCAGGCATCCCGGTGGAAGTCGTCCCCGGGGTGACTTCGGCGGTCGCGGTGCCCGCACTGGCGGGGACGCCGGTGACGCACCGCGGCGTCGTCCATGCCTTCACGGTGGTCTCCGGACACCTGCCGCCAGGCCATCCCAAGTCTTTGGTGGATTGGACAGCACTGGCGCAATCTGGGGCTACGTTGTCCGTCATCATGGGTGTCAAGAACGCGGCCGCCATCGCCGCCGCACTGATCGACGCCTCCCTCTCCCCCCACACCCCCGTGCGCATCATTCAGGAAGGCTCCCTCGATGGTGAGCGAGCATTCCAGTGCGAGCTTGCTGAGCTAGGGACCACGATGGAAGAGAACTCGGTGGCACCCCCAGCGGTCATCGTCATCGGTGAGGTTGCCGGGCTCTAGCCCCGAGTTCTAGTCAACTCTGACGCGCTCTTCCTCCGATTCCGCGGAGCTGCCTGCATGGGCGCCCTCGCGGCCAGTCGGCTCCGTCGTTTCAACGACACGGCTGCCAGTGCGCTGCTGCGAAGTGCTATCCCCTTCCTCGCCCTGCGCGGATCGAGCCCGGCGTTGGTTCGCCCATACCGTGAGAGCAACTCCGAGGACCAGCGCAGCGACCTGCAGCAGAAGGATCTGCTGCTGCGCTAGCGCCCACCCTAGTGCCTTAGGAATGTTGAGCGTCACGATAGCTGTGCCCACGAAGCCTCCAAGGAGCGTAGGGTTGATGCGCGAGATGAGCCAGGCTGCAATCGGTGCGGTGATCACCCCGCCGATGAGCAACGCCACGACCGCCGCGGCATTAGCCACGATCTCCTCCCAGAGGCCAACGATGAAGCCCGCCGTGGCACCAAAAGTGACGAGGAATTCTGCGGTGTTGACAGTGCCGACAATGCGCCGCGGCTGCTCACGGCCGACCGTCATGAGCGTCGAGGTGGAAATCGGGCCCCAGCCACCGCCGCCCGAAGCATCGACAAAGCCTCCCACCACGCCAAGCCCCGCGAGGAAGGGAGTGGAGTGCTGTCGAGTCTCCTGCGATGTGCTGCTCCGTGGGCGCGAGAAGCGCCAGACGAGGTTGATGCCTAGGACTAAGAGAATCGCGGAGGTCACGGGTTCGGCGGCCTCGAGCGAGAGATTAGACAGAATCGTCGCTCCGATGAAGGCCGACAGGCCTCCCGGCACACCGAGCTTGAGCACCGTGGGCCAATGCACGTTGCCAAAACGCCAGTGGCTAATTCCGGAGACCAAGGTGGTGCCTAGCTCCGATGTGTGCACCACGGCGGAGGCCGTCGCGGGCCCCAATCCCGCCAGTAGCAGGATGGTGGTGGAGGTAACGCCGAAGCCCATGCCAATGCCGCCGTCGACAAGCTGCGCGGCGGCACCCGCGATCGCGATGAGAATGAGGCTACGCACGGGCCACCTCCGAATATCGGTGGGAAACAATGCCGGCGAGCGCCTTACCCAGCGGAGGGAGAACCTGCCGGGGCTCCCTGCCGCCGTGCTCCGCCTCCTCGTCGAGGCGATCTAAAAGCAGGCCGGGGCTCACAAAGAGTGGCACGACGACCTCCTGATTGCCATCTGGCTCAACGGGCTGGCGCTCACCGCGCGTGGCGTAGGCAACCTTCGCCGTGCAACCGGCCAGCTCGCCGACGCGTCGCGCTAGATCAGCGACAGCGGCGTTGGCACGCTCATCGGAGGAGCCGACAGAATAGAGGACAACGGTATCTGTTCCCTCTGGAACTCGCTCTGCCAGCAGACGCGCCATGTCCTCGCCGGTACCGAGTCCACGGGCTTGATGAAGGCGCACTCCGGACGCCGCAGAAGCCTGGGCCAAAGCCTCAGGAACGTCGATGCGCTGGTGGTAGCCCTCAGTAAAAAGCAAAGGCACAACGACCGCCTCACGTATTCCTTGCGCTGCTAGGCAGCGCGCCGCCTCATCGAGTGGCGGGTCATTGAATTCTAAGTGTGCGGCGGTGGCCAGCACACCAGCAAGCTCACCAGCGGCATGGGTCAGCGCCATAACGTTTGCTGCAGCTTCGGGGTGGCGTGAGCCGTGTGACAGGGTTAGTAATGCAGTGGTAGCGGTCGGGGCGGTCATGGTGGGTTTCCTTAATCCTGAGTTTTCGCGGTGGAATGGCCGCGGCGAGCGAGAGAGCGCTGCAGCGCCTCCGCGGAGGAGACCGCCGGCGCGGGCGCTACTGGGGCATCGTCTTGGCCGTGGAAGCGTACGGAAAAGATGCGGAGGCATTCTTCGCACTTCCAGGCAAAATCATCTTCCTCATCTGGAAATAGGTTTGTCCCAGCGCAGTAGGGGCAAAAAGCTGGGTGGTTACGGTTCGGGTTAGGCTGACGGCGGAAATTCACTGCAGGTCCTCCTCGTCCGCGCGCAGGACCCAGTGGCGGAACTGCTCGCCGTCTTCGCGCTGCTCCTTATACCTGTTGACCAAGCGAATGACATAGTCCGGAACCTCATCCGCCACCACCTTGTGTCCGCGCAGCTTGCGACCCCAGTCCGGGGAGAGACCGAGAGCGCCGCCAAGGTGGACCTGGAAACCTTCGACGCGGTTGCCGTCAGCATCAGTGACAATCTGTCCCTTGAGGCCAATATCCGATACCTGCGAGCGCGCGCAGGCATTGGGGCAGCCGTTGAGGGCGATGGACACCGGGACGTCGAGGTCACCGAGGGTATCTTCCAGGATGTCGACGAGCTCGATGGCGCGGGCCTTGGTGGTCACGTGCGCGAGCTTACAAAATTCCAGGCCGGTGCAGGAGATGACGCCGCGACGGAATTCCGAGGGCTGGGAGTACAGGCCCGTCTCATCCAGGGCGCGCGACAGCGCAGGGATGTCCTCTTCTTCCACGTCGAGGAAGAGCAGCTCCTTCATCGGCGTCGTACGGATGCGGCTGATGCCGAACTTCTCGGCCACGTCCGCAATGGCGATGAGCTGCTCGCCGGTGGCATGCCCGACGGTGGGCTTGACGCCCACGTAAAACTTTCCGTCCTGCTGGCGGTGCACGCCGAGATGGTCGCGGTTGCCGGGAGCGACGGGAAGCGGGAGGCCGTCGAGAAGCGGCGCGTCGAGGTATTCCTCTTCCAGTACCTTTCGGAATTTCTCAATGCCCCACTGCGCCACCAGGAACTTCAGGCGCGCACGGTTGCGGTTGCGGCGGAAGCCATAGTCGCGGAAGATGCGTGCGACTCCAGCCCACACCTCTGGGACGCGCTCGAGCGGGATCCACGCGCCGAGGGATTGCGAGAGCATCGGGTTGGTGGACAGACCTCCGCCCACGAAGCAATCGAAACCCGGGCCATATTCGGGATGCTCCGTACCAACGAAGGCGACATCCTGGATCTCGTGGGTCACGTCCTGACGCACATTGCCGGAGATGGCGGACTTGAACTTGCGCGGAAGGTTATGGAATTCATCGCGCAGGAGGTAGTCATTCTTGATCTCCTCGATGGCCGGGGTGGCGTCGATAATTTCGTCAGCAGCCACTCCCGCTACCGGTGAGCCCAGGATGACACGGGGGACGTCGCCGCAGCCCAGTAGAGTATCTAGCCCCACGGAGCGCAGCTTCTCCCAGATGGCGGGGACATCTTCAATCTGAATCCAATGCAGCTGGATGTTCTGGCGGTCCGTAAAGTCCGCGGTAGAACGCGCATAATCGCGCGAAATCTCTCCCACCGCGCGCAGCTTAGCGGGATCCGCGCGGCCTCCGTCGAAGCGCACGCGCATCATGAAGTATTCATCCTGCAGCTCGGCGTTGCTGAGCTTGGAGGTCATCTCACCGCCCAGGTTCTGGTTGCGCTGGGTATACAGGCCCAACCACTTGAAACGTGGGGCAAGGTCCTCTGCGGGAATCGAGCAAAATCCCTGTTTGGAGTAGATATCGATAACGCGCTGGCGCACTGCTAGGGCATCGTCGGCCTGCTTGATCTTCTCGTCGGAGTTCAGCGGCGCGGTGCCATCAATCTTCCACTGGCCTTCTGGCTTCTTTGCGCGGGCTGGTCGCTTCGTCGCGGTGGTCATAATCTGCTGCCTTTCGTCGGTTAGTGAAAACCTACCGGTCTAGCTAAAACAGACAAAGCAGTCTTTTTTATTTCCTCTCAAATATGCAAAGCACGCTGGGTTTATGCCACAATGTTCTCCGAATGTAATTAGGCCCAGTTGCCCTACAGCAGACAAGCCGGTTCAATGAAACCCACGCTTGTTTAGACCTAAGCTTTCGTTAGTTACTACAACATTCCGAAAGGCCATCATGACCCAGCAGCCCCTGAAAGTAGCCGTCATCGGCGCCGGCCCAGCCGGCATCTACGCCTCCGACATCCTGGTGAAGAAAACCGGCGGCAACGTTCAGATCGATCTCATCGAGCAGATGCCTGCCCCCTTCGGGCTCATCCGCTACGGCGTGGCTCCGGACCACCCGCGCATTAAGGGAATCATCAACTCCCTGCACCGTGTGCTCGACACCGAGCAGATTCGCCTCCTGTCCAACATCAACGTGGGCCGCGATGTCACCGTCTCCGAGCTCGAGGAGTACTACGACGCCATCGTCTTCGCCACCGGCGCCGTCGGCGACCTAGGCATGCAGATCCCCGGCTCTGACCTCGAAGGAATTCATGGCGCCGGCGAGTTCGTTGGCTTCTACGACGGCAACCCTCGTTTCGAGCGCTCCTGGGATCTTTCCGCTACCGACGTCGCGGTGATCGGCGTGGGTAACGTGGGCCTGGACGTGGCCCGCATCCTGGCCAAGACCGGCGATGAACTCAAGGAATCTACCGAGATTCCTGACAACGTCTACGAGTCCCTGGCCAAGAACCAGGCCACCACCGTCCGCGTCTTCGGCCGCCGCGGTCCGGCGCAGGCCAAGTTCACCCCGCTGGAGCTCAAGGAGCTCGACCACTCCCCGACCATCAACGTGGTGGTGGACCCAGAGGACATCGACTACGACGAGGCCTCCCTCAAAGCCCGTGAAGAGGCCAAGTCCTGCGACCTGGTGTGCCAGACTCTGGAAGGCTACGCCATCCGCGAGCCCAAGGATGCCCCGCACACCCTGCAGATTCACCTCTTCGAGCAGCCGGTGGAGTTCATCGGTGAAAACGGCAAGGTTACCGCCGTGAAGACCGAGCGCACCGCACTCAACGGCGATGGCTCCGTCTCCGGCACCGGCAAGTTCACCGAGTGGCCGGCCCAGGCCGTCTACCTGGCCGTGGGCTACCGCTCTGATGCCATCGAGGGCGTGCCCTTCAATAAGCAGAAGAACGTCATCAATAACGACGGCGGCCACGTCGTTGACCTCGACGGTGAGGTCGTGCCGGGCCTCTACACCACCGGCTGGATTAAGCGCGGTCCGGTGGGCCTTATCGGCAACACCAAGTCCGATGCCACGGAGACCATCGGCATGCTGCTTGCCGACGCCGAAGCAGGCAACCTCTCCCACTCCCGCGAGGAGGACATCGTCGAGCTCTTCGAGTCCAAGGGCCTGGAGCACCTGACCTGGGAGGGCTGGAAGAAGCTCGACGCCGCCGAGCGCGCACTGGGTGAGGCCGAGGGCCGCGAGCGCAAGAAGTTCGTCGAGTGGGAAGAGATGGTCAACCACTCGCGCGGCTAGTCCGCTGTTTCAAGGCGGGGCCCCATGGCCCAGCCCCTCAGCCCAGCCTCCACGGCCAAGCTGGGTCTTCCCCAACTACAACTGCCCTATCTGACGAAGTTATCGCTCCCGCCGCAATGAACGCGGGGGAAATCGTCAGATAGGGCAGTTTTCACCTCAAGTCTCAAGGCCTTCGTGTGAAGGCACATGCCTTCACGCTAGGCGCGGATGATGGCAAGCACCTCGTCGACGATGGCCTGCACCTCTTCGGCAGTTTTGGCCTCAACGTTGAGGCGCAGCAGCGGCTCGGTGTTAGAGGCGCGAACGTTGAACCACGCATCGGTGCCCTTCAGCTGTACGGTCACGCCATCGAGCTCGTCGACGGACTCAATCTTGTCCGCCAGCTCATCCAACACGCGCTGCGTCGTAGCCTTCTGGTCATCCACAGTGGAGTTGATCTCACCCGAAGCCTCGTAGCGCGAGTACTGCGCCATAAGCTCACTCAGCGGCTTGTCCTGCTCACCCAGAGCAGCCAGCACATGCATGGCCGCGAGCATGCCAGAGTCCGCATTCCAGAACTCCTGGAAGTAGTAGTGCGCGGAGTGCTCGCCGCCAAAGACCGCCTTCTCCTTAGCCATCTGAGCCTTGATGAAGGAATGGCCCACGCGGGTACGAACGGCCTTGCCGCCCTTTTCCGCGATGAGCTCCGGAACAGTCTTCGACGTAATCAGGTTATGAATCACCGTGGAACCCGGGAACTTGTCCAGGTAGCGCTCCGCCACCAGCGCACAAATAGCGGAAGGCGGCACCGGCTGGCCCTTCTCATCCACCACGAAGCAGCGATCCGCATCACCGTCGAAGGCAAGGCCGATATCCGCCTTCTGCTCAACGGTGAACTTCTGCAGGTCCACCAGGTTCTTCGGATCCAGCGGGTTGGCCTCGTGGTTAGGGAAGGTACCGTCCAGCTCAAAGTAGAGATCACGGACGTCGAAAGGCAGGCCTTCGAACACTGCCGGGACGGTGTGCCCACCCATGCCGTTCGCGGCGTCGACAGCCACGACCAGTGGGCGGGAGTTCTCCAGCGGCACCAGGCCGCGCAGGAATGCCGCATAGTCCGGCAGAACCTCGCGCTCGGTCACGGTGCCCGGCTCGCCATCGAAAGCCGGGGTGCCGTCAATCAGCATGTCCTTGATCTGCTCCAGACCGGTCTCCTGTCCCACCGGAACAGCACCCGCGCGGCACAGCTTGATGCCGTTGTACTTGGCCGGGTTGTGAGAGGCGGTGAACATAGCGCCCGCACAATTCAGGTGGCCGGCAGCGAAATACAGCTCATCGGTCGAGGTCAAGCCGAGCTGAATGACGTTGAGACCCTGCGCAGCAGCGCCCTCCGCAAAAGCAGCGGCCAGCGACGGGGAGGATGGACGCATGTCATGGCCCACCGCCACGGTGGTCTCCCCTTCCCCGCGAAGGATGGCGGCGTAGGCCGCACCAGTATCGCGCACGAGGTTTTCGTCGATGTCTTCGCCCACAACACCACGGACGTCATAGGCCTTGATCACTGCATTGAGCTGTTCACGAGTTCGCATAGCCCACAAGCATACCCCCGTCGGACGGACCAGTCAGTGTCCGACGGGCTAGAAAGCGCCCGAGTGGCTACTCTGCGTCCGGAACCACGGTCAGGTGCGCGCGGCGACGCTGGCGGGCATCATGCACTCGGCGAGTCCGGAACACAGGGTGGTTTGAGTTACGCGGATCAGCACCGTCGAAGGTGGCGGAATAGTCAATAGGATCGGCACCGGATCCAGCAGTGGAATCATCCACCAAGCCAGTGGTCACGCGCCCGGCCTCCCGGACGGCTTCGGCGAGCGCTGTGAGGTCGTCATCCTCATCAAGCTCAATGCGGTCAACACGCACCATCTCCCAGCCCTGCGGGGCGGTGATGCGGGCGCTGTGCTTTTCGCACAGGTCCCAGGCGTGGGGATCGGTTTCTTCGGAGAGCGGGCCCACGACGGCGGTTTGCTGCGCGTAGGCGTAGGTCAACGTCGCCACGGCGGGACGGCCGCAGCCGGGGCGGGAGCAATGGCGAGAGCTATTCACGGGCCCAAGTCTAAACCCTAACTTGAGATTTAGATAGTCCAGCGCGGCGCGTCCCGCCGCAAGCCCTGTTCCGGGCCGCTTAAACTAAGCCGCATGAGCACGCCCCGCCCGCATATTCGCCCGGCCCGCCACCGCCATGGCCGCGGTGCACGCGGGCCTCTACTCCCCCACAACACGCCGCGCTACCGCAGCAGCGCTGAGCGCTTCGACATGGCCGTATTGGAAGCCTACGCCCCCATCCACAATGCCTTCGCGGAACAGCTCACGGGGCTCGATCTCGCGGTCGATACCGTGCCCCGAATGCGCCTATCCGTGGATATGACGGTGATGCCGGATGAAGTTATTGCCGATGGCCCGGTTCCACTCGGACGCATTGTCCCCGCAGGTGTCGATTCCGACGGGCAGCCCACACGCGCACGCTTGGTCATCTTCCGCATGCCCGTGGAGGAGCGCGTGCATTCCGCCCAAGAGCGCGAAGAGCTACTGTCCACAGTGCTCACCGCGCTGGTGGCGAACTATCTCAACGTCGATCCAGGGGATATCGATCCGCGCTTCACCTGGTAAAACCACTACTCCCCTTGCCATTAAGCTCTAAGCCCAACAACAAAGGGGAGGTAATGGTTATACGCTCATGGTTTCGCTACGCTTTAACCAATTTCACGCTTGAGGCGGCGACGCTCACGGTCCGAAAGCCCGCCCCAGATTCCGAAGCGCTCATCATGCTCCAGGGCATACTCGAGGCATTCATCACGCACCGCGCAGGCCTGGCAGATGCGCTTAGCTTCGCGGGTAGATCCTCCCTTTTCGGGAAAGAATGCTTCCGGATCCGTTTGGGCGCACAGCGCCTGGTCTTGCCACTCCTGCTCGACGGCACCAAAGAGTTCATCGAGCGACATCTCTGCAGCAGCACCGCCACGGAGAATAGCGCCGTTATTCGTTGTATTGTCCACGCTGCTTCCTTTCTCCGAGGTCGTTTCTCTCTTAATTCGGTGGCACCGACCCTACACCGAAAAGACTTCTCGGTGCCGCGCCCGCCGTGCCGTTGATTACACTGATGTCATTTCACACCGAATCACTAAATATCGTCAACCTGTCGCGGGAGATTTTTCAGCCGCTCCAGCGAAAACGCTGTACAGAGTCCCCAACTTTCACATCAGTCACAGATCTCCTAGCTGGGGGGTGATCGCCGGGGGTACTACATATAGTGCCCGCCACCTACCCTGTGAACAATTCCAAGGTTTCTTCGGCGTGTCGCCACCCAGTCCGGCAAAACACATGGATCTCATTCGCACCACGAAAACCACGAGTTACTGCCACGTGTATCGCTTAGCCTTCGGCGTCGTTACTAGGACACAAGAAAAGGAAAGCGCCGAGAGACACCCCTGCTCCCCCGCGCTTTCCTATCTCGTTACTCCGCTGCGCTGCAGCGCTTAGGCGTCGGAACTAAAACGCACGCCCGCGTCCGGAATGCTCACGCCCGGAAAGACGCGCATGCCACCCTGCAGCTCACAGCGCGCACCAATGATTGCACCCTCGCCAATAACGCAGTTATCGATGTGCGCATTCGCACCGATGTGGGCACCCGAGGCAATGATGGAGTTGTTGATGATGGCACCCGGCTCAATGGTCGCACCATCGAAGACCACCGTGCCATCCAAACGCGAACCCGCCCCAATGACGGAACCGCGGCCCACCGCCGTACCGGACAGAAGGAGCACACCACCGGCAATACCCGCAGACTCATCCACCACGGACTCACCCGTGCGGCCGACCAACAGCGGCGAATGCGCAATACCACGCACCAGATCAGAAGAACCGCGGACGAAATCATCCGGACGGCCCATATCGCGCCAGTAGGAATTATCCACGTGTCCGACCACAAGGCGGCCCGACTCCAGCAGCTGCGGGAAAGTCTCGCGCTCCACGGAAACCACACGGCCAGCCGGAATGGTCTCAATAACATCCTTCTTGAACACGTAGCAGCCAGCGTTAATCTGGTTCGTCGGCGGATCCTCGGTCTTCTCCAAAAAGGCCGTCACCCGGCCTTCAGAATCCGTCGGAACGCAACCAAAGGCGCGGGGATCAGCAACGTTGAGCAGGTGCATCGTCACGTCCGCGTCCTTGGAGTGGTGCGTATCGAGAATGCCGTTGAGATCCATTCCGGACAAAACGTCACCGTTGAACACCATGACCGTATCCTGGCGCAGCTTGTCATAGACATTGCGGATACCGCCACCAGTGCCCAGAGCGGTCTCCTCCACCACGTACTCAATCTCCAGGCCCAGCTCGGAGCCGTCCCCGAAGTACTCCTCGAAGACCTCTGCCTTGTAGGAAGTAGAGAGCACCACGTGCTCGATTCCTGCTTCCTTGATACGCGCAAGCAGGTGCTGCAGGAATGGGTAGTTGGCCGTGGGCAACATCGGCTTCGGCGTGCCAATCGTCAGCGGGCGCAGACGAGTGCCGCGACCTCCCACCAGAATGACGGCATCGGCCGTCGATCCCCACTGGGGCGCTGATTCAGTCATATCGTTCCTTAATCTCTTATCAGATAAGCCACCGTTAGTGTATAAGCGCCCCAGCCCTAGGAGCCGTCGCGGCACGCGCTTAAAACCAGCCCGCGCACCCGCAATCCCAGCCACAAAGCCGCGCGCAGTGGCGCTTGGTACCAGTGCGGGTGCCTATCCGCTTGGAAGCGATAGGCAGAATCATGGTGGGCACGCAGCATCGCGCCGCGATGGGCCTGCGTCGAATGGCCCTTGGCGTGAGTAATCACCGCCGTGGGACAAAAGATATTCCGCCAGCCGGCGCGAGTGAAGCGGTCGCCTAAGTCCACGTCCTCCAAATACATGAAGTAACGCTCATCAAAGCCACCGATCTGCTCAAAAGCCTCCCATCGCACCAGCAGGCAGGAACCGGATAGCCAGCCGGCGGGGCGCTCGCTGTCCATGTCGGCATCATCGCGGTAGGCACGCGACCACGGATTGGAAGGCCAAATAGTTCCGAACAGCGCGTGGCCGATACCCGTGAGCAGCGTCGGTACGGCGCGCGCCGAGGGGTAGTTACTGCCATCCGGCTCCACGATGCGCGGCCCCACCGCCGCGGCATCTGGGTGGCGGCGCGCGCACGCGATCAGCTCATCCAGAGAACCTTCGATAAACGTCACATCCGGGTTAGCAATGAGAAAGAACTCTTCATCGACGCCTTTCGCTCGAGCGAAACGCGCGCCGGCATTCATTCCGGCGCCATAGCCAAGGTTTCCCCCAGTATCGAGGAATTCCACGTCCGCGTGCTCCCGCGCGGCAGCTTCCGGCACCCCATCGGTCGAGCCGTTATCGGCGAGGATGGTGAGGGTAGGCAGGGACGTCGCCAAGCGCAGCGATGACAAGAAATCACTGAGGTAACGGCCAGGAGAAAAGGTCACGGTGACCACGGCCAGGGGTTTCTGTATATTCTTCACGATGAATTTGAGCGTACCCAACGCCAGCGCGCGCACGCGCCCGCGACACTGCTTCACGTTTTTGCAGCGAGCTCACCTAAACTAGTCCCGTGACTTCCCCGAACTCCCCGCGCGCCGCCCGCCATATCCAGGCCGCGCCCTCGCAGTCCGCGCCCACCGCCCAACGAGGATCGACGCCGGTGAAAGCCGTCCTCGCATTCCTGTCGGCCGTCGTCCTCGTGCTCTCTGGCGTGGGCTACTTCACCGTGGGAAAGCTGGGAAATGATATTTCCTCCGCCTCCAACCTGGCACTGGGTAACCAGGGTGGTTTCAAGGACAACAGTCTCGATGGCGCGGTCGATATCTTGCTCGTGGGCAAGGACTCCCGCACCGATGCCAAGGGCAATCCGCTTTCCGAACAGGAGCTGGCAGATCTGCATGCCGGCGTGGACGAAGGAGAGGAAAACACGGACACCATCATGGTGATCCGTATTCCCAACGATGGCTCGCGCGCCACGGCAGTATCCATTCCGCGCGATACCTATGTCCACGACGAAGACTTCGGTAACACGAAGATCAACGCCGTCTTTGCGCAACACAAGCTAGCCAAGATGGAGGAGCTGCAGCAGGACAACGCGGAGGCTGAGGCAGCGGGCGAGAAGGCACCTCACACGGACAAGGAGATCGAGAAGGAAAGCACGGAAGCCGGCCGTTCTGGTCTCATTTCGATGGTGCACCAACTCACTGATGTCAGCGTTGATCACTACGCTGAGGTGGGTTTGCTGGGCTTCGTGCTGCTTACCGACGCCGTCGGGGGCGTCGACGTCTGCCTCAACGACGCCGTCGATGATCCGATGTCGGGCGCCAAGTTCCCGGCCGGGCGCCAGACCTTGCAGGGCTCCGAGGGCCTGTCCTTCGTGCGTCAGCGCTATGATCTCCCGCGCGGTGACCTTGACCGCATCGTGCGCCAGCAGGCTTACATGGCATCGCTGACCTCGAAGGTGCTGGACTCGGGCACGTTGACGTCCCCGGGCAAACTCAACAAGATCGCCGATGCCGTGGAGCGCTCCGTGGTCATCGATGACGGTTGGGACATCATGGGCTTCGTTACCCAGCTGGCTGGGCTGGCCGGCGGCAACGTGACCTTTACGACGATCCCGGTGACCTCCATTACCGGCGTGGGTGATTATGGCGAATCGGTGGTGACCATCGATACCGCGGAGGTACATCGCTTCATGGAGGATCTGGCCAAGTCCCAGGAAAAGGCCGAAGAAGACGAAAAGTCTGAGGATGCCGCCACGGACGAGGGCAACGACAATGGCGAAAAGCCCGTGGCTGAGGACCTCAATCTGCACGTCCTCAACGCCGGCAACGTCGACGGAATGGCCGGCGGAATCGGCGCATGGCTGAAGAACGTGGGCTACGCCGTGGAGCGCACGGCCAATGCGCAGTCGGGCCTGTATACCGAGTCCCAGATTGTGGCTGCGGATGCTAACGATGAGCGCGCCCTGGCCCTAGCCGAGCAGCTCGGCGGACTGCCGGTCACGGCCAACGAGGAGCTCGAGCCGGATACCTTCATCGTGGTGGCCACTGATGATTACGCCGGCCCGAAGGATGATTCCGCACAGGAAGAAGAGGCTGCTGCGGAGCCTGACCAAGGCGGTGAAACCCAGCAGGTAGGTACCCCGGGCGATGACTTCGGTACCGCGGAGGTTTCGCCTGAGATCGACGCCGGCGGCGACGGCCCGCGCTGCGTCAACTAAACGTGCCGCGAGTGAAGCTCGCCGCGCGCCCAAAGGCCTAGTCACCGGCCGTTCGTGGCGGGCTGAGCGCCTGCCACCTACGATGGGCGGACATGGAACTCCTACAGCATCTCCTGTCCGCCGATGCCTCTGCTCCCCGGCTCAGTGTTTATAACGAAACTGACGGCACCCGCATGGACTTCTCGGCGCAAACGCTGGAGAACTGGACCTCCAAGATCGCCAACATGCTGCTGGAGGAGCTCGACCTCGAACCGGACACGGGCTCCCGTATCCTCATTGACCTTCCGGTGTCCTGGCAGGCTGCCGTCATTGCGCTTGGGGCGCTAGCCGCCGGCATCCCCTTCGACGTAACAGACGGTACGGCCGCTACCGAGCCGCACGCCGACGATATCACCGTGGTTTTCACCTCTCCGGAGGCCTACCTCAAGGCTGCGGCGGACGCGGGCGCCGGCTCTGCATCAACACCGCTGGTCGATACGGTGCTAGTCACCCAGGATCCTTTTGGCCGCGGCGTTGTCGAAAGCGGCGGCGAGCTGCCACTGGGCACCATCGATTTCGGCCCCACCGTGCGCTTTTATGGCGATCACTTCTATGGCACCACTACCCCGCTACCGGAGCTTTTCCCCACCGAGTTGGGCGCTGAGCGCGTGCTTTCCCAAGGCTGGACGGACAGCGCCTCCTTCCAGCGGGCCGTCCTTGAACCACTGGCTGCGGGCGGCTCCGCCGTCATTGTGGCGGGCCTGTGCTCGGCCGACCGCTTGGAGGAAATCGCGGCCAACGAGAAGGTCACCGTCCGCTCCTAAATCGCGCCATGAGATAGTAGAGCAATGTTCGGCTGGCTCTATATCTTCATCGGCGTGCTCATCCTCGTGGGTACAATCTGCCAGGGCACCATCGGATTTGGGCTGGGCACCATCGCCACCCCTATCTTGGCGCTGATCAAGCCGGAGCTGGTTCCCACGCTCATCCTCCTGTTGGCATTCGTCATTTCAACCACGACGATGCTCAAGTCACGCTCGGCGGTGTCGTGGGACATCGTGGCTATCTCCTCCATCGCGCGCATCCCCGGCTCGCTCGCGGGTGCGTGGGCGATTGCCTCCCTCTCCCACCGCGGGCTCTCCCTATTCATCGGCTGCGCGGTCATCTTCGCCATGACCTTGTCCAGCCTCGGCTGGTCACCCAAGCACACCACGACCAACATTACTGTCGCGGGCGCTACTTCCGGATTCCTGGGCACGTCGACCTCCATCGGTGGCCCGCCCATGGCGCTGGTGCTTAAAGGCTATGACCCAGCCCGCATACGCGGAACCCTGTCGGGCACCTTCATCATCGGCTCCACCATCTCGCTGGCAATCTTGGGCTTGAACGGGCAAATCACCAGCCTGCAGCTCACCGCCGCCGCGGCCTACCTGCCGGTAGCCATCCTGGGCCTCATTGCCGCCAGCTACCTCAACCGTTTCATCAACGCCACGGTGCTCAACCGCATTGTCATCGTCGTGGCGATCAGCGCGGCATTGGCGCTCATTGTTGAGGGGCTGGTTGCTGCCTAGCGTCCGCGACCTGCTGCCAGGACCACGCTCCACACTGTCCGTTCTGCCAAAGTTCGCGGCTCCGATTCAAGATCTGGCAATAACTTCGTCATCTAGGGCAGTTGGGTGGCCCCGGAAAGTCTGGCGGTTCCGGCGGCACAGGCGGCAGATACCCCAAATGCTCGCTGTACTCCCAGGGCTTTGGTTTGGGCGGCAACACTCCCTCGTGCCAAAATCCGATGAATTTGAAGTAGCGCTTCTCAAAGTCCGGATTCCTGGCATTAGCTATCTGGTCGATTACATAGTCCAGATGATGAGCCACGCAATGACCTGTGTAGCGCAGCGTTAACCACCCAATCAGAGCACCTTCGTTGTTCTTCCAGTGGTCCCGCAACCATGACTCTTGCTGGGAATGGAATTTCATCCCGTTGATTTCTACCGCGATCTTGAGCTCTGGGAGCACGATATCCCAGGTGTAGTGACCGATAACAACGTTGCACTCGACCTTGAGCCCACGCCTTTTCAGCCCCTTCGCCACTTTCACCTCCGCACCAGAATCGGTGAATAGCGCGGCTTGGTCCAGCATGCGTTGGCTTACCACAGGGATAACATTGAGTGCTTCGCGGTGACTATCCAGTCGGGCTCGTCCGGCTTTCGAGGAATAGATGGACTCAAAAACGCGAATCCCCATTTCAGGGCTCACGGACTTCATAGCGACAAGAGGATTAAGAATCCGGATCCCAGACGAGGTAACAAAGCTTTCGACGCTCACCCGCGAGTGCACATAAAAAGTCGATGCCGGCATTCTCTCCACACTGGCGAGCTTCAGTGGAAAAGTAACTGTCTCTCCAAGAAGCACCTGGGCAGCCGTTGTTCCTGTCGCCTTAAGGAATGGCCGGTGCTCCTGTAGCAGCTTCAACAGCTCTAATGGCTCGGGCCTGCCCCAGACATAGAGCCCCTTGGCCAGTCGCGTTACTTCTCCTCGGCGCACGCGAGTTGCAAGCACACCTTTAGACAGATCGCGCACAATGCCATGTCTCATGTCATTTCCCCCCGGGGGATTAAGCCCCAAGGTAACACGGTTCACCGCTGAGTGCTGCGCAGCTGCCATTGCTGCCAAAGTTATCGCTTCTGATTCAAGATCTGGCCAGAACTTTGGCAACTGGGGCAGTTTTATCCACCGCACACCAAGCGCACACCGCCCAGCGCCCAGAAGCAGACCCTAGCGAAGCGAACCCTCAATAAAACTCCGGAACCGCCGCGCAATCTGTGCAATCTCCTGCCCCGCGAAGTGCCCCGGGGACCAGGCCGCGACCAGCGGCACCCCGCCCAGGGTCTTTTCACCATCGACCACGTCGAAGCCCACCAGCCGCGGAGGCTGCAGCTCTGTCATCAGGGCCACGGCTCGGCCCGAGCGGGCCAAGGCACTCAAGGTTGCGGTGTCATCGCACTCGGCATGCGAGCCCAAGGCACAGCCGGCCGTGCCCACGAAGGAATCCACCACCCCGCGGGACACGCTGCGCCGCGAGGGCAGAGCCACCTTTTCTTGCAATAACCGTCTAACCTCCACGCTGGTCGAACCCGCACACTCCAATGCCATTGGGTGCGTCGGCGGCACCCAGGCACGCACCGGAATCGTGCCCAAAGCCAGTGAGGCCACGTCATTGCCTGGCGGGATGGTGGCAATCACCACGTCGGCGGAGCCTTCCAGCGCGTCAAAGACGTCGTAGTGCGTGACCGGGGTCGTTGTGAGCAGAGGGATAGTCTGGCCAGCGGCCTCAATAAAGGGCGCAAGCAGAGTCGAAATCGTCGTCGGCGTAGCAGCCACACGCAGTGCCGGGATACTGCCCGCGCGAAGTGCCTCCACTGCCTGCCCGGCGCGCGCAGATTCGGCGAGGAGGCGGCGGCAGGTCGGAATGAGGGCATGCGCTGCATCGCTCAGTGTTAGTGAGGACCCAGCCCGCATGAAAAGCTCCAGGTCCAGCTCCTCTTCAAAACGCCGCAGCTGCCGGCTTAAAGCCGGCTGCGTTATTCCAAGGCGTTCCGCAGCGGCAGTCACCGTGCCGGCTTCGGCGACCGCGAGGAAATATTTGGCCTTCACCATGTCCATTTCCCTACTTTTACCACCAACCATGCCCTCAGGGCATGCCTTTCCAGCTTTCCCGGCATTAGACAACATGACATCACCAAAGAATAATGAGACCACTACCACAACAACACCAGGGAGGTTTCCATGTCACACGTCGGCGCCGCCATTGCCGAATCCCTCGCCGCGCACAACGTCACCCGCGCTTTCCTCGTGCCCGGCGAAAGCTTCCTTCCCGTCCTCGACGGCCTCTACGATTCCTCCGTTAAGGCCATCGTCACCCGCCACGAAGGCGGTGCCACCTACATGGCCGAAGCCCACGGCAAGGCTACCGGCCAACCGGGCGTCGCCATGGTCACCCGCGGGCCCGGGGCGGCCAACGCCTACGTGGGCATCCACACCGCCTGGCAGGATGCCACCCCGCTCGTCCTCTTCGTGGGCCTCATCCCCACCTCCGACCGCGACCGCGAGTCCTTCCAGGAATTCGACCCCAAGGCCTGGTTCGGCACCCAGGCCAAGCAGGTCTTCGTCCTCGATGATCCCTCGCGCGCCTCCCGCGTCGTGGCCGAAGCTTTCTTCCAAGCCCAGCAGGGCCGCCCCGGCCCCGTCATCGTGGGCCTGCCGGAGGATATTCTCCACCAGGAGTACACGGGCACCATCCACCCGCCCATCCCGGTTGCGGAAGGCGCGCTTTCCGACGATCACCTGGACCTCCTCTCCCTCGAGCTGAGCCGCGCAGAGCGTCCACTCATTTTTGCCGGCGGTCCGCGCTGGACCCCGGAGGCCGCAGAGAAGATCACTCGCTTCGCCGAAGAGCACCGCATCCCGATCATTCAAGACTTCCGCGCCGCTGACCGCGTGCCTTTCGACTCCCCCGCCAACGCCGGCTGGCTCGGATATGGCCGTGATCCGCGCGCAGCGCAGCTACTCGAGGACGCCTCCCTGGTCATCGAGGTAGGAGCTGTGCTGGGTGACGTCCCCACCGACGGCTACACCCTGCGCCAGTCTCCGCAGGCACGCAACATCGCGATCAATCCTGATACCAGCCTCCGCGGCCACTCCGTGGCGCTGCTAGAACACATCGTGGCGAGCCCCGTAGCCTTCGCTAACACCCTGGACCGCTTGAGCATCGAGGGCAAGGACAAGCGTGGCGAGTGGTTTGATAACGCGCACGCGAACCACCTCGACTTCGCCACTCTCCCCGAGCCAGCGGACTACCGTCCCGGAAAAGAAGGCACCGCCCACATGGAGGCCATCCTCGCAGCACTCCACGAACAGCTGCCGCAGGATCCCATCTACACCTTCGGCGCCGGAAACCACTGCATCTGGGCCCAACAATTCCTGCGCTCGCAGGTCTACCCCTCCCAGTTCAGCGTGCGCAACGGCTCGATGGGCTATTCCATCCCGGCCGCAGTAGCCACCAAACTGCAGTTCCCGGAGCGCACCGTTGTCACCATTGCCGGGGACGGCGAATACCTCATGAACGGCCAAGAGCTGGCCACCGCGCTGCAGTACGGCGCGCCCTTCCTCATCATCGTCATGTCCAATGGCGAGTTCGGAACCATCCGCGATCACCAGAAGAAGCACTTCCCTGATCGCGTCTCCGGCACCCAGCTGGTGAACCCAGATTTCGCGGCGGTAGCCCGCGGCTTCGGCGCTCACGGTGAGCTCGTTACCGACGACTCGCAGGCACAAGAGGCAGTAGCCCGGGCCCTGCGCGCCATCGCCGAAGACGGCGTACCAGCTCTCATCAACGTCATCACTGACCAGGACCACTCCCTACCCATCGACTAGAGGAGGCTCACCATGAGCTCTACCAATACTCCCTCAACAACATCCACACCGCCCACCAGTGACCTGAAAGAGGGCGAGCACATCGTGGGCGATGGGGTCGTCGCCAAGCAGCGCCCCGCTGCCTCCACCGCATCGTGGATCATTACGCTCTTCGGCACCGCCGTAGGTGCCGGCATCCTCTTCCTGCCACTCAATGCCGGCGGTTTCGGTTTCTGGCCACTCGTCTTCGCCACGGTTTTCATCCTTCCGCTGGTGTACTTTTCACACCGCACCTATGCACGAATTGTTGCGGGCGCGCCCAAGGAGGACCACGGCAAGGACATCCTCGAGCTGGTTTCGCAGTACCTGGGCAAAGGCCAAGGAATTGGCTTCGCGGTGCTGTACTGGATCACGGTCTTCTCCACCGTCCTGATCTACGGTGTCTCCATCACCAACGCGGTGGATAGTTTCATCGTCAACCAGCTGGGCGGGCCCTCCATCGACCGCTGGCTGCTCGCCACCATCTGCGTCGGTGTTATGACCGGCGGTTTCGCCATCGGCCGCAAACCCATGATTTGGCTGGCCCAAGTACTGGTCTACCCGCTCATCATCGCACTGGCCATCACCTCCATTTACCTCATTCCACGCTGGGACCTGCACAGCTTCATCCATTTTGACGACGGTGCCGATGGCTGGGGCCAGATGCTCAAGGGCATCTTCCTCATCCTGCCGGTGCTGGTCTTCTCCTTCTCCCACATGGCAGCGCTGTCGCAGTTCGCCATCGACATGCAGCCGCAATACGGCGAGAAGACCGAAAAGCGCGTCTCCCGCACGGAGTTCTACACCGCCATCCTGCTCGTAGTCTTCACCATGTTCTTCGTGTGGTCTTGTGTCCTTGCGCTCGGCGCCGACGGCATGAATGAGGCACTAGAGCAAAACATTCCGGTGCTCTCCTACTTCGCCAACGTCACCGGCACTCCGTTCATGGCCTACATGGCGCCCATCGTGGTCATCTGCGCCATCGTTTCTTCCTACTTCGGCCACATGCTCGGCACCGAAGAGGGCACGGAGTACCTGCTGAAGAACGCCGCGCCGAAGCTGGCGGAAAAGGTCTCACACCGCACGCTGCTCAACATCATTTATCTCATCGCCTTCGTGTGCACCACGCTCGTGGCGATCTTCAACCCCTCCATTATTTCCATGATTTCGGTTGTCTCCGGTGTCTTCGTGGCGTTCATCGTTTACCTGGTTCCGGTGTACATGTTCAAGAAGTTGGACGTGTACAAGAACTTCCGCAATGACCCGTGGAACTACTTCGTCTTCGGCATGGGCCTGCTGATTATGGCCGTGACCATCTGGGACATGATTTAGAAAGGACGTGATTATGCTTCGTAGTGATCTCTCGAGCTTCCCCGAGTACAAGGTGGGCAAGGACTTCCCCAATGCGCTCAAGCTCTCATCCAATGAGGTCCCCTTCCCGCCAGCTGAGGACATCATCGCTGCGGTTGCCGACGCCGCCCGCACCACCAACCGCTACCAACAGCCCGGCTGCTTGGAGCTCACCAACGCTCTGTGCAACTACCTGGGTGTGCCGGCGGATAATATCTTCGTCTCCGCGGGTTCCACGCCCATCCTGCAGGCCACCATCTTGGCGTCCTGCCAGACGGGTGATGAGGTCATCGTGCCCTGGCGCAGCTTTGAGGCCTATCCCCTATACGTGCGCATGGCCGGCGCGGAACCAATTCTGGTACCGCTCACGGAGGACTACCACGTCGATCTGGAGGCAGTGCTCGATGCACTGACAGAGAAGACCAAGCTCATCATTCTGTGCAATCCCAATAACCCGACGGGCACCGTCATCACGCGCGGTGAATTCCGCGCCTTCATGGACAGGGTGCCTAAGGACGTCGTCGTGCTGCTGGATGAGGCTTACTGGGAATACAACGACGCCCCCGATACCCCGGATTCCGTCGAGGAATACCAGCGCTACCCCAACCTGCTCGGCGTGCGCACCTTCTCCAAGGCCTGGGGCTTGGCCGGCATGCGCGTGGGCTACGCGGTGGCAGGCGAAGAGATCATCAATGCTCTGCGTCAGCTCTCCCTGCCGCTGACGGTGACCGCCATGGCGGAAACCGCGGCCGTGGAAGTGCTCAAGCGCCACGACGAGCTTGCCGACGCCGTCGAGATCACCAAAGCACAACGCGACCGCGTCTGCGCGGAGCTGGGGGCCGAGAAGTCCTACGGCAACTTTGTGTGGCTGCCGCGCGCAGATGCCGCGGAGGTGGAAACGAAGATGCTCGATGAAGGCGTGGTCATCCGCCGCTACCTCGACGAAGGCGTGCGCGTGTCCATCACCGATGAGGCCGAGACCACCCAGTTCTTGGAGGCCTGGCGGCGCGCGGGCATTGAGCCCTGGCGGGGCTAAGTGGCCTCCTTTCACCCCCTCAGTCCAAGTACCCCATAAGCCAATACTGAGACAAATGACATAAAGTGCAGAACCCTTGCAATAAGTCACAATCCGCCCCATAATGGGGTGCAACCCATACACACTTCAATCATTGGAGGATGAAGCAATGTCCGGATTTCGCGTAGAAAACCCCGCTACCGGTGAGGTTCTTGAGACTTTTGACCACGCCACTGACCAGGAAATCCTGGCCGCCGTTGATGGCGCGCACGAGGCATTCCTCAGTTGGCGCGATACCCCGATCGAGGAGCGCGCCAAGCTAGTCACGCGCGTTGCCGAGCTCTTCGAAGAGCGCAAGGATGAGCTCGCTGAGATCATTGCAACCGAAATGGGCAAGCCGGTCTCCGAGGGCCTCGAGGAGGCTGAGTTCAGCGGCGCTATCTTTGCCTACTACGCCGACAACGGCCCGAAGTTCGCCGCCGACGAGGAAATCCCCGTCGAGATGGACGGCAAGGGCTACATCCAGCGCCGCCCCATCGGCGCTCTGCTGGGCATCATGCCGTGGAACTTCCCCTACTACCAGGTCGCGCGCTTCGCCGCCCCGAACCTGATGCTGGGCAACACCATCGTCTTGAAGCACGCCACCATCTGCCCGCGCTCCGCGCTTGCTATCCAGAAGATCATGGATGACGCCGGCGTGCCCAAGGGGGTCTACACCAACGTCTTCGCTACCCACGAGCAGGCAGAGAAGATCATCGAGCACAAGGAGCTGCGCGGTGTTTCGCTCACCGGTTCCGAGCGCGCTGGCGCTGCGGTGGGCTCTCTGGCTGCGAAGAGCCTCAAGAAGGCAGTACTGGAGCTCGGTGGCTCCGATCCTTACGTCATCCTCGACACCGATGACGTCAAGCAGGCAGCCAAGGATGCGTGGGAGACCCGCATGTACAACACCGGCCAGGCGTGCAACTCCAACAAGCGCCTGATTGTGATGGAGGATATCTACGACGAGTTCGTCGCTGAGCTGGTCGAGCTCGCGAAGGCCATGAAGCCGGGTACCCCGCAGGAGGCTTCCGAAACTGTCTACACCCCGTTGTCTTCGCGCAGCGCGGCAGAAAACCTCAAGGATCAGATCGACCGCATCGTGGCCGCCGGCGCCACCCTGCACGTCGGCGGTGAGCTGGCGGATGAGAAGTCCTCTTACTTCAGCCCTGCAGTGCTGACCGATGTCCCGGTTGGCTCTGATGTTTACTACGAAGAACTCTTCGGCCCCGTGGCGACCGTGTTCAAGGTCAGCAGCGATGACGAGGCTCTCGAGCTGGCCAACGACACCCAGTACGGCCTGGGCGGTTGCGTCTTCTCCAAGGACGTCGAACGCGCCGAGAAGATTGCCCAGCGCCTGGAGGTCGGCATGTCCAACGTCAACACCTACGCGGCGGAGGGCGCCGAGGTCCCGTTCGGTGGTGTGAAGAACTCCGGCTACGGCCGCGAGCTGGGCCCCTACGGCATGGATGAGTTCGTCAACAAGCGCACCTACTTCGTGGCCAACTAAGGAGATCCCATGACGTCACTAGGAAACTTCGTTCTCGAGGTCCACACCGCGCTTTTCGACGGCCACGATACCTCTGTCCTGGACAAGCACTTCGCCGACAACTTCGTGGAGCACTCTCCCCTCATCGCTAATGATGCAGAAGGTCTCAAGAAGTTTGTCGCGGATCTGGGCGAGGGCCTGAAGTACACCAACGCCCGGGTGATTGCCGACGAAGCCAACGGCCTCGTCGCTTTGCATGGCCGCTTCGATGGCATCGAGGATGAGCCCTTCGTCGGTTTCGATATTTACCGCGTCGAGGGCGACAAGATTGTCGAGCACTGGGACAACCTCGTTCCCCTGGCAGAACCGAACGCAAGCGGCCGCACGCAGCTCGATGGCGCCACCGAGATCGGTGATGAGAGCGTCACCGAGCAGAACCGAGAGTTCGTCATCGAGTTCTTCACCCGCTCTCTCATCGGCGGTGACTACTCCGGTTTCATCGACAACACCCGCGATGATCAATTTGCCCAGCATTCCCCTGATATCGCCGATGGTGCCCAAAACTGCGTTGATTTCCTCACCAAGCTGAAGGAGGATGGCGAAGGTCTGGAGTATGAGCGCATCCACCGCACGGTTGCACAAGGACAGTTCGTTCTGACCCATTCCGAAGGCAGCATCGCCGGTGCGCGCCATTCCTATTGCGAGCTGTGGCGCGTCGAGGACGGCAAGCTCGTCGAAATGTGGGATGCCATTTCTGAGGTCCCCTCCGATGACGAGGCACTTCATAACCACGGCATCTTCTAGGCCATAGCCTTCAAAGCCACAGCCTATGTCGCACGCCGACAGGCTGGGCCGCTCCTTGATACGGGGAGCGGCCCAGCCTTCTCGTGTTTTCGGCACAGTCTAGATCCAGGCCCGGGCTACAACTGCCCGTTCTGCCAAAACCCTCGCTCCTGACTCAAGATCTGGCCAGAACTTTGGCAACTAGGCGGGGTGCCGCGTCTAAAAGTCGGCTTTAAGCCCAGCCTGCCGGCACCAACCCGAGGATGGAAATGATCGAGTAGATGAATGCCAAGACGTAGACCACGATGATGGTGCCCTGAATTAACGGGTGTGCGAGTCCGCCCACGTTCCAGCCTGGGTCGCGGTCTCCTTTCTTCCGGGAAGCGTGCAACAGCATCACTGGGATAACGGACATGATGGCGCCCGCGAAACCACCTGCATAGGACAACGCCGCAACGAAGCCGCCGAGACCAGCAATGGAAATCACCAGGGGCGGAACAACCGTCAGGGCCACCGCCACGATGCGCTGTCCCTTCACTCCTTCCCAGTGGAAGATGTCCAAGACGTTGCGCATGGTGGTAAAACCAATCGCCAAGAACGACGTCAGCATGGCCGCCAGCGCAAAGATGTTTGCCAAGTAGTAGGCCACCGGGCCAAGGGCCTCACCCCAGGCAATGGTCACCACCTCGGTGACCTCCATGCCGAGCAGACCAAGGGCGGCAAAAGGAACCAACGCCAAGGTAAAGCCCGTCACCACCATGCCGAGCACAATTGCCCGCGCGGTCTGCTGTGGCTTGGCCGGGTCCATACCTTGCACCAGCTCCGGGACCACGTACTGCGCCAAGAAGGAGAAGACCGCGAGGTTCAGAATCGGAACGATGAAGAAAGGATGAAGAACCAACAGGTTCTCTGCCTTGATACCTGGGCCCAGGATTGTCCATCCACACAGCACCGCGATAATGATCACCATACCGGCAGTAATGGCACCCTCGGCCGCACCCGTGGTGTGCAGGCCGCGGTACATCACCCAGGAACCGAAGCCGAAGAAGATCAGTGTGCCGAGAAGCGGCGGTAACCCGAAGATATTGTTGATCAAGTCACCTGAACCAGCGGCATAGGCAATGAGCGCGCCGATACCGTTGACGATGATGGCCACGAATACCAGCCAGCGGCCCCACTGCCCCAGGTAATGCTCCGCCAATCCGGAAACCTGCAGCGGCGCCTTGGTGCGCATGGCTGTCTCCGCCACGTACAGCATGGAAATGGTCGTGAGGGTACCTGCTATCAGCAGAGCAATAACGAGTGCGAGGAACCCTCCGTTGCGGGCAGCATAAGGAATAGAGAGGACTCCAGCACCGATGTTGGTGCCGAAGATAAGGGCGATGCCCTGCACGAAGGACAGCGCGGGTTTGAACTCCGCCGTGGACTCATCCTTCTGCGGCACAGAAATGTTGTTGGACAAAGATTTCTCCGATAACTAAGGACTAATAAAACAGGAGCTCACCCGGAAAGATCCGGGTGAGCGAAAAAGTCAACTACTTGTACTCGTTGAACTGCTTGACGACGACCTGCAGCGCCTCACGCCACAGGTCTTCCGGGATAGCCAGGGAAGGCAGGAAGCGGATGACGTTGTGGTCGAGGCCGCAGGTCAGCAGCAGGACGCCTTCGGCCTTGGCGGCGTCGGCAATCTTGTGCACCAGCTCGGAGTCCGGCTCGCCCTCAGCGGTGACGAATTCGAGGGCCAGCATGGCGCCGCGGCCGCGGAACTCGGCCACGCGCTCATCGCCCAGAATGGGTTCCAGCTCCTCGCGGGCAACCTTCTCCAGGTTCTGAGCACGCGCACCGAAGTCCTTCTCTTCGAATTCCTTGAAGGTCGCCAGCGCAGCAGCACAGGCCACCGGGTTGCCGGTGTAGGTACCGCCCAGGCCACCCGGCTGCGGGGCATCCATGATTTCTGCACGGCCGGTCACTGCGGACAGCGGCATGCCGGAGGCAATGCCCTTCGCAATGGTCACCATGTCCGGAACGATGCCCTCATGGTCGGAAGCGAACCAGGTGCCGGTACGCATCATGCCTGCCTGAATCTCGTCGACGATGAAGACCACGTCGTTCTCGTTGCACCACTTCTGGATTGCTGCGAGGTAGCCCTCGGCCGGGACGACGAAGCCGCCCTCGCCCTGAATCGGCTCAGCAACAACGCAGGCCAGGTTGGCTGCGCCGACTTCCTGCTCAATCATGGTGATGGTCTTCTTGGCAGCCTCAGCACCACTCAGGCCGTCACGCAGGGGGTAGGACATCGGTGCGCGGTAAATCTCCGGCGCGAAGGGGCCGAAGCCGTTCTTGTAGGGCGACTGCTTGGCGGTCATCGCCATGGTCAGGTTAGTGCGGCCGTGGAAGGCACGGTCCATGACGACAACGCCGCGCTTGCCGGTGTAGTTACGGGCAATCTTCACGGCGTTCTCAACGGCCTCCGCGCCGGAGTTGAACAGCGCGGTCTTCTTCGGGTGATCACCCGGGGTGACCTCGTTGAGTTTTTCTGCCACGGCCACGTAGGACTCGTACGGAGAGATGGTGAAGGAGGTGTGGGTGAAGTGCGCGACGGCTTCCTGCACCGCGGCCACGACGGCCGGGTTGGAAGCGCCAGCGGAGGTCACGGCGATGCCGGAGGCAAGGTCGATGAAGCGGTTGCCGTCAGCATCGGCAAGAATGCCGCCATCCGCATCCACCACGTAGCCCGGAAGCGAGGGCGCCATGCCCGCGGGAAGGGCATTCTTGCGACGCTCATCCAGGGCGGCGCTCTTCGGACCCGGGACCTGCTGGCCCAGGTGGCGGGACTGCTCAATGTGGTACTGAAGTTCCTGCATGGTCTTCCTTTTGTGTTCGGATGAATAGGATGCCCTTTAGTGTGGCCCCTACCACCCTTGCGGCACTATCGACAGGGTGTATAAATTTTGCACCTATAACTGTGTAGCCTGTCCACCATGAGTGAGATTTCCTTCCGCTGGCTCACCAACCAGCACTCGCTGAACCTGCGCCCGCTCGTTGAGGGCAAACCCGCGTTCAGCACCATCCATGCGTCAGAGCTCGCGGACCCCACCGAGTTCACCTCTCCCGGCGCGCTCATGCTCACTCTGGGGCTCGTTTTCCGCGACGACCCGGAAGGCTTCGAGCACTATGCCGCTGCTCTCGCCGCAGCCGGGGTACACGGCATTGGTTTCGGTACCGGACTCGCCTTCGCCGAGGTACCACCCGCGCTGACCCGCGCTTGTTCCCAACACCACCTCACCCTTTTTGAGATCCCGCGCGCCACCCGCTTCGTGTCCATCACTACTGCGGTAGCCCAGGAACAAGCGCGCCTCGAAAACAATGCGCACTTCACCTTCCACCGCCAACAAGAGCGCCTCAATCACGCAGCTGTGTCGGGCATCCAAGCGCTCATCGATGAGGCGAGCAATCAACTCAGCGCCGCTGTAGCGGTAGCTAGTTCTTCCGGAGCGGTGCTCAGCCAGAGAGATGCGGAGCAGCTCAGCGCAGCCAGCGCCGCAGTGGAGGCCGCGGAGCAGACGGGGCGGGGCACGGGGACGTCGACAAGCACAGGTGCCACCATCACCAGCACCTTCGGCTCCGCGGGCCGGCGTTGGGCCGTCGCCGCCAGGCGCTCGGAGAAGTTCGATTCTTATTCGCGCGCGCTCATCCGGCATCTTTCGGGTCTGGCCAGCCTGCTGCTTGATCACCCCGATGGCAATAGCCACGCTATTCTCGGGGCGCTAGCGCTTGATGCCCAGCTCGCCGGCGTTGACTCCCCCGCCCTGCACGCGGCCTTTCACTTGATTGCTAGCCACGATCTCACGGATGTTATCTATGTCACAGCCTCGACCCCCTCGCGCCTCGCGCGCATAGTGAGTGAGATCGGCAAGGCCGAGCCGCACAGCTTCGTCCGCCCGGAACAGGATTCTGCACTTCTCATGCTTCCTCCGGGAACCGCAACCTCACACCTGTTCAAGAAACAGTCGCGCTACCTTCGCGTCTCCGCCCTTCGGGGTGTTGCGTGGCAGGAGCTGAACCCAGCACTGTTGTCTTCTCTTCAAAGCCATGCGCGCAGCCTGCCCCTTGGCACCGTAGCGGCCTTTGATTCTGCTGCGCCTACCTGGCTGGCGGAACCCGGCGTCTCGGAGGCCCTCGGCGCCCGGCGCGCGGCCACGGTCAACCGTTTGGCCGAACACGATGCTCAGCACAATACGGAGTTGCTCGCTACTTTGCGTGCCTTCCTCGTGGGCAACGCCAACCTGGCCACCGCCGCCGCGGAGCTTGGGGTTCACCGGCACACCGTGCGCGCTCGGCTGGATAAAGTGGAGCAACTCTGCGGCGTGGACTTGGCCAACCCTGTAACCCGCGCGGAGCTTCTCTTACTCAGTATTGACTCTTAGCTGACCTTTAAGGCCTCAATCCGGAACGCTGACCCCGAGGATGAGCAGCTCCGCTGCCACGAGAGGATCCTTGAGGTCGACTTCGAGGAGATCCTCCAAGTCCGCGATGCGCTTGCGCACGGTATGCCGATGCGAATGCAGCTCCTCAGCGGTGCGGCTCACATGCCCGCCCGCGCGCAGGTAGACCTCCAGGGTTTCTGCCAATTCGGTGCCGTGCTCCGCGTCGTGGGCGCGCACCTTGCCCCAGGTTTCTTCGGCGCGATTGTGCACCGCGCCCTTGACCCTGGGATCCCTGGTCCAGCTCAGCGTCCGCGATTCTGGCCCCGCCAACATCCCGGGTTGGAGCCCAAAGGCGAAGGATTCCAATTCACGGACAGCTCCAACTCCCAACTCGCCCCACGGCATGGGTTGCCCCACGACGATGCGCTTGCTTCCGCGAATATCGCGCAACAAGTCTTGCAAGTTCTTCATCGAACGGCTTCCCCTAAAGAGCAGGAGGCTGGAGGATTTATCCAGCGTGTACTCGAAAAGCAAGCGCCCGTGGTCCTGCAGGCGGGCATCCAAAGCCTGAATGAAGCGCTGGTGGGCGCGCTCCCCCTCAGATTTCACCAGGACCGGCCGCACCCGGCCCTGCGCGTCACCCACCATGTGGAAGATACGGCGCATGGGATCTTCCGGCTGATCCATGCCCAACTGAATAGCCATGGCCATGGAGTTGAGTTCGTTTTGGGTGCGCCGAAGCTCCTGCGGGCGCTTCACCGTGAGTTCCGCTAGACCTGCAGCCTGCTTGAGCAGCGCGCGCTCGTTCACACCGAAACTCTCACGCGCCACCGCCAGCAGTCCGAAGGAGCGCGCACCGTGGTCGGCCAAACGCTGGGCCAAGACATTCCATCCTCCCACGCGGCGTGCGGCGTAGAAGTTCTGAGCGCGAGTATCGGCAATCACCGGAGCCCAGTCCACTGGGGGCAGGCCGGGGTGACTCGACTGCGCGAAGACCCGTCCGTCCTTATCCACGAGGCAACAGTGCGCACCCAAAAGTCGGCCGGTCTTATCCACGAGGGAGTCGAGGCCGGCGATGGCGGCGTCGTTAAGCGCGCCCTGCTGCGCAATGAAGAGTTCCAGGCCTTCCTCACGCTGGCGCTGTAGCTCGTCGTGGAGACGCGCGAGCACCGAGACGAAGGGAACGCGCCGCGCCACCGTGAAGAGCGAAATATCGCATTCCCGGGCGGCCTCCACCATGGCGGGCGGAACCTCGGCAAAGGCGAGACCAACGCCAAAGCCCACCCCCGTTACCCCGCCCTCGGCCACCCTGTGGATGTACTCCGACAGCTCTTCCGGCTTTCCTTCGAAGGCCATACCAGTAAGCAGGATGACCGCACCAGAGCCCACGAATTCTCGTGGATCGCGCAGTTCACACGGGTGCATCACGGAAAAAGGGCGCCCACAATCGTGCAGAATTTCTATCCCCAGATCGGGTTGATTAGCAAACCATCTCAGGGAAACACTTCCCTCTTCCAGCCCAACCGCTACCCCCGTATCCATTGTGGACAATTTCTCACCATTCTTTCACCCAGTTGTCTATGGCCCTTATGAAGTTTAGCCGCCAGAATGACCCACGTCATAAAAAATTCCGAGCATTAAGGAGCAGACAGCATGCAGGACCTCAAGCACCGCCTCCCCCAGGAGCGGAATGTCTCCACCGCAATCCCTGGCCCCCGCAGCCAGGAGCTGAATGCCGCCCGTGAAGCAGACGTCGCCGCTGGCGTCATCCCGGGCTATCCCTCCTACATCACCGACGGTGACGGTGGCGTGCTTGTCGACGTCGACGGGAACACCATCGTCGACTTCGCATCCGGCATCGCCGTGACCTCCGTCGGCGCCTCCAACGAGCGCGTTGTCAAGGCCGTCGCCGAGGCCGCCAGCCACCTCACCCACACCTGCTTCCTCAACGCTCCGTACCAGGGCTTCGTTGATGTCTGCAAGAAGCTTAACGAGCTGACCCCGGGCACCCACGAGAAGAAGACCTGCCTCTTCTCCACCGGCGCGGAGGCAGTGGAGAACGCCATCAAGATCGCTCGCCGCTACACCGGCAAGAACCGCGTTGTGGTCTTCGACGGCGCCTTCCACGGCCGTACCAACCTCACCATGACCATGACCGCCAAGAACAAGCCCTACAAGCAGGGCTTTGGCACCCTGGCCGCTGATATCTACCGCGCGCCGATGTCCTACCCGCTGCGCGACGGCCTCGACGGCAAGCAGGCAGCAGCGCGCACCCTGCGCTACATCGAGCAGTACGTCGGCACCGAAGAGCTGGCTGCCGTCATCATCGAGCCGGTTCAGGGCGAGGGCGGCTTCGTTGAGCCGGCCAAGGGTTTCCTCCCGGCACTGCAGGAATGGTGCACCGACAACGGTGTTGTCTTCATCGCCGATGAAATTCAGGCCGGCATCTGCCGCACTGGCTCATGGTTCGCCTGCGATGACGAGGGCATCATCCCGGACCTCATCACCACCGCCAAGGGCGTGGGCGGCGGCATACCGCTGTCCGCTGTGACCGGCCGTGCAGAAATCATGGATGCCCCGGACCCGGGCTCCCTGGGTGGCACCTACGCCGGTAACCCGGTGGCATGTGCCGCTTCCCTGGCAGCTTTCGAGGAGATGGAGGAACTGGATCTGGCTTCCCGCGCCCGCGAGATCGAGGCCATCATCCGCGAGGAGCTAGAGCCGCTGCTCGAGCTCACCACCGTTGCCGAGGTCCGCGGCCGCGGCGCCATGATCGCCATCGAGCTGGTTGACGACAACAACCAGCCGAACGCTGACCTCACCGCCAAGGTGGCCAAGACCTGCCGCGAGCAGGGCGTACTCATCCTCACCTGTGGCCTCGACGGCAACGTCATCCGCCTCTTGCCGCCGCTGGTCATCAACGAGTCCACCCTGCGTGACGGCCTCCAGGTCCTGGCTGAAGCCATCCGCGCGAACTAACCCGAACCACCAACGTCTTAAAGGAGATACACCACTATGAAGATCTACGATTGCATCATCCTCGGCACCGGCTACGGCGGACTGGGCATGGGCGCCCAGCTGGTCCGCGACGAGCAGAAGGACTTCCTCATCCTCGAGGCTGCCGACGAGGTCGGCGGCGTCTGGCGCGACAACACCTACCCGGGCGCTGCCTGCGATACCCAGGCTCTGATCTACTGCTACTCCTACTTCCTCAACCTCGGCGTCTCCCGCATGTTCGCCGGTCAGGACGAGATGCAGGGCTACCTCAAGGCTCTTGCCAAGGAATTCAACCTCTACGACCACATCAAGTTCAACCACCGCATCACCAACGCCGAGTGGAAGGAAGACCTCAAGGCATGGGAGATCGAGGCCAACGGCGAGACCTACTACGGTCGCGTCTTCGTCGGCGCATGGGGCCAGCTCTCCAAGCCGAAGGTTCCGAACTTCCCGAACCGCGAGGCATTCCAGGGCGTGCAGTTCCACTCCGCTGAGTGGAACCACGACGTTGACCTGGCAGGCAAGAAGGTCGCCGTCATCGGTAACGCGGCTTCCGCTGTCCAGCTGGTTCCGGAGGTAGCAAAGGTGGCGGAGAAGCTCTCCGTGTTCCAGCGCTCCGCTAACTACATCCTGCCGCGTAACCAGGTCATCTTCACCGATGAGGAGCTCAAGGAGTTCCAGGAGAACCCGGATTCCTACCGCGCCATCCGCCAGGAGATCCACGAGGTCCGCGAGGAGGGCTTCGACCGCACCCGCAAGGGCACCGATTCCGCTGCCGAGGGTGTCGAGCAGGCCATGGAGCACCTGCGATCCCAGGTCAATGACCCGGAGTTGGTGGAGAAGCTCACCCCGACCTTCGCCTTCGGCTGCAAGCGTATTCTGCGCTCCGATGACTTCTACCCCACCTTCAACCGTGACAACGTAGAGCTCATCACCGCTGGCATCGAGAAGTTCACCGAGACCGGCATCCGCACCGATGACGGAGCAGAGCACGACTTTGACGTGGTCATCTACGCCACCGGCTTCCACTCCCAGGAGTTCCAGGGTGATTTGCCGATTGCTGGCCGCGATGGCGTCGACCTGCGCGAGCGCTGGGGTAACTCCCCGGAGGCTTACCTGGGCATGACCGTGGACGGCTTCCCGAACTTCTTCATGCTCTATGGCCCGAACACCAACCTCAACCACCACTCCGTGGTGGCCATGCTCGAGGCACAGGACCGCTACATCTCCCAGGCCGTTGCTTACCTGCGCGAGAACCCGGAGGCAGCCCTCGACGTGAAGAAGAACGTCATCGACGAGTTCAACACCAAGATCCAGAAGGAGCTCGAGGCATCTGCGTTCTCCGCTGACTGCTCCTCCTGGTACAAGAACGAAGAAGGCCGCGTCATCAACAACTGGTCCGGCAACGTCGCTGAGTACTACGAGCTGACCGACAAGCTCGAGCTCAACGACTACGAGCTGGTCTAGGAGGTAGTTCACAATGCACACTCTGCACGACGATTTTTCCGGGCGTCCCGTCGCTGAGGATGCGTGGAAGGCGCTGAAACCTTTCCGCGATGGTGGGGCGAAGTCCTTCCATAACTTCCCCATCCCGCAGGTGCGTGAGAACTACGTAGCCTCGGCCCACGCCAACCCGCTCCACGAGGAGAAGGAACCCGCGACCACGGATTTCCAGGTTGACCAGTTCCAAGTTCGCCTCTACGACCCCCGCCCGGAGGCGGAGCGCGGCCAGGAGACCCCAGCGGTGCTCTACATGCACGGCGGCGGCTGGCTCATGGGCAACCTGGAGACCCACCACTCCTCGGTACGCCGTATCGCGGTGCTGACCGGTCTCCCGGTCGTTGCGGTGGACTATCGCCTTGCCCCGGAGCACACCTACCCGGCGGCTATCGACGATTGCCGCGCTGCCTACCGCTGGTTGTCCAACCCTGAGGCCGAGCACGGGCTGACCGTGACCTCCATCGCGGTAGCGGGTGACTCGGCCGGCGGCCAGCTCGCCGCTACCCTGGCGAACGAGTTCGTGGGCGAAGAAGACGTCGCCAAGCTCAGCTCCCAGATCCTGCTCTACCCCATCACGGATTGCTCCCGCGAGCGAACCGAGAACGGTGCCTCCTACAAGCGCTTGGAGGAGGGCTTCCCGCTGGCATCTGACACCATGCGCTGGTTCATCGATACCTTCGTCACGGAGGAGGCACAGCGCACGGCAACGGATCTCTCCCCGCTGTTGCTAGAAGAGCTACCGGAGGGCCTGCCCCCGTCACTCGTGATCACGGTGGATAACGATCCGCTCGCGGACGAGGGCATCGAGTACGCCGGCAAGCTGGCGAAGGCGGGCGTCGACGTCACGCACAAGCACCTTCTGGGCTACCACCACGGGCTGTTCACCTCCGCCGGTGTCATTGACCGCGGCGAGGAAGAGCTCGCAGTCGTCGCCGAGTTCATCAAGGCGGCAGCGAACTAGAAGCTTCCGCTCCATCACGCACGGGGCAGGCACCTTCAAAGGCAGCCTGCCCCGTTTGCATAAGTAGCTATTTCTGTCCACCTAAAGTTAGGTTCACCATGCTTAAACGCTCATTCGGCATCGCGATGGCCTTCATCGGCGTACTCGCGGGTGCCTCCTTCGCTTCCGGCCGCGAGGCCCTTCAATACTTCGTTGCCTTCGGCAACATGGGCATCGTCGGTGCCATCGTTGCCGCACTGGCGATGACCATCTCCGGTATCACTATTCTCCAACTAGGTTCTTATCACCGCGCCAAGGAGCACACCTCCGTCTTCAACGCGGTGTCCACCCCCATTGTGTCGAAGGTCCTCGACTTCGCCACGCTGACCTGTCTCTTCTGCATCGGCTTCGCCATGTTCGCCGGTGCCGGTGCCAACCTCAACCAGCAGTGGGGCTGGCCGGTGTGGATCGGCGCGGTCCTCATGCTCGTGCTCACGCTGCTGACTGGCCTGCTCGACGTGGACAAGGTAACCATCGCCATCGGCGCTATCACCCCGTTCATCATCGTCCTGCTCACCATCGGCACGGTCTATACCGTGCTCACGTCCAACCCCGATTGGTCGCACCTCAACGATCAGGCACAGACCATTCCCACCACGCTGCCGAACTGGTGGGTCTCCTCTATCAATAACCTGGGTCTTAACGTCATCGTCGTGGTCTCCATGATGATCGTTATTGGCGGTAACTTCCTCGATGCTAAGGAAGTGGGCTACGGCGGCATCCTCGGCGGCCTGTGCTTCCTATTCCTGCTGGCGGTCCTCGTCGGTGGCCTCTACGTCTCCGTGGGCCCGATCACCGAGGCTGAGATGCCAACGCTGGCCATGATTGAGCAGATTCACCCGTGGCTTGGTGTCGCCATGTCCGTTGCT